>NZ_JBVHPX010000015.1:0-207293 GCF_055567735.1 Streptomyces sp. NPDC026394
AAATGGCCCTGGGGCCCCCTCGTCGACCAGCGCAGCGCCACCCACCCCGCCACCTTCGTCAACCCCATCGGCTGACCCCACCGCACTGCCGCACCCACCGACCGCACGACTCGCCCGGCCCGCACGCTCCCGCGCGGACCGGGCTCCTGTCTCGTCAGGCTTCGCCGTTGAGCATGGCGGCGGTCAGGACGTCGCCGGCGACGCCCCAGCCGCCGTCGGCGACCTCGTCGACCAGGACGACGGTGGTGGGGCGGGCCCGCTCGCCGTAGATCTCCGCGTACAGGTCGGTGGTGCGCTCGACGATCTTCTTCTTGTCGTCGGCGGTGACGGTGCCCGCGGGAACCTTGAAGTGGGCGAAAGGCATGGGTGTTTCTCCTTGATGTGGTTTCTTCCGGCTCTTCCGGAGTGGGGGGCGGGGAATCGGCTCGGCGGTGAAGCAGGCGTCAGGGAGGGCGGGGAACCGTCACGGGACGAGGAGCAGCCGACCCGCAGCACGTGTCGTTCCCGGTCACACCAGGCCGCCGTTGGCCCGCAGGATCTGGCCGTTGACCCAGTGCCCTGCCGGGCTGGTGAGGAAGGCGACCACCTGGGCGATGTCCTCGGGGGTGCCCAGCCGCTCCAGGGGCGGGGCCTTGGCGAGCTGCTCGACCTGCCCAGGCGTCTTGCCTTCGAGGAACAGGTCCGTGGCCGTGGGGCCGGGGGCGACGGTGTTGACGGTGATGTCCCGTCCGCGCAGCTCGCGGGCGAGGATCAGGGTGAGCGCCTCGACGGCCGCCTTGCTCGCCGCGTACGCGCCGTAAGCGGGGAACCGGGTGCCGACCACGGAGGTCGAGAACCCCACGAACGCGCCGCCCGCGCGCAGTCGGCGGGCGGCCTGCTGAGCGACGACGAAGGTGCCGCGGATGTTGGTGCGGTGTACGGAGTCGAGCACCGCCAGGTCGAGTTCGGCGATCGGTGACAGGGCGAGCCGCCCGGCGCAGTTCACCACGGAGTCCACACCGCCGAACTCCCGCTCCGCCCGGTCGAACAGGGCGGTGACCGCGTCCTCGTCCGCCACGTCCGCCCGTACACAGAGGGCCCGCCCACCGGCGGCGATGACCGCCGCCGCCGTCGCCTCGGCGGCAGCCGCGTCGTGGGCGTAGTTCACCACGACGGCCAGACCGTCCTGGGCGAGCCTGCGGCAGACCGCCCGGCCGATGCCGCGCGATCCGCCGGTGACGACGGCGACCCGCCCGCCCGCCGTGGCGGTAGCCGGTACGGGAGGGGCTGGTACATGGGCGGGAGGGGGATGGTTTGCCGTCATGGCCTCCACGATGCGCGGTGCCGGGCGACGTAACCAGGGGATGGCATCCCCTGGGTCGCCGGCCCGGCCGGGCGCACAATGCCAGGCATGGGGTCTGCGAAATACACCGAGCTGGGGGCCTTCCTGCGCTCGCGGCGTGCCCGCATCCGACCGTCCGACGTGGGACTCGCCCACGGGCCCCGCCGCCGGGTGCCCGGACTCCGCCGTGAGGAGGTCGCCCAGCTCGCCGGCGCGTCGGCGGACTACTACAACGAACTTGAGCGCGGCGCCGGATCCCAGCCCTCCGAACAGATGATCGCCGCGCTGGCCAGGGCCCTGCGCCTGACCGCCGACGAGCGCGACTACCTCTACCGCCTGGCCGACCGCCCGGTCCCCGCGCACGGCGGACCCGCCTCGCACGTCCATCCCGGCATGCTCGACCTGCTCACCCGCCTGACCTCGACACCCGCACAGGTCATCACTGACCTGCACGTCACCCTCGTACAGAACAGGCCGGCGGTGGCGCTGCTCGGTGACCACTCCGGCCTGCGGGGCGCTCGGGCGAGCTTCGTGTACCGCTGGTTCACCGAACCCGCTTCCCGGCGGCTGTACCCCGAGGCCGACCACCCGGGCCAGTCGCGGGCCTTCGTCGCCGACCTGCGGGCAGCCGCCGCCCGGCGCGACGCCAAGGACACCGAAGTCCGCTCCATGATCAGCTCGCTGCTGGCCGCCTCCTCCGAATTCGCCGCTCTGTGGGCCGACCACGAGGTGGCGTTCCGGCGCGACGACCGCAAACGCATCGACCACCCCGCACTCGGCCTGATCGAGGTCAACTGCCTCAACCTGTTCAGCGAGGACGGCCGACAGCGCCTCCTCTGGTTCACCCCCGCGGCCGGCACCGACAGCGCCGGCCTCCTCGACCTGCTGGCCGTCCTCGGTACCCAGGAAGTCACCGTCCCGGCGCGCTGACAGCCACGTACGCTGCGATCAGTCCGTCCCGACCCGCGCTCCGGCGGCACGTGCCGGCGCTCCTGCCCCAGGGCTGACGCCCTTCTTGCGGGGCGACGGCCGGGAGCCCGTCGCCTCCCGTCGGGCGACCGGCACCAGGCGCCTCGGCCCGGGGGCGCGACGACGCCTGCCCCCACACGTTTTTCGCCGGCCGAGCAGCGCGGCCGGTGAACCGCCGACTCTCCGAGCGCGGCGTTACGAAGCGAGCGAGGGATGCCGTGTGACCGGCAGGACCGACTGTTCCTCGGCGGTTTCCTCCACCCGGCTCATCTCGGCCCAGAGGGCGTCGAGAGACAGGCCGAGGGTGTCGGCGATCGCGGCGATGGTCGGGAAGGCGGGGGTGGCCACGCGGCCGGATTCGATCTTTCGGAGGGTTTCCGGCGAGATGTGGGAGGCGAGCGCCACGTCCAGCATCGAGCGGCAGCCCCGGGCTTGGCGGAGCAGGGCGCCGAGGCGCTGTCCGCGTGCTACCTCGGCGGGGGTGAGCGGCAACCTGACCATGGGCCCATTCTAATACCGGTATAGTTAGACCGGGATAGTTATTGGACGTACGCGAGAGGCCACCATGATCGAGATCCTGAACGCCGCACGCCTTGAGCGTGCGAGGGACGCCGGCGCCTTGGTCGGGGACATCCTGCACACGTTGCGGCAGCGCAGCACGGTCGGGACGAACCTGCTGGACATCGACCAGTGGGCCAAGGAGATGATCACCGAGGCGGGGGCGCAGTCCTGCTACGTCGACTACGCGCCGTCCTTCGGGCGCGGCCCGTTCGGTCACTACATCTGCACGGCCGTCAACGACGGGGTGCTCCACGGGCGGCCGCACCACTACACGCTGGCGGACGGGGATCTGCTGACCCTCGACCTCGCCGTGGCCAAGCGCGGGGTGGCCGCGGACGCCGCGATCAGCTTTCTGGTGGGCGAGGCCAGACCGGCGGAGAGCGTCGCGATGATCGAGACGACCGAACGCGCCCTCGCCGCCGGCATCGCCGCCGCCAGGCCCGGGGCGCGCATCGGCGACCTCTCGCACGCCATCGGCACGCTCCTCGGCGAGGCGGGCTACCCGATCAACACCGAGTTCGGCGGCCACGGCATCGGCTCGACCATGCACCAGGACCCGCACGTCGCGAACACCGGACGGCCCGGCCGCGGATACAAGCTGCGCCCCGGACTGCTGCTCGCCCTGGAACCCTGGATCATGGCCGACACCGCCACCCTCGTCACCGACGCCGACGGCTGGACGCTGCGCAGCGCTACGGGCTGCCGGACCGCACACAGCGAGCACACCATCGCCATCACCGACGACGGAGCCGAAATACTCACGCTGCCCTCGCATGCGAGGCCGTAGGGGACCGGGCCACCGCCCGCGCTTCGCACGCTGGACGCGAGGGGCGGGCGGCGCGGGCGACATGGGCGCCCGGGCAGCACGCAAAACACCCCCCTGACCGCGTTTCCGCAGATCAGAGGGGTGTTACAAGCGGTAGCGGTGGGATTTGAACCCACGGAGGAGTTGCCCCCTCACGCGCTTTCGAGGCGCGCTCCTTCGGCCGCTCGGACACGCTACCGAGAGGAACTCTAGCCCACGGGGGGCCGTACGCCGAAATCGGTATCCGGCGGTGGGGGTGGGCGGGGGTCAGCGGGAGCGGAAGAAGGTGGTCAGGAGGGCGGCGCAGGGGGCGGCCAGGACGTCGGTGATCACCTCGGGGCGGTGGTTGAGGCGGCGGTCGCGTACAACGTCCCAAAGGGAGCCGGCGGCGCCCGCCTTCTCGTCGGCCGCCCCGTAGACGACGCGGTCCAGGCGGGACAGGACGATGGCGCCCGCGCACATCGTGCACGGTTCCAGGGTGACGACGAGGGTGCAGCCGGTCAGCCGCCAGTCGCCGGTCTGCCGTCCGCCGTCGGCAGGGGTGCTGCGCAGGGTGCGCGCCGCCTCGCGGATGGCGAGGACCTCGGCGTGCGCGGTGGGGTCGCCGGTGGCCTCGCGTTCGTTGCGGCCGGTGCCGATGACCGTGCCGTCGGGGGACAGCACGACGGCGCCCACCGGGACGTCACCGGTCCCGGGGGCACGGGCAGCCTCGTCCAGCGCCCGTCGCATCGCCGCGGTCCAGGGATCGCGCAGCGGGTCGGGCGCCGGGGTGTGGAGGGGGTCGGGCAAGGAGGCGGTCATGCCTTCCAGTGTCCGTGACGGGCGTTACCTCACGGCCTCCAGGACGTCCGTGCAGCCGAGGGCGTCGGCGATCTCGGACAGCGCGTCGGTGTCGAGCGCGAGCAGCTCCTTGTCGCCGATGCCCAGGTCGGTCAGCAGGCCCGGGTCACCGAGCGGCCCCGGGGGTGGCGCGGGGGCGTCGGAAGCCGTCGCCGTCTCGTCGCCCTCGCCCGTGCCGTCCGCCGGGTCGGGTTCGCCGTCCTCCGTACCGTCCAGGTCGAGGCTGTCGAGATCGTCGGTGCCGTCCTCGTCGCGGCCGAGCAGTTCGTCGGTGAGCATCGCACCGTACGAGCTGCGGGCAGCGGCGGCGGCGTTCGAGATGAAGATCCGCGGATCGTCCTCGCCGTCCACACGGACGACGCCGAACCACGTGCCTTCCTGCTCGATGTATGCCACCACCGTGTCGTCGTCGACCGCGGCCTCACGGGCCAGGTCGGCCAGATCGGTCAGGGTCTCCACATTGTCGAGCTCCGTGTCGCTCGCTTCCCACCCGTCTTCGGTGCGCGCGAGCAGTGCGGCGAAGTACACCGTGACTCTCCCACTGGTCATAGGCGTGCCGGGCCGGACGGGGCGGCGCCTCGGCGCCGCAGGTCCCCGCCCATCGGAATCGTGGCAGAAACAACGCGATTGCGCGGGGTCTTCGGCGTTGCGTCGTGCGGGCGTTATGAGAGATGTGGCTCACGTCTTGTGGGACGAGAGGTTCTGATGGGGCAAAAGTGACGTTCGGCTACCAGCGGAACGTGCGCATTCTCATGGCCTGCCGCATCCGTGCGGCCCGGGCGCGGCGCGGCTGGACGCGGTCGCGCAGTTCCTTGGCCTCGCTGAGATCGCGCAGGAACTGGGCGCGTCGCCGTCGGCGCGCCGCGTCGTTCTCACCGCCGGTGGCGCCTTCGTCGGGAGTGCCTTCGTCGGGGGCGACTTCTTCGGGAACGACTTCTTCGGGAACGACTTCTTCGGTGGTGGCTGTTTCTCGGCGATCCCGGGGTCCCCGGGGCTCCCGGGACGGTCGTACGGGACCGGCGCCGGCGCCTCTGCCGGCCCGGCGCCGGCTCGCGGATCCGCTGCCGCCCCCGCCGTTCCCACCGCGTCCGGCACCGCGTCCGGCCCCGGTTCCGTTGCCGCTCCCATTCCCGTCGGGCACGCCGTACACCGCCTTGGGACGAGGTCCATGCCCGGCGCCGGTACCGCGGACCGGGCGTTTGTGCCCACTTTCCCCCGGACCGGTGGTTCGATGCCATCGGGGACGGAATCGGTTTCCGGGCCGCGCGGCGCGGACGGGCGGGCACCGGCGCCCGTGACCTCGGCTACTGTCGATGTCATGCGGATCCACGTCGTCGACCACCCGCTGGTGGCGCACAAACTCACTACCCTGCGCGACAAGCGCACCGATTCCCCGACCTTCCGGCGTCTCGCCGACGAGCTGGTCACCCTGCTCGCCTACGAGGCCACCCGCGATGTGCGGACCGAGCAGGTCGACATCGAGACCCCGGTGACGGCGACCACCGGAGTGCGGCTGTCCCACCCCCGGCCGCTGGTCGTGCCGATCCTGCGGGCCGGTCTGGGGATGCTGGACGGCATGGTCCGGCTGCTGCCCACGGCCGAGGTCGGCTTCATGGGCATGGTCCGCAACGAGGAGACGTACGAGGCCCACACGTACGCCACGCGGATGCCGGACGACCTCTCGGGCCGCCAGGTCTACGTGGTCGACCCGATGCTGGCCACCGGCGGCACGCTGGTCGCGGCCATCCGGGAACTGATCAACCGCGGTGCGGACGACGTCACCGCGATCTGCCTGCTGGCGGCGCCCGAGGGTGTCGAGGTGATGGAACGCGAGCTGGCCGGCGCGCCGGTGACGGTCGTCACGGCGGCCGTGGACGAGTGCCTGGACCCCGACCGCTACATCGTCCCCGGCCTGGGCGACGCGGGCGACCGGATGTACGGCACGGCGGGCTGAGACCGGTCCGCGGAGGCCGGTGAGCTTCCGGGCCGGGTGGGGAGGCGCTCGTCCCGTCCCGTGCGGGCAGGCGCTCGTCCCGTGCGGGCGTCCGGCCCGGGCCGGTCACTTCCGGCAGTGCGGGTCCGTCCTGGGCGGTGCCGTCAGCGCGGAGAGCGACTTCTGGGCCGCGGCCGGCTCGGCCAGCGCCTTGAACGTCTCGCCGATGAGCAGGTCGACGTCGCCCGTCTTACGGGTGTCGGTCTTCAGCTCCGCGCCGGCGAGCTGCGTGCCCAGCACCTTCTGAGCGCCTTCGGACGTCGTCCGCGCGCCCAGCAGCACGCCGGTGCCCTTGATCTTCTTGTCGTACGCGGGCGGGGCGTTGCCCACCTTGCCGACCTTGAAGCCGCGCTTCTTCAGTTCGTCCGCGGTCGTCTTGGCGAGGCCGCCGCGGGCCGTCGCGTTGAGGACGTTGACGGTGACGTCGGCGGGCTTGGGCAACGCCTTGCCCGTACCGGCGACCAGGGCGCCGGCCGGCTGCGTGCCGTCCCCGCCGCCCTTGCCGGGGCACTTCTTCTTGTCCTGCGCGGCCTGGGCCGTACCGCCCCGGCCGCCGAAGACGTCGATGAGCTGCAACGTGCCCCAGCCGGCCAGGGCCAGGGCACAGACGGCGGCGGTGATCGCCAAGGCGATCCGCCGGCGGTGACGGGGGCGGCGCATCCGCGGATATCTGTCGCCCGTGATGCGGTACTTCTTACCGCCCATGCCAGGGGGCGTCAGCATGCTCATGTTCGCAGCGTAGTGCGGGGCCGGTCCCGTGCCTATCAAATGATCAATACGCGTCGTGAGGCCCACCCGAAAGGGCCAATGCCGTGCGCCGATCGGGGGGGCGGACCGTGTCGGGCGGCGGCCGTGGGGCCCGCGGCCCCGTACGTCGGCCACCCGTACCGGAGGGGCCGGCCGGTGCGTCAGCCCAGTTCCAGAACGCGGGCGTGCAGCACCTGGCGCTGCTGGAGGGCGGCGCGCACGGCGCGGTGCAGCCCGTCTTCCAGGTACAGGTCGCCCTGCCACTTCACGACGTGGGCGAAGAGGTCGCCGTAGAAGGTGGAGTCCTCGGCGAGCAGCGTCTCCAGGTCGAGCTGCTGCTTGGTCGTCACCAACTGGTCGAGGCGTACCGGACGAGGGGCGACATCCGCCCACTGGCGGGTGCTTTCCCGGCCGTGGTCCGGGTACGGCCGCCCATTTCCGATGCGCTTGAAGATCACACGGAAAGCCTACCGGGCCACCGGCTCCGGGCGCAGCCATGCGGCCGGAGAGCGAAGACGGCAAAGAGGGGCATTTCCGGAGTGGGGCGGGAGAACGGCGGCTGCGGTGCGGCACCGGGGAGGTGGTGCGCGTCCGGCGCGGCCGTGGTGGGGAAAGGGCCGCTCCCCGTGCCGAAAGGCGGCCGCCGCCCCGGGGAAGTGGCGCGACGTGCTCCCGAGGACGGCTGGAAATGAGCGTTCGGCGGGGTGAGGCGGGCGGGGCGGCGGCTCGCGGCAGGGCGTGAAGAAGGCCGAATTCCGCAACGTCCGTGAAGGATGGGGTGTGGGGGAATTCGACACGATCGGAGTACTGCTCGTCGCGCCGGGCGGACGAAATCCGGGGTGAGTGCTAAGCGCGCCCCTCCTCAGTGGCCGGACGCGCTGCTCGAAGCCGCCGCCCGGCCCGGCCGCGGCGCGCTGGGCCCCGCCGTCGCCGTCCGGACCGGCCCGGCCGGGGGCGGTGCGGACGCTTGCCGCCGTGCCTTCGAGGGGGAGGGGTGTCCGCTCGGGTCGGGGGTGGCCGTACGCGGGGCAGGCGTGCCGGGCCGCGCGGTGGGACCGGACGAGGGGGGCCGCTCCGGCGGGGAAGAGGTGGCCGCG
Organism: Streptomyces sp. NPDC026394; assembly: GCF_055567735.1. Classification (NCBI taxonomy): domain Bacteria; kingdom Bacillati; phylum Actinomycetota; class Actinomycetes; order Kitasatosporales; family Streptomycetaceae; genus Streptomyces; species Streptomyces sp. NPDC026394. The sequence continues at coordinate 8,334 of NZ_JBVHPX010000015.1, forward strand.
TCGGCGGGGGACGACGGCGAGGGGGTGGGGTCGGCCGGTCGGGGACTGGCCGGCGCGGGGCGGGTCGGTACGGGGCTGGGCGTCGCCGCGGGCACGGGGCGCGGCGGGACCGGGGTGTCCGGGGCCAGGACCAGGCAGCCCACCGCGGCGGCGGCCACCGTGGCCGCCGCCGTCAGCGGCAGGACGAGGCGCCGCACCCGCAGCCGTGGGCCGCGGAACGCGCCGCGGCGGAGGCCGGAGGGGCCGGGGGGTGCGGCGGGCCGCAGCTCACGGAGGTCGATCTGTTCGGCGCGGGCCGCGAGGGCGAGGCGCAGCCGTGCTTCGACGGGGCGGGTCCCGGGCCCGGAATCCGGTTCGTGGTCGGCTCCCGACCCCGGCCTGTGCGGTGTCATGGCCGCGCCTCCAGCATCTTCTCCAGGGAGTCCAGCGCGCGGCTGGCGATCGACTTCACCGCGCCCCGGCTGATGCCCAGCGTGGCCGCGATCTGCGCCTCGGTCAGCTCGCCCCAGTACCGCAGGACGAGGACCTCGCGGCGGCGGGCGGTCAGCCGGCCCAGGGCGGCGAGGACCTCGCGGTGCTCCTCGTCGAGCACGACGCGTTCCTCGGCGGAGGGCGCGTCCGTCTCGTGCGGGGGTGTGTAGTCGCGGGCCGTGCGCCGGCGCCGCAGTACCGAGCGGGCCGCGTTGACCACGGCGGTGCGCAGGTACGCGAGGGCGTTGTCGACCTCGTCGAGGCGCTCGCCGTGGCGCTTGTAGAGGGCCGCGAACGCGTCCTGGACGACGTCCTCGGCCGTCGCCCGGTCGTCCACCAGCAGCACCGCCAGCCGCACCATGGACAGCCGGTGGGCGTGGTAGAGGTCCGTGACGGTGGGGCTCTCGTCGGGGAGGCGGGCGGCCGGACCGTCACCGGGGAGGGGGGCGGTGGGGCCCACGGGGCCGACGGGGCCGGTGGGGCCGGTCCGGGCGGCGGACCGCTGGGCGGGCGCCGGCCCGTACGCGTTCTGCGGCGCCGTGGCGCGGGCGAGCAGGCGCCGGCGCAGGGCGCGCCAAGGCCCCGGCACGGCGGCCCGTGCCGGGGAGAGGGACGCGGCGGCGGTGAACTCCATCGGTTCCTCGGCCGTCGGCAGCGCTGCGGGTGGCTCAGGCGGCGCTGTTGCGGCGGCGGGCGGCGTACACGGCACCGCCGCCCCCGGCGATCAGCAGGACGGCTCCGGCGCCCAGCGCCACGTTGGTGGTCGTGGAGGTGCCCGTCTCGGCGAGTTCGTCCTTGGCGTGCGAGGGCGCGGGGGCGGGCTTCGCGGCGGAGCCGTCGGACGGCCGGGCGGAATCGGCGCTGCCGGAGCCCTGGCCGGGTACCTTGCTCGCGCTCGGCACGGGGCTCGGCGCGCGGCTGGGCTCGGCGCTGGGGCGCGAGGCGGACGGGGTGCTCGTTCCTGGCGCCGGCTGCGGGGCGGAGCCGGCCTCCTCCGGGGCGCTCGCCTTCGGGGCCCGCTCCTCGGCGTGCGCCGTACCGGTCAGGGAGAACGCGGACAGGGCGACCGCCGCCAGCAGTCCGGCGGTCACGGCACTCCGTACCCTGCGGCGGGCCCCGTGCCCGGCGCCGCCGGACGGTGCGTACGAGGGGGCGGGCGGGCAGGACGAGGCGGAGGTGCGGGAGTCGTTCACGATGGCTGCTCCACGATCGGCGGGACGACGCCGGACGGCGCCCTCACCCGTCACGACGTGCGGAAGTCACGGGGGTTGCCGGTGGGGCGGAAAAATTTTCGGGGCGGGCCGCGCCTCAGTGGTCGTCCCAGTGGTCCTCGTGTGCGGCGTGCCGGTGGCCGTCGTGGACGAAGTCCACATGGGTGCCGTGCGGTACGGCGACGTGGCCGCAGCCGGGGCGGTGGTCGTGGGCGTGACCCTCGTGGACGGTGTGCGCGGCGGGCTCGCACTCGTCGGCGTGATCGCCGTGCGGGCGGTGGAGGTGGCCGTCGTGGACGTAGTCGACGTGGTCGTCGTGGGGCACGGCGACGTGGCCGCAGCCGCTGCCGTGCTCGTGGGTGTGGTGCGGATGCGGTGTGTGGGTGGTGGCTGTCATGGCAGGCGCCTTCTTTCCTTCCTCGCCATGGGGTCGCCTTGGACGCGCCTGGGACGCGCGCCCCCTCTTCGAGTCTCCCGCCGTCCGGCGCCGGGCGCATCGCCGAACGGGACGCACCGTCGTAGGGGCCGCACGTCCACGGGCGCCGTGCTCCGCGACGCTATGGGCACGCCCGGTGCAGCCCGGTGCAGCGGGCGCAGATGCCGCTGAGTTCCACGGTGTGCTCGACGGCGCTGAAGCCGCTCTCCGCGCCCACCCGATCCGCCCAGCGCTCCACCACGTCGGAGTCCAGCGGGCGGCTGCGGCCGCAGCGGCGGCAGAGCAGGTAGTGGCGGTGGCCGTCGGCGGGCCGCGGCCGGTAGAGGCGTTCGCCCGCCTCGTCCCGTACGACGTCGACCTGCCCCGTCCGCTCCAGGGCGTGCAGGGCCCGGTAGACGGTGGACAGGCCGACGGATACGCCGGTGGCGTCCAGACGCAGGTGCAACTCCTGGGCCGAGACGAAGTCCTGGCACCCGGCCAGTGCGCGCAGCACGGCGGCGCGTTGTCGGGTCAGCCGCCCGCCCATGCCGGTTCGCCCTCGTGGTCGCAGGTGTCGTCCACGCCGTACGTGGCCCAGGCCGGGAACGGGTCGGCGCCGTACGCCTCCGTACGCGTCTCCGCGTCCGTGACGAGGCAGTCCCCGAGGGCGGCGTGCAGGGCTTCGGCGCGCAGCCCGGTCCCGATGAAGACCAGTTCCTGGACGTCTGCGGGAAGGCCGTCCCGGCCACTGTCCCCGTCCCGACCGGCTCCGTCCGGGGCGTGGGTGCCCGACGGCTCGATGCGGGCGACGGAGCCCGCCTGCGACCACAGTCCGGTCACGTGCGGGCGGCCGGCGAGGCGGAAGAAGCCCTTGGACCGCAGGATCTCCCCGTACGCCCCGCTGTCCATGCCCTCCGTGACGAAGGCCCAGAGCCTGCCGGGGTGGAAGGGGCGCGCCGCGCGGAAGACCGTGCTGGAGATCCCGTACTCCTCGGTCTCCGGTACGTGGTCGCCGTTCAGCTCCCTGACCCAGCCGGGAGCCTGCTGGGCGCGCTCCAGGTCGAAGCGGCCGGTGCCCAGGATCTCGGCGGGCGCCACCCGGCCGTGCCGGGCGGGGACGATCCGGGCCGCCGGGTTCAGCCGGGCGAGGGCGGCCCGCAGGCGTGCGGCCCGCGCCTCGTCCACCAGGTCGAGCTTGTTGACGACGATGACGTCGGCGAACTCGACCTGGTCGACCAGCAGGTCGCTGACGGTCCGCTCGTCGTCCTCGTACGGGGCGAGGCCGCGCTCGGCCAGGCCGTCGCCGCCCGCCAGTCCGTCGTGGAAGTGCGCGGCGTCGACCACGGTGACCATGGTGTCCAGCCGGGCCAGGTCGTTCAGCGTCGCGCCGTCGTCGCGCGGGAACGCGAAGGTGGCGGCCACCGGCATCGGCTCGGAGATGCCGCTGGACTCGATGAGCAGGTGGTCGAAGCGGCCCTCACGGGCCAGCCGGGCGACCTCGTCGAGGAGGTCGTCGCGCAGGGTGCAGCAGATGCACCCGTTGGTCATCTCGACCAGACGTTCCTCGGTGCGGGACAGGGCGCCCTGGCCACCGCGGACGAGCGCGGCGTCGATGTTGATCTCGCTCATGTCGTTGACGATCACGGCGACGCGCAGTCCCGCCCGCTGGTGCAGGACGTGGTTGAGCAGCGTGGTCTTGCCCGCGCCGAGGAATCCGGAGAGCACGGTGACGGGCAGCGGGCCGGCCGGGTGCGGCGGGACCATCGGCGATCAGTCCTCCGGGCGCAGCAGGCCGAGCCGGTACGCCTTCACCAGGCGGCGCGGCACCTGGTGGACGGAGCCGTCCACGGTCACCGGGACCAGGGCGGGCGTGCGGGCCTTCCACTGGGCGCGGCGGTGGCGGGTGTTGCTGCGGGACATCTTCCGCTTGGGAACGGCCATGGTCCGGGAACCTCTCCTGGGCGCGGGTGTGCTGACGGGCACGCGGTGCGCGGCACGCCGCCCCGAGGCGTTGCGCGGACACGAACCGGTGCCGGTTCCGGACGAGGCTATATGAAAATGAATCCCATTACGAGCTAAGGGTCGCGGCGTCCCGGACGGGGTGACGGCCGCGGGCCGGGCAGGGCGGCCATCTCCTCGTCCAGCTCGGGGTACGGGATGACGTGCCCGCGGCCGAAGCTCTTGTAGGCCGCCGGGCGGTTGCGGCGCCCCGCGTTGTTGGCGTGGCAGATCTCGCGGCGCCCGCACTGCGCGCAGTACAGGCTGGCGACGAACGGTGACAGGGTGACCGGGCCCGCCGGACTGAGGGCGTACACCGTGTCGTCGGCGACCGGGGCCGGGCAGGAGAAGGTCATGCGGTCGAAGTCCGGGTGGTCGCCCATCAGATGGTCCGCCACGACCTCGAACGTGCCGGTGCGGCGCTGGTAGGCGCACGAGACGGTGAGCAGCCAGGGCAGCCCGGTCAGGAACTGGGCGGACATCAGTGCCTGTTCGAGGGTGAGCTGATGCTCGGCGACGCGCAGGGCGGCCTCCTCCTGCGTCCGCGGCTTGTCGCCGTGCGAGGTGCGGTTGCGTTCGCCCTTGAGGCGGTCGAGGAGCTGGGCGAGCCCGGGATCGTCCGGCCGGGCCGCCATGTCGGAGTCGTCCCGGAGCGCCTCCGCCAGGCCGGGGATCACGTCCGTGCGCTCCCGCGCGACCTTGCACAGGTGGTGGAGCCAGACCGTCCAGGTGCCGAAGGTGGTGCCCGTGCCGGCGAGGGCGGTACGCAGCTCCGCGAGGTTGCGCTCACCGGCGCCGTGCGCCGTGAGCAGTCCCGCCGCGGTGACGGCGACGGCGGCGGCGAGCGTCTCGCCGGCTTCGAGCAGCGCCTCGTGGCGGTCTTTGGGAGTGTGCGCCCGCTGCATCTCGTGCACGGTCCGGGCCACGGGGTGCGGGAAGGCCCGGCGGGCGGCGGCCAGCGGGTCGGGGGACGGCGGGTACGCGGACTCGGGGCGGGCGGGTCCGTGGGGCGGCGGTGGGGGCGTGCGTCTCGGCGCGGTGGTGCGAGGGGGTGGCGGGTCGGTGCGGGGAGCTGGGGTGGTGCGAGGGGGAGGGGCGGTGTGGAAGGACGCGGTGGTGTGAGCGGGTGGGGCGGTGCGCGGGGCCGTGGCCGGGGCCGGGGTCACGCCGGGTGACGGCTTCGGGTGGCTCGGCCGGTCGCGCCACCGCCACTTGCGGATGCCCAGCCGGATCCAGGCAGGCACCACCCCGAAGAGCAGCGTGAAGGTGAGCACCGCGAGCAGGGTGTCCAGCCAGCGGGGCAGACCGCTCGTCTGCTCCTTGCTCGTGCCGATGCTGAGCGCCGCCAGGACGGCGAAACCGACGGTGAGCCAGAAGGCCCAGTCCCGGTGCAGCGGCGCGTCGTACAGCCGGAGCACGGTGTTGTACCGCCGCGGCGACGGCTGCGGCGGACCCGACGGCGCACGGCCGGTGGCCCTGGTCATGTACCCATAGTGCCTGTGTGGCGTGGGTCACAGCCAGCCCTGTGGATAACCCCCTTGGGGAACATCGGTACGGCCGTATCCGGGGTGAACCGCTACGAGTTCTGGATCCCCGTGCCGTGCGGCCGGGCACCGGTCCGGCCCCGCCCCGAGCGCCGTGACGAGGTCTGACGGTCGGACAGCGCGCAGCCGTGGGACGTCAGGCTGCTCCGGCCCGGCCTCCGCGACGACCGTGAGGCGAGCGGGGGCTCGATGTCGGCGGTCTCCTCCGGCCGGCGCCTCAGCTTCGACTTGAGACTGGTCAGTCCGCTTTTGACGTACGGCGCGGCCTTCACCGCAGCGGCCCCCAGTGCGACGCCCGCGCCGAGGATCACCAGAGCCGTCTTGGTCCCGTCGAACAGCACGGCGTGCGTGACGAGCTTGTTGTCGTCGTCCAGCGCCAGCGGGCTCTTTCCGCCCGGGGTGCTCGACTGCGAGAGGTGTGTGCCGGTGGGACGCTGCACCAGCATCAGTTCCCAGTTCGAGTCACCCCGGTCGAAATCCATGACGCGACAGTAGAGGCGACCGGGCACGCCGCGGCCCGGAATGCCGCGTTCTCCATCACCGCGTAGCCGCGCAGCGACGGTCCCGGCGGGTCCGGGCCGCCCCGGGAGCAGAGCTACCGCTCCTGGCGGTCCGGGCTTTCGTACGCCGGGCTTCCGTAGGCGGGCCTGCCGTAGCCGGGGCTGGCGTACTCGGGGCTGGCGTATTCCGGGCTGCCGTATTCGGGAGCGGAGTAGCCGGGCCGGGTACGGGCGCGGGGCGCCGGTGCTGCTGTCGGGGCGGTACGGGCCTCTTCCTCTTGGGCGCGGATACGGTCCAGCAGGAACGGCAGGACGCCGCGCTCCAGCAGCGCGCGCTGCCAGGCCGCGCGGGCCCGCGCCACCTCGGACTCCAGGTCCCGCGCACCGGTACCGGCATCGGCGCCAGGACCCGGGGCCGGGCCGCCGTCCGCGGTCGTCGCCGAGCGGTTGCGGGCCGCGGTCACCAGCATCCAGGCCAGTCCGGCCACGGTCGCCGCCGCCGCGATGCCCGCGGCGAGCCAGCCCGCGTACACCAGCTCGTCGGCGAACTGCCGGTGGAAGCCGACGAGCCGCATGCCGAAGCCGATCGCGAGGAAGAGGACGGCGGCCACCGCTCCCAGGCTCGGTACCAGGACGGCGAGGGCGGGCAGCAGGCCGCCGCCGGAGTCCGCGGCCGTACGGGACCGTGGGTGTGTCTCGTCGGGCGGCGCGCCGTGCGCGGAGCGTAGCCGGGCGTACGTCTCGTACTCGGGTGCCGCCGCGGCGCAGAGGGCGTCGCGTGCCCGGTGGGCCTGGGTGCGCAACTGTTCCCGGCCGGCGGTTCCCGGGACGCGGCGCATCGCCTCCCTGACCTCCGGGGAGTCGAGTGCCTGGCCGAGGGCGTGCGCGAAGGCGGCGGCCACCTCGGTCCGTAGGGAGTCGGTGCCTGGCATGGGATCCCCCCGGCGGATCGGTGCGCTCCCGCGCAGCGCTGATTAAGTTGCTGGATTGCGCAACTGTACAACTCCGTAGGGTGGTGACCGTTCCGACGCTGCCGACTTCCGGCCATTCGGCAGCCCGTCGGCTGTCCGCAATCCCCGGATCGGGTGGCCGGCCACGGCCGGGTGAACCGTGCCGCGCGCGACCCGTGCCGGGTCGCGCGTTGACGGGCCGGTCGAACTTTCGACCGAGAGGGCGCCCGCGTGGGACCGTGACGGACGGTCCGCGGGCCTCGTTCTGCGAGCACCCGTCCGAACCGGCGTCAACCGAGGAGGAACTGTGCCAACCGTCCCGAACCCCGTCGCCGCCTGGGCCCGCAGCCGGGCCGGCGGTGAGATCACCGAGGTCCGCGACGTCTCGCGGCAGCGGGCCGGCGCGCGGGTGTGGGAGCTGACGCGCGCGGACGCGGCCCGGTTCTTCCTCAAGGTGGCGCCGACGCCGGACCGCTACACGCGTGAGACGCACGCGTACCGGCACGCCGTCCCCGCCCTCGGCCACGCGCACGCGCCGGTCCTCGTCGACAGCGACCCGGGCCGCCTCGCGCTGCTGCTCACCGCCGCGCCGGGGTCCGGTCTGCCCGCTTCCGCGCCCGGCCGTGCCGACCGTACGGAGCTGTACCGGCAGGCGGGCGGGCTGCTGCGCCGACTGCACGACGTGTGCGGCCCGGCGGGCGCGGCGGGCCCGGTGGGCGGCGCGGACCGGTGGGCCGCCGGCCGGCACGCCGCCGCCGAGGAGCAGGTGGCGCAGTTGACGGACGCGGGGGTGCTCGACGCGGCGGAGCGGCGGTTCGTCCTGGACCGGGCCGCGGTGCTCCACCTGCTCCCGCCGCTGCCCGCGGGCTTCCTGCACGGCGATGTCGGCGAGCACCACTTCCTCTGGGACGCGGCGGGCCGCCGCCTGGCGCTCGCCGGGTTCGCGCAGGCGCGGCTGGGGTGCGCGGCGGAGGATCTCGTACGGGTGGCGTACGGCGCGTGCCTGCGTGATCCGGCCCTGCGCGCCGCCTTCCTGCGCGGTTACGGGCGGGAGCTGACGGACGCGGAGCGGTACGCGCTGCCGGCGCTGGCCGCGCTGGACGCCGTGGAGGTGTGGGCGCGCGGCCTGCGGACGGGCGACGAGGAAGCCGTCGGGCGGGCCCGGGGGGTGGTGGGTGCGCTGATGGACGGTGTTGGGTTGCGGGTATGAGTGGTGACAACGACCTCACCGACGCCGCCGACACCGGCACCGGCCGCACTTCCGCCGCCACCGGCCTCACCGGTACCGACGCCGACATCACCGGCCTCACCTACACCGACGCCACCGACCTGGCCGCCCGCATCCGCCGCCGCGAGGTGTCCGCGCGGGAGGTCGTACAGGCCCACCTGGACCGCATCGAGCGCGTCAACCCACGCGTGAACGCCCTCGTCTCCCTCGATCCCGAAGGCGCGATGGCGGCCGCCGCGGCCGCCGACGAGCACCTGGCGCGCGGCGGGACGGCCGGGCCCCTGCACGGGCTGCCCATCGCCTTCAAGGACACCCACCTCACCCGCGGCATGCGCACCACGTACGGCTCGCCGCTGCGCGCGGACAGCGTCCCCGACGAGGACGAACTGCTCGTCCAGCGCATCCAGGCCGCCGGGGCGATCCGCATCGCAAAGACCAACGTGCCGGAGTTCGGCGCCGGTTCGCACACCTTCAACCCCGTCTTCGGTGTGACCCGCAACCCGTACGACCTCACCCGCTCGGCGGGTGGCAGCAGCGGCGGTGCGGCGGCCGCGCTGGCCGCCGGGCTGCAACCCCTCGCCGACGGCTCCGACATGGGCGGTTCGCTGCGCAACCCCGCCTCGTTCTGCAACGTCGTCGGGCTGCGCCCCACCCCCGGCCGGGTGCCGTCGTACCCGGCGTGGAATCCGTGGGACACGCTGACCGTGCCCGGCCCGATGGCCCGTACGGTCGTCGACGCCGCGCTGCTGCTCTCGGTCATGGCGGGGCCCGATCCGCGGTGCCCGGTGAGTCTGGAGGGACCGGGGGAGCCGTTCCGGGAGCCGCTGGAGCGTGACCTCGCCGGGCTGCGCGTGGCCTGGACGCCCGATCTGGGCGGCCGGGTGCCGGTCGACGCCGAGGTGCGGGAGGTGCTGGAGCCGCAGGCGGAGGTGTTCCGGCAACTGGGCTGCCGGGTCGAGGCGGACTGCCCGGACCTGGACGGGGCCGACGACGTGTTCCGCATCCTGCGGGCCCACCACTTCGACCTCGCGCTCGGCGCTGCGCTCGACGCGTCCCGCGAAGCCCTGAAACCGAGCCTCGCGTGGAACATCGAGCAGGGCCGCCGCCTGACCGGCCCCGACCTGGCCCGCGCGACGGCCTGCCGCGCGCGGCTGCATCTGAGCGCCGTCGACTTCTTCACCCGGTACGACGTGCTGCTGGCGCCGGTGTCCCAGGTCGCGCCGTTCGACGCGGCGGCGGAGTATCCGGCCACGGTCGCGGGGGAGCCGCAGCACACCTACATCGACTGGATGCGGTCGGCCTACTTCGTGTCCGTACTGGGCGTGCCCGCCCTGTCCGTACCGGCGGGCTTCACCCCGGACGGCCTCCCGGTGGGCCTCCAGATCGTCGGCCCGCCGCGCGCCGACCTGGCCGTCCTGCGGGTCGGTGCCGCCTACGAAGCGGCTACGGGGCACGGCCGACACCATCCGGACATCCTTGGCAAGATCGCCACCTGAGCCCGCCGCCGGTCACTTCTCATCCTTAGAATCACCCTCATGAGCGAGGGGGAGCGTGCGGAGCAGCTCGGCAACCGGGCGGCCCGCATCACGGTGTCCGTGGTGTGTGCCGTTCTGGTGGTGGGCCTGGCCCTGTTGCTGGCCTGGTGGTGGGGGCTGTGGGTCCCCTGGTTCGCGTGGCTGTCGACGAAGCTGGCCGTCAAGGCCGCCGTCCTCGGGCCGATCGCACTCGTGGGACTGCTTGCCTGGCGGCGTAAGTGCCTCTGAGGAGCTGCCCGTTCGCGTCGTCCTGAGACCGCCGGCCCGGATCGCCGTCTCACCCCGGTTCGTACGCCTTCGCCCACGCCGTGGTGAACGGAAAGGTGACCCGGTGGGGCACCGTGGTGCCGTGGACCGGGTGGGGGTCGGGGGTGAGGGCCGAGTAGGCGTGGACGGTGGCGCAGTAGAAGCGCTTGGGGGAGCCGCCCTGGAACTCGGCGGGTTGGCGGGCCTTGCGGGCGCGGACGGCGGGGTCGGGGTAGCGGCGGGCGTAGAAGACCGCGAGGGCCGTCGGCAGGTCGGCCGGGGCGAGGGCGTGGGCGGTGCCTTCCCCGTAGAGGGCCTGCGCCTCGGCGTCGGACACCTGGGAGTCGAAGACCAGGACCGAGACGGCGGGGTTGGCCGCGATGTTGCGGGAGTGCGCCGCGTCCGACGCGGACCACCAGTAGAAGTGGTCCGCGTCGTCCCAGGCATAGGTGACGGGGACGGCCCAGGGGGTGCCGTCGGGTCCGGCGGTCCCGAGGGTGAGGTAGCGGTTGGTGTGCAGGAGGCGGGCCGCCTCGGCACGTAAGTCGGGGGTGGTGGACATGGTCAGGAGCCTTCCTGGGGGAGGGCGTGGGCGGGGGCCGTGGTGGCGAGGGTGTCGGGCGCGGTGCGGCGGCGGGCGATGAGCCAGTACGCGACGCCGGGGATCAGCAGGCCCACGGCCCAGGAGAGGTCTATCCCGTCGAGGGCCGCGGCGACCGGCCCGGTGTAGGCCGAGGTGTGCATGAAGGGGATCTCCAGCGCGAAGCTGACGGCGTAGACCAGGACGGCCGGGCCGTTGACGCGTCCGTACACGCCGCCGCCGGGGGCGAAGAAGGACGGTACGTGGTAGTGGCCGCGCCGGATCAGGTAGTAGTCGACGAGGTTGATGGCGGTCCACGGGATCAGGACGTACTGGAGGATCGCCAGGAAGTCGGTGTACGAGGCGAGGAAGGTGTCCTGGAAGGCGAGGGCCAGCGTCAGGCCGAGGGCGAGCGGTCCCGCGATCAGCGCCGTACGGGCCGGTCGGCCCGGCAGCCAGTCGTGCCGGAACGTCTGGGCGGCGGTCACCAGGCACAGGGAAGTGCCGTACAGGTTCATCGAGTTGACGTGGACGACGATGACGGCGAAGGAGCACAGGACGACCGCGGACAGGGTGCCGCCGAGGACGGTGTCCAGTCCGGCGATCGCGTCGTCGGCCACCGCCAGGGCCATCACGATGCCGAGGAACATCGGCAGCACGCTGCCCAGGACGCTGCCCCAGTAGGTGAACCACAGGGTGGAGCGGCGGGACGCGGCGTGTGCGGGCATGTAGCGGGTGTAGTCCGAGACGTACGGGGCGTAGGTGATCTGGAGCAGGATGCCGATCGCGGTCATGCCGACGAAGCCGGAGAGGGTGAAGCCGGTGGCGTTCGTGGCGCGTTCGAGGACGCCGGGGGCCATGAACACCCGTACGGCGCACAGGGCGAGCAGCGCGAGGGTGACGACGGTGGCCCAGCGCCCGACCCGGTGGATCAGGCGGTAGCCGACGACCGCGACGACCAGCCCGGCCAGCGCGCACAGCACCAGCCAGCCGGAGGTGGCCACGGCGGGCACCGACCGGTTCAGCGCCTGCCCGGCGATGACCAGGTTGGACGCGAACCAGCCCGCGTACATGAAGACGACCACGAGCGTGACGAGCAGCGAACCGTGGCTGCCGAACTGGCCGCGGCTCTGGATCATCTGGGGAACCCCGAGCCGCGGGCCCTGCGCCGCGTGCAGCGCCATCAGGAAACCGCCGAGCAGGTTGCCGAGGGTCACGGCGGCGACGGCGGGCCACAGGCCGAGGCCGAAGACGAGCGGGGCGATGGTGCCGGAGACGATGGTCAGCGGGCTGATGTTGGCGGCGAACCAGACGGCGAACAGGTCGCGCGGGCGGCCGTGCCGTTCGGTCTCCGGCACGGCGTCGACGGTGCGGCCCTCGACGAGGTGGTGGGCCTGGCCGCCGGGCCCGGCGTGGGGGCCGGTTCCGGCGGATTCCGGGGCGGCGGTGGGGCGGGGGGCTCCGGAACCGGAGGGGCCGGCGCCGGAGACGGGGTGCTTCATGGTCGGGACCCTTTCAGGGGAGGAGAACCCGGCGGGGGAAAGCGAACCCGATGGACGGCCCTCGGGGACGGTCCGCCGCGCCCACTGCGGTGTACATGCCCGTTTCCCCCGCGTCCGCCGCGCCGCGGGCAGACCTGGTCAGCGGGGGCCGCACGGCCGGTCAGGGCCGGGTCGGCAGCCGACGCGGGTGTGCGGCTGGGGCGGGCTGTGCCCGCGTACGGGCACGGACACGACCGCTTGTGCCCGGCCGTGGACGCTCATGTCCGTACGCCTTCGTGGGCGTGGAGGAGGTCCCAGGCCAGCAGTCCGGCGCCGATCCGGCCCGCCCGTTCACCCAGCCGGGCGAAGACGAGGTCGGGCAGCGCCTGGAAGGCGGCCCGCTGTTCGAGGCCGCGCCGCAGCGGCGCACGCAACTGCTCACCCGCCTGGCTGAGCCCGCCGCCCAGCACCAGGACGGCCGGGTCGAAGAGCGTGACCGCCGCCAGCAGCGTCCGGGCCATCGCGTCGGCCGCCTCCTCCCACACCTGTACGGCCACCGGGTCGCCGGCCGCCGCGCGCCGCGCCACCTCCTCGGCGCCGGAGACCGGGGGCAGGGCGCCGCACCGCTGGTTGTAGCGGCGGGCCACGGCGACGCCGCCCGCGATGGTGTCCAGGCAGCCGCGCTGGCCGCACGGGCACGCGTCGCCGTCCGGCCGGGTGACGACGTGCCCGACCTCCGCCGAGCGCCAGTGGCTGCCCGGGAACGGCTTCCCGTCCAGCAGCAGCGCGCCGCCCACCCCCGTACCGACGGGCACGAACAGGACGACCCGGTGGCCGCGCCCGGCGCCCAGCCGCGCTTCGGCGAGGCCGCCGGAGCGTACGTCGTGCCCGAGGGCGACCGGCAGGCCGAGGCGCTCGGCCGCCAGCCGCCGCAGCGGCAGGTCGCGCCACTGGATGGAGGCGGAGAACACGACGGTGCCCGCGTCCTCGTCCACCAGCCCGCAGGAGGCGATGCCCACCGCGCGGACGTCCTCGCCCGCGTCGCGGGCCACGGCCAGGGCCTCGGCGGCGTGGTCGAGGACGGCGCCCAGGACGGCGTCGGGGCCGTCCGCGCTCCGGGTCGGGCAGCGGCTCTCGTGCCGGACCGTGCCGTCGGCGGCGACCAGCGCGGACTTGACGAAGGTGCCGCCGATGTCGAGGCCGAGGGTGCAGCCACCGGGCCCGCCGGGCCCGCCGTTCACCCGGCCGGGTCCCGGTGGGGTGAGGATCGTGCCGGGCAGGGTCAGTACGGCGTCGGCCGCCCCCGCCTGCTGGTGGGCGCTCCGGTCCGGGTCCGTCATGCTTCCTCCGATCGCAGCCGGCCTCAGTGGTCCTGGGGCCGCGGCGCGCGTTCGCTCCGCGAGCCCATGGTCTCCAAGTGACGCCGGATACGGTCGTACTGCCGCACGCCCGTGTCGACCGCGAGGTGCGCCCCGTACAGGGCAGCCCGTACCTCCGGGGGTGTGAGGCGGGGGCGCTGGGCGCGCAGCCCGTCGCACAGTTCCCGGCTGTGGCGGGGATCGATGCGGGTGTGGGCGGTGTAGTACACGCGGGTGGCGTCGTCGTGGATGCCCACCCGCGTCATTCCCTCCAGGAGGAGGGTGAAGTGCGGCTCGACCCAGCTTTCGAAGACGAGGAAGCAGCCGTATGCGGCCTGCACGCGCGCCGGGCGCAGCAGCAGCGCGGCGAACAGGTTCGAGGTCGGCTTGGCGAACCAGGGGTGGGCGCGGCGGTACCGGGCCAGCGCTTCCCACCCGGCGGGGGAGCCGAGCTGGCGGCGCAGCCAGTACGTGTGGAAGTTCTCCAGCCGCCCGCGTCCGCACTCGTCCCACAGGTTGGCCGCCGCGACGGCCTTCTGCTGTCCCTGGAGGCCGACGACGAGCAGGGCGACCTCGTCGTCCACGACTTCGTTGCGGATCAGTTCACAGCGCAGGAAGTACTCGATCTGCTCGCGGGTGGCGTCGGCGGCGAGGAAGCGGAAGAGGGGGTGGGAGGCGCCGGGGTTGTCGGCGGCCAGCGCTTCCAGGTGGTCGGCGGCCGCTTCCTGGGTCGGCAGGGCCGGTACGGGCCCGGGGGCGCAGCCGTACGTCAGGAACTCGTGCTCCAGCCGGGTGCGCGCCGCGTACAGGGCGATCTCCAGGTCGTCGTCGGGGGCGTGGGCGGCCGGGCCGTCGCGGTAGCCGAAGGAGTGGGCGTAGAGGGTGGCCAGGTGGTCGTGGAGGAAGCGGCCGTGGGCCTCGGGGTCGGCGCGCAGGCGGGCGAGGTGCGCGGCCTGGGCGGGCGGGGGAGCGGCCAGGAAGCGGACGAGCGCGGGGTCGAGGGAGCGGAAGGGGTGGACGGGGGGCCAGTACAGGTCCTGGAGGCCGTCGGCGTCCTCCGGGGCGGCGTGCGTGGCGGAGGCCGGGGCGGCGGCGGGGGCCGGGACGGCGTCGGCGGGCGGGTTCATTCAACGCACCTCCTCTGGGGCGGACTGCGCGGTGCCGGGCATCCGGGGGCGGCCGGTCGTCGCGGCGCCGAAGTGCTCGGTGACCCAGACGTCGTCGTACACGGTGTCCAGGTAGCGGTCCCCGAGGTCGGCGGAGAGCGCCACCACGCGGGCGCCCGGCGGGATGCCGGACCGCAGCCGCAGGACGGCGCAGAGCACGGAGCCGGTGGAGCCGCCGACGGCCAGGCCGTGGGAGCGGGCGAGGCGGCGGCACATCCGTACGGCGTCCCGTTCGGGTACGGCGACCACCCGGTGCACGGCGCGCGGACGGCAGAGTTCCGGCACCCGGCTGGTGCCCAGGCCCGGTATGCGGCGGGTGCCGGGCGGTCCGCCGAAGGTCACCGAGCCCTCGGCGTCCACGGCGACCACGGTGGTCCGGGGCGAGCAGCGGCGGAAGTGCGCGGCGCAGCCCATGACGGTGCCGGTGGTGCCGGCGCCGACGAAGAGGTAGTCCACGGTGCGGATCTCGCGCAGCACGGCGGCGGCGGTGCGGGTCGCGTGCACGGCCGGGTTGGCGGCGTTGGCGTACTGGTTGAGCCAGGTCAGGGACGGGTCGAGGTCCAGGGCGCTGCGGATCAGGGCGATCCGGCTGCCGAGATAGCCGCCGTTGCCGTCGGGGGTGTCCACGACGCACACATGGGCACCGAACGCGCGCATCAGCGCGACGCTCTGCCGCGGTACGTGCGGGTCGGTGACGCAGGTGAAGGTGTAGCCCTTGGCCGCGCAGACGGCGCTCAGGGCGATGCCCAGGTTGCCGGAGGAGGACTCGATCAGGGAGCCGCCGGGGCGCAGCAGGCCACGGCGTTCGGCGTCCTCGACCAGGCCGGTGGCGGTCTTGAGCTTGACCGATCCGGCCGGGTTGAGCCCTTCCAGTTTGAGGAAGAGTTCGGCGTGCGGCAGCAGTCCGGGCAGGCGCAGGAAGACGTCGTCGGTGATCAGTTCGTAGGCGTGGTCGACGATCATGTGCCCGCGGTCCCTCCGTCCCCGGGGCCGCCGCCGCGCCCCGCGTCGGAGGCGCGGATGGCACCGGCTTCGCGGCGAGCGTCGGCCGTGGGGACTTCGTACGTCTCCTCCGGAACCTCCGGAGCCCCCGCCACGTCCGGCGCGATGCGCAGCGCGTTGGCGGCGATCGTCAGCGCCGGGTTGACCGCGGCCGACGACGGGAACCAGGAGCTGTCCGCGATCCACAGGTTGTCCAGCTCGTGGGCCTTGCACCCCGGGTCGACGACGCTGGCCGCCGGGTCGGACCCGGCCACCGCCGTGCCGCACTGGTGCGAGTTGACCGCGATGCCCAACCGCCGGGTGCGGACCAGGGGGAAGCCCGCACGCCGCATCATCTGTACGGCGCGGCGCGTCAGTCGGCGGTGCGGCGGCAGGTTCCCCGGCCGCCAGTGCACCTCGGTCCGGCCCCCGGGGCCGACGGCCACCCGGTTCTCCGGCACCGGCAGGTCCTCGCTGGTGAGGTACAGGTCGACGCTGCGCCGGGTGGCGGCGGCGAGCAGCGGGCGCGGTGTCCGGGGCCACAGTCCGCCCGCCGACGGGGGACGCAGCTTGCCCAGGGCCTGGATGTTGCCCAGGGGCCCGTGCGAGCCGTCGCCCAGGTACCAGTCGTTGACGCCCAGCGTCTTCTGGAACACCACGTCGTTGGCGTGGCGCGGGTCGACGGCCATGAGGAAGGTGCTGTTGTGCACCATGTAGTTGCGCCCGGCCTGTCCGGACCCGTTCGCCAGACCGGTGGTCCGTACCGGTCCCGTACGCAAGGAGCCGGGCTCCGAACGCAGCAGCAGCGCGGCCGTGTTGACGGCGCCGCAGGCCAGGACGTACCGGTCCGCGCGGATACGCAGCTCACGGCCCTCGTACCGGGCCAGCGCCTCGGTGACCCGCCGTCCGGACGCGCCGGTCACCAGCCGGGTGACCGTGGCCCGGGTGAGCAGCGAGACGTTGCCCGAGGCCAGCGCGGGCCGCAGCGCGCACACGTCGGCGTCGCTCTTGGCCTCGACCAGGCAGGGGAAGCCGTCGCAGGTGCCGCAGCGCAGGCACCGCCCGTCCTCCCGGAGGTCGACGCCGGTGGGCAGGGTGAACGGGGTCAGGCCCTGGTCGCGCAGCGACTCGGCGAGCGCGGCGACCGCGGGTTCGTGGGGGACGGCCGGCCAGGGGTAGTCGCCGGAGCGCCACGGGTCGGTCGGGTCGGCGGCGCGGGTGCCGTGCACCCGGTAGAGGCGTTCGGCGTGCGCGTAGTGCGGTTCGAGCGCGCCGTACGGGAACGGCCAGCCGGGCGAGATGCCTTCGGCGTGCTCCAGCGGCCCGAAGTCGGCCTCGCGGAAGCGCGGCAGGGTGGCGCCGAAGACCTTGGTGTTGCCGCCGACGTAGTAGTGCACGCCGGGGGAGAAGTACCGGCCGGCCGTGGCGTCGTACCAGGGTTCGGCGTTGCGGTAGCGCGCGGCGGTGAAGACGTCGGGCGCCGACCAGTTCTGCCATTCCCGCGGCAGGAAGTCGCCGCGCTCCACGACCAGGACCCGTGCGCCGGTGCCGCGCAGCGCGTACGCGAGGGTCGCGCCGCCCATGCCGGAGCCGAGTACGGCGATGTCGCAGTCCAGGACGGGCCCGGCCGGGCGCAGCAGGCCGCGCGGGCGCCCCGCGGCGTCGGTGGCGTCAGGGGCGTCAGGGGGTGGTGTCGCTGTCACAGTGCCTCCTCGTGGGGACCTGTGGTGCGGAGGAGAGGTGGCGGGCGACGATCTCGTGCGCGAAGGCCATGACCGTGCCCTGGGGGCTGATACCGGACGGCCCCGGCAGCACCGACGCGTCGCACAGCCGGAGATTGGTGAAACCGTACGGTCGGCCGTCCTGGTCGCACACCCCGCCGAGCGCGGGCCGCCCCATCGGGCAGGACGCCATGGCGTGGACGGAGACCAGGTCCCAGCCGCGCGGGTCCGACCGGGCGGCGAACTCCTGCGCCGTACGGTCCGAGCGCAGCACACCCGGGCACGGCGGGTACAGCTCCACGGCCCCCGCCCGGAACAGCAGCCGTGCCGCCCGGCCGAGCGCGAAGCGCAGCAGGCCGTGGTCGTACGGGGTGATCCGATGGCGCAGGAACCGCGCCCCGCCCCCGAGGTGGCGCACGGCGACGCGACCGCTCATCCGTACCTGCACCGTGTACACGGCGACTCTGCCCAGGTCCGCCAGCAGCGCGTCGAGCACCGCCGGGCCGTGTCCGGCGAGGGCCGCCGCCAGTGATCCGGCGGTGAGGTTGGCGGGCATCAGGTGGATGCCCAGCTCGTCGAACTCCCGCACCTGCGCGGTGAAGATGGTGCCCCGCACGGCGTGCAGCGGGTCCGCGAAACGGGCCGCCAGACGGAAATTGACGTGGAACCCCATGGCGCGTCCGGCCCGGCGGCGGTGGATGCCGCTGCGCTGGAGGAGGAGGGCGCTGCCGACGGCCCCGGCGGCGAGGAAGACCGTGCGCGGGCGGTAGTCGATGCGGGTGCGGCCGTCCGGGCTGTGCGTCCCGCCCGGATCATCCGGTCCGTCCGGTCCGCTGAGGGCCGTCACGCCGTGTACGGTCCGGCCGTCGTGCCGGAGCAGGACGGCCCGCGTCCCGGGTTCGATCCGGGCGCCGTACCGCTCGGCCTCCGGCAGGTAGCTGACGAGCATGCTGCGCTTGGCGCCACTCGGGCAGCCGGTCGGGCAGCGGTTGCGGTGCCGGCAGCCGGGGGCAGCTCTTCTGGCGGCGGCCCAGCGCCAGTTCAGGTCGTCGGCGGCGGTGGCCAGCAGCCGGGAGTCCGCGTTGCCGTCGCCGTGCGGCTGCTCGCCGACGCCGAGACGCTCGGACACCGTACGGATGTGCTCCGCCAGCCGGCCGGCGCGGTAGTCGGTGGTGCCCATCACCCGCGCCCAGCGTTGCAGCAGCTCGTCCGGCGGTGCCCACAGGACCCCGCCGTTGACGACCGTGCTGCCGCCCACGCAACGGCCCTCGCCGTACGGGACGACCGGGCTGCCGAAGAGCGGGGTGAGTCCGGCGTCGCGGTAGAGGCGGCGCAGGTTCTCGGCGGGCGCCGAGGCGGCTATCCGGGCGGTGCTCGTCCGGGGCCCTTCCTCCAGGACGACGGTACGGTGACCGGCCCGCGCCAGTTCCAGCGCGGCGACCGCGCCGCCAGCGCCGGAGCCGATGACCAGGGCGTCACAGGGGACGGTGCGGGACGGTGCACGGCGGCGGGTCATGTGTCCGGCTCACCGTCCCGTGCGCTGTCCGGTGCTCCGTCCAGTGCGCCGTACAGCGCGAGGGCGTCGGTGACGGCGAGGAAGCGGCCGAAGCCGGGGAGCCGCGCGAGCCGGTCGTACCCGGCGGCGGGTGCGGAACTCCGCGCCGGAACCAGCCCGGCGACGCGCAGCGCGACCTCGGCGCCGACTCGGTAGGGCCTCGGCAGCCGCTCCAGCGAGCCGCTGACATGCGCGGCGGCGCGCGCGCTCGCGAGGGGCCCGGCGAGTGCCGGGTAGCGGGCCGCCCACAGACGCGGCAGACCGCTGGCGCGCAGTGCCCGCGCCATCCGGCTGCCGTGCCGTGCGCGCGCGCCGCTCACCGCGCCACCGCCTGCTCCCTGGCGTCCTTGCCCCGCATGGGCACATGCTGCGCCAGTACGTCCTTGGCGAAGCGGCCCAGCAGTCGTCCGGCCCCCTGCTCCAGCACCGAGTCCAGCGCCTGGAGGAACACCTCGACCTCGGTCTCCCCGGCGACCAGCGGCGGCGAGGCGATGAGCGGCAGGCCGTGGTTGGAGCCGTAGTAGGCCAGGACGCCGAAGTCGCGGTAGAGAGAGGCGATCACGGCGGCTGTGACGAGCTTGCGGCGGGCCCGCGGATCCCGGGCGAAGGAGGAGGGGACCAGGCGCAGCAGCCGGTCCAGTGCGGGGTTGCCGTCGTTGAGGAACAGGCCGTGCAGTGCGCCCCGCCCGCAGGTGCCGGACACCAGGGAGCGGTGGCGGGCGGCGAGGTCGGCGAGGCCGCCGCCCAGCCGCTCGCCGATCCGCACGGCGCGCGCCGGGTAGTCGTCCTCGACGGCGATGGCGACGGCTTCCAGCGCGGTCGCGGTCTCCTCGCCGAAGCCGTAGTAGGTGGTGCTGTGCAGGGTCGCGTCGGCGAGGTTGTCGTACGCGGCGCGGAATACCGGCTCGCGCGCGACGTAGCCGGAGATGGACGCCTTGCCGCCGCCGAACGACTTCGAGGTGGTCAGGACGTCGGGCAGCAGGCCGGGGTGGCGCATGAAGTGGAAGAGCGTGCCGGTCCGTCCCCAGCCGGTGTACACCTCGTCGAAGACCAGCACGATGTCCCGTTCCGTGCACAGCCGGCGCGCCTCGTACAGGAACTCCGCCGAGCACTCGCGCACGCTCGACGCGCTGAACGGCTCCAGCACCACCGCGTACACGTCGCTTCCGCCGTCCCCGGTGCGGTGCCGTTCCAGGGCGAGGGCGAAGGACTCCAGGTCGTCGTAGGCGAAGTGGTCGGTGCCGGGCAGTCCGGGATAGGGGAAGCCGACCTCGGGGGAGGCGGTGAGGCTGCCCGCGCCGAGGAGCTTGCCGTGGAAGGAGATGTCGCTGTGCAGCACGGTGCCGCGGTGGCCCCGGTGGTACTTGAAGGCGAGCTTCACGGCGCCTTCGACGGCCTCCGCACCGGAGTTGGGGAAGTAGCTGAGGTTCAGGTCGCCGGGGAGCAGCCGGGCCAGGTTGTGGCTGAGTGCGGCGACGTACGGGGACAGGAAGTTCTTGTGGACCTCCATGGCGCGCCGGTCGGCGAAGCGGCGGCGCGCGGCGAGCAGCCGGGGGTGGTTGTGGCCGTGGTTGAGGACACCGATCCCGCCGGTGAAGTCCAGGATGCGCCGCCCGTCGCGCAGGGTGATCCAGCAGCCCTCGGCGTGGTCGACCAGGTCCTGGCCGAAGCCGAAGGAGCCGAGCAGGGAGACCTGGGCGCGGCTGACGTACTGCCGGTAGAGGTCGTGCACCTGGTGGGCGGGCATCCGCTCGCAGTCGTCGACGCTGAACAGCTCAGACATGGTCCGCTCCGGTCCGATGGGTGGTGTGGGCAGGGGCGGGGGCGGTGCCGCCCGTGCGGCGCTCCGCCGTACGGACGCGGTCGGCGATCAGCCGTCCGGCGCGCTGCCCGCCCCGCAGCGCGTAGTTGGTGCCCCGGTCCTCGGGGAAGACCTGGGCCATTCCGGCGAGGTAGAGGCCGGGTACGGCGTTCTCGACGCCGGGCACGGTCCGCGAGTAGTGCCGGGTGATGACCGGCTGCGCGTACCGGGCGCGCCAGACGTGGTGGGCGCGCACCCACTCCGCGCGGAACGCCGGGAACATCCGCCGCAGGTGCGGAAGGCTGTACCGGAAGACCTCCGGGTCGCTCATCCGGTACAGCGCGGCGTCCGCCGGCAGGTACGTGGACAGGTAGACGAGGTGCCGCCCGCCGTAGTGTTCCGGGGCGTCGAGGTTGGTGTGCTCGATGACGCCGACGTACGGGAAGTGCGGGTCGGTGACGTTGAGCCAGTACGTGTCCGACAGCGGCCGGTCGTTCTCCAGCACCAGACAGAGGTTGGCCAGGTACGGGATCGCCGTGAGGCGGCGGCGCAGGGCCGGGGCGGCGGGGTGTGCCGACCGGTCGAGCAGCGCGGCGGCGGGCCCGGGGGCGCAGGTCACCAGCGTGCGCGGGGCGCGCGTCACTTCACCACCGCAGCGCACGCCGCGTACGCCCTCCGGCCCGGTCAGCACCTCCGTCACCGGGCTGCCGGTCCGTATCCGTACGCCCAGCCCGGCCAGCCGGGGCAGCCAGGCGTCCAGCAGGGCGCCGCAGCCCCCGCGCAGGTAGTGCAGCACCTCGCGGCCCGACCGGCTGCGGCTGCCGCCCCGCAGATGCAGCTTGGTCCACATCCAGGTGGCACCGACCTCGGGCGCGTACGGGCCGAACTTGCCTTCCAGCAACGGCCGCCACACCCGGTCGTACACCCGCCGCCCGCCCAGCCCGACCAGCCATTCCTCGGCGGTCAGCGCCTCCAGCTCGCGCCAGTGCCGGACCCGGCCCGCGCGCAGCACGGAACGGCCCAGGCGCAGCCGGTCGGCGGGCGGCAGCGGCGCGAAGCGCAGTACGTCGAGCGGGGTGGAGAGGCGGTGGATGCCGCCCGCGTAGTAGAAGCCGGTGCGGCCGTGGTGGCGCTGGACGAGGTCGGCGCGGCCGAGGGCGGCGCAGAGCCGGAAGATGTCTGTGTCGGAGGCGAACCAGTGGTGGTAGAAGCGCTCCAGTTGCCGGTCGCCGACGGTGAAGGTGCCCGCGAGGCCGCCGACGTGGTCGTCCGCCTCCAGGACCAGGCAGCGCAGCCCGGCGCGGCCGAGTTCGTGGGCGGCGGCCAGGCCGGTGAATCCGGCGCCGACGACGATGACGTCCCAGTCCGCGCCGCCGGGGCTCGTGTCCCGTACCTCCCGGTCGCCGTTAACGGCCGTCACCGCGCGCTCCCGGCGGCCCATGCCTCCCGGGGCCCGGTCACGTCGTCGGCCGTCAGTCCCGTCGGTGCCGGGACGCCGGCCGCCCACCGCTGGAGGACCACGTACGGCGGCCTGCCGCGCACCTCGCGGTGGACCAGCAGCAGGTACTCGCCCAGCACCCCGAGCAGCACCGCCTCGCAGCCGAAGGTCCACGCGGCCAGCGGCACCGGGCGGCGCAGCACGGCCGAGGTCACGGCCGTCCCGCCGAGCCAGGCCAGGCCGACGGCGGCGGGCACCCGGGCCGGGGCCGAGGAGCAGGCGAGCAGGCCGCGCCGGGACAGGCCCGCCATCTTGCGCAGCGTGTACTTCGTCCGGCCGGCGAGCCGCGGCCGCCGCCCGTACTCCAGGCTCGTCTCCGGGAAGCCCGCCCAGCACACCGAGCCGCGCAGGTACAGCTCGCTCTCCGGGAGCAGCGTGAGGGTGCGGACGACTTCGCGGTCCAGCAGCCGGAAGTCGCCGGTGTCGAGGCTGACGGGGTGGTCGGCGACCGCCGCCAGCAGCCGGTAGAAGACGTGCGCGGTGCCGGTCTTGAAGCGGGTCTCGCCCTCCCGGCCGGAGCGCCGCGCGGAGACCACCGGCCAGCCCGCGCGCCAGCGTTCGACCATGTCGGCGATGAGGCCGGGCGGGTCCTGGAGGTCGGCGTCGATGGTCACCACGGCGTCCCCGGCCGCCTCGCGCAGGCCCGCGAGGACGGCCGGCTGGTGCCCGAAGTTGCGGGTCAGCCGCACCAGCCGGATGCGCGCGTCGGCGGCGGCGAGCGCCGTGAGCCGGTCCCACGTCCCGTCCCGGCTGCCGTCGTCCACGTACACGACCTCGTACTCGCACTCCGGCAGGCCGCGCAGTACGGCGCGGAGCCGGCGGTGCGTCTCCCCGATGACGGCCGCCTCGTCGAAGCACGGCACCACCACGCTGACCAGGGGCCTGGCGGCCACGGCGGTGAGCTGCGCGGACGTTCGGGTCGCGGGCATGACGGTCCTTAGGTCGGTGGGTGGCCGGGGGAGGGGAGCGGCGGATCGGACGGTTCGGCCGGTCAGCCGAGCACGTCAGCGACCGTCTCGCGGAACCGTTCGGCGACCTCGGCGACCTCGTCCGTACCGCTGAAGACGTTCACCCCGAAGTCGGCGCCCAGGTAGGTGTCGGAGGTGCCGACGGTCAGCGCCAGCGACCGGCTCAGCACGTCGTCGGTGCGCGGCAGCGCACCCGCCCGCCAGCCGTCCCGCCGCCAGGACTCGGCGGCCGGGCGGAACGGGCAGGAGGAGCCGTCCGGCGCGGCCAGCGCGGCCAGTTCGGGCATGCCGCCGTAGTGGTGCTTGGGCGAGTGCAGCAGCGTCTTGGTGCCGAGCCGCTTCGCGACGGCCTCGGCGTCCGCCCGCTCGTCGAAGACGTGGACCAGGAGGGTCGCGCAGTCGCCCGCCGCGTCGTGCAGGGGGCGGCGGACCAGCCCGTCCCGTACGGGGATCTGCGCCAGCAGTTCGTCCCGCAGCTCCCGGGTACGGGCCAGCACGGCGTCCAGCCGGCCGAGCTGGGCGCGCGCCACGGCCGCCGTCAGCTCCGTCATCCGCAGGTTGAGTCCCCACAGCCGGTCGCCGGGGCCGTCCTCGCGGCGGTACGGGAACCAGCCGTGGTCGTGGAAGCCGTACGCCCGCTGGAAGACCCGCTCGTCGGCGGTGAGCAGGAACCCGCCGTCCCCGCCCGTGATCACCTTGAACATGTTGAGGGAGAAGGCCCCCGCGTGCCCGAAGGTGCCCAGCGCCCGGCCCCGGTACGTACCGCCGCACGCCTGCGCGGCGTCCTCCAGCACCAGCAGCCCGTGCTCGTCCGCGATCCGCCGCAACGCCGCCATGTCACAGGCCGCGCCGAGCATGTGCACCGGCATCAGCGCCTTCGTGCGCGGCGTGATCCGCTGCCGTACGTCGTCGGGGTCGAGGGTCAGCGAGGCGTCCACCTCGGCCAGTACCGGCGTCGCCCCGCTGTACGCCACGGCGGCGAGGCACGCGCCGTACATGTATCCGGGCACGACGATCTCGTCACCGGGTCCGATGCCGAGCGCCGCGAGGCCCGCCTGGAGCGCGGACGTGCCGCTGTTCACGGACAGGCAGTACGGGCTGCCCAGCCGGTGCGCCGCGGCCTGCTCGAACAGCCGGGTCTGGGTGAGGTCACCGAGCGGGTAGGAGTGCGCGGCGGTCGTGCGCGCCCAAGCGTCCAGCACCTGCTGGACGTTGTCGCGCTCCTCGTCACCGAAGAAGGCATAACCGGGTCCGGGCATGGGGGACTCCTCGCAGGAAGACGGGTGGTGCGGTCACCGGCGGCTTCCCTCGGCCCGCGGGGACGCCGCGCGGCCTGCCGCCGGCGGGACGGCGGCTCGCGGGCCGCCGGTCACCTCACCGGCCTCAGAAGGCCGTCGGACAGAACGGCGCCGGATCGTGGCGGAAGGCGGCGGAGGCGGCGCGCAGCGCGCCCGGCCGCAGCTCCGCGACCCGGCCCGCGAGCGCGAGCTGGACCGGCGAACCACCGCCGAGCAGCACCGCACCGACGTCCCGGGCGTCCAGCGCGAGATCGGCCGCGGCCCCCGTCCGCGCACACACGGCACCGCCCCCGGCTTCCGCGCACAGCCGCCAACGCCCCTCGTTCCAGGGACACATCACGTCCCGCACCTCCAGCACCACATCCACCGGCGCGCTGTACGTACGGGAGGTCAGCGCGCGGTCCAGGTCCACGGCACGGGCGTACAACTGATCACGAACGGTCGGCGCGGCGCTGCGCGGATCGTCGAGCAGTGCCAGCAGCGGGTCGTCGACCGGGCGGCACGCAGCGCTGACGGTCCCGGCCAGGTCGGTGTCCAGCAGCGCCCGCCACACGAAGGCGTACGCGGCCGGGTCGCGCGCGAACACCTCCCGGACCGACAGGGCATAGCGCGGCCGGGACCGCTCCCAGGCGGGCCGCAGCCGGTACAGCGCGTACGCGCGCGCTTCGCCGCCGGGCCCCGAGACCACCATGCACAGCAGCCGGCCCGCGCCGTGCCGTCCGTCCGGCTCGTCCTCGACGGCGCGGCGCTGCCAGGCGGCGTCCCGGCGCAGCAGACCGGGCCGCTGGGACAGACAGGCGCGGTAGACATCGGCTATGACCGCGTGCGCCTCGTCGGGCGGGACGACGTCCAGGGTCAGCCCCGCGGCAGCCACCTCCCCCGTGAAAGCCCGTGCCTCGGGCGGCACGGACACCTCCACGGCCTGGGAGGCGAGCCCGAACCCGAACCGCCCGTAGATCCCCGGCTCGGTCGAGTGCAGGACCGCGACCGGCTCGGCCCGCTCCTCGTGCAGCGTGGTGAGCGCCTGTCGCAGCAGCTCGCGCATCAGCCCGCGGCGCCGGTGCGGCGGCGCGACCGCCACGTACCCGATGCCGGCCACGGGGGCCGGGCCGCCCGGCAGCGTCATCTCCAGCGCGTACCCGGCGAGGGTGGCACACGGGCGGCCGCCGTAACACGCGACGAGGGAACGCTTCGGTTCGAAGAGGGCGCCGACCACGGCGCTGTGGGCCGGCGAGTGCGGATGTCCGCCGTACGCGAGGTCGAGCACCGCCCCGAATTCCGCCCATTCCGCGGCGGCCCGGAAGGTGTATCCCGCGGCGGCCCGGCCGCCTTCCGCACCGGTCCGCACGGCCGTTCCGGTATCCGGCCGCACGTCCTCCCGCGCTGCCGTGTCCGCCACGTTCCCCATAACCCGCTCCAAGCCCGTCATCGGCCTCGTGCCCGGGAAGAGGTGCGGCGAGCGCGGCGCGTAAAGGTCGTCGGCGTTCGACGCAGAGGCCGTATCGGCTGCTCCGGTGCGGCGCGGTACGCCGCGGAACCGGAGAGATGGTGATCGCGAGGCCCGGATCGCGAATTCCTCATGCGTCGATGTGCCGGGGCCGCCGGAAAGGCTGGGTTCCAGGTTTGTGAGGCGGCAGGGGACTGTCAACCCTCCGGAAAAAAGAATCATGCCCCCGCCACCGCCGCCGGTTACGCCCGCCCCGCCCCCCGGTCAACCCTCCATTCCGGCCAGCGGGCCCGCCGCCGGCCCGCACTCCCCACATCTGGCCAACGTTGTCGAACGCCCTTGCTGGCCAGTGACGTCCGGGCCCAAACTGCCCTAGCCGCCGGTCAGTTGATCGCCGGCCCGCATTCCTACGAGGACGCGACAGGAGCAGGCAATGCAGAACGGCACGTTCCTCTCCGGCAAAACCGCCCCCGGCGAAGGCTGGCAGAACTACCCCGACCGCAATGGCGACGGCATCTACATCGACGTCGACACCAGCGCCGGGCAATTCACCGAAACCCCCGCCTATATCGCTGCCCTCACCGGAGACGACCGCATGTGGATGACCACCGGCGGAAACACGGTCTACGCCGCTACCCCCACCGGCTTCCGCATCTACGTCCGCCGCGTCGACCGCCAGCCCATCGACCCCGAATACGCCGCCAAGAACGGCTGGCACATCGCCTGGATAGCCGCCGAAACGTGACGCCAGGGCCTCGCCCGCCGGCCCCCGCGGGAAATGCCGCGGGGGCCGGCGGGGTGGGATGCATTCCCCGCACCCGCCTGACCAGGCGTTCGGCCCCTCCTCCGGATCCGCCACCGAAAATCGCGTGCGCTTCCCCGCCCCACCCTCTACCCTCGCCACCATGTCGACCCCCCGGATCTCCTAGCTCGGACACCCGCTTTCGCGCCACCCGTGTGTCCTTGAGCTGTTCCGGAGTGTCAAATCATGATTACCGTTCGTGGTGCCGACGTGCGCGTCGGTGCCCGGCTTCTGCTGTCCGGTGTGTCCTTCCATGTGGGGCCCGGTGACCGTGTCGGTCTGGTGGGCCGTAACGGGGCGGGGAAGACGACCCTGCTCGACGTCCTGGCGGGGCGGGTGCCGCCGGCTGCCGGGGAGATCGTGCGTACGGGGAGTCTCGGCCACCTGCCGCAGGACTCCCGGGCGGCCGACCCGGCCGTCACCGTCACCGACCGCATCCTGTCCGCGCGCGGGCTGGACCGAGCCGCGGCGGAGCTGCGGCGGGCCGGGGACGCGCTGGCCGCGGCCGTGGGGCCGGGGACGCAGGAGAAGGCGATGGCCGCTTACGCGCGGGCCGAGGACGCCTTCCAGGCGTCTGGCGGGTATGCGGCCGAGGCCGAGGCGGCGCGGGTCGCGGACGGGTTGGGGCTGCCCGAGCGGGTGCTGCGTCAGCCGGTGGGCGGGCTGTCGGGCGGGCAGCGGCGGCGGGTGGAGCTGGCCCGCATCCTGTTCGCCGGACACGGCACGCTGCTGCTGGACGAGCCGACCAACCACCTCGACGCCGACTCGGTCGCCTGGCTGCGCGGCTACCTGGCCGCTCACCGGGGCGGCCTGGTACTGATCAGCCACGACACCGGGCTGCTCGCCGACACCGTCAACCGGGTGTTCCACGTGGACCCGTCGCGGGCCGCCCTCGACGTGCACAACACCGGGTGGCACGCCTACCTCGCCCAGCGCGCGGCGGACGACCGCCGCCGGGCACGGGAGCGCGCCAACGCCGAGCGCAAGGCGGCGGCGCTGCACAGCCAGGCCGACAAGATGCGCGCGAACGTCGCGACGGCCGTCTCCGCGAAGAACATGGCCCGCCGCGCCGACCGGCTGCTGGCCGCGCTGGAGCCGACGCGCCGCAGTGCGCGGACCGCGCGCATCCGGCTGCCCGAGCCCGCGCCGTGCGGCCGGGTGCCGCTGGGAGCCGTGAGCCTGGCCAAGGCGTACGGGGAGCACCGGGTGCTGGACGGCGTGGACCTGGCCGTCGACCGGGGGAGCCGGCTGGTCGTGCTCGGCCTCAACGGGGCGGGCAAGACGACGCTGCTGCGGCTGCTGGCCGGGCGGGAGACACCCGACGCGGGCCGGGTCGTCGCCGGGCACGGCCTGCGGCTGGGCTACTTCGCGCAGGAGCACGACACGCTGGACCCGGCCCGTACGGTCCGGGAGAACCTGGCCGCCGCGGCGCCGCATCTGAGCGACGGCGAGGCCCGGCACGTCCTCGGCTCGTTCCTCTTCTCCGGGGACGACGCGGACAAGCCGGTACGGGTGCTCTCCGGCGGCGAGAAGACCCGGCTGGCGCTGGCCGGGCTGGTCCACTCGCGCGCCAACGTCCTGCTCCTGGACGAGCCGACCAACAACCTCGACCCGGCCTCCCGGGACGAGGTGCTGGGCGCGGTCGGCACCTACCCCGGCGCGATCGTGATGGTCAGCCACGACCCGGGCGCCGTCGAGGCGCTCCGGCCCGACCGGGTGCTGGTGCTGCCGGACGGTACGGAGGACCTGTGGGGGCGGGAGTACGCGGAGCTGGTGGAGCCGGCGTGAGGGGCGGCCGGCCTCCGCGGGAGGTCAGGCGGGCTTGCGGGCCTCGATGAGGAAACGGGTGGAGTGGGCCACGAACGGGCCCTCCGCCCGGATCTTCTCGTCCAGTTCCCGCAGCCGGCCGCGGTAGCGGTCCACCGTGAAGCCCGGGACCATCCAGATCACCTTGCGCAGGAAGTAGACCACCGCGCCGATGTCGAGGAACTCCGTACGGAGGGCTTCGGCGCGCAGGTCGGTGATCTCCAGACCGGCGGCCTCGGCGTCCCTGCTCTCGTCGTCGGGGTGGCGCCGGCGCCGTACGTCCTCGGGCTGCGGGCCGAGGAAGTACTCGACCAGCTCGAAGACGCTGGCCGGGCCGACGTGCTGGGCGAAGTACGTGCCGCCGGGCCGCAGCACCCGGGCGATCTCCGACCACCACACGGTGGCCGGGTGGCGGCTGGTGACGAGGTCGAAGGCGCCGTCGGCGAAGGGCAGCGGCGGCTCGTCCGGGTCGGCGACGACGACCGCGCCGAGCGGGTGCAGCAGCGCGGTCGCCTTCGCGACGTTGGGCGGCCAGGACTCGGTGGCCGCCATGACGGGCGGCAACGGCCCGGCGCCCGCGAGGACTTCGCCGCCGCCGGTCTGGATGTCCAGCGCCGCCCGGGCGTGGGCCAGCCGCTCGCCCAGGCGGCGCTGGTACCCCCAGGAAGGGCGCTGCTCGGTGGCCCGGCCGTCCAGCCAGGAGAAGTCCCAGCCTTCGACGGATACGGATTCCGCCTCGGCCACCAGGTCGTCGAAGGTGCGTGTGGTCATGGGGGGATCGTCTCAGGGGGAGGGGGTGGTTTGCTACGTAATTTGGTGGTTTGTTCGGAGGGAGGGAGGGAGGTCAGGCCGGTGTCGGGGCCGGTGGCCGGGGCGGTGGCAGGCCCCGGGTCAGGGGTGATGGCGAGTCCGGTGTCACGGGCGCAGGGCTTCGCGCAGGGCGCGTACCTGGTCCGCCAGACTGCGCTCGCTGACCCGAGCCTTCGGGAACAGCAGGTCGAAGCCGTGCACGGCGCCCGGGACCTGGACCAGTTCGGTGGTGACCCCGGCGGCGCTGAGGCGCCCGGCGTAGGCGCGGCCCTCGTCGCGCAGCGGGTCCACCTCCGCCACGGCGATGTAGGCGGGCGGCAGTCCGCCGAGGTCGGCGGCCCGGATCGGGGAGGCGTACGGCTCGGGGTGGCTCTCTTCCGCGTAGTAGCGCCAGGCCAGCTCCATCGCGGCCCGGTTGAGGACCGGGGTGTCGGTGAACTCGCGCACCGAGGCGCTCGTCAGGCCGCCGTCCACGCCCGGGTAGGTCAGCGCCTGGAAGACGATGTGCGGCCCGTCGAGGTCACGGGCGCGCAGGACGGTGGAGGCCGCGATGTTGCCGCCGGCGCTTCCGCCGGCGACGGCGATGCGCTCCGGGTCGCCGCCGATCTGCGCTGCGTTGGCGGCGATCCAGGTCAGGGCCGCGTAGGCGTCGTCGGCCGCGGCCGGGTAGGGGTGTTCGGGCGCGAGGCGGTAGTCGACGGAGACGACGACGGCTTCGACGTCCCGGGCGTACCGCAGGGAGCGCTCCTCCTCGGCCTCGGGGGATCCGTAGGTGAAGGCTCCGCCGTGCACGTAAAGGATCATCGGCAGGCTGTCGCGGGTGTCGGGCCGGTAGACGCGCAGGCGCAGTTGTCCGCCCGGCCCCGGGATGAACAGGTCCCGGACCTGCACCCGGTCGTCGGCGGGAAGGTCGGGGTGCTCCCGCAGCAACGCGTACCGCTCGGGGTCGGCGAGGACGGCGTCCAGGCCGTACACGGGGAAGATGCCGGTGTCGGCGGTGTCGAGCAGCGTCTGGATCTCGGGGTCGACAGCGGGAACGGTCATGACGGGCCGCCACCTTTCGGGTGGGAGTGCGGAAAAGGAGACGGCACCAGCTTCTCCGGACTCCGAGAGCGACAGAAGTGGCCCGGGGGCCAGCATGTGCAACTATCGGGCCATGACTGTCGCAGCTCCGCACCGGGTGACGGTGCTCGCCCTCGCGCCCGTGGTCGCGTTCGACCTCAGCATCCCCGCCCAGATGCTCGCCATGGTCACCCCGCGGGCCGGAGACGCGGCGTACGAGGTGCGGGCCGTCACACCGGACGGCTCCACGGTGGCGACGGTGAACGGGTACGGCGTCATGCCCCAAGGCGACCTGTCCCTGCTGGAGCACGCCGACACCGTGATCGTCGCGGGCACCCGCTGCCCGGACGTGCTCGACGACGGCGTGGTGGACCCCCGTGTCGCGGACGCGTTGCGCGCGGCCACCGGGCGTCGCGCCCGGATGGTGTCCCTGTGCACCGGGTCGTTCGTACTCGCGGCCGCCGGCCTGCTGGAGGGGCGCCGGGCCGCGACGCACTGGCGCTACGCGGAACAGTTCCGGCGCCTCTTCCCGTCGGTCGCCCTGGACACCGACCCGCTCTACGTCGCCGACCGCGGGATGCTGACCTCGGCCGGCGGCGCGGCGGCCATCGACCTGTGCCTGCACCTGATCCGGGAGGACCACGGCAGCTCCGTGGCCAATCAAGTGGCCCGGTACAACGTCGTCGCGCCCATGAGGGACGGCGGACAGGCCCAGTACATCGACCATCCGGTCGCGGAGGACGCGGGTACGTCGACGGCCGCGGCACGCGCGCTGATGTCGGAGCAACTGGACCGGCGGCTGTCCCTCAAGGAGCTCGCGGCGCACTGCCACATGAGCGTGCGGTCGTTCACCAGGCGGTTCCGGCAGGAGACCGGCACGTCACCGGCGGACTGGCTGACGTCCGCCCGCCTGAAGCACGCCCGCTACCTGCTGGAGTCGACGGAACTGCCCGTGGACGACATCGCCGCCCGTACCGGTCTGGGAAGCGGTACGAACCTGCGTCAGCACATGCGGGTCACCCTGGACACCACCCCCTCCGCCTACCGGAGGGCCTTCCGCTCGACCACCGCTTCCCGTACGGAATCACGGCCCTGACCGCGGCCCCGGGTGCACGGTCCACACGGGGCGTGTCCGGATGCGTGGCCCTCTTGCCCGTACGGCCATGGCGCCGGGCGGGCCGACGGGCGAAGGTGGAAGCCGGCCCCGGAACCCTGGGACCGAAAGGCCGGAACCCTGGGGCCGAGAGGAAGGAGGACGTCGTGAGCGAGGTGATCGCCGATGTGCGGATCCCGGACAGCGCCCTGGCGCGGGAGGCGACCGAGCTGGTGCGCGAGGCCGCGCCGCCGCTGCTGTTCGACCACTCCCGCCGGGTGTTCCTGTTCGGGGCGCTGCGCGGGCGGGAGCAGAAGCTGGAGTTCGACTCGGAACTGCTCTACGTGGGAGCGATGTTCCACGATCTCGGGCTGACCGAGCGGTACCGCCGCACCGACCAGCGTTTCGAGATCGACGGTGCCGACGAGGCCCGCGCCTTCCTGCACCGGCACGGCATCACCGGCGAACCGGCCGACCGCGTCTGGACGGCGATCGCCCTGCACACCACACCGGAGATCCCGCTGCACATGGCGCCCGAGGTGGCCCTGGTCACCCGGGGCGTGGAACTGGATGTCCTGGGCATCGGCTACGACGCCGTCTCCGACGAGCAGCGTGCCACCGTGGTCGCGGCGCACCCGCGGCCCGACTTCAAGAACCGCATCCTGGCGGCCTTCACCGAGGGCATCAAGGACCGGCCCGGCACCACCTTCGGGAACGTCAAGGCCGATGTCCTCGCCCACTGCCTCCCCGGGTTCGAGCGCGGCGACTTCGTGGAGGTCGTCCGGGGGTCCGACTGGCCGGAGTGACGGAGTGGGAGCCGTGCGGGGACGGTGCGGGGCTGCGTGTCAGGTGGCGCGTGAGGTGGACGAGCCGCCCGGACCGACCCGACCGCCCGGCCCCTCCGTCGCCCCCTCCGGGCGGCTGGAGGCCCGTACCCGCAGGGACCAGTCGTGGTGGCGTACGGTCAGCGGCCCGGCGCGGCCGGCCAGGATGTCGCAGAGCAGGGCGGCGCAGGCCCGCCCGTACGCGTCCGGGCGCAGGTCGATCGCCGTCACGGGCGGCGCGCAGGCGCGCAGGGCCGGGCCGTCCACGCAGGAGGCGACGAGCAGGTCACGCCCGGCCGTACGGCCGAGTCCGGCGGCGGCCCGCAGGACTCCGGCGGCGGCACCGTCGGGCGCGCAGACCACCGCGTCGACGGCGGGCGTGTCCGCGAGCAGGTCCACGGTGGCCTGCGCGGCCTCGTCGGGGGTGGCGGCGAACGGCACGGTCCGCACGGTGACGGGAAGCCCGTGCGTACGGCTCCAGTCGTCCGCCGTCCCGCGCAGCGCGGTGGCCCACGCCGAGGTGCCGGCGGGCGCGAGCAGCGCCGGGCGGCGGGCGCCGGACGCGCGCACATGGTCCAGCAGCGCGGTCAGCGAAGCGGCGTTGTCGCAGACCACGGCACCGGCGGGGGCGGCGGCCGTACCGAGGTACCGCTCACCCGTGACGACGGGTACGCCCGCGTCGAGCAGGCCGGGCACGTCGGCATCGGTGGCCTCCGGGTCGATCACGAGCAGGCCGTCCACCCGGGAGGCGAGCCGCCCGGCGGCCCCGCCGCCCGGGGCCAGCAGCACCACGTCCAGGCCGTCTTCCTGGGCGCGGGTCACCGCCCCGAAGGCGAGGGTCATGTAGTAGTCCAGCCGGGTCGCGGTACGGGGCAGGTGCAGGCCGATCGCCCCGGTGCTGGCCCGGCGCAGCCGCTGGGCGGCGCTGTTGGGCCGGTAGCCCAGCCGGTCGGCGGTGTCCCTGACCCGGCGGCGGGTGTCCTCGGCCACCCGGCCGGACCCCTGGAGCGCGTCGGAAACCGTGCTCTTGGAAACCCCGGCGGCCCGCGCCACATCGAGCAGGGTCACGGTGCGGCGGCTGGTCACGGGGCGCAAGTCTAGACGTACGGGGGCGCTGGCGGGCCGGGGCGCGGGCCGGGTACGGGGAGGGAGGAGGGGACGAGGGCGTCGCGTCGTGACGGTGGCGTGTCGTTGGTACGCCGGCGTCGCGTCGATACGCCTGCGGCTCGTTGGTACGAGGGTGTCGCGTCGCTACGCCCGGAGCTCGTCGATACGGGAGCGTCGCGTCGTCACGGTAGCGGCTCGTCGGTACGGGGGCGTTGCGTCGTTACGGCCCTGGCTCGTCGAGTCGTGTGCGCCGCGTCGTTACGGTGGCGTATCGCCGGTACGGGCAGGGCAGGTCACGTCGGTAACGGCGGTGATCCGTCGATGCGGGGCCGGTTCGTCGATACGGTCCCGTTGCGCCGATACGGGGCTGACCCGTCGCTACGGCCCCGACTCGTTGCTGCGGCCTCGACTCGTCGCTACGGGCCGTCCCGTACGTCGGCCACCCCCTTGCCGGAACGTTCCGGCACTCGTACATTGCTCTCTGCCGGAACGTTCCGGCGCGGTGTGCCTGCCTCCGCGCTCCGCCGCATCCGTCTACCTACGCCCCCGCGACCTCCCGCGCCCCAGGAGCCCCCATGCGTGTGATCACGGCCCTCACCCCGCCCGCCTCGCCGGCCCGTACCCGGCCGGCCG
Organism: Streptomyces sp. NPDC026394; assembly: GCF_055567735.1. Classification (NCBI taxonomy): domain Bacteria; kingdom Bacillati; phylum Actinomycetota; class Actinomycetes; order Kitasatosporales; family Streptomycetaceae; genus Streptomyces; species Streptomyces sp. NPDC026394. The sequence goes on from NZ_JBVHPX010000015.1 coordinate 42,423, forward strand.
ACCGTGCCCCGCTGCGCGTCGCCCTCGTCCAGGAGCGCTGGCACCCCGACCCCGCCGAGCACCGCGCCGCCCTGGCGGAGGGTGTCCGGCTGGCCGCGGCGGAAGGCGCGCGCGTCGTCTGCCTCCAGGAGCTGACGCTCTCGCCGTACTTCGCGGTGGTCCGCAAGGCCGACCACCCCGAGCCCGCCGAGCCGGAGGACCTGCGCACCGGGCCCACGGTGACCTTCGCCGCCGAGGCCGCCCGTGCCCACGGCGTGTACGTGCACGCCTCGCTGTACGAGCGGGCCGACCCCGAACCGGGTCCGGACGGCACGGTGACGCCCGACGGCCTCGGCTACAACACGGCTGTCCTGGTCGCCCCGGACGGCACCCTCGTGGCCCGTACGCGCAAGACCCACATCCCCGTCACCGAGGGCTACTACGAGCACCACTGGTTCCGCCCGGGCCCGGCCGGCGCCGACGCCTTCCCGACCCACGCCGTCGAGAACGCCGTCCTCGGCCTGCCCACCTGCTGGGACCAGTGGTTCCCCGAGCTGGCCCGCGCCTACTCGCTGGCCGGCGCCGACGTGCTGGTCTACCCGACCGCCATCGGCTCCGAACCGGGCCACCCCGGCTTCGACACCCAGCCGCTGTGGCAGAAGGTGATCACCGGCAACGCCGTCGCCAACGCCACCTTCATGGTCGTGCCGAACCGTATCGGCACCGAAGGCCCGCTGACGTTCTACGGCAGTTCCTTCATCGTCGACCCGTACGGCCGCGTCCTGGCCCAGGCGCCCCGCGACGAACCCGCCGTCCTGGTGGCCGACCTCGACCTGGACGCCCGCCGCGACTGGCTGGAGCTGTTCCCGTTCCTCGCCACTCGCCGCCCGGACGCCTACGGCCCGCTGACGGTGACGGACTGACCGCGGTACGGACCGACCCCAGTACGGACCGACCGCGGTACGGACCGATCGCGGTACGGACCGACCCCAACTCCCTGCGAAGACGGCCGACCGGCATCACCCGTAAAGACACCCGACCATCCCCATCCCCAAAGACAGCGGCGGGCGCCCCCGTCCAGGAGCCGCCCGCCCGTGTCACCTCACGCCTGCCTCTACTCCCCGAGCAGCCCCCGCTACTCCCCGAGCAGCCCCCGCTACTCCCCGAGCAGCCCCGGCAGCGCGCCCAGCGTCTGCGGCAGTTGGTCGGCCGCCAGGCCGCCGCCCTGGGCGAGTTCGGGGGAGCCGCCGCCGCGCCCGTTCAGCAGGCGCTTGACCAGGTCCGACGCCGAACCCCCGGCGGCCTTGCCGGCCTTGTTCAGGGCGACCACCAGGGCCGCCTTGCCCTCCGTGGCCGAGCCGACGGCCACGGCAGCGGGCTGCCCCGCCGGCATCCGGTCCCGTACGGCCATGGCCAGCGCGCGGGCCTCGTCGGCGCCGCCGTCCGCGGTGGCGGTGACCACCAGGAAACCGGCGGCCTGCACGGCGGAGCCGGCCAGCTCGGCGGCGCGCGCCACGGTGGCCTGCTGCCGCAGCCGCTGGTTCTCCCGGTCGCTCGCCTTCAGGCGCTCCAGCAGTCCGGCCACCCGGTCGGACAGTTCGGCGCGCGGGGCCTGGATCTGCTCGGCGATCCGGGCGACCAGGTCGCGTTCGCGGGCGAGGTAGCCGAAGCCCTCGATGCCGACGGAGGCCTCCAAGCGGCGCATGCCGGCGCCGACGGACGATTCCGCGGTCAGGGCGACGATCCCGACCTGCGAGGCGTGCGAGACGTGCGTACCGCCGCACAGCTCGCGCGACCAGGCGCCGCCGATCTCGACGACCCGCACCTTCTCGCCGTACGTCTCGTCGAAGAGCGCGAGGGCGCCCAGTTCCTTCGCCTCGGGGAGCGTCATCCACCGCACGCCCACCGGCAGGTCGCGGCGGAGCGCCCGGTTGGCGGCCTCCTCGATCTCGCTGCGGGTGGTGGCGGAGAGGCCGCCGCGCCACGGGAAGTCCAGGCGCAGGTAGCCGGGCCGGTTGTACGAGCCGGACTGGAGGGCCGTCGGGCCGAGGATCTCGCGCAGCGCGGCGTGCAGGACGTGCGTACCGGAGTGGGCCTGGCGTGCGCCGAGCCGCCACTCGGGGTCGACGGCCGCGTGCAGGGCGTCTCCGAGGGCGAGTTCACCGGCGGTGACCCGTACCTGGTGGGCGACCAGGCCGGGCACCGGCCGCTGCACGTCCAGCACCTCGGCCTCGACGGAGGTGCCGGACAGCCGTCCGGCGTCGCTGTCCTGGCCGCCGGACTCGGCGTAGAACGGAGTGCGGTCGAGGACGACGGTGACGATCTCGCCCTCGCGGGCCACCGGCACCGGGCCCTGGGCGCCGAGCAGGGCCAGCACCTTGGAGTCGGTCTCCAGGGTGTCCCAGGCGCGCCAGTCGGTGGGCCCGTGCTCGTCCAGGACCGTGCGCAGCGCGGAGGTGTCCACCGCGCCGCCGGACTTGCGGGCGCGGGCGTCGGCGCGGGCCCGTTCACGCTGTTCGCGCATGAGGGCGGCGAAGCCCTCGCGGTCCACCTCGACGCCCTGCTCGGCGGCCATCTCCAGGGTGAGGTCGATGGGGAAGCCGTAGGTGTCGTGGAGGAGGAAAGCCTGCTTGCCCGGGAGCGAACGGCCGCCCTCGGCCTTGACCTTGGTGACGGCGGTGTCCAGGACGGCGGTGCCCTGGCGCAGCGTCGCGCGGAAGGCGTCCTCCTCGCCGGCCGCCTGGCCGGCGATCCGCTCGTAGGCCTCGGCGACCTCCGGGTAGCTGGGCGCCATGCAGTCGCGGGCGACCGGCAGCAGTTCGGGCAGGGCCCGGTCCTCGTAGCCGAGCTGGCGCATCGAGCGGACGGCGCGGCGCAGGATGCGGCGCAGCACGTAGCCGCGGCCCTCGTTGCCGGGGGTGGTGCCGTCGGCGAGCAGCATCAGGGCCGTACGGACGTGGTCGGCGACCACGCGCAGCCGTACGTCGTGCTGCTCGTCGTCGCCGTAGCGGACCCCGGCGAGGGCGGCGGCGCGGTCCAGGATGGGGCGGGTCTCGTCGATCTCGTAGAGGTTGTCGACGCCCTGGAGGAGGGTGGCCATCCGCTCCAGGCCCATGCCGGTGTCGATGTTCTGGCGGGGGAGTTCGCCGAGGATCGGGTAGCCGGACTTGCCGGTGCCCTCGCCGCGCTCGTACTGCATGAAGACGAGGTTCCAGAACTCCATGTACCGGTCCTCGTCGACCTCCGGGCCGCCCGCCCGGCCGAACTTGGGCCCCCGGTCGTAGTACAGCTCCGAGCAGGGCCCGCACGGTCCCGGCACGCCCATCGACCAGAAGTTGTCCTCGTCGCCGCGCGAGACGATGCGCTCCTCCGGCAGCCCGGAGACCTCCCGCCACAGGGTGCGCGCCTCGTCGTCGGAGTGGTGCACGGTGACCCAGATCCGTTCGGGGTCCAGGCCGTACCCGCCGTCGGCGACGGACTTGGTGGACAGCTCCCAGGCGAACCGGATGGCGTCCTCCTTGAAGTAGTCGCCGAGCGAGAAGTTGCCGTTCATCTGGAAGAACGAGCCGTGCCGGGTGGTCTTGCCGACCTCTTCGATGTCCAGGGTCCGCACGCACTTCTGCACGCTGGTCGCCCGCGGCCAGGGCGCCGCCACCTCACCGGTCAGGTACGGCTTGAAGGGCACCATGCCCGCGTTGACGAACAGCAGGGTCGGGTCCGGCGTCGGCAGCGGCGCGCTGGGGACGACGGTGTGGCCGCGCTCGGCGAAGAAGTCGAGGAAGCGGGCGCGGATCTCGGCGGTACGCAAAGGGGGCTCCGGGGCGGTCGGTGGCGGAAGGGGGCGGTGGCGGTCGGCCGTCGGGCCGTCAGGCTGCGGTCGCCGCCGCGGCCCGCGCCGCCCTGGCGACCGGGTGCAGGGCCGCGTACTCCAGCGGCGCCGACGGGTCGATCGAGAGGTCCAGCGGAGCCGGTGCGGCGCCCGCCTGGACGAGGAGGTCGCCGACGGCGGCGATCATCGCGCCGTTGTCCGTGCACAGCCGCAGGGGCGGCACGCGCAGCGTGATGCCCGCCTTCTGGCAGCGCTCCTCGGCGAGGGACCGGACGCGCGAGTTGGCGGCGACACCGCCCACCACCACCAGGGTGCCCACGCCGTGCTCCTTGCAGGCCGCGACGGCCTTGCGGGTCAGGACGTCGGCGACCGCCTCCTGGAGGGAGGCCGCGCCGTCCGCGACGGGCAGTTCGCCGTCGGTGTGCCGTTCGGCCCAGCGCGCGGCGGCCGTCTTGAGGCCGGAGAAGGAGAAGCCGTACGGGTCGTCGCGCGGCCCGGTCAGCGGGCGCGGGAACGCGACGGCCTTCGGGTCGCCCTCGCGCGCGGCCCGGTCGATCGCGGGGCCGCCCGGGTACGGCAGGCCGAAGACCCGCGCGACCTTGTCGAAGCACTCCCCGGCGGCGTCGTCGAGGGTGTCGCCGAGGTGCACGATCGGGTCGCGCGCCAGGTCCCGTACGAGGAGGAGGGAGGTGTGCCCGCCGGAGACGATGAGCACCATGCAGGGGTCGGGCAGCGGGCCGTGTTCCAGGGTGTCGGCGGCGACGTGCCCGGCGAGGTGGTGCACCCCGTACAGCGGCACGCCCAGCCCGTACGCCAGGCCCTTGGCACCGGCCAGGCCGACCTGGAGGGCGCCCGACAGGCCGGGGCCGGTGGTCACGGCCACCGCGCCGATGTCGGCCATGGTCAGACCCGCGTCGTCGAGGGCGCGGTGCACGACGGGGGTGAGGGAGTGCACGTGCGCGCGGGCCGCGATCTCCGGCACGACGCCGCCGTAGCGCGCGTGCTCGTCCATGCTGGACGCCACCGCGTGCCCGAGCAGCTTTCCGTCGCGGACCAGGCCCGCCCCGGTCTCGTCGCAGGAGGACTCGATCCCCAGCACCACTGGAGAGCCTGGAGATGCCACCGCACCGCTCCTTCGTACCCGTTCCGTACCCGGCTTCGCCGCCGCCTTGCTGCAAGTGGGGCGCCTTGTTGCGAGTGATGTGCAACAACCCGTCTCCGACCAGGATACGGCGGCCCGTACCGGCCCGGGCGGGGGCCGCGGGCGGGCCGGCCCCGCCGGGGAAGGGCCGCGGGGCGGTCCGCGCGGGCGGTCACGGCGCCCCGGGAGCCGCCGGCCCGCCGAGTTCCCCCGCCACCCGGGCGTTCCACCGGCCGTCCCGCCCGCTCAGCGCCGTCACGGTCAGCGGCGGTACGTCCACCCGCCAGAAGGACGAGGGCGGTGCCCCCAGCGCGCACACCACGCACGCACGTACGACGTCCGGTTCCGCTACGGCCACGATCCGGCCGCCCTCCGCCGCGAGGCCCGCCAACCAGTCCGCCACCCGGCCGAGGAACTGCGCCAGCGTCTCGCCGCCGTGCGGCGCGCTGTGCGCGTCGGACAGCCAGGCCGTGACTGCCGCGGGCTCGGCGGCCAGCACGTCCTCCAGAGCCAGCCCCCGCCAGCGGCCCATCGCACGGCCCGCCGCCCCCGGAGCCGGGTCCGCGCGCAGGCCGAGCGCTTCGGCCGTCTCCCGGCAGCGCGCGGACGGGGAGGTCAGAGCCCGGTCGGCGGGCAGTGCGGCGGCAGCGGGGCGGGCGGCGTGGGCCCGGCGCAGACCGTCCGGTGTCAAGGGTTCGTCGGCCGGGAAGCGCACGGCGCCCAGGGCGTCGTCGAGGGACGGTGAGACCAACATCACCCGAGTTGTCATGCGCACCTCTTTCGACGGGGAGAACTGAGGGCGCACCAGGGGAACGGCCGGGCGCGCGCCCGTCGCCGTGCGCCCTCGGCGCCGTCCGCGGGGCCTTGGCCCGGCCGCCGCCACGCGGTACGTTCCCGATGATATTGACGATGACATGACGGAAGCCGGTGGAATTCCGGCGCGGTCGCGCCACTGTGAACCCGCACCGGTCCCGTACGGGACCGACGGGCGAGCCAGACCCGCCCTGTCGTCACGACTCCCCGACCGGGACGCGAGTTCCCCAGGAGGTTCCGCCATGGCCCAGTCCGTCGCGCCGCCCGCCACCGGCCACGCCGCGCCCGCCCCCCTCCCCGTCCGGACGGTCCTGCCGTGGGCGGTGTTCGGCGGCATCCTCATGCTCGTCCTGCTCTACTTCGTCGGCGCCGAACAGGGCGCCACCGCGCTGTTCTCCGGCACCGGCGTGCACGAGTGGGTCCACGACGGACGCCACCTCCTCGGCTTCCCCTGCCACTGACCGGGGGCTCCGCACATGAACTCCGCCACCGTCAGATCCCTCCTGGTGCGCGGCATGCTGGCCGGCCTCGCCGCCGGCCTGCTCGCCCTGCTCGTCGCCTACCTGCTGGGCGAACCGCAGGTCGACGCCGCCATCGCCTTCGAGGACGCGCACGCCCACGAACACGGTGCCGAGGTCGTCAGCCGCGCGGTGCAGTCCACCGCGGGCCTGGCCACCGGCGTCCTGGTGTACGGCGTCGCACTGGGCGGGATCGCCGCCCTGGCCCACTGCGTCGCCCTCGGGCGCGTCGGCCGCTTCGGCCCCCGCGCCACCGCCCTGCTGCTCTCCGGCGCCGCCTTCGGCGCGCTCTGCCTCGTACCGTTCCTGAAGTACCCGGCCAATCCGCCGTCCGTCGGGGACCCCGACTCCATCGGCACCCGCACCGCGCTGTACTTCCTGATGATCGCCCTCAGCGTGCTGCTGGCCGTCGCCGCCGTCATCCTCGGCAAGCGGCTCGCACCCCGCCTGGGCACCTGGTACGCGACGGTCGCCGCCCTGGCCGCCTTCGCCGCGGCCGTCGGCCTCGCCTACGCGTTCCTCCCGGCCGTCAACGAACTCCCCGCCGACTTCCCGGCCCTGCTGCTCTGGAAATTCCGCCTCTCCGCACTCGGCGTCCAGCTCGCCCTGTGGACCGCCTTCGGCCTGCTCTTCGGCGAACTGGCCGAACGGGCCGTGGGAGTACGGGCGGCCACCGCTCCACGAGGGGCGGAGGGGGACGCCGTGCCGTCGGCGCACTGAGCCGGGGCGTCACCGCGGTTCCGGAGCGCGAGCATCCGCAGCGGTCCGGGACCGTAGGGGGTGCCGGCCGGGGCACGTCCGGTGCCTCCCGGAGACGTACGTGCCGTCAGGTGGCGTACGCCGGCCGGGGCGCTGGCACCCCTCTCAGAGTGAGCGGATCCCAGAAGGGCGGACCTCGGAGTGAGCAGATCCCAGAGGGGGAGAACCTCGGAGTGAGCGGATCTCAGAGGGGGCGGGCCAGCAGCAGCGTCCACCACGGGCCGCGGTCGTCCGTGCCGCTGTTGATCCCCACTCCCGCGTGCCGGAACGCGCAGTCCGCCAGCACCACCTGGTGCTCCGGGCTGCGTGCCCACGCCCGCACCACCTCCGCGGCCCCCCGCTGGCCGCGCGCGATGTTCTCGCCCGCGCGGCGCCAGTCGTACCCGACGGCCGAGAGCCGGCTGCCGGGGCCGGAGCCGCCGCGTTCCCGGTGCGAGAGCGAGCCCTCGCGGGCCATGTGGTCGCTGTGCCGCTGGGCGGCCTTGGTGACCGTACGGTGCGCCCGTACGGGACGGCAGCCGGCCTTCGCGCGCTCCCGGTTGACCAGCCGGACGACGGCCGCCCTGGTAGCCGCGGCGTTACGGGGGGCGCGGGCGAGGGCGGGTGCCCGGAGGGTCTGCGAGGCCGGGGCCTCGTACGGTGCCAGTGCCGTGTACGGCGAAAGGGCCGGGTGGGCCAGCAGTGTCTCGTACGGCGCCAGTGCCTCGTACGGCGACGGGGCCTCGTACGGCGACGGGGCCTCGTACGGTGCCAGTGCCGCATACGGCGACGGGGCCGCGTACGACGAAAGGGTGGTGGACGCGGCTTCCGGAAGCCCCGAGCGTCCGCCCGGAGGCGTCGCGATGGCGGACCCGCCCACCGTCAGCCCCGCCAGGGCCAGTACCGCCACCACCGCCCGTACCGCGTACCGCGCAGCCCGCCGGTCCGCTCCGCGTCCCCGACGCCCGCGCGCTCCCGCCGCCGCGCCCCGGTCCGCGGTCACGTCCGTACTCCCGCCCGCACTCCCGCGCTGACGTCCACCTGTACTCCCACGCTGACGTCCACCCGTACTCCCGCCCATTCGGCCCCAGTTCCTCGACAGTCATCGGCTGTGGCGACCCGTCGTCACCCGGCCGGCGCCGTACCCGGCAGCCAGCCCGGTGACAGTCTTGCCGTCCCCGCCCCCGCCTCTGTCGTCCGCGGCCGATACCCGACCCGTTCGGCTGTACGGACCGGCCACCCCGCTGACGTACGCCAGATCCATCCCCGCCCGGAACGGGTACCCGCCCGCCCATGACCACCAGCACTCCGGCCCCCACTCCCGCTCCCGCTCCCACTCCCACCCCCGCCCCCGCCCCCGTCTCCGCCGTCCGCGGCCCCCTCGTCCGCTTCCGCGCCGACCCCTTCCGCACCGGCACCGCGGAAGCCCTCGTCCACGACCCCGACGGGCTGCTGATCTGCGAGGCGGGCCGTATCACCGCCGCAGGCCCGTACGCCGCCCTCCGCGACCGGCTGCCGCACGGCACCGAACCCGTCCACTACCCCGGGCACCTCATCACCGCCGGCTTCGTCGACGCCCACACGCACTACGTGCAGACGGAGGCCGTCGCCCGCTTCGGCGCCCAGCTTCCCGACTGGCTCGACCACACCTACGTGACCGAGGAACGCTTCGCCGACAGCACCCACGCCCGCCGCGTCGCCTCCTCCTTCTGCGACGAACTCCTGCGCAACGGCACCACCACCGCCCTCACCTTCGCCTCCGTGCACCCCGGCTCGGCCGACGCCCTGTTCGAGGAAGCCACCCGGCGCGACCTGCGCATCGCCGCAGGCAAGGTCCTGATGGACCGCAACGCCCCCGAGAGCCTGCTCGACACGGCCCAGCGCGCCTACGACGAATCCCTCGACCTGATCCAGCGCTGGCACGGCAAGGGCCGCAACCTCTACGCCGTCACCCCCCGCTTCGCCCCCACCAGCACCCCCGCCCAGCTCGAAGCCGCCCGCGCCCTACGCGCGGCCCATCCCGACACCCTCCTGCACACCCACATCTCGGAACACCGCGACGAAATTCCCTGGGTCCGCTCCCTCTTCCCCGACCGCGACGGCTACCTGGACGTCTACGACCACTACGGCCTGCTCGGCCCCCGCACCGTCCTCGCGCACGGCATCCACCTCACCCCCTCCGAACGCGACCACTGCGCCCGCACCGGCACCGCCGTGGCCCACTGCCCGTCCTCGAACCTCTTCCTCGGCAGCGGTCTCTTCCCCCTCCGCGAAGCCAAGGAAGGCGACCACCCGTTCACCGTAGCCCTCGGCACTGACATCGGCGCCGGCACCAGCTTCTCCCTCCTCCAGACCATGCGCGACGCCCACCAGGTCGCCAAACTGCGCGACCACGCCCTCGACGCCGTCAAGGCGTTCCACCTCGCCACCCGCGGCGGCGCGGAGGCCCTGGGCCTGGCCGACACGATCGGCTCCCTGACACCGGGCCAGGAAGCCGACTTCACCGTCCTCGACCCACGCGCCACACCCCTCCTGGCCGACCGCACCGCCCGCGCCGAGTCCATCGAGGACCTCCTCTTCGCACTGAGCATCCTCGGCGACGACCGAGCCGTACGGGCCACCTACACAGCGGGCCGACTGGCGTACGAGCGGGACGGGGGCGAGGGGGAGTAGGCGGTGGGCACGTGTCGTCCCCCACCCTCGCTCGTACCCGTCACTCCTTCCCGGCGGCAGCCCACTTCTTCAGCGCGTCACGGTTCTCGAACTGCGCGACGTTCTTGTCCAGCGGCCGGTCGGTGTGCTGGTGGAAGAGCCACTTCGCCTTGATACGCGGCTTGCCGGGGCTGACGTAGTCGGCGATCCACAGTCCGTCCGCCGCGTACGACGAGGTGTCGTGGCCCTTCCAGAAGGACACGTTGGTGTACAGCAGTACGCGATGGCCCGGGGCCAATTTCTTCACCTCGCGCAGGAACTGGTCCTTCTGCGCCCCGCTCGCGTGCGTACCGGAACTTGTCGTTTCCCAGTCGGCGGCGAGCACGTCACCTTCTTTCGCCCCGCATTTCTCGACGAAGTACCTGGCCTGGGCGGCGATGTTGCCGGGCCAGAGGAAGTGGTAGAAGCCGACCACACACCCCGCTTTCCGGGCCTCGGCCGCTTGATCCGCCCGGTGCGGGCTGGCGTAGGAACGCCCTTCGGTCGCCTTGATGAACACGAAGTCCAGACCGGCCGCGTCGTAAGAGGACTGGTGAGCGGAGATGTCGACGCCGTGCAGCATGGGATGCCTCTCGGTGGGGGAAGGGCGAAGGGACGTGATGTGGCGATTCGTGCGAGGAATGCGGAAGGCCGCTTCGCCGGGAAGCGGGAACGCAGGCCATCGCGCCGCCAGGACAAGGGAGCGGGAGAGCAGCAGAGCGATAGATCAACCGGTCAACAGCGCAACAAGGGGTCGGAACCTCAACCCGAACCCAAGGCATCACAGAATGCGAATCCGGACGCCTCTCGCCCCACTCCCGCTCCACGTCCTCCTCGGCACGCCTCCCTCATACATTCCCCGTAATTCCCGCGTGTCATCCCCCGCCGTCCCGAGCCCCCGTGGCACTCGTGTGCGCCCCCACCCTCACTTCACCCCTCGACCCTCACCCCAGCCCTTCGGGCAGACCGAGCAATCTCCGCATCGACTCGGCGGCCCGCACGGCCGCGTCCGCACAGCAGTTGTTGAACAGCACGTGCACCAGGCCGGTTCGCCCCGCCATCGTGCGAAGGCGCGGCACCCACTCCGCCAACTCCGTCTCCGCATACGTGTACCTGAACCGCTCCTCCTTGCTCCCGGTGCCCCACGCGGCATTACGCCCGTGAAAGCGCACCACCGCGAGCCGGTCGTCCGTGACCGGGGTGACCGGAGGTATCGACACCGGCAACGTCTGGGCCATGTCCACCGCGACGGCCGTCATGCCCAGTTCCGTCAGCATCGCGGCCGTGGACGCCTGCCGCTTTCCGTCCCGCCACCATTCGGGATGCCGGAACTCCACCGCGACCGGCCACCCTTTGGTCCGCTCCCGGCACCGCCGGAGAAACGCCTCCGCCCGCGCGCCCGGCGCGAACCACGGCGGAAACTGAAACAGCAACGTACCGAGTCGCCCCGCCTCCCGCAGCGGCTCCACCGCCCCGCTGAACCGTCGCCACACCTCGTCCAGCAGCCCACCGTCCTCCGCGTCGGTGCTTCCCCTGCGGCGCACGAAAGCGGACCGCAGATCCGCGGGCAACGCGGCCGGCCGCGTCGGATGCCCGGTGAGCAACGAAAACGCCTTCACATCAAACCGGAACGTCTCCGGCGTCCGTTCGGCCCACAGGCGGCTGTTGCGCTCGCTCGGCAATGCGTAATACGTCGCATCGACCTCCACCACCGGAAACCGTCCGGCGTAATGCCGCAACCGCCCCTCCGGGTCCCGCCGCCCCGCCGGATACCACCCACTCGAAACCAACGCCCGATCCGTCCACGAACACGTCCCGACCAAGATCTCACCCATGGCACCCGGCTACCCCGATCCGGCTCCTAGGATCCCGTCATGACCGTCACCTACGAATGGCGGGGCGACTTCGACAACGCGGCCGTCAACGCGCTGCACGCCGAAGGGTTCGACCACCCGCCCCTGAAGATCGACTGGCTGTCGCGGCTGCGTCGGCACAGCCTCGGTTGGGTCTGCGCCCGGGAGGACGGCCGGCTCGTCGGCTTCGTCAACGTGGCATGGGACGGAGGCGTCCACGCGTTCGTCCTGGACACCGTCGTGGACCGGCGGCACCGGAGGAGCGGAGTCGGCACAGGTCTCGTCGCGCGGGCCGTACAAGAGGCCCGCGCCGCACAGTGCGAGTGGCTGCACGTCGACTTCGACGACCATCTGAAACGCTTCTACCTCGACGCCTGCGGCTTCACCCCGACGGACGCCGGGCTGATCCAGCTCTGAGGTGAGGCACCCTGTACACGTCGAAGGCCCCCACCGCGGACGGTAGGGGCCTTTCGACGCGTCGCCAGGTGAGGCACTGGTGGCGGGGTCCTGTCGGCGAGTGATCAGTTGGCGATGCCGACCGGGTGGACCTTGATCTTCTCGTCGTACGGGCCGGCCGGCTTCAGCGCGTCAGCGGGCCACTTCAGGGACACGCTGTGGGTCTCGTTCGGCGGCGTCACGATGAGGTGGGTCGGGGAGACGAGGCCCTCGCCACTGGAGTCGACCGAGTACGAGATGCTGAAGGTGGCGGTGTCGCCGGGCTTCAGGTCGGTGATACGGGGCTGCTCACCGCCACGGTGGACCGGGGCGGAGGTGCCGTCGGCGTCCTTCAGGTCGACACCTGCGAAGCCGGTCACCGAGCAGGTCCGCCCACCCTTGTTCGTCATCTGAACGGTGACATCACCCGTCTCCTGGTCGGGCGAGCTGTCCACCGCCTCCATCGTCAGCTCGTTCGTACGGCAGAACTTGCCCTTGCCCCCGCCCTTCGCCGCTCCGTTCCCGGACCCGGCCCGGGACGAGGCGCCACCACCGGAGCCGGCGCGGGGCGCGGTGCCGCCGCCGGAGCCCGGCTCGGCACTGTCCGGCTTGGCATCGGTGCCCTGCCCGCCACCGGAGGAATCCGCGCCACCGGCCCCGGCGGAACCCGCACCGCCGGCCTCGGGAGCAGCGCCCGACCCCGACTGGCCCCCGGGCTTGGCGGCGGCGTCCGAGCCGGAGCAGGCGGTCAGGGACAGCGCGGCGGCCGCGGTCAGGGCCGCGGCGGCAACGCGCAGGGTGCGGCGACGAGTGGTGCGGTCAAAGGTGCTGGCGCTCATTTCGGGTCCCCCCGGGAAGTCGGTGTCGGTCTCTCCTCCGTACGACACCCACTCTGGCCGGGGCCGTTACCGCCGTACTGGTGCCCCGCTAACTTCCGGCTAATACGGGCGCGAGCAGGGAAGACACCAAGGACCCGGCGGAGCCCTCGGGGTGGACGACTGCATCGGCCGGTGGACAGAGACCAGGACCACGAGGACCGAGAACGGGACGAAGGCCCCCACCGCGAACGGTAGGGGCCTGCGACGCAGTGTCCGGTGAGGCACTGGCGGAGGGTGTGGTGGGGCCTCGTCCGAACAGCTCCGGACGGGGCTGAATGAGACCAGGAGCGAGAGGCAGGACCGAGGCCGGAGCTCCGTGCGGGCGACCGTGAAGAGGAGCGGAAGCCGGTCAGCCGGCGAAGCCCGGGACCACCAGGCCGGACTCGTAGGCGATCACCACAGCATGGGTCCGGTTCTGCGCGCCGAGCTTGGTCAGCACGTTTCCGACGTGGGTCTTGATCGTTTCCAGGCGCACCGTGAGGGACTCCGCGATCTCCGGATTGGAGAGCCCGGTGGCCATCAGGCGCAGCACCTCTTCCTCCCGGCCGGTCAGGGCGGCCCGCGGCAGGGCCTCGGCGGAGCCCAGCGGGCGGGGGGCGACCATGCGGCCCAGCGCGGCCGGGAAGAGGACCGCTTCGCCCGCCGCCACTACCCGTACCGCCTCGGCGATCTGGCGGACCGGGAGGCGTTTGAGGACGAAGCCGCTGGCGCCCGCGCTGAGCGCGGCGGTGACGTAACCGTCGTTCTCGAAGGTGGTGATCACCACGATCCTCGGCGGGTCGGCCGCTTCGGCCAGCAGTTGCCGGGTGGCGTCGATCCCGTTGAGACGCGGCATGCGGACGTCCATCAGGACCACGTCCGGCCGCAGGCTCCGCGCCCGGTCGACCGCCTCGACGCCGTCGGCGGCCTCGCCGACCACCGTGATCCCCGGCTGTGCGGTCAGCAGCATGCCCAGACCGCTGCGGGTCACCTCGTCGTCGTCCGCGATCAGGAGGGTGACGGCGGGGCCGGCGGCAGCGGGGAGGGCCGTGCCTCCGTCCGCGTCGGATCCCCTCACGCCGACACCCGTACCGGCAACCGGACGGCCAGCCGCCAGTGCTGCGTTCCGTCCGGGCCGGCCTGGAAGTCGCCGTTCAGTAGCCGGACGCGCTCGGCCAGTCCGGCCAGACCGTGGCCGGACGTCGGGAAGGCTCCCGTGCCCGGCCCGGTCCGTGCCCCGGTCCGGTTGACCACCGTGAGGTCCAGTCCGTCCGGTCCGGCCGCCACCCGTACCTCGATCGGGCCGCCCGCCCCGTGGCGCAGCGCGTTCGTCAGCCCTTCCTGGAGGATCCGGTACGCCGCCCGGGAGAGCGTCCCCTGTACCTGCTCCGGCTCGCCCGACAGCTCCGGTTCCACCACCGCCCCCGCGTGCCGCAGGCGGTTCAGCAGCTCAGGGAGGTCGGCCAGGGTCCGGGCCGGTGCCGTCCCCGACTGTTCCTCGCGCAGCACTCCGAGCACGTAGTCCAGGTCCTCCAGCGCGGCCCGCGTCGACTCCTCGATGCTGCGCATGGCGGCCCGAGCCGCCGTCGGGTCGGCGGAGAGCACCTCGCCCGCCACCGCCGCCTGGATGGTGGCCGCCGTCAGCGTGTGCCCGATCGAGTCGTGCAACTCGTGGGCGATCCGGTTGCGTTCGGCCAGCAGCAGTTCCCGCTCGGCAGCCAGCGCGAGCCGTTCGGCCGCCGACGGCCCCAGCAGCCGTGGCGCCGACCACCGTAGGACCTTCGTCACCAGTACGCCGACGGCGACCGCCAGCAGGACGCACACGGCCGCACCCACCCAGCTCCACCCGCCCGTCACCCGCACCGGCGTGCCGGACAGGCTCGCCCGTACCTCGCCGCCGAGCCAGTTGCCCGGCAGGGAGATGCCCATGATGAACAGCACCCCGCTCGCCAGTGCCCCTGTCCATCCGACGGTCACGTGCAGCACCAGCCAGAGCGGGGTCCGCCAGCGGCCGAGGCCGAGTGAACCGGAGGACCGGTGTCCGGCCACCGGGTTCGGCAACGGCACCCGCAGCAGCCGGCGGGCGGACACGACCAGCGCTCGCCGTACGGGGCGCGCCAGTCCGACCACGCCGACCAGCACCGCCCAGATCAGCAGGACCAGGACGACCTGCACGCTCTCGGGTGCGGATCGCCACGACAGCGCCGGCAACAGGGCGAAAGGCAGCAGCGGAAGGCTCGCCAACGCGCCGCCATAGGCGAACAGCACACCTGAGTACGTGGAGCCGCGCAGCAGCAGCCGGATTCCCCTGATCATGGTCGCCAGTATCACCGGGCGGCCCACCTGCGGCCTCCCCCGATCGGGGGAGCGATTTCTCCCGCTGTCACGCGATGCGTTCAGAGGGCCCTGGAAGCAAGGATCGTGCTCCGACGAAACGATGACCCAGGAGTTGACTCATGCGTACTCAGACAGGGCAGAGCCGTTGTTCCGCGGCCCGGCGGGGCGGTCGGCGTCGACGAGCCGTTTCGGCCGCGGCCGCGGTGGCCATCGGTGTCATGACGCTGGGCACCCTCGCCCCGCCCGCCGCCTCCGCTGCTGCCGCCGCCAGGCCGGACGCCGTCCAGCAGGCCCTGAACACGCTGGTGCGCGACGATGGGATGCCCGCCGCGCTGGCGAGCGTCCAGGACCGGAACGGCCGCACCCGCACCTACACCGCGGGAGTCGGCGACCTGGCCACCGGCTCGAAAGTGCCCAGGGACGGTCAGGTGCGGATCGGCAGTAATACCAAGGCGTTCACGGCGGTTGTGGTGCTGCAGCTCGTCGGCGAGGGAAAGATCGACCTCGGCGCCTTCGTGGACACCTACCTGCCCGGCCTGGTCCGCGGAAAGGGGATCGACGGGAGCCGCATCACGGTCCGTCAGCTCCTCCAGCACACCAGCGGACTCCCCGATTACGGCATCCACCTCGACGACGACGAGATCAGGAAACGGTATTTCGAGCCCCGCGAGCTGCTCGACCTCGCGCTCAAGCACCAGGCTGACGCGGCTCCGGGGAAAACCTGGGGGTACAGCAACACCAACTACGTCCTGGCTGGCCTGATCGTCCAGAAGGTCACCGGCCGCCCCCTCGCCGAGGAGATGGACCGGCGCATCATCAAGCGCCTCGGGCTGCGTCACACGTACTTCCCCGCCCCCGGCGAGATGACCGTCCGAGAGCCGCACCCTCGGGGCTACCACCGCAACCCGGCGGACGGACCACTGCGCGACTTCACGGAGATGGACCCCTCCGCAGGCTGGGCCGCGGGCCAGTTGATCTCCACCAACTCCGACCTGAACCGCTTCTTCACCGCGCTCCTCGCCGGCCGCCTCCTCCCGGCGGCCCAACTCGCCGAGATGCGCACGACCGTCCCCGCCGGGACCTCCGGCCTCCGCTACGGACTGGGGCTCACGAGCAGGCCACTGTCGTGCGGCGGCGTCTACTGGGGCCACGGCGGTGACATCGCGGGGTACGAGACGCGGGGCGGTGTCACCGACGACGGCCGCGCTGCCAACGTCGCGGTCACCAGCATCCCGACGGACAAGGCGGCCGCACGGCACGTGAACGACGCCGTGGACAAGGCCCTGTGCGGCTGAAGCACGCAACCGGCAACCCGGACGACGCTCCAACGACTCTCAGGACTTGACTCATGCGTGGACAGAAGCGGCGAGTACTCCGCTCGACGGGCCGGCCGCACGGCACGCGGCGACAGATCCTGCCCGGCGCAGCCGCGGTGACCATCGGTGTGCTGACGCTGGGGGCCCTGGCCCCGCCCGCCGCCTCAGCCGCCAGGCCGGACGCCGTCCAACAGAGCCTGAACGCGCTGGTGCGCGACGGCGGGACACCCGCGGCGCTGGCGAGCGTCAAGGGCCCCGGCGGCCGCAACCGGACCTACACCGCAGGGATCGGTGACCTGGCCACAGGCGCGCCGGTGCCCGTCGACGGGCAGGTGCGGATCGGCAGCAA
This sequence comes from Streptomyces sp. NPDC026394, assembly GCF_055567735.1. Lineage (NCBI taxonomy): Bacteria > Bacillati > Actinomycetota > Actinomycetes > Kitasatosporales > Streptomycetaceae > Streptomyces > Streptomyces sp. NPDC026394. The sequence continues at coordinate 59,279 of NZ_JBVHPX010000015.1, forward strand.
CACCAAGACCTTCGTCGCGGTCGTCGTTCTCCAGCTCGTCGCGGAGAGGAGAATGAGTCTGGACGCCACCGTCGAAACCTACCTGCCCGGCCTCGTCCGCGGAGAGGGCATCGACGGACGGCACATCACCGTCCGCCGGCTCCTCCAGCACACCAGTGGGCTTCCCGACTACAGCAACCGCCTCGGGGACGACGTCCGCTACTACAGCCCCCGTGAACTGCTCGCCACAGCTCTCCGCCACCCGGCCGAATTCGCCCCCGGGGAGAGCTGGAAGTACAGCAACACCAACTACGTGCTCGCCGGCCTGATCGTCCAGAAGGTCACCGGCCGACCTATCGCCGACGAGATCGACCGGCGGGTCGTCCGACGCGCCGGGTTGCGCCACACCTACTTTCCCTCACCGGGGGACGCGAGCATCCGGGAGCCTCACCCGCACGGCTACCACCAGGAGCCGGCGGGGACGCCGCTGCGCGACATCACAGAGATCGACCCTTCCTGGGGCTGGGCGGCAGGACAGATGATCTCCACCAACTCCGACCTGAACCGCTTCTTCACCGCGCTCCTGGCCGGCCGCCTCCTGCCCGCGGCCCAGCTTGCCCAGATGCGCTCCACCGTCCCGGCCGAAGCGACCTTCGGCCCGGGCGCCCGCTACGGCCTGGGACTCGTCAGCAGGCCGCTGCCGTGCGGCGGCCTGGCCTGGGGCCACGGCGGTAGTTTCCCGGGGTACGAGACCCGCGGCGGCGCCACCGACGACGGCCGCGCCACCAACGTCGCGGTCACCCTGCAGCTCACCGGCGAGGCGTCCCGGAGGAATCTCGAACGCGCGGTGGATACCGCCCTGTGCCGCTGACCCCCACCGAGGCGTCCCGTGCCTGCGGGCCCGAAACGATGCCGGCCCCACCGGCACGCCCGCACACAGCCGCCGCGCCACAACTCCGCCGGGGCTGCGTCCGCGGCACTTGCGACCAGAGAACGTCGAAGGCCCCGGCCGGTTTCTCGGTCGGGGCCTTCGACGTTAGTGCCCGGTGAGGCACTGGCGGAGGATACGAGATTCGAACTCGTGAGGGGTTGCCCCCAACACGCTTTCCAAGTCTGTTGGTAGGCCACATCGGGCATGTGCAAGTGTGTTCACCTGCGTTCTGGCCCGTGTCCCGGGAGGACTAGGAGCCCGATCATGACAGGCCTCAGCCGTGTCACCGATCAGATGCGTTGGTTGCCTCCGGCCGGGAGATGCTGGGGCGTGCCGTCGTCGACGTGAGGCTTGGGTTTCGGTCGAACTTAGCGCAGCCTGTGGCGGGCTTGTCGACTTCTAGTGGCCCGGCTCCGAAAAGAACGGGTGCGGCCCCGGTTCGCTTGGAGGAGGTCGGGAGGCTCGCCCAGGGCCGAACTGACGGGCAGATTTCGAGGCGTCGGCCTGCGATCGCCGACCGTGTACCAACTTCTTGCGTGAGTCGAGGACAGGCGCCCGCAAGATCCTGACGTCTCCGGAGCCCGACATGACGAGATCAGCAGCACTTGTCGCTCTACCCCGTTGCGCTGATCGTCATCCCTCGAAGACCATGGTCGGGGCGAGGCTGCGATCCGCGGCAAGGGGGCAATGGGTGGGGTTGAACAGCGAAGTGAAATGCAGAGCTTCTTGCGAAATCTCCACGTCGTGAGCCAAGCCTCAGTGTGCCTCGGTCTCTAGCATCGGTTGGCTGTGTGCTGTGTGCGCCGGACGGAAGTGATAAGGCGAAAGGGAGCACAGGCCTGGTTAAGGGCCGGGTGCTGTGAGCGGAGCGAACTTCCTGCAATCCATCCCGTTTACGCACCGGTACTGCGACTCCCCGGCCGGGGCGGTGGCAGCAATAGGTCGCGCTCGGGGTGCTTGCTCCCGATGACGGTCCCTTGAACTCCGAGGTCTTTGCGGGCTGCCTCGTGGAATTCGTTGATGGAGCGGAAGACGGCCCGGTTTCGGTCTCGCCACTGCTGCAAGGTGCCGGCCGTCTTGCCTGCGGCTTGCCAGTCGACCTCTAGGGCTGCGGCGTTGAGTTCGTGGGCTGCCTCTACGACGTCGTCGCCGCCCAGCAGCGTGACGCGTTCGAAGGCCCTGCCTCGGAGGCGTCCTGCCTCCGCTACGTCGGCGAGCAGTTCCTGCTCCGGCTTCTCCGGTTCGCGCATGCCCTCGCGTTGTTCGTAGAGCTGGGCGGCCAGGAAAATGCAGGCTCGCATCCGGTCGATGTAGGTCTCGTAGGCGCTGAGCTTCTTGTCGTCCCAGCGGGTCTTGAGCTGGTACCTGTTGCGGCTCCGCTCCATGAGGAAGTTGGCCACGTACGAGCTCATCGCGCCCAGGAGTACGGCAGCGATCGTCACGAACTGCTCATTGGTCCCCAAGCCATCCCCCAGACACGGAACTTGTGTTGTCGTGTTGAGGAGTTCATGAGTGCGGCGGGGCGCACGGGGTGCGGTGACGTAAGCCTGTGGCTGGGGAGGGGAAGGTGGTCAAGGTACGTGGGTGGGGCTCAACGTGATGCAGCCCGGTTTCCAGTGGGGACACAGCTGGAAACCGGGCTGCCGACGCCGGGCTGGGCCGACGCCGCCCCTCGGCCGGTGGTGCCTCGGTGACGACGCTCAGCGGGTGGACCGCCGAGCAGGCACGCCGAGAGGTTTGGAGACCGGGGGCGGCCAGGCCCGTGCCGGCTCGGCGGCCCCCCGGTCGGTCCTCAGTTGGGTTGTGCGGTGGAGGGGCTGTCAGCGGGGTGGGCGTCGAAGTGTTGGAAGGCGACGACCTCGTACCTGGTGCATCTGGAGAGGCCGGCGTGCTTCAGGCACCAGAGCTGCGCATCGTCGGATGCCTCGGTGTCGGTGGACTGGGCGAAGCATTCCAGGCACTTCCCGTAGTACCGGATCTCCGCGCCCGGGACGGCGCTCAACGTTCACTCGGTGAAGCGGTAGGTCGACCTCATGTCGGCTCCTCAGTCGACCGTGAGGAGTCCTCAAGGTCGTCGTCGGGCTCGTCGTCATCGTCCCGATCGGGGATTCGTTCGCCGCGGCTGTCTGCGACTCGTAGCGCGTCCACCCGTGCTTCGCGCAGCCGACGAGCCAGGAAGTGGAGCTCGCCCGACGACGCCTTGGGGTCGTCCAGCAGCCGGCCGGCGTGGTCGAGGAGCTCTTCTCCGATGTTGAGCTGCGCCTCTTCCATGCTGTCTGCCAGGCGCGATACGAAGCCGGGGGTGCCGTCCGTCGCTACGTAGCAGCGTCGTCCGTTCGGGCCGGACCACGGGAGCAGGCGCAGCCCTGATGCGGTGCTCATGTCGCCACCTGCACACCGTGAATCCAATACGGGCCGACGTCGATGCCATGCACGGCCAGCCACAGGGCTCGGCGGCGTTGCCGCTGGAGTCGCTCTTCTTCCTGTTCCTCGTACGCGATCAGGCACGGGCGGATGAGGGCCACGTCTTCGCCGCGTAGTAGTGGGACATGACTGGTGGGCCTGACGGGTTGGCGGCTGATCGGCGCGGTACCTGCGGCTTGGAGGCGTCGGGTGGCGGCGGCGCAATGGCGCCCTTGGCTGGGGAGCAGCGGCTGAAGAAGCGACTTGATGAAGTGAGCGGTACGGTGCGGCATGTTGACCTGCACTCTCAGGTTGGCCACACCCCCGGGCCGTTCGCCGCGGCCGCGGGGGTCTCTGTGATCAGGCGCCATGGAGCTTGCGGCTTGAGTGATCCGCGAGTGCTGGTCGCCGCTGGGTTTACGTGGATGCTCGGTGGTGACAGGCGGCAGATCAGGCACGGGTCAATCACTCAACGTACAGCTAGTTAACTAGCATAGTCGGTGGTGACGCTTCTACCGCTCCCCTTTGAGATTTCACTCTCCGCGGCCAGCCGCGCCTACCTCGGGGAGTCGGGCGCCTGCGCAGTGGCGCTCAGTGGCGTGCCGCCGTCGGGAAGGCGGTGCTGACGGCGGCTTGTTGGTCGGCGGGGACGTCTATACCCTCGAACTGACGGGTCGTCAGGTACGTCGCCGACGCGGCGACCGCTGAGAGGGGCCTCATGACTGGCCAGGCGAACGGCATGAAGGGCACGAACAGCACCACCGAGTCCATCGACATCCCCCGCGTGATCAGCGTTGACGACCACGTGATCGAACCGGCGCACCTCTTCGAGACCTGGCTGCCCGCGAAGTACCGCGATCTCGGGCCGAAGCCGTTCACCGCCGGTATCGGCGAGCTGGCGTACATCGGAGGCAAGTACAAGTTCACGACGGATCCGGCCGGCCAGCTGACGGACTGGTGGCGGTACGAGGGAAACCTCTTCCCGTACAAGCGGATCATCGCGGCCGTCGGGTTCTCCCGGGACGAGATGACACTCGACGGCATCACCCGGGAGCAGATGCGGCGCGGTTGCTGGGACCCGAAGGCACGCCTCGCGGACATGGACCTCAACCACGTCGAGGCGTCGCTGTGCTTCCCGACCTTCCCCCGCTTCTGCGGGCAGACCTTCGCCGAGGCCCAGGACAAGGAAGTCGGCCTGGCGTGCGTCCGCGCGTACAACGACTGGATGGTGGAGGAGTGGTGCGGGGACAGCGGCGGGCGGCTGATCCCGCTGTGTCTGATCCCCTTGTGGGACGTCGACCTGGCGGTGCAGGAGATTCGGCGTAACGCTGCCCGAGGGGTACGCGCCGTGACCTTCAGCGAGATCCCCACCTACCTGGGGCTGCCGAGTATCCACTCGGGTTACTGGGATCCATTCTTCGCGGAGTGCGAGGCGACGGGAACGGTGGTGTGCATGCACATCGGCTCGTCGTCGCAGATGCCGGCCGCCTCGCCGGACGCTCCCCCGGCCGTGCAAGCTTCGCTGTCCTTCAACAACGCCATGGCATCGATGATGGACTTCCTCTTCAGCGGCGTCCTGGTGAAGTTCCCCAGACTGAAGTTGGCTTACGCGGAAGGGCAGATGGGGTGGATCCCCTACGCCCTGGAGCGCGCGGACGACGTGTGGGAGGAGCACCGCGCCTGGGGCGGCGTACGCGACCTGATCCCCGAACCGCCCTCGACGTACTACTACCGGCAGGTCTTCTGCTGCTTCTTCCGCGACAAGCACGGCGTCGCATCGATCGAGACGGTTGGCGTCGACAATGCCACCTTCGAGACCGACTATCCGCATGTCGACTCGACGTGGCCGCACACCAAGAAGGTGGCCGCGGAGCACGTCGCCGGGATGCCGCCGGACGTGGCTTACAAGGTCCTCCGCGGCAACGCGATCCGGATGCTTGACCTGGACCTCGACAGGAAGCGGTGACGACCGAGGGGTAGGCGTCGATTCGTCCTGGCGGCGCCGCTATAGGCACTCGGACCGGGGCCGCTGATCGTCAGAGCGGCCGTACCGGGGGGGGCTGATCCCGGTACGGCCGCCCGAATGGTGATACCTCAGTAGGGCTGACGCGTACGCACGCACGGCGTGGAGTACACCGCCGCCACGCGGTCTCCGGACATCAACAAGTCAGCCGCCTCCACCACCGTGCCGCGCGCGTCGTACGACGTGCGCTGAATCGCGATCACTGCCACGCCGGGAGAGATGCCGAGTTCGGCCGCCTCCCTTGCGCTCGGTGGCCGGGCCGTAAGCCGTTCGAGGATGTGGTCCAGTTCAATGCCGGCCTCGGTCAGCCAATCCACGGACGCGTCGCCCCACGGAGAGGCAGCGCTCGCAAGTTCCGCCGGTGCCGGGGGCGCCATCGCGTACAGCAGGTAGGAGCGCACGATGCTGTACGGAGCTTCGTCCTTCGGGCGCCGGCCGCGTTCGACGAGCTCAAGCAGTCGCGTCTCGACCTGTACGTTCATCCGCGACGCCAGCTCGTCGTTGGCCCAGACCTCATAGCAGCTCACGGTGACCTCCGGGGAGCCGTCGAGAGCACGTCCCTGCGGTGAGCTGGAGACGTCGGGAGGCTGAGCAGCTCGGTGGTGCCGGTTGTTCGCGTACTCGATCTTTTAGTTCGCTGCTCGGACGAACGTGCCCCGACCGTGGTGCTTCTCGATCAGCCCTTCCGCCTGCAGAACGTTCAGCGCGTGCCGCACGGTCGGCAAGCCGACGCGATGCTGCACGGCGAGGGCGCTCTCGGAAGGCAACCGTGCAGCGGCTGGAAGAGTGCCGTCCTCGATCTGCTTACGCAGGTCGGCGGCGATCTGCTCGTACCGGTCAGCCATGTGGGCTCATCGCCTCCACAAGCTCGGGTACAGGGGTTCTCCTCTTGTCGGCGTTCACGGGTTCATGTCCTCGTCGCGTCGTTGGGGGCTGTCGACACGGCATCGTCCAGACGAGGGCCCAGGCGGTGAGCCCGTGCTCGTTCCCACGAAGGCCGAATCGATCAGCGCGGTCTGGTGCGGCAAGGAGGGCCTGCCGGCGGGGCGGGGACGGCTCGCCGAGCACCTTGGTCACGACGTGGATCCGGGTGAGGCGCCGGTGTACGTGCGGTTCGTAGCCGGCGGCGGTGAGCCGTGCCGCGATGTCCTGCGCTCGGGATGCAGGTGCAGGCACGGCGGGTCCTCCGTGCAGATTGATCACTCACTGTGAAGCTAGTTAACTAGAATAGAGCTAGTGGACTAGATTTGCTACATGCCTGAGCAGCCTCCGTACCTCGCCGTCGCTGACCGGCTCCGGCAGAGCATCGCCGACGGCGACTGGTCCCCCGGTGACCGGCTGCCGTCGCGCGCGCAGCTCGCCGGCGAGTACGGGGTGGGCGACAACGTCATCCGGCGCGCGCAGGAGCTGCTGATCGCGCAGGGTTTGCTGGAGGGCCGCGCCGGTTCCGGCACCTATGTTGCTGAGCCGCGGCAGCGGCTGCGCATGGTCAGGTCCTCGTCGCGGGAGCAGCGCGGCGGAGCGCCGTTCCGCGCCGACATGGCGGGGCTCGGGAAGCACGGTACGTGGGAGCACAGCACCGAAGCGAAGGTGCCCGCCCCTCGTGAGATCGCCTCGCGGCTCGGCATCGCCGAAGGCGACCTGTGCGTCCGCACGGCGTACGAATTCCTGGCCGACGGGAAGCCGGTGCAGCTGTCGACCAGCTGGGAGCCGTACAGCATCACCGAGGGCACGATCGTGGTGCTGCCCGAGGGCGGACCGTACGCCGGTCGAGGAGTCATCGAGCGGATGGCCGCCATCGGCGTGGCGATCACTCACGCCGTCGAGCGGCCGGAGCCCCGGCAGGCCACCACCGCGGAGGCGAACCTTCTCGGTATCCCGAAGAGCGCGCTGGTCACGCACATCCGGCGTACGTACATCTCGGAGGACGGCCGGCCGGTCGAAACGGCGGACATCGTCGTGCCGGACGCGTACTGCGAGATCGTTTACGAGGTGCCGATCGAGCGCCGTACGTAGGGTGATCCGATCCGCACGGCCGGCTCAACTTCTTCGAGGGCTCAGGTGACTTCTCTCCTCACGCAGTTCAGGTTCGACCTCTCCCGCTGGTACGTGCGCTACGCCCCGGGCACGCTCGGCAAGGCCGGCATCGTGGAGTCCTACCTGAACGCCGGCCTGCGCGACCACCCGCGCATCCGCCGGGCCCGTACGCGCTTCGGCGCCACGATCGTCACCGACACCCAGGACCTGATCCAGCGGTACATCTACCTCTTCGGGGTCTGGGAACCGCATCTGACGCGATGGCTGGAGCGACGGCTCCGGCCGGGCGACGTCTTCGTCGATGTGGGCGCGAACATCGGTTACTACAGCCTGCTCGCCTCGCGGCTGGTCGGCGAGAAGGGGGCTGTGGTTGCTCTGGAGGCGTCCCCGGACTTCCACCGCGTGCTGCGCAAGCAGGTGGTGATCAACGGGTGCAGAAACGTTCGTGCGGTGAACGCCGCGATTTCGGACCGTGAGGAGATGCTCACCTTCACCCTCGCGAGCTCCCACAACATGGGGGCCAACAGCATCGTGCCGTATGCCGGTGAGGCCGAGTCCACTTTCGAAGTAGCTGCTCAGCCGCTGTCGGAAGTCCTCAGTGCTGATGAGCTTGCACGAGCCCGGGTGATCAAGATTGATGTGGAGGGGGCTGAAGGCTCCGTCGTACGGGGGCTGGTCCCGCTGCTCGACCAGCTCCGGCCCGACGCGGAGCTGGCCATCGAGGTGACGCCGCAGCGGATGCTCGAACTCGGGGAATCGGCTGAGGAACTGCTGGGCGCGCTGCGGGCGAACGGATTCCACATGTACCGCCTTCCGAACGACTACACCGCCAGCCGTTACCCGGCAGCCTTGCGACGCGAAGCAGCGGTGCCGATCCGGTGGCGAGAGCCGATCACCGAGGAGAGCGAGCTGCTCTTCTCCCGCGTTGGTGCTGAAGCCCTGCCCTGAGTGTCCCGGCAACCTCGGTCGTCTCCGCGCACTCTGCGCCGCATGCAGTTCGTCGGTTGAATGCCTGCGATGGTCATCCGAAGGGGGACGCGGCGGCCGCGGTTTCCGCGTCAGCCAGGGGGCCAATACCCTGGTGCAGTTGCGGGGCGGTGAAGCTGATACCGCCGGCCACCACCGTCGCCAGCTCCAGGAATTCCTCCTGCGCTTGGAACTCTTCCGTCGACAGTGTTACCACCACAGCTTTGGGCAAGCGAGGGAACGCCATGTGAAAGCTGACGGATAGAACTTCGGTGGCCCCGTTTTCGGGAACTCCGAAGAACACTCCTGGCACCGGAATCACCGTGTCCGACACAACGACCGCAGCGAGCCCTGCGGGCAACTCGACGATGCCCCTGTGCTCATCCCTACCGCCTCCGTCTGGTTGCGCGTCGAGCACGGCTCGCGGGTAGAGGTTGGGGTCTCCCATCGGCCGATCGGCCACAGCGATATTGCATGTTCCAGTGAGGAGCAGCCCATCATCTGTCCGCAAGGTGAAAGAGCTGAAGTGGACGAGCCCCTCTTCGACCAGCTTGCTGAGCGTCGCTTCGAAGCTGAGGACGCTGGTGATCAGTTGCTTCGAAGTTGCCGCAGGGTAGATCCGGGTGAGCGCGTCGTAGTGGGCATCCATACGAGTCCCGGGTTCCTGCGCCAGGTCGACGGGGTGGAAACCCTCAGGCAGCGCGTACCACATCGGTAGCAACTCAGCCACTACTGTGCTGTCGAGATCTCGATCCATCACAACGCCTTGGCCACGGTGAAAATTTTCTTCAACGGGTCGACGGCCATGCCGGCGCCGACAAGACCGTCATTGATTTCTGTTCCTCGCAACGCTCTGTCAGTTGTGGCGTCGCTGTGAGTCCAGCAGATGTCCAAAGTCTGGGCCGTGGGCACAGCGAGACCACCGGTTACAACAGCTTGCGTCACGTCAGCGGTCATCTCAGCAGCCGCTCGCGACGACCCCAGTTTCTGAGCCGCCCATTCGATGGGCTTCCCCATGACACGATTCGAGGGGTCTGCTGCTTTGGCGAATTCTCTGAAGTGCACAGCTCCTGTTTTTGCTGCCTGCGAGACAGTCGCGGTACTTTTGGCCACCGCACCAGCGCCACGAGCAGCCCCAAAGCTGGCCCGCCCGGCACCAATAGCAGCCTTGGTCCCCTTGATCGCGGGCCCGACACCCGGAACGGCACCGAGTACGTCGCCAGCCAGCGTCGCCCATTCGCTGATGTTCTTCGATGTCGGCGGAAACATGTCCTTTCCGCTCTTGATGTACTGGTTGGCGTGCTGAGCCGCAGCAGCCAGGCTAAGTCCGATAGCTATCGGCGCGAGCACCGGAACGAAGATGGCAGCGATACCTGCGATGGTGGCAACAACGGTCAGCAGATCGCCTCCGTGTTCGTCCCACCAGTCCCCGAGTTTGTCCAAGAATCCACCGTCGGGAGCATGGTCACTGGCATGTTTCCGTATCTGATCAGCGAAATTTTGCGCCGTGTCGGAGTGTTCACGCTCCAGCTTCTTCGCGTCATCGATCAGGTTCTGAAGCTTGGCCCTCGCGTTTTCCACCGCACGCGAGGCACTGTCCATACGCCCCTGGGCGACGTCCAGTCGATGCTGGGCACTGTCGAGTTCAGCCTTGGTCTCGAATACCTGCCCGGAAAGCTTCAGATCGGGATGGGTTCGGGCTCCCTCGTACTGATGCTCAGCATTCTTGACCTTTTCTCTTGCGTCTTTAGCGTCCTCCTCATAGTTTCTGGCCTTGACTTTCATGTCGTACAGCGCATCACTCCACTTCTTTATTTCTCCTCCTGCCGCTTCGAGTGACTCGTGGGCCCGGCTGAGATAGTCGGGGAGGTCTGATATTTTTTCGGTGAACGCCTTCGCCGCTTCGCCGCTCCAGTAGGAGCTTTCCTTGTCCAGGGAATCGAGCAAATCGTAGGTGCTCTTGAGGGTTGCCGCCGTTTTTGAGAGATTGCCGGCGAGATTGTTAGCCAAGTTCGGGTGGCCAGGTGTCGGGTTCCACCCCAGCCCGCTCCAGTCGTCACTCACTTGGTCTTTCCTCCAGAATTCGCGAACCCTTGCTTGATCTCCTCTTCGGTCTTCTCGTATGCTTTGAGAATGGCTGGCAGCGCTTCATTGAGCGTCTTCAGTCGTTTTTTTGTCTCTTTCAGGCCGTGCTCCCAGTCGTCTTCGAAGTCTTCACACGCTTTGTCAAGCGATCGTTTTCCGAGGTTCTTCGGCCCTGTATCTTTCATCCTGCGCAGGGCCTCCTCCATCTGACTCTCACTGTCTTCCAGCTTCTTCTTCAGCTTGCGCAACTGCGCCAAATCAACCGAGAAGTCCGACATCGCTTTCACCTATTACTCAGGTTCACGCCGACTCTTTTTCTCATCCGCCTGCGCAGCTACCGTGTCGCGGTAGGCGGCGAGGACCACTCCATCCTTCCTGCGCCCTTCCGCTCTTAGCCTCCGCGCCCTGATGAGCATTCGTACACCAACTATCAGAAGTATCGCCGCGCATATTTGAAAGGCCGCATAAAGTGGCCATTCGCCCCACGCGAACCGCGCGAGGATCTCCGCGAACACCCACCCCAAAAGAGCCAGCGCGCATCTGACAGTTGCCCGGTCGCTTCTGGCGCGAGCTGTCCGAAGTTCCTTCTCCGCCGTCGCCAGTGTCGTTTCGTCCAGGGGGTCGAAACCGTCCTGTGTGCGGAATTCTTCGGCTACGCGGCGAGCCGCCGCGCTCTCGCGCACTACCTCAGGGGCAGGCCCCCCTCGTACATCGACGCCTGTTGAAGAACCAGGCTGCGTTCCCACGCGATAGAAAAGCCACTGACCTTTTGCTCCCTGCGACTGCCGGAGAAAACCTTCTTCGCGTGCGACGTCCTCGGCCTGACTGACAGAGATGCCCGGATAGCCGACCGGATCGACACGAATGTGACCACGAGCATTCGGAGTGCCCGTACGCAGCTCCTCACGCAGCACATCGACACGCTGCTCCACCGGGAGTTTCTTTTTCCTTCTACGGCTCTCCCAGGTAGCGACAACGGCGAACAGCAACCAAAGCCCGAACCCGACTGCAGTCCACTGCAGAAAGGCTGGACTGTTCTGGCCGCCCGGCGGAGCCATCAACTGAGTGTCAGCCCAAGACATGTGACTCAACTCGCTTCTTCGGTCGCACTTTTGAAGTGACGCTTCCCGCTCTTCACATGCGGTCCTGGGCAGTGATACTGGTCAGGAAGGCGGAACGGACGGCACTCTGGCCGAGGTCTTCCCGATGCAGCCCGGTCACATCACAGCAACGCCACATCCGCCAGGCGGCCGGATACGATGCAGGGGACTGCTGGGGGAATAGGAATGAGGCGCATGTAGTCGGCCATGCCGACGTTTTGACGCGCAGACAGAAGCTGACGATGCGGGCGGTTCGCATACCGCGGCCATACAAAAATACGCAGCAACCATGTGGTCTACCCCCAGTCAGCGAAGAGACTTGTCCCTTACTCGCCGACCAGACTTCCCGGCACACCAATGCCAACATACACGGCCCCCATGCCCTACTGACAAGAGGGTGGTCCGCCGTTTTAGTGGCTCTCGTGCTTCCTCGCCAGGAGGTGCACGGATAGGTCGTACGCGGCGTCGACATCGCCGCGGGCGAGGCCCGTTGAGCATTCATATGTCGCGACGATGAGCTGTGCTGACCTGTGCGATTGGCACGACGAGGCATTGGCCCATGTCTGGTGCCCGCGAGCTCAGTCGAGCATCTCCCAGCGAAAAACAACGGGGGTGAGGCTTAGCCACACCCCCGTTGTTCCCGAGCCGTTACTGCTCGGCTTGGTATTGCCAGCCTTCCATTGCCGCCAAGGTGCGCGCTCTGGCCTCGACCACCGCGAACCGTGCCTCCCGCTCGCCTTCATGGACGTGGGCCGCCTGGTTCGTCGCCTGTCCAGGCCACTTCCGGTACAGCAGCCCCGTCTCGGCGGAAAAATGCCCGCGACTGACCGCGCTCAGGGCCATCAGCAGACCGGTGTCCTCGCTCGCCGGCAGGGCCATCCATCCGCCCAGCGCCAGGAGCAGGTCACGGCGTATGAAGAGGGTCGCCGGGTGGACCTGGGCGCGGTAGTTGTGGGCCTTCCAGTGCTGGAGGACGGTGCCACGTTCGATCGGGCCCTCGGGCGGGTCCTGGTCGAAGCCGACGGTAGAGCCGTCGGGGAGGAGGTCCAGTACGCGAGAGGTGGCCCAGCCGAGGGAAGAGTCGGAGGCGAGGGCCTGGAGGTCGCGTGCCAGAGCGCCCGGGGTCAGCATGTCGTCAGCGTCCAGGACCTTGACGTACTCGCCCTCGGCGCGGGACAGGCCTAGCGTGCGTGCGACCGCGGCGCGGCCCTGCCGGCCCTGGCCGAAGGAGATGCGCGGGTCGTCGGGCAGGTGGGGCGTTACGCCGTCGGTCTCGCCGTCTTCCTGGATCACCCACTGCCAGTCCCAGCCGTCCGGCAGCTGCTGCTCGGTCAGCGACTTGTACGCGTCGGCCAGGTACTTCGCGGCCGGCGGGTGGACGGCCGTGATCACCGTGATGAGGTTCGTCATCGTCACCACCGGTCCAGGCGGGTCGTGAAAACCAGCTCGGTGCGGTCGCCGGGCATGATCACGTCGGAGACGTCCACCACCCGTCCCTCGGTGTCGATGGAGATCTTGCGGAGCACGATCACGGAGACGCCCTTCTGGAGGCCGAGCTCCTCGGCCTCCTCTGATGTCGGAGGCCGGGCCGTTATCCGTTCGACGATGTGGTCGAGCTCGATGCCGATGGTGTGCAGCTGGCTCTGGGTGCCACCTGGCCACGGCTCGTTGGTCTCGTCGAGAAGGTCAGGGTTGGCCGCCACCACGTCGTGGACGAGGTGGGAGCACACGAGGCTGAAGGCCGCGTCCCCGTCACGCGGGTAGGTGCGGTAGACACGTTCGAGCAGCCGGGTGCCTACGGGGACGGCGAAGGCTGCGGCCAGGTCCTCGTCGGCCTTCGTTTCGCGGTACCGGGCCTTGAAGACGAGATCAGAGACGGTGAGGCCGGTGTCGTGCTCGGTGGCGCCGGTCTTTTCACGCTCGTTCCGTGCCGCGCGCGCCCGGTCTTTCTCCCACTGGTGGCGCTCGTTGGTGCGCTCCACGCGCTGTGGGGGCTTGCGGACGAAGTTGCCGACCCCGTGCCGTTTATCGATCAGCCCCTCGGCCAGCAGCTCGCCCAGCGCGTCGCGCATCGTCGGCACACTGGTCTTGTACCGCTTCGCGAGTGTGGTCTCCGCCGGAAGACGCTCTCCAGGCTTCAGCTGGCCTGCGCGGATGTGCTGACGCAACTCGTCAGCGATCCGCTCGTACTTCTTGGCCATGTGGTGCTCACCGTCCCTGATCGTTGGACGGTTTCAGCATAAGTCCTCAAGAGGAGTTGACGACATCAGGACTGGTCCTATGTTCATGAGCTCTCCTCAAGAGAAGTAGAGGACATGAGGTCTTTACGACCTATCGCGCCGCTCGCCCATGCCTGCCCGCGCCGGCAGAGCCGCGCGATCCCGCAGTGCTCGCGCCCGGAGATCTCCGTGAAACGGGGTCGAAGGAAGCGTCCGTTCCTTGAGAACTGAATGGCACGGCGCCTGGCAAGCAGACCGTGCCCGTACCAGTGGTTTTGGCCCTGGCGCCTCCTCGCGGAGGCGCTGACGGCCATGGCCACTCGCCCACGACGAATGGGCGCCGCTGCCCGGCCCTCGCCGGCGCGCGGCTCGCTCAACACAGATCTGCCGGAGCGCCGGTACTCCCGTGCAAAGGACAACGCCGTCGCTCCGGGGCTGCCTGCCAGCCCGTTCAGGTCAGGAGAGCACCCATGAAGCATTGGTTCGGCAGCCACCAGCTCGTCATCGACGACGTAGAGCTGTCCCTCGGCACGCCGCCCGAGCTCTGGCTCGGTGACGAAAGCGAGAGCGCGGAAGAGCGCTAGGCCCGGCTCGACGCAGGCCGCGGAATCCTCGACGCGCCCGAGCTGCTCGACCTTGTCACCCGGATCACCGTGGCCTCGATCGAGGCGGACGTCCCCGACTCGCTGGGGTACGCGCCCGGCGGCGGCACCCGCCTCGCCGGTCGGCCCACGACGTAGCGGAAGGACTTCCCCTGCGAACGGATACTTCGACTACGACGAGACCGAGTACGGCTTCACGCCACTGGACGCCGCGATGAAGCCGGCCTCGACGAAGTGACCGGTGCAGGTTCCTGCCGGGTGAGGCGGTCGCCGTCGGCCCGCTATCCGCGGTGTGCGCCTGCTGGGTCGGGCGGGGTGCCCCCGCGGAGGAGTGCGAGTGCGGGCCCGAGCGTGGGGAGGTGGCGGGTGGCCACGCCCCCGACTGATTCAACTGCGCCGTCGGTCCTCCCGGCGTCGACGATTTCGACGACGGGAGGAGCCGCACCGGTGACAGAGCAGGAAGCCGGAGCGGCTCGCCGAGCGATCGAGCAGTTGGAGAAGGTCGGGCGCCTGGTGACCCGTTCCCTGCTGGTGCTGGGCATCGGGGCTCTGGTCTTCACCTGCGTCAACATCACCACGTTCGCCGTTAAGCACCACGTACCGGGCTGGGTGGCCTGGATGCTCGCCCCGCCCGCGTCACTTGCCCTGTTGACCGTCCTGTACGTCGACGGGGTCCTGGCCGAGCAGGGCGACTACCGGGCGAGTGCGTGGCCGTTCGTCCTGCGCTGGTTCGCAGGGATGTCGGGCTGGATCATGAACTGTTGGCAGTCCCTGTACGCGGACGGCGTCTTCCGGATCATCCCCGAACAGGCGGACGCCGGCGGCTTGCTGCTTCACTCGGTGGCACCGTTCCTGCTGATCATCCTGGCCGAGGCCTCCGCGGGATACCGCACGTATCTCGCCGCCAAGGCCGTCGCTCACCGCGACACGACCCGCGCATGGGGTGGGAAGACGCTCGTGCCGTCGACCGTGCCGCCCGTGAGCGGCGCGCGCAGGAAGAGCGGGAGCGAGCCGAAGCAGCCGAACGTGAGCAGGCTCTGGAAGCGGCTCGCGCCGTGCGGCAGCAGGACGAGCGTGAGGCGGAACGCGAGGCGCGCGAGCACTCCGCGCGCCTGGCTCGTGAGGCTCAACAAGCGGAAATCGCGAAAGCTCGCGAACTGGCCCGCATCGAGCAGGAGCAAGAAGAACGCGCCGCGCGGCGAGAAGCGGAGCGGCTGCGCGTCGAGGCGGACATCGAGGCAGCGGAACGGGATCGTGCTGCTGAGCGCGAGGCCCTGCGCACCAGGGCGGAAGCCCGAGGCGAGGGCCATTGAAGAGGCCGAGCGCGTGAAGCGGGAAGCTGCCGCCGAGCGGCGGGAGCGTGCTCAGCGCAGCCGTGCCAAGCATCGTCGGAACAGTACGGGGGGCGCCTCGAAGAGGAGGAGATCGAGCCGTACACCATCGAGGAGATTCAGAGCCTTCTGCGGACGGCCTCGAAGGCGCGCAACAGCGCTCGCTGGATCATCGCCCTCGCCCTCGGGCTGCGCCAGGGTGAAGCGCTCGGGCTCATGTGGGAGGACATCTACCTGGACGCTGGGTACATCCGTCTTTCGCAAGAACCGCCTGCGGCCCAGATATGAGCACGGGTGCGGGTACACCTGCGGCCGGAAGCCGAGGTACTGCCCCGCGCGCCGTCAGACCCGGCGGGAGTTCAAGAACACCAAGTCACGCGCCGGGCGGCGCACCGTGGGGCTTCCGGATCCGCTGATCAAGCTGCTTCGTAAGCACCAGGAGGAGCAGGAGCGCGAGCGCCAGGAGATGGGGGGAGGACAGGGGGTACGTCTTCGCTCAGCCGACCGGTGGTCCGCTGAATCCGAACACTGATTACCACCGGTGGAAGCAGTTGCTGGAGAACGCGGGAGTACGGGACGGACGGCTCCATGACGCTCGTCACACGGCCGGCGCCGTCCTCCTTCTGCTGGGAGTCCCGGACGTGATCGTTGACGCGATCATGGGCTGGGAACCCGGTGGCTCGGCCCGGATGCGCGCTCGGTACATGCACGTGACGGGCCCGCTCCTGAAGCAGGTCGCCCGTCAGGTCGGGGATGCGCTCTGGGGCGGGACCGGGCCGGAGCGCGAGGGCGGCGGGGGAGGCGCTCCGCCGGCCAACTGAGACGAAAACTGAGACGGACGCGACGAAGGCCCCCACCGCGGACGGTAGGGGCCTTCGACGTAGTGCCCGGTGAGGCACTGGCGGAGGATACGAGATTCGAACTCGTGAGGGGTTGCCCCCAACACGCTTTCCAAGCGTGCGCCCTAGGCCACTAGGCGAATCCTCCGCCGCAAACAATACAAGACGTTGAGGGGTGCTCGCGAACATGATCCGCCGGAGGGGGTCGGGAGGGGGCGTCGAGAGGGGTGGGAGTGATCTTGCGGTGGGGTGGGAGCGGAGTGGGGTCGTGCGGGGGGCGGGGGATCCGCTAGGGTTGGGCACAGCCCCTCACGTGGCGCTATCTCACCGAACTCCCCCAGGGCCGGAAGGCAGCAAGGGTAAGTGAGCTCTGGCGGGTGCGTGGGGGGCGTTTGCGTTCCGGGGATCGGGGGCGGCCCGGTTGTCGGTGCGGGCCGATATCGTCGTATGCGTGTCGTCCCTCGCGCTGTACCGCCGCTACCGCCCCGAGACCTTTGCTCAGGTCATCGGGCAAGAGCACGTGACCGATCCGCTGCAGCAGGCCTTGCGGAACAACAGGGTCAACCACGCGTATCTGTTCAGCGGCCCGCGCGGCTGCGGCAAGACGACCAGTGCGCGCATCCTGGCGCGCTGTCTCAACTGTGAGAAAGGTCCCACCCCCGATCCGTGCGGGGAGTGCCACTCGTGTGTGGACCTCGCGCGCAACGGGCGGGGGAGCATCGATGTGATCGAGATCGACGCGGCTTCGCACGGTGGCGTGGACGACGCCCGTGAGCTGCGGGAGAAGGCGTTCTTCGGGCCGGCCGCCAGCCGGTACAAGATCTACATCATCGACGAGGCCCACATGGTCACGTCGGCGGGCTTCAACGCGCTGCTCAAGGTGGTCGAGGAGCCGCCGGAGCACCTGAAGTTCATTTTTGCGACGACCGAGCCCGAGAAGGTCATCGGGACGATCCGGTCGCGTACGCATCACTACCCGTTCCGGCTGGTGCCGCCGGGGACCCTGCGTGACTACCTGGGCGAGGTGTGCGGGCAGGAGGACATCCCGGTCGAGGACGGCGTGCTGCCGCTGGTCGTGCGGGCCGGGGCCGGGTCCGTACGGGACTCGATGTCGGTGATGGACCAGCTGCTCGCCGGCGCGGGCGACGCGGGTGTGACATATGCCATGGCCACGTCCCTGCTCGGGTACACCGACGGATCGCTGCTGGACTCGATCGTGGAGGCGTTCGCCGCGGGTGACGGGGCGGCGGCCTTCGAGGTCGTGGACCGGGTCATCGAGGGCGGGAACGACCCGCGGCGGTTCGTGGCCGACCTGCTGGAGCGGCTGCGTGACCTGGTGATCCTGGCGGCGGTTCCGGACGCGGCGGAGAAGGGGCTGATCGATTCGCCCGCCGATGTGGTGGAGCGGATGCAGGCCCAGGCGTCGGTGTTCGGAGGGGCGGAGCTGGCGCGGGCCGCCGATCTGGTCAATACCGGGTTGACGGAGATGCGGGGGGCCACCTCGCCGCGGCTCCAGTTGGAGCTGATCTGTGCGCGGGTGCTGCTGCCCGCCGCGTACGACGACGAGCGCTCGGTGCAGGCGCGCCTCGACCGCCTGGAGCGCGGGGCGAGCACGGCCGGGCTGAGCCTCGGCGCGCCGGTGACGACGGGGGTCGGCGGGCCCGAGGTCGAGTACGTGCCGGGGCCGGGTGCCCATGCGGGAATGCCGCCTTCGGGGTCGCCCGCCGGCGCGCCAGCCGGGTCGCCTGCCGGGCCTGCCGGCCCCGCCGCCGCGCGCGCCGCGGTGCGGGGGATGAACGGCGGGGGCGCCGGGGGCGGCGCCGGGGCCGGAATCGGTGCTGGTGCTGGGGCGAGTGCGCCCGGGGTGTCCTCCGGTGGTGCGCCCGCTGGGGAGATGCCCTCCGGCGGGGGGCAGGCGGAATCCACAGGGGCGGATGCTGCGGCTGCCGCCGCGCCGGGCGCTTGGCCTGGGGCGGCGAATGCAGGAGCAGGAACCGGAGCAGGAGCAGGGGCCGGCGCGGGTTCCGGCTCGGGCGCTGAGCAGGCGGCGCAGCCTGGGGCCTGGCCCGGTCAGGGGGGAGGCCAGGGAGCCGGACAGCGGCAGCCCGGTGCGTGGCCCGGGCAGCAGGCGGCCGGGGGCGCGGCCGGGCGGCAGCCTGGCGGGTGGCCCACGGCGGCGGCGCCGGGGCAGGGCGGCGGCCCGGGAGGCGCCGGGGGCGCCGGCGGCCCTGCCGGTGGCGGCGTGCAGGCCGGTGCGGGCCAGTCCGGGCAGCCCGGCCAGTCCGTACCCGTACAGCACGGACAGCAGTCTCCACAGCCTCCGCAGGCGCAGCAGGCCGCTCAGGGCGGCGGGAGCATGGCGCAGGGAGCCGCGCAGGTGCGGCAACTGTGGCCGGAGATCCTGGAGGCGGTGAAGGGCCGCCGGCGCTTCACCTGGATCCTGCTCAGCCAGAACGCGCAGGTCGCCGGTTTCGACGGCACGACGCTGCAGATCGGCTTCCCGAACGCCGGAGCCCGGGACAGCTTCGCCAACGGCGGCAGCGAGGACGTGCTGCGGCAGGCGCTGGCCGACAAGTTCAACGTGCAGTGGAAGGTCGAGGCGATCGTCGACCCGTCCGGGGGCACCAATCCTCCCGGCGGGCCCGCCGGGGGCGCGCCGCAGGGTGGCGGCTTCGGCGGCGGCAATGCCGGCGGTGGCGGCGGCTTCGGCGGCTCCTCCGGCGCTCCGGCGCAGGGCGGCGGGCCGAGCGCTCCGTCCGGTGGCGCGCAGGCCGGGTCCGGATCCGGGTACGACGCGGGCGGCGGCCAGGGTGCGCAGATGGCGCGGCAGGCGGTGGCTCCGACGGGGGCCGCGTCCGGTGGAGGTGGCTACGGGACCGCGGGCGGCCATGACGGTGGCGGCGGCAACGGCGGTCAGGGTGGCAACGGCGACTCCAGCGGTTCCTACGGGGCCGGGGCCGGGGCCGGTGCCTCCGGGCCTGCCGGTGGTGGCGCTGCCCGGTCCGCGTACCGCGAGCCGGAGCCCGCACCGGTGTCGATCGAGGACGACATGCCCGCCGAGGACGACCCCGACCTCGTCGACTCCGCGCTGAGCGGACACGACCTGATCGTCCGCGAGCTGGGCGCGACGGTGGTCGAGGAGTTCAACAACGAGTACTGAGCGGTCGAGCGGCTGTCGACGCGTCCGTACGGAGCGTTACTGAGCGTTCGCTCCGGGCGTGCTGATCGGGTACGGGCGCGCGCCGGATGGCTGCCGTACTACGGTCGGCCGGGCGTACGGCCCCGCTCCTCCGTACGGCGTAGGGCGTCGCGCCGTTCGAGCACGTAGGCTCGGGCTACCGCACCAATCGTTGTCGTACGGCAGGAGTCACGTAGTGATCCCCGGTGGTCAGCCCAACATGCAGCAGCTGCTCCAGCAGGCCCAGAAGATGCAGCAGGATCTCGCGGCGGCCCAGCAGGAGCTGGCCGAGACGCCCGTGGAGGGTTCGGCGGGAGGCGGCCTGGTCAAGGCGACCGTGAACGGCTCCGGCGAGCTCCAGGGCCTGGTCATCGACCCCAAGGCGGTGGACCCCGAGGCGGGCACCGCCGAGGAGAACGCCGAGACGCTCGCGGACCTCGTCCTGGCCGCCGTACGGGACGCCAACGCCAGCGCTCAGCAGCTCCAGCAGGAGAAGCTCGGCCCGCTCGCCCAGGGGCTGGGCGGCGGCGGCATTCCCGGCCTCCCCTTCTGAGCCACCGGCCACCGGTCGCCGGTCGCCGGTCGCCGGCCACCGGCCGCCGGTCGTACGGCCGCCGACCGGAAGGCGGCAGGAGGACGACACAGGCTCCGGCTCCGGAACCACCGTTCCGGATCTCCGGGGCCGAAGTCGTCGGAAGATGGGTCTCCCTTTCCGGGGAGGAGACAACTAGCGTACGCAGCACGGCAGAAGAGAGAGAAGACGTTCCGTGTATGAAGGCGTGGTCCAGGATCTGATCGACGAGCTGGGCAGACTGCCCGGCGTCGGTCCCAAGAGCGCGCAGCGGATCGCCTTCCACATTCTTCAGGCCGAGCCGACCGACGTCCGCCGGCTCGCGAACGCGCTGATGGAGGTCAAGGCGAAGGTCCGGTTCTGCAGCGTGTGCGGCAACGTCGCGCAGGACGAGCAGTGCCGGGTCTGCCTGGACCCGCGCCGCGATCCGGCGGTCATCTGTGTCGTGGAGGAGCCCAAGGACGTCGTGGCGATCGAGCGGACGCGGGAGTTCCGCGGCCGCTACCACGTGCTCGGCGGGGCGATCAGCCCGATCGAGGGCGTGGGCCCCGACGATCTGCGGATACGGGAACTCCTGGCCAGGCTCGCGGACGGCACGATCACCGAGCTGATCCTGGCCACCGACCCGAACCTGGAGGGCGAGGCCACGGCCACGTACCTCGCGCGCATGGTCAAGCCGATGGGCCTGCGGGTGACGCGGCTGGCCAGCGGACTGCCCGTCGGGGGCGATCTGGAGTATGCCGACGAGGTCACGCTCGGGCGGGCCTTCGAAGGGAGGAGACTTCTCGATGTCTGATGCCACGCTGCACGACGCCACGCGGAATCCGGACGATTTCGCCGTACAGATCTCCGACTCGATCGAGAGCTTCATCGTCGCGGTCACCGAGGTGGCCAAGGGTGACGAGCCGGACAGCGCCGTGCCGTTCCTGCTGCTGGAGGTCTCCCAGCTCCTGCTGACCGGCGGCCGGCTGGGGGCGCACGAGGACATCGTGCCGGACGAGCGGTACGAGCCCGACGTGGGCCCGGAACCGGACGTCGACGAGCTGCGGGAGCGGTTCGCGCGGCTGCTGGACCCGGTGGACGTCTACTCCGAGGTCTTCGACCCGTACGTACCGCGCAGCGCGCCCGTCGCCTGCCGGATCTCCGACGACCTCGCGGACCTCATCACGGACCTGCGGCACGGCCTGGCGCACTACCGGGCGGGCCGGGTCAGCGAGGCGCTGTGGTGGTGGCAGTTCTCGTACCTGTCGAACTGGGGGCCGACGGCGAGCGCGGCGCTGCGCGCGTTGCAGTCGCTGGTCGCCCACGTACGGCTGGACCAGCCGCTGGACGAGCTGGACGGCCTGGACACGGACAGTGACGCGGCGGACGGCGACGAGGAGCGGCTCGCCGAGGAGGCCGGCAAGGTCATGGCGGCGGAGATCGCCGGACCGCTGGGGCTGCGCGGGGTGTGAGACGGCCGCGCGGCCGGGTACGCGCCCCGAAGCGCCCGCAACGGCCACCGCGACCGGTGTGACCTGGCTTACCTTTCCGTGTGCCCTTGTGAGAAGCGGGCATGTGCTGGCCGAGCGGGCGCAACGGCGCGCCCACGCCGGTCCACGGACGTTCGTGACGTGAGCGCTGTGTCTCACCATGTGGTATTGGCGAGGCGGATTCCGCCTGCTCGTTAGACTGAGCCGACCGCAGTACCCCCTTTCCGGGGGTCCGGGAGGAAACTCCCGAAGAGACAGTTGCGAGGAGCGCACGTGGGCCTTGTCGTGCAGAAGTACGGCGGCTCATCCGTTGCGGATGCCGAGGGCATCAAGCGCGTTGCCAAGCGAATCGTCGAGGCCAAGAAGAACGGCAACCAGGTGGTTGTGGTGGTCTCCGCGATGGGCGACACGACGGACGAGCTGATCGATCTCGCGCAGGAAGTGTCCCCGATCCCGTCGGGGCGCGAGTTCGACATGCTGCTGACCGCCGGAGAGCGGATCTCCATGGCCTTGCTGGCGATGGCGATCAAAAACCTCGGTCACGAGGCGCAGTCCTTCACCGGGAGCCAGGCCGGTGTCATCACCGACTCCGTGCACAACAAGGCGCGGATCATCGATGTCACCCCGGGCCGCATCAAGACGTCCGTGGACGAGGGCAACATCGCCATCGTCGCCGGCTTCCAGGGTGTGTCCCAGGACAAGAAGGACATCACCACGCTGGGGCGGGGCGGCTCGGACACCACCGCCGTCGCGCTGGCCGCGGCGCTGGACGCGGACGTCTGCGAGATCTACACCGATGTGGACGGTGTCTTCACCGCCGACCCCCGGGTCGTGAAGAAGGCCCGGAAGATCGACTGGATCTCGTTCGAGGACATGCTGGAGCTGGCCAGCTCCGGTTCCAAGGTGCTGCTGCACCGCTGCGTCGAGTACGCCCGCCGTTACAACATCCCGATCCACGTCCGCTCGTCCTTCTCCGGACTGCGCGGCACCTGGGTCAGCAACGAACCGCAAGGGGACCAGCCCATGGAGCAGGCGATCATCTCGGGCGTCGCGCACGACACCTCCGAGGCGAAGGTCACGGTCGTCGGCGTCCCGGACAAGCCGGGCGAGGCCGCGACGATCTTCCGGGCCATCGCGGACTCCGAGGTCAACATCGACATGGTCGTGCAGAACGTGTCGGCCGCCTCGACGGGTCTGACCGACATCTCCTTCACGCTGCCGAAGGACGAGGGCCGCAAGGCCGTCACGGCGCTGGAGAAGACCAAGGCGTCGGTCGGCTTCGACTCGCTGCGCTACGACGACCAGATCGCCAAGATCTCGCTGGTCGGCGCGGGCATGAAGACCAACCCCGGCGTGACCGCGACCTTCTTCGAGGCGCTGTCCAACGCGGGCGTGAACATCGAGCTGATCTCGACCTCCGAGATCCGCATCTCGGTCGTCACCCGTGCGGACGACGTCAAGGAGGCCGTGCAGGCCGTGCACAGCGCCTTCGGTCTCGACAGCGAGAGCGACGAGGCCGTGGTGTACGGCGGCACCGGTCGATGACGACCCCCTTCTCGGGTACGGCTACGGGCCGCGTGGGTGACCGCGCGGCCCGTAAGCCGCATCTGGCCGTCGTCGGCGCCACCGGCGCGGTCGGCTCGGTGCTGCTCGGAATCCTCTCCGAGCGGGCCGACATCTGGGGCGAGATCCGCCTGCTGGCCTCGCCCCCAAGCTCTCAGCTTCGTTCGGGCAGGGGGGACCCCCACCGTTCGGCCGGCCGCAAGCTGACCGTACGGGGCGAGGAGGTCGAGGTCCTCGCGCTGAGCGAGGAGGCCTTCGACGGCATCGACATCGCGATGTTCGACGTACCGGACGAGGTCTCCGCGCAGTGGGCGCCGATCGCCGCCGCCAAGGGCGTGGTGGTCGTGGACAACTCCGCGGCGTTCCGGATGGACCCGGACGTGCCGCTGGTGGTGCCCGAGGTCAACGCGCACGCGGCGCGGGTGCGCCCGCGCGGCATCGTCGCCAACCCGAACTGCACCACCCTGTCGATGATCGTCGCGCTGGGCGCCCTGCACGCCGAGTACGGGCTGAGCGAGCTGATCGTCTCCTCGTACCAGGCCGTCTCGGGCGCGGGCGAGGACGGCGTCGACACGCTGCGCTCCCAGCTCGCCGCCGTCTCCGGTACGGACCTGGGCACCGCCCCCGGCGACGTACGGCGGGCGATGGGCGACACGCTCGGCCCCTTCCCGGCGCCGGTCGCGCTCAACGTCGTGCCGTGGGCCGGGTCGCTGAAGGAGGACGGCTGGTCCTCGGAGGAACTCAAGGTCCGCAACGAGTCGCGGAAGATCCTGAGCCTGCCCGACCTGCGGGTCACCGCGACCTGCGTACGGGTCCCCGTGATCACCACGCACTCGCTGACCGTGCACGCGCGCTTCGAGAACGAGGTCACGGTCGTCGGGGCGCACGAGATCCTGGCGTCCGCGCCGGGCGTCGTGGTCTGCGACGACCCGGAGGCCGGCGAGTTCCCCACGCCCGCCGACGTGGTCGGCACGGACCCGACCTGGGTCGGGCGGGTACGGCGGTCGCTGGACGATCCCAGGGCGCTGGAGCTGTTCGTGTGCGGGGACAACCTGCGCAAGGGCGCGGCGCTGAACGCCGTGCAGATCGCCGAGGTGGTCGCGGCGGAGATGACCGCGTAGGCCCGTAGGGGCGGGGTACGGGACGCGGGGTACGGGGCCGGCCTGCGGACCCGGCGCACGGCATCCGCGCCCGGTGTGCGACGCTCGTTGGCCGGGAAACGTCGACCGTGGCCGAGGAGTGCCGTTTTGGAGAGCTGCTGACCCGATTGGTGCTGTCACTGATCCGCTCAGGAGATACCTTGTGAGTTGTGTGAAGGTCCTGTGAGCGACTCGTTGGTCCAAACCACTTGAACTGGCCCGACGCCGTGTTCGACTATTCGCTCCCCCCTTGCTGCAACCGGTAGTTGGGCGGGGAGCGTCTTTGTGGCCGCCCCTCAGGGGTGTCCATGGACCTGTTGGACAAATGGGGTATTGGGGAAGAGCTGGTACGCATGAGGGCATTTGACCCGCCGTCAAAGACGGTGTCGTGCGCGTACAACCCTGATGGGGGGAAACGTGTCCAACAGGCGTGGCAGAGGTATTCGGCATCGCGATCGCCCCAGGGGGCTCCGGCGGCACGGCAGTGCGGCCGTTGCGGCCCCGCATGCCCGGGGGCATGCCGGTGATCGCCCCGTGGCCCGCCGCGCAGCCCGCGCAGATCTCCCCTCAGCGTGGGGACACTGACGACGCGATGGCTGCGGGCACGACTGTCGACCATCTCACCGAGACCTACCGCGCGCACTACCGATCACTGCTGGGCCTCGCCGCGCTGCTGCTGGACGACACCGCCTCCTGCGAGGACGTCGTCCAGGAAGCCTTCATCCGGGTGCACTCCGCCCGCGGCCGGGTGCGCGATCCCGAGAAGACCCTCGCCTATCTGCGCCAGACAGTCGTCAATCTCTCCCGTTCGGCGCTGCGCCGCCGCATCCTCGGGCTGAAGCTGCTCTCCAAGCCGATGCCCGACATGGCGAGCGCCGAGGAAGGCGCGTACGACCTCCTGGAGCGCGACCAATTGATCAAGGCGATGCGGGGGTTGCAGCGCCGCCAGCGCGAGGTCCTGGTCCTGCGGTACTTCGCGGACATGACCGAGGCCCAGGTCGCCGAGACGTTGGGGATATCGCTCGGTTCGGTGAAGGCGTACGGCTCACGGGGTATCGCGGCGCTGCGCGTCGCCATGGAGGCTCCCGCATGAGTGGCAAGCAGTTCGGCCCGTACGACCCGCAGGACAGGCAAGGCCCGCGGAACTCCCGTAACGAGGGGGAGCCGCAGCACCGGCAGGACGCGCAGGACCAGCACGGCACGCAGGACCAGCCCGATGCCCGGCCCCCGCAGGGAGCACAGGACCCGCAAGGCACACAGGACCGGCGGGACCCGCGGGGCTCGCAGGCACCGAAGGATGCGCCGGACCCGAGGGGCGAGCCGCAGGAACGCGGGGAGACCGACCAGCCCGGACAGGACACCGGCCACAGCGTCGGCGAGGACGAGCTGCGGCGGCTGCTGCACTCCGCCGTCGGCGACCTGGAGCCCGCCCCCGACTCGCTCGAACAGTTGCGCCGCGCGGTCCCGGCCCGGCGCCGGCGCCGCCGCCACGCCGTGGCCGGCGCCGCCGCGGCCATCCTGCTCGGCGGTACGTCCATCCCCGCGATGGTGCACGTGGCCGACTTCGCCGACGGCCCCGAGGACCGTCCCGCCAACGCCGCCAGTACACAGCGCACCCCGGGCAGCACCGAAGGCACGCACGGCGAGGGCACCGAGCACAGCGGCAAGCCGCCGGCCGGGCACGGCGGGAAGAAGACCGGTCCGGGCAAGTCGGCCGAACCGGGCAAGAGCCCGGACGCGGCGGAGAAGCAGCCCAGCGCCGGCACCGGCACGCCGTACCCGTCCGGGACGATGGACGTCACCTCGCCCGCCTGTTCGCGCGCGCAGCTCGGCAACGGTGTCAGCTCGGTCGGCCCCGCCGACGCCGGCGGCCGCGTCTACGGCTCGTTCCGGGTGGTGAACACCTCCGACACCGCGTGCTCGGTCGAGGGCGGCGGCGAGATCGGCGTGCTCCCGCAGGGCGGTACGGACAGCTCGCGCGTCAGCGTCGTCGACCACACGGCGGGCGACGCGGCCCCCGCCCTGCCCGACCCGATCACCACCCCGGACCAACTGGTGCTCAAGCCGGGCCAGGCGTACGAGGTCAAGTTCGCGTGGGTCCCGGCGGAGGGCGGCGGCACGACCGGCTGCTCCGCGCCGCCCCCGTCGCCGACCCCGGTTCCGTCCAAGGCACCCGGTGAGAAGACGCCGGACTCCTCCTCGTCGGCGTCCGGCGAGGGCGGCGGCAGCACCACGGGCGGCAGCCAGGCCGGCGGCAACGAGGGCACCCCGGGCGGTGGCTCCAACCCGCCGGGCGGCATCGTGCTGAACCACACACCGGAGGCCGGGGAGCCGGCCGCGGCGGACGTCAAGCTTCCGGACGCCTGCGCCGGGACGGTCTACCGCACCGAACCCCTGCCGGCGCAGTAGCGGCCCGCCCCGGGCACTGCCTGCCCTGGGTGAACTCTCCAGGGCCGGTGCGGGCGCGGAGCCGGGCTGAGGTCCGCGTCCGGGCCCGCGCGCGGGTTCTCACCCGGGCCGCGCGGGGCGGCGTGGGTACGGCCCCGCCGTCCGGTCCGGGTGGCGCTCCCCGTACCGTTGGCCTTGTGTACCGGTTCCTGCTGACCCCGCGGTGGTGGGGAATCAACGTCTTCGCCGTACTGGCGATTCCTTTCTGCATCTTCATGGGCAGCTGGCAGCTGAGCCGCTTCGAGGACCGCGTCGACACGCACCACCAGCAGGAGGACCGGTCCGCCGAGGCGCAGGCCGCGGCCGCCCGGCCGCTGGACGAGCTGCTGCCGGTGGACAAGGTCACCTCGGGCCGCCAGGCCACCGCCACCGGTCGCTACGACACCGGACACCAGTTGCTCGTCCCGGACCGCCGTCTCGACGAGCGGAACGGTTTCTACGTACTGACGCTGCTGCGTACGGACGGCGGCAAGGCGCTCCCGGTCGTACGGGGCTGGCTGCCCGGCGACGCGAACGCGCCCGAGGCCAGGGCGAAGGTGCCCGCGCCGCCGAGCGGCGCGGTGACGGTCACCGGGGCCCTGCAGGCTTCGGAGAACCAGGGCACCGACGGGGTGCACGCGAGCGGCGGGCTGCCGGCCGGGCAGCTCGGCATGATCAGCGCGGCGTCACTGGTCAACATCGTCCCGTACGACGTGTACGACGCCTGGATCACCGTGACCGAGGCCGACGCGCCGCTGGTCGCCGTGCCGCCGACGGCGGCGGAGGGCAGCGGGCTGGACCTGAAGGCGTTCCAGAACCTGGGGTACACCGGGGAATGGTTCGTGTTCGCCGGGTTCGTGATCTTCATGTGGTTCCGGCTCTTCCGCCGGGAGGCGGAGGCGGCCAGGGACGTGGCGCTGGGGCTGGTCCCGGCGGAGGAGGGGGCGGCGGCCGGGGCCTCCGGGAGCGCCGATGACGGTACGAGCGCTGCGAACGGCGCGAAGGGCGCGAGCGGCGCGAACGGCACCTCCTCCGCGACACGGTCCTGAGTCGGCCACCTCGCTGCTGTCCCGGCCGCGGCCCCCGTCTCCCGCGGCTCCCCGTCGTCCGCTACTCCCCGCCTCCCGCTACTTCCCGTTTCCCGATGGCCCCTGCCCCCGCTCCTGCCAGTGCGCCGGGCGGCTGAGCGCCTCGGGCAGCTTCGTCGAGGCGTCGCCCCTGGCCGCGTTGAGCTGGGCCTGGGTGAGGAAGATGCTGCCGGTCAGGTCGGCGCCGCTCAGGTTCGCGTCCCGGAAGTCCACGCCGATCAGGTCGGCGGTCCGCAGATCCGCGCCCTTGAGGTCGGCGGCGATGAGGTAGGCGCCGCGCAGGTTCGCGCCCCGCAGGTCGGCCCCCCTGAGCCGGGCGCCGATCAGGTCGGCCCCCCGGTGGTTCTTCTTACGGCCGGGAACGGTGGCCCGCACCAGTTCGCTGGTGCGCAGCAGCAGGGCGTTGACGTCCTGCCGTACGGCCGCGACGTCCACGTCGGCGAGCGCGTCGGCGCTGCCGCGGGTGAGCCGGTCGGTCTCCTTCAGGGCGCGGCGGAGGTCCTTGTGGACGGGACGCGCGGCCGGCAGCTCCAGTGCCTCGGCCAGGTACCAGAGCAGTTCGTGGAGCTGGCGCATGACGGGGAACACGTCGAACATCTGCCGCGCGGTGCCCGGCGCGCTGCGCCAGTCCGTACCGCCGAAGGTGACCTGGGAGACCTTCTGGCCAGCGCCGAAGCAGTCGAAGACCGTACAGCCGGAGAAGCCCTTGTCGCGGAGGCGGGCGTGGATGCCGCAGCTGAAGTCCGCCTGGAGGTTCGTGCACGGCTTGCCGGCGGGCTTGTCGACCGCGAAGTCGGCGGAGGCGGCGAAGGGCAGCGCGACGCAGCACAGCCCGAAGCAGTTGCCGCAGTCGGCCTGCAGGTCGAGACGGTCACCGCCGGCCGAGGGGGCTTCATGCTTCTGGGACACCGTGAGCGCTCTCCTGCCACAAGACGAGCGGGAGTGCGCCCCCCGCTCCGTTCCACGTACGAACCTCCATTCTCCCGGACGGGGGAGAGCGCCGGGGGAGACGGGGCGGGGGGCGGGTGCGGGGCGGTGCGGTCACGGGCGGGGGAGGGGGCCTGGGGCCTCGGGATCTGAGGGCCGGGGGCCCGGGGACCGGGGCGGGCCCACGTGGCGCTCTGGGGGCTTCCCCCCCACCCACCCCCGCCCCTGCTCTCGACCGCTACTGCTTCAGCTCACCGCTGCTCTCCACCCCCGCCCCCAGGCCCAGGTACCGGCGCGTGAAGTCCAGCTCCAGGCGGACCTGCTTGATGCGCTCCTCGACGACCAGGGAGCCGTGGCCGGCGTCGTAGCGGTACACCTCGTGCGGGTGGCCGCGGTCCTTCAGGCGGTCGACGTAGTTCTCCACCTGGCGGATGGGGCAGCGCGGGTCGTTGACCCCGGCGGAGATGTAGACCGGCGCGCGCACCGCGTCCACGTACGTCAGCGGCGACGACGCCTCGAAGCGCTCCGGCACCTCCTCCGGCGTGCCGCCCAGCAGCGTGCGGTCCATCGCCTTCAGGGCCTCCATCTCGTCGTGGTACGCGGTGACGTAGTCCGCCACCGGGACCGCCGCCAGGCCCAGCGCCCACGCCTCCGGCTGGGTGCCCAGCCCGAGCAGCGTCAGGTAGCCGCCCCACGAGCCGCCGGAGAGCACCAGCCGCTCCGGATCGGCCAGCCCGGAGGAGACGGCCCACTCCCGCACCGCCGCGATGTCCTCCAGCTCGATCAGCCCGACGCGGTGCTTGAGGGCGTCCGTCCACTCCCGGCCGTAACCCGTCGAGCCGCGGTAGTTCACCCGCACCACGGCGAAGCCGTGGTCCACCCACGCCGCGGGCGCGGACGCGAATGCGTCGCTGTCGTGCCACGTCGGGCCGCCGTGGATCTCGAAGACCGTCGGGAACGGGCCATCGCCGGCCGGCTGCTGCACCAGCGCGTGGACCGTGCCGCCCGGGCCCTCCACCCACGCGTCGGTCACCGGCACCGAGCCCGGCGCCTTCATCCCGGGCGGGTCGAGGACGACCCGCCCGCTCGTCGAGCGCACCTCCGGCGGCTGCGCGGCCGACGACCAGAGGTACTCCACCGAGCCGTCCGGCCGCGCCGTCGCCCCGGCGACCGTCCCGGCGGGCGTATCGACGCGGGTCAGCTGCCGGGTCAGCGGCTCGTAGCGCCACAGTTCGGCGCGCGCCCGGAACTCGTGCTCCACCAGCAGGGCGGCACCGTCCGGATACCAGTCGGCGGCCACGTCGCCCGGCAGGTCGATGTCCAGGGCGCTCTCCTCGCCCGTCAGCGGGTCCCAGATCATCGGCTCCCAGCGGCCGCGCCGCTGGTGCCCGACGAGCAGCCGGGAGTCGCCGTCCACCGGCGCGAAGCCCATCACGGACAGGCCCAGCTCCTCGGTGCCGCCCTTGGTGTCGTCCAGCTCGGCGACGGTCGAGCCGTCCGGCCGCAGCACCCGGATCGCGGAGTGCATCGCGTCACCGTGCTCGGTGTGCTCGACGGCGATCAGCGAACCGTCGTGCGACAGGGCGCCCACGCCCGCCGACTCGCGGTGCCGGTAGATCTCCACGGGCTGCTGCCCGGGCCGTACGACGTGGATGGTGGTGCCGTCCTCGTCCGTGGAGCGGCCGATCACCGCTGTGCCGTCCCGGCCGAGCGCCAGGCCCGCCGGGTACGAGGGCTCCAGGCCGGGCGCGGCCGGCTCGTCCGGGCCGCCGCCGAACGGCTGCCGCTTCCAGATGCCGAACTCGTCGCCGTCGGTGTCCGAGAACCACCAGATCCACTCGCCGTCGGGCGTCAGCGTGCCGTCCGTCGTGCCGTTCGGCCGGTCGGTGGCCTGCCGCTGCCCGCCGCTCGCCCGGTCCCAGGCGTACAGCTCGAAGGTGCCGGTGGCGTTGGAGACGAACAGCGAGCGGTCCGGGGCGTCCTCGGCCCACTCGGGCAGGCCGACCCGCGGCGCCCGGAAGCGCTTCTCCCAGTCCGGCACGGTCGCGGGGGAACCGGCCGTCCCCGGGGCGCCCGCCCCGGAAGCTTCGGTGTTGGCGTTGGTGGTCTCGTCAGTCATGGCCCCATTCTGCGCAGGCCCGGAAAAATTCCGCTGACACGGCCCCCAGCCTGTGGATAACTTCGCCGGATGCTGACACACACGGGACCTGAGGACTGGCGTGCGGCCAACCGTGCCATGTGGGACGAGCGGGTCCCCATCCACCTCGCCAGCGACTTCTACGACCAGGACGGTTTCCGCCGGGACCGGGACGTCATCCGTGACTTCGAGGCGGCGGAGGTCGGCGACGTCACCGGCAGGACGCTGCTGCACCTCCAGTGCCACATCGGCCAGGACACCCTGTCCTGGGCCCACCGCGGCGCCGCCCACGTCGTCGGCCTGGACTTCTCCGAACCGGCGATCGAGGCCGCCCGCGCACTGGCCGCCGAGGTCGGCATCGGCCCCGACCGTGCCACCTTCCTCACCGCCGACGTGTACGACGCGGCCGACGCCGTCGCCGCCACCGGGGCCCCAGCGGCGTACGACGTCGTCTACACCGGCCTCGGGGCGCTCTGCTGGCTGCCGGACATCCGCCGCTGGGCCGAGACGGCCGCTTCCCTCGTCGCCCCCGGAGGCTTCCTCTACCTCGCGGAGTTCCACCCGCTCACCGACGTCCTGGACGACGAGAGCGCCTCGCGCGTCGCGTACGACTACTTCAGCCGGGACGCGTGGGTGGACGAGAGCCCGGGGACGTACACGGACTTCTCGGCCCCCACGGTCCACAACCGCCGCGTCGAGTGGCAGCACACCCTCGGCGACGTCGTCTCGGCGCTCGCCGCGGCCGGTCTGCGCCTGGAGTTCCTGCACGAGCACGACATGACGATGTTCCAGCGCTTCGGCTCGCTGGCACGCGGGGACGACGGCTACTTCCGGCTGCCCGCCGACCGCCCCCGCGTCCCGCTCATGTACTCGCTCAAGGCGACGCGCCCGTAAGGCTCAGGCGGCCGCGGGACTCACCCGCACGTCTGCGGGGCCCGCACCGACGCCTGCGGGACTCACACGAACTTCTGCGGCCGGTGCCACAGCGCCTCGTCGGTGCCGCGGAAGAACAGCTCCAGCCGGCCGTCCCGGTTGGTGCCGACCACCGGGTCGCCGCCGACGTTGCGTACCAGCTCGAAGTGGCCGCTCCAGTCCACGCCGTTGATCTTCGATTCCTCGGCCGCGTACATGTGGCCGTTGGTGCTGTGGTGGAAGACCACCAGCCGCCCGTCGGCCGCGCGCGCCAGCGCGGGCGTGCCCTGGACGCCGCCCCCCAGGCTGGAGGCGGAGGTCCAGGAGTCGTACCCGGCCTTCTGCTGGATGTGCCACAGCTGGGTGTCCGTACCGCGGAAGAACACCTGGACGCGCTGGTCCGAGTCGAGACCCGCCTCGATGCCGCCGCCGATGTTGCGTACGAGCTCGAAGTGGCCGCTCCAGGAGTCGCTGGAGTCGGGCACCTTCTGCTGGTTGTCGTAGAGGTTGCCGTTGGTGCTGTGGTGGAAGACCTCCAGCTTGCCGTCACCGGCCCGCGCGACCGCCGGGTTGCCCTGCACGCCGCCGGCCAGGCTGGACGGCGCCACCCAGTTCTCGTAGTCGACGTTCTGCTGGTACACGTGCCACAGCTGGGTGTCCGTGCCGCGGAAGAAGACGTCCAGGCGCCCGTCGGCGTTGACGGCCGGGACCGGGTCGCCACCGATGTTGCGCACGATGATGTCGTCGGGGCTGAAGCCGACGTTGATCGCGCCCTGCCGCACGTGGTGCAGGTGACCGTCCGAGCCCTTGTAGAAGACCGAGATGCGGCCGTCCAGGCTGCGGATGGCGTTCGGTTCGCTGCCCAGCGAACCGCCCAGGTTCTCCCAGTCGCTCCAGCCGCCGTCGCGCTTCTGCCAGATGGTCCACAGCGCCTGCTCGTTCTTCCCGCGGGCGAACACCTGGAGGCGGCCGTCGGCGTTCGGGGCCACGGAGGGGTTGCCGACGATCTGCCCGTGCAGGGAGGTGGCCTCGTCCCAGGCCATACCGGGTGTGGTGGGGATGTCGACCATGATCGCTCTCCTTCGTGCGTACGAGTGGAGCAGGTCGGCGCACAGGCTAGCCACGGGAACGGCACCCGAGAACACGGCCCGGCCGATTGACCGGAACCACCCGTCATACCCGGCCATGAGCGACATCGGGGGCGGCGAGCGGGCGGCGAGGGGACAGCGGGCCGGTCAACGGCGAACCGGCGAAGGGCGCCGTTCACCGGGCCACCGGCGGACCGCCGACGCCCCACCACCGGCCCCGCCCCTACTCCAACCCGCGGGCCTGCTGGAACCGCGCCAGACCGTCCGCCAGGTCGATCACCGGGTCCGGGTAGTCCAGCGCCGCCCGCGCCGCGGCGGGCCTCAGCTTCCACGGCTGGTGGACGGCGCCCCCTTCCAGCCCCGGTACGTCCGCCAGCTCCGGCACCCAGCGCCGTACGTACGCGCCGTCCGCGTCGAAACGCTTCGCCTGCGCCAGGGGGTTGAGGACGCGGTTGGGGCGGGTGTCCGTACCGGTGCCCGCCGCCCACTGCCAGTTGAGCTGATTGTTGGCCAGGTCGCCGTCGACCAGGAGCGACAGGAAGTGCGCCGCGCCCAGCCGCCAGTCCAGATACAGCGTCTTGGTCAGGAAACTGGCGGTCAGCAGTCGCGCCCGATTGTGCATCCACCCTTCGTGGGCGAGCTGCCGCATCGCCGCGTCCACGACCGGGTAGCCGGTGCGGCCGGTGCGCCACGCCTCGGCCTCCTGCTCGTCGTGGCGCCAGCGGTCGTGCCGCGCCCGGTAGTCGGCGTGCGCGGCGGCCGGGCGGGCCGAGAGAACCTGGTGGTGGAAGTCCCGCCAGGCCAGCTGCCGTACGAACGCCTCGGCGCCGTCCCCTCCGCCACCCGCCGCACGGGCGCGCCGGACCAGTTCCACGGCGGACAGCGTGCCGAAGTGCAGATGCGGGGAGAGGCGGGACGTCGCGTCTCCGGCGAGGTCGTCCTGCCCCTGTGCGTAGCGGCGCAGCGGCGTGCCCATCCAGGCCGTCACCCGGCGGCGGCCTTCCACCTCGCCGCCCGCCGCCAGCCCGGGGGACACCCCGGACACGTCACGCCGCCGCGGTACGGGACCGGAGCCGGCCGCCTCGGGCACCCGCACCCGCCGGGGTGCTGGCAGCACGTCGCGGTGGCGTTCGGCCTGCCAGCGCCGGAAGTACGGCGTGAAGACCGCGAAGTGGTCCTTGCCGGCCGGCGTGACCTCGCCCGGCGCGAGGGCGGTGACCACCGCGTCGTGCACGTGCAGCCGCCGCCCGGCGGCCTCCAGGGCGCGCCGCAGCCGCTCCTCCCGGCGGTGCGCGTAGCCGCTGACCCCGCCCGCCACATGGACGTCGCGCGCGTCCGCCTCGGCAGCGGCCCGCGCGGTCTCCTCGACCACGTCCCCCGTACGGACGACGAGCCGGCCCCCACGGGCGCGCAGCGCCTCGTCCAGGTCCGCCAGGCAATCGGCCAGGAAGGCACGCCGGTTGGGGACGTCGAACCCCGCGGCCCGTACGCCGTCGTCGAGGACGAACAGCGGGACGACACCGCCCGTGGCCCTCACCGCGGCGTGCAGGACGGGATTGTCGTGGACCCGCAGGTCGGAGGTGAACAGGGCGATCGAGGCAGCACTCATGGGGGTTGCTCCGGGCGTTGTGGGGGAGAGAGCCGAGGTTGGTGGGAAGGCGCGTACGGGTTACGCCCGCGCGCCCCGGCCACACCGCCCGGTCGCCGGCCACAGCACCCCGGCGACCGACAGCGCCCCCCACCCCACGGAGACGGCCACCGCGGCCCGCCGCCGCGCCCGCCCCGGCAGGGTCATGCCGAGCAGTGCCGCGTCACCGAAGTCCGCCGCGATCCGCAGACAGGCGGCGGTGCGCAGGGCCGGCCCCGCCGGTGCCAGGAGCAGCGCCAGGCCGCAGGCCGCGTCGCGCCAGGCCAGCGGGCGCAGCGAGGTACGGGTGGCGGGGGCCGTCCGGCCGTTCGCTTCCGCGAGGCCGGAGGGCTGGGCCAGCAGGCCGGGCCAGGCGGTGACCGCCAGTCCGTACACCGCCGTCGTGGCACCCACCGTGCGCAGCAGTCCCACGTGCATCGTCCGTCTCCTCCTGGCGGCCGCCGTGGCAGGCCCGGAGCGTGCGCCTGCGCGTACCCACTCTTCCCCTTCCGCCGCCTCCCGGCGGTACAACGCGCCCGGCGGACCGTTCCGGCGGCGCGGCGGGTGGCGGCGGCGCTCAGACGTCCAGCTCCGCCTCGACCCCGCGCAGGCTCTCCCGCGCGGCCTCCAGGTCGCCGCTGGCCCGGTCCAGCACGAGGAAGACGAAGATGCCCTGGCAACTGCGCCGGGTGAGGGGGCGGATGACGTGGAACGCGTCGTCGAGCGTGACGACGATGTCGTCGATGCGTTCGGGGCGGTAGCCGATGAGTTCCAGTGCGGAGAGCTTGGCGCGCACCACGTCGGTGTCGCCGCGGGCCGCCGCTTCGAGGTCGGGCCCGGCCGGATCGCCGACCGCGCCGAGCGTCAGACGGCTGAAGTAGTCGACGATCGAGGCGCCGAGGACGCCTTCCAGCTCCGCCAGGTCCCGCAGCGTCTCATCGATGCCTGCCATGGCCACCTGCCCGGGCACCCGGCCCCGTCGCACGTCGAACCGACCGCCGACCAGACTTCCCGGCACACCAGGAGTGCGCCATGGCGACCCCATACGTTCATCCTGGCACGGTGCGCGGCAGCATGACGGCGTACCAGGCGGTGCGTTCGGGGCGGCAGAGGCGCCGGCTCGGGGCGCGCCCCGGCTGTACGCGAGCGTGTTCCGTGGCGTGGGCGCCGGGTCGCGTACTCACGCGC
Organism: Streptomyces sp. NPDC026394; assembly: GCF_055567735.1. Taxonomy (NCBI): domain Bacteria; kingdom Bacillati; phylum Actinomycetota; class Actinomycetes; order Kitasatosporales; family Streptomycetaceae; genus Streptomyces; species Streptomyces sp. NPDC026394. The sequence goes on from NZ_JBVHPX010000015.1 coordinate 95,111, forward strand.
CTCAGTGTGCGCATAAGCGCCCCCGGCCCCCTCGGCACCCCAGTACCCCTGGGCCCGTGACCAGTGCCCCTGGGCCCGTGACGGCCCTGTCAGGCCGCCTCCGCCGCGATGATCTCGTCGGCCGCGCGCTGCCCGCTCGCCACGCAGTCGGCGACGCCCACGCCGTCGTAGGCCGCGCCGCACAGCCGCAGCCCCGGCAGCGTGGACAGCCCGTTGCGTACCCGCGTCACGCGGGCGGGGTGCCCGACCGCGTAGTGCGGCAGCCCGCCGATCCACCGGGTCACGTCGGTCGCCACCGGGCGCGCGGTCAGACCGGTGGCCTCGCCCAGGTCGCGCAGCGCGGCGCTCACCAGGTCGGCGTCGTCCAGGTAGAGGATCTCCTCCTGGCCGTACCGGCCGATGGACGTCCGCAGCAGGAACAGGTCCTTGGCCCGCTCCGACAGCCAGTCCCACTTACGGGTCAGGAACGTGGACGCCTTGATGGTGTGCCCGTCACCCGGCGGCACGAGGAAGCCGCACCGGCCGTCGAACGCCGTCAGCCCTTCCAGGTGCGAGCGCCGGAACGCCATCGTCACCAGGGCCATCGACGCGTAGGCGACCTCGGACAGCTCGGCAGCCGCGAGCGGCGCCTCGGCGGCGAGCAGGGTGGCCGCCGTCCAGGCCGGAGTGGCGAGGACCAGACCGTCGCACAGCAGGGTGCGGGCGGCGGTGCGTACCTCCCAGCCGTACGGGCCACGGGTCAGCGCCAGGGCCGGGGTGTTGCGCAGGATCTCGCCCCCGGCGGCGCGTACGGCATCGGCCACGGCGCCCGCGAGGGTGCCCGCGCCCCCGTCCAGCCCGAGGTAGTCGGGGCCGCCGCGGGAGAGGTCCGGGATCGTGTGGGCGCCTCGGGGGCCGCCGGGGAGGCCGCCGGCGGACTCCGGACCGGCACATCCCACGTCCGCACCCGCACCCGGTCCCGGTCCCGGTCCCGGTCGGGTGAACCCGGAGCGGGGCCGGGGGACGAGCGGACCGGAGCGTGCCCGCCCGGGAAGTCCCGGCTGACCGGCGGTTCCCGGCCGGTCGGCGAGGCGCCGCTGCTCGGCGATCCGCCGTTCCTCCGCGATCCGCCGCCGCTCCACCGCCTGCCGTTCCTCGGCGGCGCGCCGCTGCTGCTCGGCCGTCCGCCGCCGCACCGCCCGTACGCCGGTGAGCAGCGCGCCGTCGTGCCGCGCCGCCTCGAAGAGCTGCGGTACGGCGGCCCGCAGGGACACCTCGTACGTGTCGGCCGTACGGGCCCTGCCGAGGACGTCCCGCCCACGGCAGCTCGGGATCGGCCGCAGCGCGCCCCGCGTCCACAGCGCGGCGTCCGTCGCGGCCGGGACGCGCAGCCGGTCGCCGAGGCCGACCGCCCGCGCCAGGTCGACCGCCTCCGGCCGGGGCACCCGCAGGGCCTCGGCGCCGAGGTCGACCGGCGTCCCGGCGATCTCGCCCGAGCGCAGCTTGCCGCCGACCCGGCCGGTGGACTCCAGCAGCGTCACCCGCAGGCCCGCGCCGGTCAGCCGGTGGGCGGCGGCGAGCCCGGCGATGCCGCCGCCGATGACGACGATGTGCCGCGCGAGCGTCGGACCGGACGCGTCGGGCCCCCCGGACGCGGCGGCGGTTCCGGGCCGGGGCGCGGGACCTGTCGCCCCGTCAGGCCCGGGGCGGCCGGCGGGACGTACGGCGGACACGGTCGTCGGCACGCTCATGAGTCGGCTCCTTCGAACGTGGTGCTCGCGGTCGTCCGCCGGCCGGCCGCGGCGCCCCGGGACCGGGACACCACGGCGGGGCCGCCCGACGCCGGATCGCCGGCGGCCTCCTCGGGGCGGGACGGCGGGCGCAGGATGTCGGAGAGCGGATCGTGGCGGATGTTCTGGGGCGGCACTCCGGCGGCGGTCAGCCGGGCCACGGTCGTGTCGACCACCGCGGCCGGTCCGCTGACGTACGCGAGGTGCCCTGACCAGTCGGCGTGCCGCGTCACCGCGTCGGCCACCGCCTCGGCCAGCGCGTCGTAGCCGTGCGCGTCCGGCCCGAAGGCGCCGCCGGTCTCCGGACGCCGCCCGACGACGGGCGTCACCCGCAGCCACGGCCGCCCCCGTTCCAGCTCCGAAGGCGCCCCCGCGTCGTACAGGTCGGCGAAGCTGTGGGCCCCGAGGAACAGCCGTACGCTGCGGTGACCGCGGCGCGCGGCCAGCTCCTCCAGCAGCGCCTTCACGGGCGCCCAGCCGGTGTCCGCCGCGACCAGGACCAGGTCGCTCGCCAGCTCGTCGTCCAGCGTCATCGACCCGCGCGGCGGACCGACCCGCAGCGTGTCACCGACCTGGGTCCGCGCCACCAGCGCCTCGCTCACACCGCCCGTGCAGGTCTGCCGTACGTGGAACTCCAGCTCGGCGTCGGACCGGGGCGCGCAGGCGATCGAGTACTGCCGCCACGCCTGCGGCAGCCGCGGCGACTCCAGCGCCGCGAACTGCCCGGCCCGGTACGGGTACGGCTCGTGCGGCCGCACCCGCAGGACGGCGAGGTCGGGGCGGCGCCGCTCGTGCGCGGTCACCGTGGCCTGCCAGTACGGCGGTTCGGCGAGCGCGGCCTCGGCGCCGCTGACCATGGCGGCGACGGCGAACCGCAGCATCCGCACCCACGCCTGCTCCACGGCCTCGGCCCAGCGCGGGCCCGCCGTACGGCGCAGTGCCTCGCACAGCGCCGCCTCGAACGCCTCGAAGTGCACCGGACGCACCCCGAGCTTGCGGTGGTCACGGCCGAGCCGCCCGAAGACCTCCGCGATGTCGTCGGGCCGGTGCAGGTTCTCGATCAAGTACCAGAAGGCGCGCGCCAGGTGGGCGCGCTGGAACTCCATCGACTCCGGGAACAGCGACCGCAGGTAGGGCCACCGCCGGAACATCGCGTCGTAGAGGTGGGTGATCAGCTCGCCGAAGGGCGTCACGAGTTCCAGGTACTCGGTGATCACCCGCTGGTCGGCGGCGCCGTCGTAGGCGTCGGCCTGCGGATCGGCGGGGTACCGACCGGCGGCTCCGGAGACGTTGCCGGAGTGGATCGGGGGCCGGCCGAGCGCGCGGGAGCTGTCGGACGGGCCGCCCGCCTGCCCGCCGTACGTCGGGCGCTCCTGGACCGCGTCCTCGCGTTCCGGGCGCGGCGAAAGGATACGGCGGCGCAGCCGCATGGCCTCGTGCCGGGCGAGCAGGGCGTGGTAATCGTCGTTGACGCCGCTCATGGCTGGACGACCGGGTTCGTGGCGGAGGCGGAGGCGGTGGCGTTCGCGGCTCCGGCGGCGACGGTGGTCCCGGCGGATCGCGGGGACGTACGGGCCGGGCAGGCCGGGGCGAGGGGGGAGACCGGGAGGGCCGGAACGGCTCGGAGCGCTCTGACCGTGAGGGCGTACGGCACGGGGGCGTACGACGCGAGGCGTGGCATGAGCGGACCTCCTGAAGGGGATGGGGCGCGTCAGTATGGCACCAGGCAAAGGTGCCCAAACGGCCCTATTCCCGAGGGACTTTCGGCCCTCGCCGGGCGCGGACGCACGGGTGTGTGATGCCCTCGCACCCCTTTGCGCGCGTACGGAGCACCCCCCGGCCACCGCCGGCAGCCGCTCCCGACGCGCGCGTACGGAGCGGGTGTTACGGCGGCGGCGGGCCACCGGTCCGGGCGGCCGCCGACCGGCCCGCCCCGCCGGACCGCCGCACCATGGACCGGTACCCCGCACGCCCGGCCGACAGATCGAGAGCCGCATGAACCAGCACACCGGACCCACCGGCCCTATCGGACGCACCGGCCCTACCGGACGCACCGGCCTCGCCGGACCCATCGGCCCCGCCGCGCCGGGCACCCCGCCCCTGCGCGTCTTCATCCTCGACGACCACGAAGTGGTCCGCCGGGGCGTCCGCGACCTCCTCGACGCGGAGGACGGCATCGAGGTCGTGGGGGAGGCGTCCAGCGGCCCCGAGGCGCTGGCCCGGGTGCCCGCCGTGCGCCCGCAGGTGGCCGTGCTCGACGTACGGCTGGGCGAGCGGGGCGAACCGTCGGGCGGCGACCACGAGGGCATCGAGGTGTGCCGCGAACTGCGCGCCCGTATGCCCGACCTGGCCTGCCTGATGCTGACGTCCTTCGACGACGACGAAGCCCTCTTCGACGCCATCATGGCGGGCGCGGCCGGGTACGTCCTCAAGCAGATCAACGGCTCCGACCTGGTGAACGCCGTACGGACGGTGGCGGCGGGCAAGTCGATGCTGGACCCGCGTACGGCGTCCCGCGTCATGGCCCGGCTGCGCGCGCCGCAGCAGGCCGAGACGTCCCCGCAGTCCGAACTGGACCGGCTCGCACCCCGGGAGCGCGAGATCCTGGAGCTGATCGGCGAGGGCCTGACCAACCGGGAGATCGCGGACCGGCTGTTCCTCGCGGAGAAGACGGTGAAGAACCGCATCTCCACGATCCTGTCCAAGCTGGGGGTGGGGCGCCGGGTGCAGGCCGCGGTGATCGCCGGGCGGATTCGGGGGCAGCAGGAGCGGCAGGGGGAGCAGCGCGGGGGGTGGTAGCGGGGCGGCAGGGTCGGCTTCCGGTGCGGGGGCGGGCTTCCGGTGCGGCGGTCGGCTTCCGGTGTGGCGGGGCCGGTTCCCGGTACGTGGGTCGGCTTCCGGTGCGGCGGCCGGCTTCCGGAGACGTACGCCGGGCGTCATGCACCGGTTCCCGCTCGGCGCCCTTTCCGTCGGCATCCCACCCATCGGCGCCACTGCGCGGTCGCGCCCGCGGTCGCGTCCCGGCTTCGTTCCCCGGCCCCGCCTGCTGCCTTCCTGGTACGACCTCCTCGTACATCCTCGCCGTACGTACCCCTCGGCCGTCCGCGCCTACGCCCTCCTCCTGCCTACCTCCTACCTGCTCGCCGTACGGCCTCGTCACCCGCCCCACCACCGGGGCCTGACGGCCACTCAGCTCAGGGACCCTCGGCGCCCACCCCGGCCCGCCCGGCCCTATGGCGGCGGATGCGCCGCGGCGGACCCTGATGGGGCCGGGAAGAGCCGGTCTCTCCCCCGTGCTGAGGCTCTTCCCGGCCAGAGTCGAGTCAGGCGCCAGAGGCGCGTCAGAGGTGAAGGACACAGCCCGGTGGACGGATCGGATACACGTACGCAGTCAGACCCCGGAGCGGAGGCTGGACCTGGCGCTACGGCGGGCCCCGCCACCGGGCCGGACACCCACCGGGACGACCCGGCGTCCGCGGCCCAGGCCCCCGGCCCGGCGTCCGCGGTCCCGGATTCGGCGTCCGCCGCCACCGGCCCGCCGCGCGCCGTCACCGGCCCCCGCCCGGTCCGTCGCCGGATCCCGGTGGAGTGGCTGACCACCACCGACCACAAGAAGATCGGGACGCTCTACCTCGTCACCGCCTTCGTGTTCTTCCTCGTGGGCGGCCTGATGGCCCTCCTGATGCGGGCCGAACTGGCCCGTCCCGGCACGCAGATCATGTCGAACGAGCAGTTCAACCAGGCGTTCACGATGCACGGCTCGGTGATGCTGCTGCTGTTCGCGATGCCGCTGTTCACCGGCTTCGCGAACTGGCTGATGCCGCTCCAGATCGGCGCGCCCGACGTCGCCTTCCCGCGACTGAACATGCTCGCCTACTGGTTCTTCCTGTTCGGTTCACTGATCGCGGCGGCCGGCTTCCTGACCCCGCAGGGCGCCGCCGACTTCGGCTGGTTCGCCTATGCGCCGCTCTCGGACGCGGTGCACTCGCCCGGTGTGGGCGCCGACATGTGGATCATGGGAGTGGCATTCTCCGGGTTCGGCTCCATCCTGGGCGCGGTCAACTTCATCACCACCATCATCTGTATGCGCGCCCCCGGGCTGACGATGTTCCGGATGCCGATCTTCACGTGGAACGTGCTGCTGACCGCGCTGCTGATCCTGATGGTCTTCCCCGTACTGGCCGCCGCCCTCTTCGCCCTCGAAATGGACCGTAAATTCGGTTCGCACATCTTCGACGCTGCCAACGGCGGCGCGCTGCTGTGGCAGCACCTGTTCTGGTTCTTCGGCCACCCCGAGGTGTACGTCCTCGCCCTGCCGTTCTTCGGCATCATCTCCGAAGTCATCCCGGTCTTCTCCCGGAAACCGATGTTCGGCTACATCGGGCTGATCGCCGCCACGATTTCCATCGCGGGCCTGTCCATCACCGTGTGGGCCCACCACATGTACGTCACAGGCGGCGTGCTGCTGCCTTTCTTCGCCTTCATGACGTTCCTGATCGCCGTGCCGACCGGTGTGAAGTTCTTCAACTGGATCGGCACGATGTGGAAGGGCTCACTGTCCTTCGAGGCACCGATGCTCTGGGCCACCGGCTTCCTCATCACCTTCGTCTTCGGCGGCCTGACCGGCGTCATCCTGGCCTCGCCGCCCATGGACTTCCACGTCTCCGACACCTACTTCGTCGTCGCGCACTTCCACTACACGCTCTTCGGTACGGTCGTGTACGCGATGTTCGCCGGATTCCACTTCTGGTGGCCCAAGTTCACCGGCAAGATGCTCGACGAACGGCTCGGCAAAATCACCTTCTGGACCCTCACCGTCGGATTCAACCTCACCTTCCTCGTCCAGCACTGGCTCGGCGCGGCGGGAATGCCCAGGCGGTACGCGGACTACCTCGCAGCCGACGGATTCACCACCCTCAACACCCTCTCCACGATCGGCTCCTTCCTGCTCGGCCTGTCCTTCCTGCCCTTCTTCTACAACGTCTGGAAGACCGCCAAGTACGGCAAGAAAGTCACCGTCGACGACCCCTGGGGCTACAGCCGCTCCCTGGAATGGGCCACCTCCTGCCCGCCGCCCCGCCACAACTTCACCTCGCTGCCGCGCATCCGCAGCGAATCCCCGGCCTTCGATCTGCACCACCCGGAGATCGCCGCCCTGGAATCGAGCCGCACCTGACGTCCCCGGCCCACGGCTGCGGAAGCACGCCGACGCTCCCGCAGCCGTGGGCCCCACCCACCGGCCCCCGTCCCCGGCGCCGCCATCGGGCCCCCGCCCACTGGGCCCCGCTCACCGGCTCCGCACGTCAGTCCCCACCCGCCCGGCCAGGCCCTGCCCGCCCGGCCTCCGCCCGCCCCCCGAGGGAGGAACCCACCATGTCCCACGCCACCCTCGCCCTCGGCGCCACCGCGCTCTTCGCCGCCGGCTGCGTCTGGTACCTCCCCGCGGCCGCGGCCCTGCGCGCCGGCGCCGACCGGCCGTACTCGCACCGCATCGCCGCCGCGTCCTGCGTCACCTTCTGGTGCACACCCGCGCTCGTCGCCGTACTCCTGCTGACCCCCGCCCCCTGGCCCGCGCTCGCCGCCGTCGCGGCCGCCGGGCTGCTCACGGCCGCGGCCCTGCTGGCCGTATCCCGTCTTCAGCGCGCCCGCGAACAGCAGGAGGAGTCACAGCGCTGGTCCACCCTGCAACAGGGCGGTACGGGCGGCCCCGCCCCCACGCCGCCCCGCAACCCGGCCCGAGCCCAACTCACCTTCCTGCTCTACCTTTTACCCGGCAACATCGTCGCCTCGGTGATCGCGGCCACCGTCCTGCTGACGGCGGACAGCCTGACCCGGCAGAGCGCCGTCACCGCGACCATGACCGCCGTCGGCATCTCCGCCGCCTCCCTGGCCATCGCCGGCACCCGCGCCCAGGCCACCCGCCGCCACTGACGCCCGTACCGCCCGACGCCGGTCCCACCCGTACCACTCGCCACCGGTAGCCGCCCCCGTACCACCCGACGCCATTCCCCCCCCGTACCGCTTACTCGATCTCCACCCGCCCGCCCCCCTGCTCCGGCACCCGCCCGTCGGCCGTGTTCTCCTCCGGCGTGCCCAGGTTGCGGCGTACGGAATCCAGGATCGTCAGCCCCTGCCCGACCAGCCCGGCCGCGATCTCCCCCAGCCCGTCGGCGCCGTTGAGCACGTTGACGTTGGCGCCGGAGAGACCGGCCGCGGCCTCCTTGACGATCTGCGGGAGCTGGTCGATCAGCATCCGGTCCAGCGCCACCCGGTCGTACGACGCGGCGGCCTCCGCCTGGATCTTCATCCGCTCGGCCTCGGCCATGGCGAGCACCCGGATGCGCTCGGCGTCCGCCTCGGCGGGCTTGACGACCTCGGCCACAAGCTGCTGCTGGCGCAGTTGGGCGGCCCGTTCCGCCAGTTCGGTCTGCGCGTCCAGCACCTCCTGCTGAGCGTGGGCCTCCGCCAGCGGCCCGGCCTGCGCGGCCTGGGCCTGCGCACGGTCCACCTCGGCGGAGTACTCGGCCTGGACGACGGCGGTCTGCCGCGCGTACTCCGCCTGCTTGCGTGCCGCTTCCTGCTCCGCCTCCGCCGCGGCCTGCGTCGCCTGTGCCTGCGCGATCTGCGCCTGCCGCTGGATCGCCGCCTTGTGCGGGGCGGACATGGCGTCGATGTAGCCGGTGTCACCGTCGTCGATCGACTGGATCTGCAACGAGTCCACGTGCAGCCCGATCTTCGCCATCTCCGACTTCGAGGTGTCCAGCACCTCGGTGGCCAGCTTCTGCCGCTCGGTGACGATCTCCTCGACCGTCATCGAGCCGATGATGGACCGCAGGTGACCGGCGAAGATGCGGCCGGTCAGTACCGACATCTGGTCCTGGTCGGAGAGGAACCGCTGGCCCGCGTTGACGATGCTCTCGGTGTCGTTGCCGACCTTGAAGGCGATCACGGCCCGTACCGTCAGCGCGATGCCCTGCCGGGTCACACAGGTCTCGACGACCTCCGACTCGCACATGGCCAGGGTCAGGAAGCGGGTCTTGCGGAAGACGGGCAGAACGAACTTGCCGTGGCCGGTCACCACACGGAACGGCGCACCCCCGAGGCCCCGCCTGCCACCCGAGATCAGCATCGCCTCGTCGGGGGCGGGAACGCGGTAACCGAACATCTCTCGTCGTCTCCTCAACCGGCGTCGCCGGCGTCACCGGCCAACGCGTCCAATGGATCGGCCCATCTGATCACGTCGACCTGGCGACCGCCCCGGGACGCGACCACGAGTACGGTCGTCCCGCGCGGCAGGGGATCGTCGGACCAGGCGAGAAACGTTTCCGTCCCGCCCCTGACCCGCACCAGGACCTCACCGGGCCCGGTGGCGCCACGGGTCCCGAGAACCAGCTCCCCAGCACAACCGACCACCGCCTCATCCGGCACCATCGGCGGCCGCCCCCTCATCACTCTGGCCTGCGCTCCGACCATTCCGACCTTAGCGTCCCGCGGCGCACGGCCCCGTCCCCCGGAGCCGTGTGCCACGCACCTCTGACGTACTTACGCATGCAGCGCTCCCGCAGGTGGGCGGACTTACGCATGTCAGTCAGCGCACCGGCAGGTAGCGGGCGAAGAACGTCCGCACCTGGCGGCATACGGCGGGCACCGACCATGCCGGATCGGCCGCCCCCACCAGCCTGGCCCGGCCCTCACCCGACATCAGCCCCGCCGCCTGCAACTGCGGAGCCATGGACGCGTAGTCCGTGAACACCCAGTGCGACGTGCCATCGAGCCGGTCCCGGCACACCCGCCCTCCCGGGTGGGCGAGCGCGGCCGCCCAGGAACGTTCCATCTCCGCCCGCCCCGTGAAGCTGTCCGTGCCCACCAGGAGCAGCGCCCGTTCCACCCCGTCCCGGGCCACCGGAAGCAGTTCCCCAGGACGGCCGGAGGCGTCGGGCGCCTGGTCGAGGAAGCCCTCCCAGTCGACCGCGGCACCGATACGGGAATCCTCGTACAGAGCCTGTGCAGCCGCGGTGCCACCCGCCGAGTGCCCGTACACACCCACCCGCCGCAGATCCAGCGCATGCCCCAGCCCCTCGGGCACCGGCCGCCCCGCCGCGTCCGGATTCCGCCCGGCCACCAGTTCCGCCAACCGGCACAGGACGAACCGCAAGTCAGCGACCCGCGCGGCAATCATGATCCGGAACAGCTCCGCATCCGCCCGGGGATCACCCCGGAACACGGTCGTACGCACCCGCTCCCGCCCGGCCCGCGCCACCGGGAACTCGACGGCAAGGGCGTCCCCCGGGTGGTCGACGGCCACCACCACCCACCCGCGGCTCGCCAAGTCCGTGGCCACCGAGGTCCCGAGAGCGCGCGGGTCGCCCCCTCCAGGGCTGTGGAGCAGTACGGGCCACCGTCGCTCGCGCTGCGCGGGCGCGTCCCCGTACGCGCCGGTCGTGGTGGCCGCCCAGTCCACACCCGTACGCGGCAGCTCCGGATGCACCTGGGGCGCGCCCTCCGAGAACACAGCAGCGACGCCCCGCGTCATATACCGAGCCCGCGACGCCCCTTGGACCGTGCCCGCCGGATAGAACACCGTGGCCATCAGCTCACGTACGGCGATCTCCGCCGCCCACGGGTCCTTCCTCGTGCGATCGACGAGGTACAGCGTGGCGGCCCCGACCGGGTACCTCCCGCCGGCATCCGGCAGCCGCAACCGAACCGCCTCCGCCACGCGCCTGTTGCTCGTGTCCGTCATCGCCTCTCCTCCCACCGGTCGATGGCGTGAATACTGGCCGGAGGCGGGGGATGCCGACGAGGGTTGCGGCCCTGCCCGAAACGATGGCGCGACAGCGCCAAGGGGAGTACGAGACCACCGGGGGACCCAGTGATCCGTATCCATTTCACCGCAGCCGACTTCGCGCGGGTCCGATTCGCGCCCCGGCCGGCGCCCTTGCAGGAGATGAACACCGCCTTCCTGAAGCTGGCGTGCGGCGACGACCCGTTGCTTTTCGGCCACTGGAGGCAACGCCTGCTCCGGTCCCTGCCACGCACCACCCTGCCCCTGCGCGACCTGGTCCCCGCAGGGCAAGCACCCAGCTTCCTCGACGTGTTCAGCGACTCCCTCACGGAGGGCCTGGACTCCGTACGCGCCACCCGACAGGACCTGATCCGCTCCGAGTTGCGACGGGTGTACGAGGGGGGCGGCAGCCCGCCACCCCCATGGCTCCGCGACCTGTACCGCGGCGACAGCGACGCCCGGAGCTTCCTACGCCGGGCTCAGCAGGCGGCCTTCGAAACGGCCCTGCGCCCCGTATGGCCCCTGGTACAGGACCTCCACCGGGACGAGTTCACCCGCCACGCCCTGACCGCCGCCGAACACGGCACAGCCACCGCCCTGACCCGTCTCGTCGGAACGTCCCGCCTGAACGGCACCACCTGGGAACTACCCGCCCCCGCCACCCGGAACATCACCCTCAACGGCCGAGGCGTCCTCCTCCTGCCCACCTTCCACTGGACCGGCCACCCCCTTCTCGGCGACCACCCCGACCAGCCGGTGACCGTCACCTACCCCGCAGGCCCCGGCCTCCCCCTCACCCCCACCGGCACGACAGATCCGACCGCCGCCCTGTCCGCCGTCCTCGGCCGAACCCGCGCCACGATCCTCACCCTCCTCACCGAACCCCACAGCACGTCCGCCTTGGCCCGCCGCCTGGGCCTCAGCAACCCCACCGCCTCCGCCCACACCGCCGCTCTGCGCGCGGCAGGGCTGCTGACCACGACCCGCGCCGGGCGGTCTGTACTGCATCGGCGGACGGAGGTGGGAGCGCTGTTGGCCCAGCGCTGTGTCATACATCACTGACAACTGCGCCCGGTGAACTCCCCCGACTTTCCCCACCGCCCCCGGAAACGAGTCAGGGCCACCGACTCTTGCGAGTCGGTGGCCCTTGACCTGCTACTTCTCAGTCGGGGTGGCGGGATTTGAACCCACGACCTCTTCGTCCCGAACGAAGCGCGCTGCCAAGCTGCGCCACACCCCGAAGCAACGAGCTCTACTTTAGCGGACCGATCCCCGAAGGTGAAATCCGGTTCTCCGGGCGACGGGGGTGGGGCCTGACCTGGTCGATCGCGATGAGGATCAGGGCGAGGGCGTAGAAGGCGGAACCGAAGATGAGGGTGTTCAGGGCGATGCCGGCGTAGCCGTGGAGGTCGACGTCGAGGAAGGGGTACGGGTAGCGGCCCTCTGTGCCCGGGGCGAGGAGGGCGCCGCGGATGAGGGCGAAGGGGAGGTAGAGGAAGGGGTAGGCCAGCCACTGTGCGGCGTAGCGCCAGCGGAAGCCGCGGGGGGCGGTGAGGAGGAGCCAGTCGAGGGCGGCGCCGATGGGGGTGACGGTGTGCAGGAGGTGGGTGGAGACGGTGCGGACGGTGTCGTGTTCCGGGGTGCCGGTCATGGAGAAGCTGCTGGAGTCGTTGGTGAGCACCAGGTGGTAGACGAGGCCGGTGATGGATATGAAGAGGAGGACGCCGCCGCTGACGCGCGAGGAGATCGGGGGGCGGGCGGACCAGGCGCGGTAGGCGGACCAGGCGAAGAAGACGGCCACCGCGATGTTCGTCTGGACCGTGAAGTAGCTGAAGAGGCGGCCCAGGTCCGGGGTGATCGCGATGTCCAGGACGAGGCCGGTCAGCGCGGCCAGGGCGATCAGCAGGCGGAAGGCGGCGGCCAGCGGGCGCCGGACCGGAGGGACGACCGCGGAGGCCGGGGTGTGGGCCGAGGCGGCCGCCGCTCCCCGGGCGTACCGGGTGGAGGCGTGCGAGGTGGCCTGGGGCGGACGGGAGCTCGGGACGCGTGCGCTGGTCGGGTCGATCATCCCCCCACGCTAGACGGGAGTGGGGGGTGATGCGGAGGGTGTGTGCGAATTCGGGGGAGGAAGGGGGGGAGGGGAGAGGAGGGAGGGGGCTGGTGGATCGGGTGGAGGGGGTGGGGCTTGTGGCCTTGCTCGGCCCGTACGGGGACCGACCCGCCCGCGCCCGTACGGGGCCCAGCCCCACCCGCCGTTCTAGTCCCGTGCCGTCAGGGTCAGCAGCGTCGCCTCAGGGGGGCAGGCGAAGCGGACGGGGGTGTAGCGGTTGGTGCCGCAGCCTGCGGAGACGTGGAGGAAGGAGGTGTGGCCGGCCGTGGTGTGGGTGGACAGGCCCTTGACCCGCTCGGTGTCGATGTCGCAGTTGGTGACCAGGGCCCCGTAGAAGGGGATGCAGAGCTGGCCGCCGTGGGTGTGGCCGGCCAGGATCAGCGGGTAGCCGTCGGCGGTGAAGGCGTCGAGGGTGCGCAGGTAGGGCGCGTGGACGACAGCCAGGGAGAGGTCGGCGTCCGGCTCCGGGCCGCCGGCGACCTGGGCGTAGCGGTCCCGCTTGATGTGCGGGTCGTCCAGGCCGGTCAGGGCGATCTCGAAGCCGCCGGCCGAGCCGTCGAGCTTCAGGCGGCCGCGGGTGTTGGTGAGGTTGACCCAGCCGGCCGTGTCGAAGGCGTCACGCAGCTCTTCCCAGGGGTTGTGGATGGCGCCGACGACGGGCGGGTTGCCGTTCAGACCGTGCCGCTTCTGAACTTTTTCGACCAGGTAGCGGGCAGGGTTGCGCGGCTTTGGCCCGTAGTAGTCGTTGGAGCCGAAGACGTACGCACCCGGGAACTCCATGAGCGGGCCGAGCGCGTCCAGCACCTCCGGGACACCTTCGGGGTCGGAGAGGTTGTCGCCGGTGTTGATGACGAAGTCGGGGCGCAGCCCGGCCAGCGACTGGAGCCAGCGCTGTTTCTTGCGCTGGCCGCTGACCATGTGGATGTCGGAGACCTGGAGGACGCGCAACGGCGGCATCCCGGGCGGCAGTACGGGCACGGTGACCCGGCGCAGTCTGAAGGAGCGGACTTCGAATCCGGCGGCGTAGGCCAGGCCCGCGGCACCGGCCGCGGCGAGGGACAGGGGGACTCCGTAACGGGCGCGCATGATTCCCATCGTGGCAGAGCGCGCGGGGGAATCGCCCATCGGTACGTCCTGCCCCGTTCTCCGGTGCGTCACACCCGTACGCAGGTGTGGGGCAACCGGTATGCAGGTACGTGACAGCCGGACGCCGGCAGGGGGCGCCACACCTGTCCTCCGGTACGTCGCGCCCGCCCTTCAGTACGTCGGACCCGCCCATCAGCACGTCACGCCCGTACACCGGAACGTAATGGTGGGGCGCAGGGCTCCGCGTACGGGCATACTCGACGTCATGACCACGCTCAAGTCGAAGCTGCAGGACGACCTCACCACGGCCATCAAGGCCCGTGACGAGCTGCGCTCTTCCACCCTCCGTCTCACCCTGACCGCCGTCCAGAAGGAGGAGGTCGCGGGCACCGAGGCGCGCGAGCTCTCGGACGCCGAGGTCGAGAAGATCGTCGCGCGGGAGGCGAAGAAGCGCCGGGAGGCCGCCGAGGCGTTCGACAAGGGCGGCCGCGCCGAGTCGGCGGAGCGGGAACGCGCCGAGGGTGAGGTGCTCGCCGAGTACCTGCCGAAGCCGCTCTCGGACGAGGAACTGGAGAACATCGTCGCCGAGGCCGTGGCGGAGGCGAAGGGCGGCGGCGCCGAGGGGCCGCGGGCCATGGGCGCCGTCATGAAGATCGTGAACCCGAAGATCGCGGGCCGGGCCGAGGGCGGCCGGGTGGCCGCGGTGGTCAAGAAGCTGCTCGCGGGCTGAGGCGAAGGCGAAGGCGGGCGAGGCAGGCGGACCAGGGCGGACCAGGGGGCCCACGCGGTCCAGGCGAGCTACGCGGTCCAGACGGACCAGGCAGTTCGGACGGTGTGAGCCCAGGCCGCAAGATCACTGCTTCGCCGGCCCGGCCGTTGTACGGAAGGGGCGCCCCCACCACCCGGTGGGAGCGCCCCTTCGTACGTCCTGCCCGATCGCCGCCTCGGTCACCTCAGAGGCCTGGGCCGCCTCAGCGGTCCGAGCCCCCGAACAGGTCGGGGAACCCGGGGAGGTGCCAGCCACCCCCCGGCTTGCCGTCACCGTGGCCACCCCCGCCGCCGGGCCGGTCGTGGCGGCCGCCGCCACCGCCGCCCTTGCCGTCGCTCTTGTCGGAGTCGCCGAGCGGGACGGTGGGCAGGGACGGCGCGGGCTTGCCGGACAGCGCGCCCGACATCGCCTCGCGCCAGATCGGGCCCGGGGTGTCCGCGCCGTACACCTTGTCGTGGAAGGTGCCGCCGATGGTGATGTCGAACATCCGCCGCTTGTGAGCCGGGTCACCCACCCACACCGCGCCGGCCATGTTCGGGGTGTAGCCGGTGAACCAGGCCGCGTACCGGCTGTCGGTGGTGCCGGTCTTGCCCGCGCTGTCCCGGCCCTGGAGGCCGGCCTGCCTGCCGGTGCCGTCCTCGACGACGCCCTTGAGCAGCGCGTTGATGGTCTTGGCGGTCTGCTGGGACATCGCACGGTGGCAGCTGGTCTTCGGTACGGTCAGCGCCTTGCCGGTCGCGTCGGTGATCGACTCGATGGCCACCGGGGAGCAGTGGACGCCCTCGTTGGCGAAGGTCGCGTAGGCGTTGGCCATGGTCAGCGGGGAGACCTCGGGGGAGCCCAGCGCGATGGCGGGGCTCTGCTCCACCGGCTTGCCGTTGGAGCGCTTGATGCCCATCTTGTCGGCCATCTTGGTCACCGGGCAGATCCCGATGTCGCTGATCAGTTGCACGAAGTAGGTGTTGACCGACTTCGCGGTCGCCTCCTTCATGCTGTACGGGCCGACCTCGGAGGTGTTCTCGTTCGAGACCGGGTCGTTGCCCGTCCACTGCCCGGTGCAGGTGGAGACCGGGCTCGGGTACTGCATCTTGTACGGCGAGGAGTACGACTGGTCCGGGCCCTTGCCGGCCTCCAGGGCCGCCGCCGCGATCACCGGCTTGAACGTCGAACCGGGCTGGTAGCCCGCGCCGCCGCCCATCTTCTGGTCGACGGACAGATTCATCTGGGTCTGGTTCTGACCGAAGCCGTACGGGCGTGACTGACCCATGCCCAGGATCTTTCCGGTGCCGGGCTGAACGATCGTCGCCGCGGTGGCGACCGGGTCGTTGGCGTAGACTTGGCCGGTGACGGCCGACTGGATCGACCGCTGGGTCTGCGGGTCGAGCGTCGTACGGATCGTCAGGCCGCCCTGGTTCCAGCGCTTGCTGCGCTCCTTGCGGGTCTTGCCGAACGCCTGGTCGTTCAGCAGCACCTCGCGTACGTAGTCGCAGAAGAACCCGGCGCCCGAACCGGCCGTGATGCAGCCGTTCTTGGGGCGGCTGACGTCCAGCTTGATCGGCTTCTTGGCCGCGGCGTCGGCCTCGGCCTGGGTGACGGCCTTCGTGTCGGCCATCCGCTGCAGCACGGTGTTACGGCGGCGCTGCGCCTCCTTGGGGTCGTTGACCGGGTCGTACCGGCTCGGCGACTGCACGATGCCCGCCAGCAGCGCGGACTCGTCCAGGGTCAGGTCCTTGGCGTGCTTGCTGAAATACCGCTGGGACGCGGCCTCGACGCCGTACGCCTGCTGCCCGAAGAAGGTGATGTTCAGGTAGTTCTGCAGGATCTTCTGCTTGCCCAGCTCCTCCTCGACCTGGATCGCGTACTTCAGTTCCTTGACCTTGCGGCCGATGGTCTGCTGGGTGGCCTGGGCGACCTTGTCCGGGTCGTCACCGGCCTCCTCGATGAAGACGTTCTTCACGTACTGCTGCGTCAGCGTGGAGGCGCCCTCGGAGACGCCGCCGGACCGCGCGTTCTTGTTGACCGCGCGCAGGATGCCCTTCAGGTCGATGGCGCCGTGCTGGTAGAAACGCGCGTCCTCGATGGCGACGATCGCCTTCTGGACGTACGGCGACATGTCCTTGAGGTCGACCACGGTGCGGTCGCGCGAGTAGACCTTGGCGATCTCGCCGCCGTTCGCGTCGAGGATGGTGGTCCGCTGGCTCAGCGGTGGAGTCTTCAGGTTGGCGGGGATCTCGTCGAAACCTTCGACCGATCCCTTCGCCGCGAGGCCCAGCGCGCCGGCTGCGGGGAGGGCCAGGCCCGCCAGCACCGCTCCGGCCAGGACGCTGACACCCAGGAATTTAGCGGCCTGCTGGGTCTTGGTCAGACCCCCGCCGTCGCGCTTCTTACCCATGAGGGCAGCCTAAGCCCTCGTGTGCGGGGGCCCGAGGGAGCGGGGCTGGGTCGGTACATCCGCGTATCGGGACCGGTGGCCCCGCTGTCCGGCCCGGCGCACGAGCCGGACACGGCGGCAGGGGTGGGACCGCAGTGGCGCAGGTGACGACCGGCCGGTGCGACTTCACGAGGTGGCTACGTTCTCAATCGCCGGACAGGGGCGCATCTGTTCGTTTAACCTGATCCCGGCCGGCGCCCGCAGAGGGATCACGCCGGTCCGTCAACCCCGCCTCCGCGGGTGCGAGGCGCCCCGTACGTCCGCATGTGTCGCCGTACATCCGTTGTGCCAGTGGCGAACTGTCCCGTGGCGCCGGGAACGTGGCGTATGCCACCGGCTCACTCCGTTGGGTGATCTGCCGCGTACGCATAGTCCGTTCGGGCCATCCAAGATTGGGCCCGAAGGGGGTGTTGCGCCCTGCTCGCCTTCCGTAACGTCCTCAACTGGCAACGGTGAATATGCCGCTTGCCGCCGTGGGGGAGCCTCGATTCGGGAGAGGACGGCGCCAGCATGAGCTGGGTAACCGACTGGAGTACACAGGCAGCCTGCCGCACCACCGATCCGGACGAGCTGTTCGTTCAGGGCGCGGCCCAGAACCGGGCCAAGGCGGTCTGCACCGGATGCCCGGTGCGGACGGAGTGCCTGGCCGACGCCCTGGACAACCGCGTGGAGTTCGGAGTCTGGGGCGGCATGACCGAGCGCGAGCGGAGGGCGCTGCTGCGCCGCCGCCCGACCGTCACCTCGTGGCGCCGGCTGCTGGAGACGGCGCGTACGGAATACGAGCGCAGCACCGGCATCCTGCCCGTGGACTGTGAGGACGACGAGACGTACGAGAACACCTACGACAACGCGTACGGCGACCGCTACGACGGTACGTACGACGACTACGCCGCGGTCGGCTAGACGACGTCAGTAGCCGTCTGCCGTCTGTCGTAAGCCGTCTGCTGTGGGCCGACGGTCGACGGGCGTATTCGGCGTGGGCCGGAACGGGCGGCGTACGGGCGTGAACGCTGTGCGGTCGTGACCAGCGCACGGTCCTGTTCGGCGCGCGGTCCTGACCGGCGGTGGACGTTCCCGGTGCACGGGCATGGCCGGCGCGCGGACGCGGCCGGTGTGCGGTACCGGTGTCGGCACGGCGGTGCAGGCATGTCCGTACGGGACGACTCGGCGACTCGGTACCGGGAAAGGCGCGAGCACGCGTGCAAGCGGTCGGCCGGGCGGTGTTACAGACGCGGGGATCGTTGCTCAGGCTGTCTGCGTTCGCTGTAGTCCGCTGTTTCCGCCGCTCCTGGGTGAAGTCCTTGGTCCCTCTCCCCTGGGACCTCTTGGGGCCCGTACAGGGCCGCGTCAGGGCTGGGGCAGGGCGGCGACAGGGCCGTGCTGCGGCTGGGTCTTACCCGGACGGCCCCTGGCCAGCCCTCTGGTCAGTTCTCCGGCCACTTCTTCGACCAGGTCTCCGGCCGGTTCTTCGACCGGCCCTCGGGGCAGCCCTCTGGTCAGTCCTCGGTCTGCCGGGTGTCGTCGTCCGTCCGTTCCTGGGTGGCGAGGCGGTCGCCGATCGCGCGCAGGCCCGCCAAGTCGTGCACGTCCCCGGGCAGCGCGGCGATCTCCGCGACCGGGACCTCGGGATGCAGCGCGGTGAAGCGGTCGCGCGTCCGCCGCTCGCGGGCGAGTACCTGCATCCGCTCGGCGTGCAACCGCAGCAGCCCGGCAGCGAGCCG
This sequence comes from Streptomyces sp. NPDC026394, assembly GCF_055567735.1. NCBI lineage: Bacteria > Bacillati > Actinomycetota > Actinomycetes > Kitasatosporales > Streptomycetaceae > Streptomyces > Streptomyces sp. NPDC026394. The sequence goes on from NZ_JBVHPX010000015.1 coordinate 113,782, forward strand.
TGCTGCCGACGGGGTGTCGTCCGTTGTCCGTGGGTCCGCCGCGGCGGGGGAGTGGCCGTCGGCGGTACGAGAGTCAGCCTTCCCGTCCGCTAGATCCACAATGCCGTCACCGTCAAGATTTTCCGACCGGTCGCCGGACCGTTCCTCGGCGGCGGCCCGGTCGCGGTCCGCGAGGGCCTCGGCGGCGGCCAGCGCCCGCTCCGCGCCGAGCCGGGCGGCGCCGCTGCCGTGCACCCGGTTCAGGACCAGCCCGGCCAGCGGCATCTGCTCGGCGGCCAGCCGCTCGACGAAGTACGCGGCCTCGCGCAGCGCGTCCCGCTCCGGCGCCGCCACGACGAGGAACGCGGTGCCGGGCGCCTGGAGCAGCCGGTACGTCGCGTCCGCGCGGGTACGGAAGCCGCCGAACATGGTGTCCATGGCGGCCGCGAACGTCTGCACGTCACGCAGCAGTTGACCGCCCATGATCTTGCTGAGGGTGCCGGTCATCATCGACATGCCGACATTGAGGAACTTCATGCCGGCCCGCCCGCCGGCCTTCGCGGGCGCCATCAGCACCCGGATGAACTTGCCGTCCAGGAAGGACCCGAGTCGCTTGGGCGCGTCCAGGAAGTCGAGCGCGGACCGGCTGGGCGGGGTGTCGACGATGATCAGGTCCCACGCGTCACGGGAGCGCAACTGGCCCAGCTTCTCCATGGCCATGTACTCCTGCGTGCCCGCGAAACCGGCCGACAGAGACTGGTAGAAGGGGTTCTCCAGGATGGCGCGGGCCCGCTCGGCGTCCGCGTGCGCCTCGACGATCTCGTCGAAGGTGCGCTTCATGTCCAGCATCATGGCGTGCAGCTCGCCGCCCGCGCTCTCGTCGATGCCCTTGACGCGGCGGGGGACGTTGTCCAGTTCCGAGATGCCCATCGACTGCGCCAGCCGGCGGGCCGGGTCGATGGTCAGCACGACGGCCTTGCGGCCGCGCTCGGCGGCGCGTACGCCGAGGGCCGCTGCGGTGGTGGTCTTGCCGACACCGCCGGAGCCGCAGCACACGACGATACGGGTGCGCGGATCGTCGAGCAGCGGGTCGACCTCCAGGAGGGCGGCGGGGGAGGGCAGCACGCCGTGTCCGGAGGCGGACGGTGCGGTGTGCCGGGACGGCGCGGCACCGGCGTCCGGGGCGCTGACAGCCGCGGTGCCGGCGTCCGGGGCGCCGGCATCCGGAGTGCCGGCGCCCGCCGTGCTGTCGTCCGGGAGGCTTGCGTCCGCGGTCATATGGGCCCCTGTTTCCGCAGGTCTCGCGCGAGCCGGTACAGCCCGGCGAGGTCCACTCCCTCGGGGAGCAGCTCCAACTCGTAGGTCGGCAGGTCGAGACCGGCCAGCTCGGCGTGCCCGGCCCGCTCCAGATCGACGCGCTGCGCGTGTTCGCGGGCTTCTTCCAGGAGGGGGTCGATGAGCCCGTCGGCCCACTTCACGCCGGCCGCGCCGCGGCGGCCGCCGCGCAGGCCCGCCTCGGCCAGCGCCTCGGCGATGCTTCTGCGCGCCCCGTTGGCGGCGATGTCGACCTCGCCGGTGTCCAGCACCTCGGGCCGGGTCATGTTGATCACGACGCCGCCCACCGGCAGCCCGGCGGCGCGCAGCTCCGCGACGCCGTCCACGGTCTCCTGGACGGGCATCTCCTCCAGCAGGGTCACCAGGTGGACCGCCGTCTCGGGAGACTTCAGCACCCGCATCACGGCCTGTGCCTGGTTATGGATCGGCCCTATCTTGGCCAGGCCCGCGACCTCGTCGTTGACGTTCAGGAAGCGGGTGATGCGGCCGGTGGGCGGGGCGTCCATCACGACGGCGTCGTAGACGAACCGTCCGCGCTTGTCCTTGCGGCGCACCGCCTCGCACGCCTTGCCGGTCAGCAGGACGTCCCGCAGGCCGGGTGCGATGGTCGTGGCGAAGTCGATCGCGCCGAGCTTCTTCAGGGCGCGGCCCGCGCCGCCGAGTTTGTAGAACATCTGGAGGTAGTCCAGGAGCGCCCGTTCGGCGTCGATGGCGAGGGCGTACACACCTCCTCCGTCGGGCCCGGGGGCCACCGCGATCTTGCGCTCCTCGTACGGGAGCGCCTCGGTCTCGAACACCTGGGCAATGCCCTGCCGGCCCTCGACCTCGACCAGGAGGGTACGGCGTCCCTCGGTGGCCAGGGCGAGGGCGAGGGCAGCGGCGACCGTGGTCTTGCCGGTACCGCCCTTGCCGCTGACGACATGGAGCCTGCTCACGCCAAGGAGCCTAACCAGTCCGGCGGCGGGCTACGCACGGGACCGGCGTCGGGTTGTGCGCCGGGGGCGCGGAAGGGGCGCGTACCGGCCGCGCACCCGGGCCGCGCCGCCGCGTCCGCGCGCCGCCGGGACAGGCATTACGCTCGGCCCCATGACCAAGTGGGAATACGTGACCGTGCCGCTGCTCGTGCACGCGACCAAGCAGATTCTGGACACCTGGGGCGAGGACGGCTGGGAGCTGGTCCAGGTCGTGCCGGGGCCGAACAACCCCGAGCAGCTGGTGGCCTACCTGAAGCGGGAGAAGCAGGCATGAGCGCGGTGGAGGACAGGCTCGCCGAGCTGGGCCTGAAGCTGCCGCAGGTCGTGCCACCGCTGGCGGCGTACCAGCCCGCGGTGCGCTCGGGCGCGTACGTCCACACCTCGGGACAGCTGCCGATGGTGGACGGCGCGCTGCCGGCCACCGGCAAGGTGGGCGCCGAGGTCAGCCCCGAGCAGGCCAAGGAACTGGCCGCGACCTGCGCGCTGAACGCGCTGGCCGCCGTGAAGGCCGTCGTCGGCGACCTCGACAAGATCGTGCGGGTCGTCAAGGTCGTCGGCTTCGTCGCCTCGGCCCCCGACTTCACCGGTCAGCCGGGCGTCATCAACGGCGCCAGCGAGCTGCTGGGCGAGGTGCTGGGCGACAAGGGCGTGCACGCCCGTTCCGCGGTCGGCGTGGCCGTGCTGCCGATCGACGCGCCGGTCGAGGTCGAGATGCAGGTCGAGGTCGCGGACTGACGTCGGGCGATCGCGTACGACTGCGGAAGACCGCGGGTGACCGCATGAGGGCACGTACGAGCGCGTACGGCTGAGGACGATGAAGTACGGCGGAGTGTGCCGGACCACGGCCGGATGACGGCGTACGACCGGACGTGACCGAGTACGACGGGGCGGGACCGGGGAACCGGACCCGCCCCGTTTCCGTACCCGCGGCTCCGCACCCGGCCCTCACGCCCGGACCCGCACCCATCCCGCACCCGGCCCCGGCGCCCGCGCGCAGCGGCCGGAGAGGCGCCCCCTCGAACATCCGCGCGCCAGCGCATAGCATCCGGCCATGTCGTCGACCCCCAATGGCCAGTGGTATCCGCCGGAATGGCCGGCCCGCATCCGGGCCCTCGCGCACGGCGAGCTGACTCCGGCGGCGCCCCGCCGGGCCGCGACCGTGCTGCTGCTCCGGGACACCGACGCGGGTGGTCCCGCCGTCCACATGCTGCGCAGACGTACCTCCATGGCCTTCGCCGGAGGCGCGTACGCCTACCCGGGCGGGTCCGTCGACCCGCGCGACGAGCGGCCGGTGGCCTGGGCCGGGCCCTCACTCGCCGAGTGGGCCCGGCGGCTCGGCTTCGGGGCGGACGAGGAGGCCGCGGCGCAGGCCGTGGTCTGCGCGGCCGTCCGGGAGACCTTCGAGGAGGCGGGTGTGCTGCTCGCCGGCACCTCCGCCGGGACCGTGGTCGCCGACACCACCGGCGACGACTGGGACGCGGACCGCGCGGCACTGGTCGCCCACGAACTGTCCTTCGCGGACTTCCTGGACCGCCGCGGCCTGGTCCTGCGCAGTGACCTCCTGGGGGCGTGGGCCCGCTGGATCACCCCGGAGTTCGAACCCCGCCGCTACGACACCTGGTTCTTCGTGGCGGTGCTGCCCGAGGGCCAGCGCACCCGGAACGTCTCCACGGAGGCCGACCGTACGGTGTGGATCCGCCCCGCCGAGGCCGCCGCGGGCTACGACCGCGGCGAGCTGCTGATGATGCCGCCGACGATCTCGACGCTGCGTGGCCTGGAGGCGTACGGGACGGCCGCCGAGGCCCTCGCCGCGGCCGGCGGCCAAGACCTGACACCGGTCCTCGCGCGGGCGGAGCTGAAGGACGGTGAGGTGGTCCTGAGCTGGCCGGGGCACGAGGAGTTCACCAAGCACCTCACCCCGGTCGCGCCGCCCGCGACCGGGAGCCCGGCCACCGCCGCGCCACCCGCGACCGGGGGGCCGGGCACCGTCGCGCCACCCGCGACCGGGGGGCCGGGCACCGTCGCGCCACCCGCGACCGGGGGGCCGGGCACCGTCGCGCCGCCCGCGAGCCCGCCCACGACCACGGGAGAGTCCACCGCATGACGTACGCAGCCGCCCTGCCCGGCCGGCCCCGCGGAGGGGACATCGCCGGACCCGCCACCGACCGCGCCCGGTGCGTGCTCGCCCCGAACCCGTCCCCGATGACCCTGGACGGCACCAACACCTGGATCGTCGCCGAGCCGGACGCCGACGTGGCGGTCGTCATCGACCCGGGGCCACTGGACGAGACCCACCTCAAGGCAGTCGTGGACGCCGCCGAGCGGGCCGGGAAGCGGGTCGCCCTCACGCTGCTGACGCACGGTCACCCGGACCACGCCGAGGGCGCGGAGCGCTTCGCCGAGCTGACCGGCTCCCCGGTACGGGCCCTGGACCCGGCACTGCGGCTGGGCGACGAGGGGCTGGCGGCCGGAGACGTGATCACCACCGGTGGCCTGGAACTACGGGTCGTACCGACCCCCGGGCACACCGCCGACTCGCTCTCCTTCCACCTGCCGGCCGACGCCGCCGTACTGACCGGCGACACGATCCTGGGCCGCGGGACCACCGTCGTCGCGCACCCGGACGGCCGCCTGGGCGACTACCTGGACTCGCTGCGGCGGCTGCGGTCCCTGACCGTCGACGACGGCGTCACGACCGTCCTGCCCGGTCACGGGCCCGTACTGAGCGACGCCCAGGGCGCGATCGAGTTCTACCTCGCGCACCGCGCCAACCGGCTGGCCCAGGTCGAGACGGCGGTCGAGGCGGGGTACCGCACGCCCTCGGAGGTCGTCGCGAGCGTGTACGCGGACGTGGACCGCATGCTGTGGCCCGCGGCCGAGCTGTCCGTACGGGCGCAGTTGGACTATCTCGGGGAGCACGGGCTGATCTAGGGCGGATTCAGTAGCCGCGCCGAGGGCGGATTCAGGGGCTGAGCCGAGGGGGCTGACTCGGGGGCAGATCCAAGGACTGGTCCAGGGCCGATCCCGGGCTGATCCGGGGCTGATCCAGGGTTGGCCCAGGACTGGTCCAGGTGCGGTGCCCTGCCCTCAGTCCTCTTCCGCCGCCGGGCCCAGCTCGCGTTCGATGCCGCCGCGCAGCAGCTCGCGGGCGCGCTCCAGGGGGACCGAGCCGCTGAGCCAGCGCGTGCTGAGCCCTTCCACCAGCGCGGTCAGCCGCTCGGCGGCGTCGGCCACCGGAACGTTCCGGTCGGCCGTACCGGCGGCCTGTGCCTCCCGTACGAGGTCGGCCACGTCGTCCGTCCACTGCCGGGTCGCCTCGCGCAACTGCTCCCGCAGCCCGGTGTCGAAGATGGCGCTGGACTGGAACTCGCCCCAGGCGGTGCTGTTCTCCACCAGCTCCGGGGCGTCCTGGAGCTCGCGCAGCAGCATCTCCTCCAACTGCGCGCGCGGGCCCGCCGTGCGGACGGTCTCCGGGTCCGGCGCCGTGCAGCGTTCGGCGCGTTCGCCGATGAAGTCCAGGGTGCGGCGGAGCAGTTCGGCCCGGTCGCCGAAGTGGTAGTAGATCAGTCCGGTGGAGACGCCGGCCGCGGCCGCGATCTCCTCCACCCGCAGGCCGCGTACGCCGCTCCGCGCGATGGTGCGGGTCGCGGCTTCCAGGATCTGCAGTCGGCGCTCGGACACAGTCGACCACCGTACTCGGTGCCCGGTCGGCGGTAACCGGTCGCCATCGGTTCTCGGCGGTGCTACGTTCGGGACAAGTCCTGACTGAAATTTCAGTCAGGTTCCAGGGAAGGCTCGTCCGGCGTCGGCGGGCGGCCCGGAGAGGAGAACAGCCGGTCATGAACCGACCTCGACGTCTTCTGACGCGCCGCGGGCTGCTCGGGCTCGGCGGTCTGGGAGCGCTCGCCGGTACGGGCTTCGCGTACGCCGCCCGGGCGCCCCGGCCCTCCGGGGCCTCCGCTTCCCCCGGGGTCGCCGTGCCGGCCGCCGCGACCGTCCCGGCCCGGATGCCCGCCGAGTGGCGGCCCCATGCCGCCACGTACCTCGCCTGGCCGCCGGCCGACTCCCTCTGGAAGGACCAGGCTCCCGCCGTGCAGCGGGACATCGCGCGGCTGGCGCACACCCTCGCCGAGTACGAGCCGGTGGCGCTGCTGGCCGGGCCGGAGGAGGAAGGGCGGGCCCGCCGGGCGTGCGGTGCGGCGGTCGAGATCGTGCCGGTGCCGGTCGACGACCTGTGGATACGTGACACCGGCCCGGTCTTCGTCACCCGGCCGGGTACGTCGCCGGGGCCCGGCCGGGCGGGCGTGGACCTCCACTTCAACGGCTGGGGCGGCAAGCAGCGTCACCCGCGCGACGCCCAGGTGGCCCGCGGGCTGCTGGGCCGCGAGGGGATCACCCGTGTCGAGGCCGGGATCGTCGCCGAGGGTGGTTCCGTGGAGGTCGACGGCGAAGGAACCCTGCTGGCCACCGAGAGTTCGCTGGTCAACGCCAACCGCAACCCGGGCAGGACACGGACCGACGTCGAACGGGAGCTGAAGCGGGCGCTGGGCGTGACCCGGGTGATCTGGGTCGCGGGCGTGCGCGGCGCGGACATCACCGACTGCCATGTCGACACCGTCGCGCGCTTCGTGGAGCCGGGCGTCGTCGCCCTGAACCGGCCCTGGCACGGGGACGGCCCGGACGTCTGGGCGCGGGTGTACGAGCAGGCCCGCGGCGTTCTCGCACAGGCCCGCGACGCCCGGGGCAGACGACTGGAGATCGTCGAGATCGCGGAGCCCGATCCGTACGCGATCGGTGAGCGGGGGGAGGAGTTCCTGTCCTCGTACCTGAACTACTACGTGGCGAACGGCGTGGTGGTCCTGCCGCGCTTCGGCGACCGGCGGGCCGACGACCGGGCCGCCGGGGTGCTGCGTGACCTGCACCCGGGCCGCGACATCCGGCAGATCGCGATCGACGCGGTCGGCGAGGGCGGGGGCGGCATCCACTGCGCCACGCAGCAACTGCCGGAGGTGCCGGGCGGACCGGGAGGGGGCAGGGGGGAGAGGGCCGGTCGGGCCCGGTGAGGGGGCCGTCCGGGGACGGTGACCCGGGCCGTCCGGGTCCGGTCGCGCGGGCGGTTTCACGCGAAAGGGTCCTGCTCCCCCGGGGGAGCAGGACCCTTTCGGTGCCTTGACGGCGGCGGGCGTCAGCGCGAGCGCTTCGCCAGGCGCTCCACGTCCAGCAGGATCACCGCGCGCGCCTCCAGGCGCAGCCAGCCGCGGCCCGCGAAGTCCGCGAGGGCCTTGTTGACCGTCTCGCGCGAGGCGCCGACGAGCTGGGCCAGCTCCTCCTGCGTGAGGTCGTGCACGACGTGGATGCCCTCCTCGGACTGCACACCGAAGCGGCGCGACAGGTCCAGGAGCGCCCGGGCGACCCGGCCCGGTACGTCGGAGAAGACCAGGTCGGACATCTGGTCGTTGGTCTTGCGCAGGCGGCGCGCGACGGCGCGCAGCAGCGCCGTGGCGACCTCCGGGCGGGCGTTGAGCCAGGGCTGCAGGTCGCCGTGGCCCAGACCCAGCAGCTTGACCTCGGTCAGTGCGGTGGCGGTGGCGGTACGCGGGCCCGGGTCGAACAGGGAGAGCTCGCCGATCAGCTCACCGGGGCCGAGCACCGCGAGCATGTTCTCCCGTCCGTCCGGGGAGGTGCGGTGCAGCTTCACCTTGCCCTCGGTGACCACGTACAGGCGGTCGCCCGGGTCCCCTTCGTGGAACAGGGCGTCGCCGCGGGCGAGCGTGACCTCTCCCATCGAGGCGCGCAGCTCGGCCGCCTGCTCATCGTCGAGCGCCGCGAAGAGCGGTGCGCGCCGCAGAACGTCGTCCACGAGATCTCTCCTTGTCGACATGCTCAAAGGGACCTTGGTCCCCATCATGCCGGAATGCAAAACAGTGCGATCAATCACAAGGATGCCGGACCCGTGGCGCAAGCCATACGGCAGGGGGCCGATTGGACCCACGGGCACTGGTGATCGGGCCGTATGTCAGTGGGTGGCCTTAGTCTGGCCGAGTGTCCAATACGCCGGTGAGAGCACAGGACAAGGGGGCTGAGCGAGTGAGCGCGGGCCGTGATTCCGCTGTGGGCGAACAGGCGCCCGCCGAAGCCGCGAAAGCGGTGAAATCCGGAGAAAAGGTGCGCAAGGCGACGACGCGGAAGAAGTCCGCCGCCACGGCAGCGACCGGGACCTCTGCCGCGAAGAAGACCACGGCCAAGAAGACCGCCGCGGCGACCGCCGTGAAGAAGACCACGGCCAAGAAGACCGCCGCGGCGAAGACCACCGGCGAGACGGCCCCTGCCAAGACGGCCCCTGCGAAGAAGACGGCCGTCGCCAAGAAGGCGGCCGTCGCCAAGAAGGCGCCCTCCAAGGCCGCGCCCTCCAAGGCCCCCGCCAAGGCCGCCCCCGCCCCCGCCCTCAAGGACGAGTCCCGCACCGCCATGGTGCGCCGGGCCCGCCGGATGAACCGTGAGCTGGCCGAGGTGTATCCGTACGCCCACCCCGAGCTGGATTTCCGTAACTCCTTCGAGCTGCTCTGCGCCACGGTCCTGTCCGCGCAGACCACCGACCTGCGGGTCAACCAGACCACCCCGGCCCTCTTCGCCGCCTACCCCACGCCGGAGGACATGGCCGCCGCCGATCCGGAGCGGCTGGAGGAGCTGATCAGGCCGACCGGCTTCTTCCGCGCCAAGGCGAAGTCCCTGCTGGGCCTCTCGACGGCGCTACGGGACCGTTTCGACGGCGAGGTGCCCGGCCGCCTGGAGGACCTGGTGACGCTGCCGGGCGTCGGCCGCAAGACCGCGAACGTCGTGTTGGGCAACGCGTTCGGCGTGCCGGGCATCACGGTCGACACCCACTTCGGCCGGCTGGTCCGGCGCTTCCGCTGGACCGGACAGCAGGACCCGGAGAAGGTCGAGGCGGAGATCGCCGAGATCTTCCCCAAGAGCGAATGGACGATGCTCTCGCACCGCGTCGTCTTCCACGGCCGCCGCGTCTGCCACTCCCGCAAGCCCGCCTGCGGCGCCTGCCCCATCGCGCACGACTGCCCCTCGTACGGCGAGGGCGAGCTGGACCCGGAGAAGGCGAAGAAGCTGCTCAAGTACGAGATGGGCGGTCAGCCGGGCCAGCGGCTGCGGCCCCCGGCCGACTACCCGGGACAGCCCGCGCCGCCGCTGGCGGGCCGTTGAGCGCCGCCCGTGCCCGGCGCCCGCGGCCCCGGCCCGCCGGTGCCCGTTCCGACGGTGCCGCCCCGCGCGGGACGAAAGCGTCACATTCCGGAGGGGAACCGGACCGGCCGCCGCGGGACTCACCCCCAAGAGGACCGGCCACGGCCGCATGACCATCGATCCCACCGATCCAAGGGCCTGAGGGGGCGCGGATGACGAGCGCACGGGAGCAGTACGGCAAGACAGCGGCGTACGGGGCGGACGGGGCGGCCGTCAGCTCCGACGGCCTGCCGGAGTGGCTGGCGCCGGTCTCGCGCGCCGCCGCCACGATCGAGCCCCACCAGCTCAGCAGATTCCTGCCGCCCGAGAGCGGCGGCCGGCAGTCCGCCGTCCTGGTCCTCTTCGGGCACGGCGACCGCGGCCCGGAGCTGCTGCTCATGGAGCGCGCGGGCACCCTGCGCTCGCACGCCGGCCAGCCCTCGTTCCCCGGCGGCGCCCTCGACCCGGAGGACGGCGATCCGGAGGGCGACGGTCCGGTGCGCGCCGCGCTGCGCGAGGCGTGGGAGGAGACCGGGCTGGACCCGTCGGGCGTGCAGGTCTTCGGCGTGCTGCCGCGGCTGTACATCCCCGTGAGCGGCTTCGTCGTCACGCCCGTCCTGGGCTGGTGGCGGGAGCCGAGCCCGGTCGGGCCGGTGGACGCGGCGGAGACCGCCCGGGTCTTCACGGTTCCCGTGGCGGATCTCACGGACCCCGCGCACCGGGTGACGGCCCGCCACCCCAGTGGCCACGTGGGCCCCGCCTTCCTCGTCGAGGACGCCCTGGTCTGGGGTTTCACGGCCGGGGTGATTGACCGGATCCTGCACTACGCGGGGTGGGAACGGCCGTGGGACCGCACGAAGCAGGTCCCGCTCGACCGGCGCGCGTGAGACGGTGGCGGGCGTGAACGTGCTGGACATCGTGTTGCTGCTCGCGGCCGTGTGGTTCGCCGTCGTCGGCTACCGCCAAGGCTTCGTCGTCGGCATCCTGTCCGTGATCGGCTTCCTCGGGGGCGGCCTGGTCGCGGTCTACCTGCTCCCCGTGATCTGGAACGAGATCACCGACGACGCCACACCGGGCACCTTCGCGGTGATCGCGGCGGTCGCCGTCGTGGTCGTGTGCGCGTCCGTGGGACAGGCGCTGACCACCCATCTGGGCAACAAACTGCGGCGCTACATCACCTGGTCACCGGCGCGCGCCCTGGACGCCACCGGCGGCGCGCTGGTCAACGTCCTGGCGATGCTGCTGGTCGCCTGGCTGATCGGCTCCGCGCTGGCGCGCACCTCCCTGCCGACGCTGGGCAAGGAGGTCCGCAACTCCAAGGTGCTGCTCGGCGTCTCCCAGGTGATGCCGGAACAGGCCAACACCTGGTTCCAGGACTTCTCCTCGGTGCTCGCGCAGAACGGCTTCCCGCAGGTCTTCACGCCGTTCTCGAACGAGCCGATCCACTCGGTGCCCGCGCCCGACCCGAAGCTGGCCAGCAGCCCGGTCGCGGCCCAGGCGCGCAAGAGCATCGTCAAGGTCGTCGGTACGGCCCCGAGCTGCGGCAAGGTCCTCGAAGGCAGCGGCTTCGTCTTCGCGCCGCACCGCGTCATGACCAACGCGCACGTGGTGGGCGGCGTCAAGGAACCGACCGTCCAGATAGGCGGCGAGGGCCGTACGTATGACGCGAGGGTCGTCCTGTACGACTGGGAGCGCGACATCGCGGTGCTCGACGTGCCGTCGCTGCCCGCGCCCGCGCTGCGCTTCGCGGCGGACGACGCGAGCACCGGCAAGGGCGCCATCGTCGCCGGCTTCCCGGAGAACGGCGGCTACGACGTCCGCGCGGCCCGTATCCGCAGCCGCATCCAGGCCAACGGCCCGGACATCTACCACCGCGGCACGGTCGGCCGTGATGTGTACTCCCTGTACGCCACGGTCCGGCAGGGCAACTCCGGCGGCCCGCTGCTCACGCCGAGCGGCGAGGTGTACGGAGTGGTCTTCGCCAAGTCCCTGGACGACGCCCACACCGGCTACGCGCTGACCGCCGACGAGATCCGCGAGGACATCACCAAGGGGCGTACGGCCCAGCGGGCGGTCGACAGTCAGGGATGCGCGATGTGACGGGACGCCGAGCCGGATCGGGCCGGGCGGGAGGCGGAGGCCGCCCCCTGGCCCGGGGCTCCGGCGGGGGTCAGGTCCGTGGATGCTTGAGCCGCGCGGTCATCCAGCGCGCCCGGCGGCGCAGGATGCGCGGAATGCCCAGCGGATGGGCGAGCTCGGGAGACTCACCGGACACAAGGTCCGAGGATCCCCTCTCCTGAGTGCCCATCGCAGCGGCGTTGCTGCGGCGGTTGCGTGCCACGTCACGGTAGTCGTGCGTCCAGCCCATACCCACGACTCTGCCCGGGCCCCGGGCTCCGTAACCGCCCGGCGGCCCGTCAATTGGCCTATGCGGGCGGCAATTGGCTGTTCGTCATACGCACGTTCGATCGGGTCGGCGTGTCGCGCCGCCCGGCCCCGCGCCCCGGCCCGCCGGCCAGGGTCTACCGGTCCGGCTCCGGATCCTTCAGCCAGTTGATCAGTTCGGCGGAGAACGCCACCGGGTCCTCCTCGTGCGGGAAGTGCCCGAGCCCGTCGAAGAGCCGCCAGCGGTACGGGGCCTCCACGTACTCGCCGGAACCGGCCGCGCTGCGGGTGCGCATCACGGGGTCGAGCGAGCCGTGCAGGTGCAGCGTCGGCACCCGTACGGGCCACTTCATGCGCCGGTTGAACTGGATGCCGTCCGGCCGGGCCATCGACCGGACCATCCAGCGGTACGGCTCGATCGCGCAGTGCGCCGTCGAGGGGATGCTCATCGCCCGCCGGTAGACCTCGACGTCCTCGTCCTCGGGCAGCCGCGGCCCGGACCAGTCCCGGATCAGGCGGCCCACCAGGGCGGCGTCGTCCGCCACCAGCCGGCGTTCGGGCAGCCACGGCCGCTGGAAGTTCCATACGTAGGAGCTCTGCCGGCTCTGCTTGAAGTCCGCCAGCATGGCCGCGCGCCAGCGGCGGGGGTGCGGCATGGAGGACACCGCCAGCCGCCGTACCAGCTTCGGCCGCATCACGGCCGCGGTCCACGCCAGGTAGCCGCCGAGGTCGTGCCCGACGATCGCGGCGTCCGGCTCGCCCAGGGACCGTACGACCCCGGTGATGTCCAGGGCCAGGTTGGCCGGATCGTAGCCGCGGGGCGTGCGGTCGCTGCCGCCCACGCCCCGCAGGTCCATCGCCACCGCACGGAAACCCGCTCCGGCGAGCGCCGGGAGCTGATGGCGCCAGGTCCACCAGAACTGCGGGAAGCCGTGCAGCAACAGCACCAGCGGGCCGTCACCCATCTCGGTGATGTGGAAACGCGCACCGTTGGCCGCCACGTCCCGGTGGGTCCAGGGCCCGTCGGGACGTACGACCGAGTCGGAACTGTCGGTAGCCGTCATACGGAGGAGCGTGTCACAGACTCCAGGACCGGGTGGTCCTCCGGCACCGCGCGCGGATGCGGCTTGACGTTCCCCAGTACGGCCGCCGTCTCCTTGGCCGAACTGATGGTCTTCTCCGGCTTCTTGATCTTCTTGAGCTTGCTGACCGCCATCAGGACCAGCAGCAGGGCGACGATCAGGAAGGCGCCGCCCACGATCAGGAAGGACCAGGCGAGGCCGAGGCCGAGGTTGTGGATGCCGTACGCCGCGGCGAAGCTCAGCACCGGCAGCGCGAACAGCGCCAGCGCGCCGGCCACGAGGAACGCGGCGCTGCCGATGCCGGCCCGCTTGGCGTCCTGCCGCAGCTCGGCCTTGGCCAGTGCGATTTCGTCGTGCACCAGTGCGGACATCTCGGCGGTGGCCGTGGCCACCAACTGCCCGAGGCTGCGGTCCGCGCCGTCGTCGGCTGTGCTCATCGACGTCTCCCTCTTGTCTTCTCCCGGATGCAAAGCCTCTCAGATCATGCCGGACCATCGTCCCCGGCGTTCGCGCCGGAGGCCACTTCGGCAAGGCGGCGGTGTTCCGCGGCCTTGGCTTCGAGGAGTTTCGCCATCCGCAGGTGGTACTCCGGGTTGCCCAGTTCGTACACGTCCGGGATGCCGTCCTGGTCCTCGTCGCGGTCCTCGTCCTCGCACAGCTTCTTGTACTTGGCGTTGCGTATCTTCAGCAGGGTTCCGGACAGCACCGCGGCGATCAGCGAGCCCGTCAGCACGGCGGCCTTGATCTCGTCGGTCAGCAGCGGGTCGTCGGTGAAGGCCAGCTCGCCGATGAGCAGCGAGACCGTGAAACCGATGCCGGCGAGCGAGGCGACGGCGAAGAGGTCCGGCCATCTCAGGTCGGGGTTCAGCTCCGCCTTGGTGAAGCGGGCCGCGCACCAGGTACCGCCGAAGATGCCGAGGGCCTTGCCGACGACCAGGCCGAGCACGACGCCGAGCGTCTCCGGCTTGGTGAACACGTCGTGCAGCGCGCTGCCGGAGATCGACACGCCCGCCGAGAAGAGGGCGAACAGCGGCACCGCGAGACCGGCCGAGACGGGCCGCACCAGGTGCTCGATGTGCTCGCCGGGGGACTGCTCCTCGCCGTCGCGGCGGTGGCAGCGCAGCATCAGGCCCATGGCGACGCCCGCGATGGTGGCGTGGATGCCGCTGTTGTACATCAGGCCCCAGATGACCAGGGCGAGCGGTACGTAGATGTACCAGCCGCGTACGCCCTTGCGCAGCAGCAGGTAGAAGACGGCGAGGCCGGCGACGGCGAAGCCGAGCGCCAGGAAGTTGAGCTGCGAGGTGAAGAAGACCGCGATGATCAGGATCGCGAAGAGGTCGTCGACGACGGCGAGGGTGAGCAGGAAGGCGCGCAGCGCGGACGGCAGGGAGGTGCCGATGACGGCGAGCACGGCCAGTGCGAAGGCGATGTCGGTGGCGGTCGGCACCGCCCAGCCGTCCATCGAGCCGCCGCCGGCGGTGTTGACCACGACGTAGACGAGGGCGGGCATCGCCATGCCGCACAGCGCGGCGACCACCGGGAGCGCCGCCTTCTTGGGTTCGCGCAGGTCACCCGCGACCAGCTCGCGCTTGAGCTCGATACCGGCGACGAAGAAGAAGACGGCGAGCAGGCCGTCGGCGGCCCAGTGCTGTACGGAGAGGTCCAGCCCGACGGAGCCGATGCCGAGGTGGAAACCCCGTACCGACTCGTAGCTGTCCCCGAGGGTGTTGGCCCAGACGAGGGCCACGACGGCGGCGATGAGCAGCAGGACGCCGCCCACGGTCTCGGCGCGCAGGGCGTCCGCGATGAAGTTCCGCTCGGGCAGGGACATCCGCCCGAGGAATATGGATCGGCGGTTGTGGGGCGCGCTCACGCGAAGACCTCCGGTGTTTCGGCAGCTGGATACGGCTGTTGCAGTTGCCGACCAGACTTCCCGGCGCACCTTTGGTATTTGTCGCGTTCTTGACGCGATCCCTACTGTACCCGGGCTGCGCGGGGAACATTCCGGCGATCTTCACCTTACGGGCAAATGGTGTGATCGGCCGCCCGGCGAGGGGTACGGGGCGCCCGGAACAGGCGAAAGGCACCCGGCCGGTCTGCGGACGGGTGCCCCTCGGAGTGGCGGTCACGCATCGGCACACGCGTTCGAACGCGGCGTGCCGGGTGCGACCGCCCGGTCAGTCCTCGCTGGCCGCGCCGGGCAGCTTCGCCTGGATCAGGTCCATCACACCGGAGTCCGTGAGCGTCGAGACGTCGCCCAGGTCGCGGTTCTCCGCGACGTCGCGCAGCAGACGGCGCATGATCTTGCCGGAGCGGGTCTTCGGCAGCTCGGCCACCGGCAGGACACGCTTGGGCTTGGCGATCGGGCCGAGCTGCTTGCCGACGTGCGCCCGCAGCTCCTCCACCAGCCCCTCGTCCTCCGCCGCGGTGCCGCGCAGGATCACGAAGGCACAGATCGACTGGGTCGTCTGCGGGTCGGTCGCGCCGACGACGGCGGCCTCGGCGACCTTCGGGTGCGAGACCAGCGCGGACTCGACCTCGGTGGTGGAGATGTTGTGGCCGGACACCAGCATCACGTCGTCCACCCGGCCGAGCAGCCAGATGTCGCCGTCCTCGTCCTTCTTCGCGCCGTCACCGGCGAAGTACTTGCCCTCGAAGCGCGACCAGTAGGTGTCCAGGTAGCGCTGGTCGTCGCCCCAGATCGTGCGGAGCATGGACGGCCACGGCTCGGTCAGCACCAGGTAGCCGCCGCCCCCGTCCGGCACCTCGCGGGCCTCGTCGTCCACGACGGTGGCCGCGATGCCGGGCAGCGGGCGCTGCGCCGATCCGGGCTTGGTCTCCGTGACACCGGGCAGCGGGCTGAGCATCATGCCGCCGGTCTCCGTCTGCCACCAGGTGTCGACGATGGGGGCCTGGTCGGCACCGATGTGCTTGCGGTACCACATCCACGCCTCCGGGTTGATGGGCTCGCCCACCGAACCGAGGACCCGCAGCGAGGACAGGTCGTACTTCGCGGGGATGTCGTCGCCCCACTTCATGCAGGCGCGGATCGCGGTCGGCGCGGTGTAGAGGACCGTGACGCCGTACTTCTGCACGATCTCCCACCAGCGGCCCTGGTGCGGGGTGTCGGGCGTGCCCTCGTAGAGCACCTCGGTCGCGCCGTTGGCCAGCGGCCCGTAGGTGATGTACGAGTGGCCGGTCACCCAGCCGACGTCGGCGGTGCACCAGTAGACGTCGGTCTCCGGCTTGAGATCGAAGACGGCGTGGTGGGTGTACGCCACCTGGGTGAGGTAGCCGCCGGTGGTGTGCAGGATGCCCTTGGGCTTACCGGTGGTGCCGGAGGTGTAGAGGATGAACAGCGGGTGCTCGGCGTCGAACGCCTCCGGGGTGTGGGTCTCGCTCTGTCGCCCGACGATGTCGTGCCACCACACGTCGCGGCCCTCGGTCCAGGCCACGTCCTCCTGGCCGGTACGGCGCACGACCAGCACGCTGCGCACGTTCTCCGTGCCGGGCTTGGTCAGCGCCTCGTCGACGGCGGGCTTGAGGGCGGACGGCTTGCCGCGGCGGTAGCCGCCGTCGGCGGTGATCACCACACGGGCGTCGGCGTCGTTGATGCGGGTCGCCAGCGCGTCGGCGGAGAACCCGCCGAAGACGACCGAGTGCGGCGCGCCCAGACGGGCACAGGCCAGCATGGAGATGACGGCCTCGGGGATCATCGGCAGGTAGATCGCGACCCGGTCGCCGGCCGTGACGCCCAGCTCGGTCAGCGCGTTGGCGGCCTGGGAGACCTCGCGCTGGAGCTGCGCGTAGGTGATCGAGCGGGTGTCGCCGGGCTCGCCCTCGAAGTGGATGGCGACGCGGTCGCCGAGCCCGTTCTCGACATGGCGGTCCACGCAGTTGTACGCGACGTTGAGCTTGCCGTCGGCGAACCACTTGGCGAACGGGGGGTTGGACCAGTCGAGGGTCTCGGTGGGCTCGGTCGCCCAGGTCAGGCGCTTGGCCTGGGTGGCCCAGAAGCCCAGCCGGTCCGCCGCCGCCTGTTCGTACGCCTCGGCGGTGACGTTGGCGTTCGCGGCCAGTTCGGCGGGCGGCGCGAACCGCCGCTCCTCCTTGAGAAGGTTGGCCAGGCTTTCGTTGCTCACGTCATCTCCCATTCAGGGCGTGCGATGTCTCTCCCGGCCCTAGCTCATCAGCCCACCACCCGCCCTGACAAGGGTCGCCGCCAAAAATTGGTGTAGACCTTTACTGTTGCGCAGGTCAAGTGCTGTTTACGGGCGGGTTTAAGGGGAGTTGGAGGGGGGTGAAGGGAAGGCTCCGGGCTGACGGTCCGGCGGCCGGCGCGGTGGCTCGACGCCCAGCAGGTGAGCGGTCCGGTCGTACACCGTGCCGGCGAGGTCGTCGTCCTGGGCCGGACGGGAGGGCGTGGTCGGCCGGGACTTGCTGAAGAAGCCGCCGTTGGGCCGCGGCGCGGGTGCGGCCGTGGCAAGCCGGACCACGGTCCGTACGCCGGTGTCCGGGGCGACGGCGAACGGCTTGAACAGCGGGGCCGTCAGCCGCATCAGGCCACCGGCGTTGCTGTTGATGGCGGTGCCCTTCACCGTGCCGGGGTCGGCGTTGTAGGCGCTCATGCCGTCGGGCAGGCGCCGTGCGAGTTCCCGGGTGGCCAGGAGGCTGACGAGTTTGCTGGAGGCATAGACGTTGATCTGGTGATAGAAGCGGGTCTGCCATGATCTGCCGGTGACGTCCGGATCGCCGGTGTCGACCTTGCCCCGCTTCTCCACGAACGTCGACAGGTTGACGATCCTGGCCTCGGGGCGAGCGTTCCGCCGGCCAGGAGGGCGTGCGTGAGCAGGAAAGGCGCGTGGCGGTTGAGGGCGTAGGTCCGCTCGGCGCCGTCCACGGTCCGCTCGTAACGGGGGAACGCGCCCCCCCGCGTTGTTGATGAGCACGTCCACGGATACGGCGCCCGCGGCGAGCCTCTTGGCCAGGTCGCGGACCTGCGACCACTGCTCCAGGTCGGCGGTGTACGTCCGGGGCGGAGCGGTGCCCCGGCCGGCGGGCGCGAGGCCGCGCAGGCTGTCGGCCGCCGTGACGGTGCGCGCCGCGTCCCGGCCGACGAGGACGACCGTCTGCCCGGCCGCGACGAGGTGACGTGCCGTCACCAGGCCGAGTCCCGAGCTGCCACCGGTGATCACGGTGGTGGTCGTGCTCGTCACTGCGCCGTGCCGTGAGGGTCTTCGGCGCCGGGAGTTCCGGCCGGCCGGGAGCCGCCGGCCACCTGGCGCAGCAGTGCGTGCAGACGCAGCCTGCTCGCCCGGTCGAGGCGGGCGAAGGGTGAGTGCTCGGCGCTGTGCCGGACGACGCGGTCGCGCAGTGCGCACCCCTCGTCGGTGAGCTGAACGAGCTTCGCCCGGCGGTCGGTGGGGTGGGGGACGCGGCGCACCAAGCCGCGCTTCTCCAGCCGGTCGATCATCGACGTGGCCGTCGAGGCGTCGCACTGGAGGCGATCGGCCAGGTGGCGTGCGGTCATTTCTTGTCCGCGGCTCAGCCGCCACAGCACGTCGGTCTGTGTGTCGGTCAGTCCCGCTTCGCGCGCCAGGTCCCTCAGCTCGGCGTGCACCTGGGTGCGGATGGCGAACAGGTCGTCGATCAGTTCTTCGGTCAAGCGGGCGTCGTCCGCGGCGTGGGTCACGTCATCAGCCGCGTCATCAGCCACGCCATCGCGCACGGCGTCATCCATGGCGAGGACGGTATAGGGAACTTCCCATCATTTGGAGTCCCCTGCACATGGGATGCGGAGGCTCCGGCTACGAGGTGACGGCTGCCGTCTCCGGCCGCACCGCGCGGAACCGGCCCGTCGTGCGGTCCAGGACGTACGCCTGGGCCTCGGCCACGTGGAAGTACATGCCGTGCAGGGTGAGCGCGCCCTCGGCGACGCGGTGGGCGACGCACGGGTACGACATCAGGTGGTCGAGCTGCTGGACGACGTTGACCAGCGCGAGCCGTTCCACGTCGTCGGCGACCGGGCGTTCGGCGAGCGCGACTTCACCGCGCCCCAGCCGGCCGATCCGCTGCATCCGTGCCAGGCTCGGGCGGCCGTGCCGCAGCCAGCGCGCGAGCGGGGTCCGCGCTCCCGGCTCGTGGTCAGCGCCGAGCAGCGCCTGCATCGCGCCGCACCCCGAATGCCCGCAGACGGTCAGCGAGCCGACCTTCAGCACCTCGACCGCGTACTCGATGGCCGCGCCCACCGAGTCGCAGGCGGCGTCCGTGCCGGGCGGCGGCATCAGATTGCCGACGTTGCGGACGGTGAACAGGTCACCCGGGCCACTGGAGGTGATCATGCTGGTGACCAGCCGGGAGTCGGCGCACGTCAAAAAGAGCTGGGTGGGCCGCTGCCCTTCGTGGGCCAGCCGGGCCAGCTCGTCCCGTACCAGCGGGGCCGTATGGCGCTGGAACGCGCTGACGCCGCCGAGCAGTTGATCGCCACTGGTCCGCGGAGCGGCCGCGGCCTCCTCGGGCGGGCGGGTGCAGTAGTGGTTGCGCCACGGCGTCCACGGGCGGCAGTGGTGGGCGCTCGCGGGCTCCGCGATCGGGCTCCCGGCGCGGCCGCCGAGGGTCACCCAGCCGCCGCCCGCGCGATGCCCGTCGGACCAGGCCCGCAGGGCCTCGTAGGCGGCGTGGTCCATGAACGAGCCTCCCAGTTCGACGACGGTGTCCGCCCCGGCGGGCACCTGGGCGAGCGCCCGGGTCAGCCTCGGTACCGCGAGAAAGGTCAACTGCCCATTGACGCGCACCCGGTGGCGGCCGTCCTCGGCGCTGACCGTGACCCGGGTGTGGGTCAGCCGCCGCAGCGACAGGAAGACCGTCACCCCGACGCCCAGGGCCACCCCCTGGAGGACGCCGAACAGCACCACACCGCCCAGGGTGACCGCGTAGACCGGAAACTCCCGGTGCCGCTGCACATGTTTGATGTGCGCGAAGCTCACCATCCGTACGCCCATGACCATCACCAGCGCGGCGAGGGCGGCCAGCGGGATCAGCTCCAGCGCCGTGGCCAGCAGGCCGGCGCAGAGCACCACCCAGGCGCCGTGCAGCACGGTGGCGCGCCGGCTGACGGCGCCCGCCCGCACGCTCGCCGAGCCGCGCATCGCCCCGCCGGCCACCGGTAGCCCGCCCAGCAGCCCGGACACCACGTTGGCGACGCCCTGACCCGTCAGTTCGCGGTTCAGGTCCGTACCGGACGTGGGGACGGCGCGGTCGGCGGCGAGGCGGTCCACCGCGACCGCCGACAGCAGCGACTCCATGCTGGCGACGAGGGTGACGGTCAGGACGGCGGCGGCGATCCCCAGGACCGGCCCGTCCGGGAGGGTGGGCAGGGCCTGGAGCGACCACTCGGGCAGGGCGACGCGCGGCACCGGCACCGGGAGGGCCGCGCTCACGGTCGTGGCGGCGGCCACGGCGGCCAGTGGGGCCGGGACCGTCCGCAGCGTCCGCCCGGCCCGCCCGGGCAGCCGCTGCCAGCCGGCCAGCACCGCGACCGTGACGGCGCCGATGAGCAGGGCGGCGACGTGCGGGTGCGCCAACTGGCCGGGCAGCGCGGCGACGTTGTCGACGGCCGAGCTGTCGGGGCTGCCCCCGAGCACCACGTGCAGTTGTCCGACGGCGATGGTGACGCCGATGCCCGCGAGCATGGCGTGCACGATCGCGGGGCTGATCACGAGCGCGCCCCGGGCCACCCGGACGGCGCCGAGCGCGAGTTGGGCCAGCCCGGCGAGGACCGTGACGGCGCAGGTGGCCCGCCAGCCGTACCGCTGCACCAGCTCGGCCGTGACCACGAGCAGGCTCGTCGCCGCGCCGCTGACCTGGAGGGGAGCGCCGCCGAGCAGTCCGGCCACGATGCCGCCGACGGCCGCGGCGACCAGGCCCGCCTGGAGGGGCGCCCCGGTGGCCAGGGCGAGGCCCAGTGAGAGCGGTACGGCGATCAGGAAGACGACGACCGAGGCGGACAGGTCGCCGCGGCGGGCGGCGGCCCGGTCGGCGGGCGGCGGGGGCTGCGTACGGCGGGTGCTCGGAGCGCCGGTCGGTCCCGGCGGCCCTGGCGGCTTCTGAAGCTGCGACATTCCCGTCTCCTCCGGGGCGGCGCGGTCGCGCGGGGCGCGATCGTGGGCGGCGGTGTACTGCGGCGGGAGGCGAGCCGGCCGGTTGGCGTCACGGTTCGTGACGGCCCGGTGACTCTCAAGCATCGGTAAATGAAGCGTAATGACACGTAAAGGCACAGAGAAGCCTTTTCAGGCATTCGGGTCTGCCGTTCCGTCTTTCGAGTGAACACAGCGACGAGTCGCTTGTACCTTACGGCCCATTCCGTGGCTTATGCGGGCTTGAAAACGGTTAATCAGTTTTTCTGATGTTTCCGTTTCGCAGTTCGCAGCTCAGGGAGTGAGGTGGCTGATGGCAGCCGCATCAAGGGTCACGGCCGGGGTGGTCACGACGATGGCGCTGGCGGCGGTCGCCGGCTGTGCCGGGGGGAACGGGGGCGGGCCGGGCGGCGCCCAGGGCGGCCAGGCCGCGCCGCAGCGCACCGCCCAGCAGGTCAAGCTCATCGGCGACGGCTCGACCGCGTACACCGGGGCGCAGCCGATGCAGCCGAAGGCCGAGCGTCTGAGACCCGGTGAGCGGCCGCCGCAGTTCGTGGTCTTCTCCTGGGACGGCGCCGGTGAGGACAGCCAGAAGCTGTTCTCGCACTTCCGCGCGGTCGGCAAGAAGTACGACGCCCGGATGACGTACTTCCTCAGCGGTGTCTACCTGCTCCCGGGCAACAGGAAGGACGCCTACCACCCGCCCAAGCACAGCCCCGGCGCCTCCGACATCGGCTTCAACGACGTCAAGGGCGTCCGGGCCACCGTGGAACAGATCCGCGGCGCCTGGATGGACGGCAACGAGATCGGTACGCACTTCAACGGCCACTTCTGCGGCGCGAACGGCGGCGTCGGCACCTGGTCGCCGGAGGAGTGGCAGAGCGAGATCCGGCAGGCCGAGGCGTTCGTCAAGACCTGGAAGACGCACACCGGACTGAAGACCGAGAAGCCGCTGCCGTTCGACTACAGCAAGGAACTCGTCGGCGGCCGTGCCCCCTGCCTCGAAGGGCAGCGCAACCTCATCCCCGCGGCCAAGGCGATGGGCTTCCGTTACGACTCCAGCTCCGTCGGCGGCCGGCAGTTGTGGCCGAAGCAGATCGACGGCATCTGGGACTTCCCCCTCCAGCAGGTCCCCGTCCCCGGCCGGGCCTTCGAGACGCTCTCGATGGACTACAACTTCCTCGCCAACCAGTCCGGTACGACCAGGGGCGACCCGGCGATGCACGCCACCTGGGGCAAGCAGATGCGGGACGGCCTGGTCGCCGCGTTCGAGCGGGCCGAGAAGGGCAACCGGGCGCCGCTCATCGTCGGCAACCACTTCGAGTCCTGGAACGGCGGCACGTACATGCGCGCCGTCGAGGACACCATCAAGACCGTCTGCCCCCGGCAGGGCGTGCGCTGCGTGACCTTCAAGCAACTTGCCGACTGGCTGGACGCGCAGGACCCGCGGGTGCTGGAGAAGCTGCGCGCGCTGCCGGTGGGCGGCGCCCCGAAGGGCGGGTGGGGGAGCTACCTGGCGACCTCGTCCGCGAAGCCCGGGGCGCCGGGTGAGCCCGCCGGTTCGGCCGAACCGGCGCGGCGGGACGCGGAGTAGCGGGGAGGCGGCTCGGCAGGGACCCGTGGGGCTCCGGAACCCGTGGGGCTCCCGGGCCCCGTGAAGCTTCCGGGCCCCGTGAAGCTTCCGGGCATCGTGCCGCTTCCGGTCGCCGTTCCGCTTCCGGGCCCCGTGGCGGCCCCCCGACCGGGGGTCAGGCGGGCTGCGGGGCCCCCGCGGGCTCGGCGAGGACGAAGGCGGGGTCGACCTGGGCCGCCAGATCGGCGCCCGTCTTCGCGTTCGCCCAACTCTCCGCGTTCTTCAGGTGGAAGTGCACCATCTGGCGGGTGTAGCGCTCCCAGTCACGCTGCTCGTACATCTCGTCGGCGGCGGCGTGCAGCTCCTTCAGCGCCTGCCGGTGGTCGGCCTCCAGCAGGTCGAAGCGGCGCGGCCGGCCCTTCTCCATGGCCCGCACCCACGCCGAGTCCCCCACGGTCAGCAGCAGGTCCTCGCCCACCTCGTCGGCCAGGAAGGTGGCGTCGTCCGGGCCCTGGACCTTGTTGCCGACGACCTTGAGGGCGATGCCGTAGTCGCGTGCGTAGTCCTTGTACTGGCGGTAGACCGCGACGCCCTTACGGGTGGGCTCGGCGACCAGGAAGGTCAGGTCGAAGCGGGTGAACATTCCGGAGGCGAAGGAGTCGGAGCCGGCCGTCATGTCGACGACGACGTACTCCTCGCGGCCGTCCACGAGGTGGTTCAGGCACAGTTCGACCGCGCCGGTCTTGGAGTGGTAGCAGGCCACTCCCAGGTCGGACTCGGTGAACGGGCCGGTCGCCATCAGGCGCACCGGTTCGCCCTCCAGGAGGACGGGCCGGGCGCACGCCGCGTACACGGGGTTGTCCTCGACGACCCGCAGCAGCCGGGAGCCCTCGCCGGGCGGCGTCGTCTTGATCATCGTCTCGGCGGACGCGATACGCGGGTTGGTGCCGCGCAGGTAGTCCTTGACCAGCGGCAGCCGGGCGCCGAGCGCCGGCAGCGCGGCGGCCTCCGTCTCGTCCATGCCTAGGGCGCTGGCCAGGTGCTGGTTGATGTCGGCGTCCACCGCGATCACGGGGACGCGGGCGGCGGCGAGGTGGCGGATGAACAGGGCGGACAGCGTGGTCTTCCCACTGCCGCCCTTGCCCACGAACGCGATCTTCATGGTCACTAAGCGTAAGCGCCGAGTTGCCCCGGGTGAGAGGTTCGGGTGAAGAAGACCACTCCTTCGAGCGGTTCGGCCTTGCGGCTTCCGGGGTGCGTAGGGTCGTACCCATGAGTACGACAGCCGATCCGCTCGCGACCCTGGCCTCGCTCCCGGGGGTCGCCGACTCCGTGGACTCCGTGCGCGCGAGCGTGGACCGGGTCTACGGGCACCGGATCATGCGACGGCGCAGCAACGAGATCACCTCCGAGGCGGCGCTGCGCGGAGCGCGGGCCTCCGCGGCGCTGGCCGGAGCCGACTGGGCGCTGGAGGAGGTGCGGCGGCGATCCGACTTCGGCGTCGAGGGTGAGCCGCGTACGGTCGGCGCGGCGCTGCGGCTGACCGCCGAGGCCGGGCAACTGCTCAGCGTGTGGCGGCAGTCGCCGCTGCGGGTGCTGGCGCGGCTGCACCTGGTCGCGGCGAGCGGCGACGCCCGGCAGGAGTCGGTGGGGCGGCCCCGGCTGGCGGGTGAGCCGGTCGACGAGCCCCTGGTGGAGCTGGCGTTGCCGGATGCCGACGAGGTCGCGGGGCGCCTGGACGGGCTCGCGCGGCTGCTGCTGGCGGGCAGTGAGGCGCCGGCTCTGGTGGTGGCGGCCGTGGTGCACGGCGAACTGCTGGCGCTGCGCCCCTTCGGCTCGTACAACGGGCTGGTCGCGCGGGCCGCCGAGCGCATCGTGCTGGTCGGCAGCGGGCTGGACCCGAAGTCGGTCTGCCCGGCGGAGGTCGGCCACGCGGAACAGGACCGGGCCGCGTACGTGGCGGCGCTGGAAGGCTATGTGTCCGGCACCCCGGAGGGTGTGGCAGCGTGGATCGCGCACTGCGGCCGGGCGGTGGAGCTGGGGGCGCGGGAGAGCACGGCGGTGTGCGAGGCGATGCAGCGCGGGGCGGCCTGACGGGGGGCAGCCGGGGCCGGTATCCGGGCGGCGTGAAGGTACCCGGTGGGTACGGGCTTCCGGCCGTGTAGTCCCCGGACAAAGGGTTGCGGCGGTACCCAGTCGTTCCGGTACCGCCGCTGGCACGTCCACCGGGTTACCAAGCGCGCTCCGGATGTTGCCGATCAGGTCGGAGACTTCGTCCGTCACCTGGTACGGCTGGCCCGTAATCGACGGGTCGGCGTCGCGTGGGTGCCCGGTTTCCGTGCTTCGGTCCGTGGGGCCTTGCTGCGTAGAAGGTCTTCCTCTCGGATGTCCTCGGTCTCGCGGGCCGTTACGTCCTTTGTACTCCTGCGGCGGGGGAAGCGGAACCCCTCGCCACAGTTCTTTACTTTTCCCTTCAAACTCGGGTGATACGGGCAAAAACCGGGCGCCGTCGGCTCGCGTACCAGACGAGGCCCGCCGTCGCGGCGGCCGCGCCCACGGCGGCCACCGTGGCGAGCACCGGACGCGACGGCATGCCCAGGGAGGGCAGCCGCTGCTTCAGCTGGACCGGCCGGGTGAACGACAGAACCGGCCAGCCCCGGCTCGCGGCCTCACGGCGCAGTGCGCGGTCCGGATTGACGGCGTGCGGATGGCCGACCGCCTCCAGCATCGGTACGTCGGTCGCCGAATCGCTGTACGCGTAGCAGCGCGCCAGGTCGTAGCCCTCGGACGCGGCGAGGTCCCGGACCGCCTGCGCCTTGGTCGGGCCGTAGGCGTAGTACTCCACCTCGCCCGTGAAGCGGCCGTCCGCGCCGACGACCATCCGGGTGGCCACCACGCGGTCGGCGCCGAGCAGGGCGCCGATCGGCTCGACCACCTCGGCGCCCGAGGTGGAGACGATCACGACGTCGCGGCCCGCCGTGTGGTGCTCCTCGATGAGCGAGGCGGCCTCGTCGTAGATGAGCGGATCGATCAGCTCGTGGAGGGTCTCCGCGATGATCTCCCGGACCTGGGCCACGTCCCAGCCCCGGCAGAGCGCCGAGAGGTAGGCGCGCATCCGCTCCATCTGGTCGTGGTCGGCGCCGCCCGCGAGGAAGACGAACTGGGCATAGGCGGTGCGCAGTACGGCCCGGCGATTGATCAGGCCGCCTTGGTAGAACGACTTGCTGAAGGTCAGCGTGCTCGACTTAGCAATGACTGTCTTGTCCAGGTCGAAGAACGCGGCTGTGCGGGGTGTCGAGTGAGTCGCCGAGTGGGGCACGGAGTGGTTTTCCACGGGGCGAGCATAGGCGCCCACCATTCGGCGTAAGGTGTGGCGCGTGGGTTTGCCTGAGAAGGCTCTCGGGTACACCATGGAAGTCACGGATCGTTCGCGACCGTGCTAACCCGGTCCGACTCCTCCCCCCCCGAGTCGGCCGTGGGGACGACCCCCGCTCTCCCCCCCGGCGGGGGTCGTCGCATGTCCGGACGCGTTTTTGCCCGTCCGAGGCGGATCGGCCGCTTCCTCTTCATCGCTCGGCCCCGAGCGTGCCGACGCCCACCGGTCGTCACTCAGGGTAGCCGTAGCGATGCTCTAAGGGAGCCTGCAAGGTCGCCGGTATAGGTGACTGGGATATTCACAGCCTTTGAGTTGTCCACAGTTTTGGACCAAGATCCACGGGATTTTCCGGATCGCCACACGATGAAAACTCCGCGAGTTCGCGGATGTGTGAGTTGCGTAGCGATAGGGGAACGGAACGTGGCCGGACGTATGACTCCCGATCAACCGCCCGGGCCTGCCGAAGGGCGCGGCGGACCGCTGGTCGTCACCGAGGACGAGGACCTTCTCGACGACGTCCTGAGACTGTGCGCGGCAGCCGGTGCGACGCCGGAGGTCGCCCATGGCGTCGCCCGCGGCCGCAGTCCGGGCTGGGCCTCGGCGCCGCTGGTGATCGTCGGCGCCGACTGTGCGCCCCGGCTGTGCGGGGCGGGCCGCCGGGACGGGGTGGTGCTCGTCGCCCGGGGCGCGGACGACCGGCAACTGTGGCGGCTGGCCGTCGCCCTCGGGGCGGAACGGGTGCTGGTGCTCCCCGGTGGCGAGAGCTGGCTCGTGGACCGGATCGCCGACGCGGTGGAGGGCGTCGGGCCGACGGCCGTGACGGTGGGGGTGATCGGCGGCAGCGGCGGCGCCGGCGCGAGCACCCTCGCCTGCGCCCTGGCCCTGACGGCGGCCCGCGCGGGCCGCCGGACCGTCCTGGTCGACGCGGACCCGTTGGGCGGCGGACTCGACGTGCTGCTGGGCGGTGAGAAGGAAGAAGGGCTGCGCTGGCCGGCCTTCGCCGAATCGCGTGGGCGGGTGGGCGGCGACGCCCTGGAGGAAGCGCTGCCGCGGCTGCACTCCTTACGTGTACTGAGCTGGGACCGCGGTGACGCGGTGGCGATTCCGCCGCAGGCGATGCGCGCGGTCATGGCAGCGGCACGCAGACGGGGCGGCGCCGTGGTGGTGGACCTGCCGCGCCGGCTGGACGAAGCGGTCGTGGAAGCGCTCGCCCAGGTCGATGTCGGGCTGCTGGTCGTCCCCACCGAACTACGGGCGCTGGCGGCGGCCCGGCGCGTGGCGGCTCTGGTGCGTACGGTCCTGCCGGACGTGCGGGTGGTGACACGCGCCGGCCCCGGCCCGGACGGCGGCCGCGCCGCGGAGCTGGCGCCCGAGGAGGCCGCCCGGCTGCTCGGCCTTCCACTGGCCGGAGAACTGGGCTGGGAGAACGCCCTCCCGGGAGAACTGGCCCGGGGCGCGCCGCCGGGGGCGAACGCCCGAGGTCCGTTACGGCACTTCGGCACGGCCTTCTGGAAGCGGGTGTTGCCCGAGGCCGTGGGGTCGGGGACCACGGGACCGGGGGTCGCAGGGCCGGTGGCTGCGGGCTCGGGAGCCCCGGGGGCGAGGGCCGGGAGGCCGGAGGCCGGTGGGCGGCGCGGATGGCTCGGTGAGGGCGCGGCGGGTGGTCCAGGTGAGGACTGAGCTTCCCCGGGGGAACGGGTCGCGGGCGTCCGGGCCGCGGGCGAGCGGGGCGCAGATGCCCGGGCCGCAGGTATCCGGACTGCGGGCGTTCGACGGGCCACCCGGCGCCGACGCCCACGGCACACCTCGCACGGGCGGCATCGGCGCCGGTCTTCTGGAGGCGGTGCGCGGGCGGCTGGCCCAGGCGGGCGCCGAGCCGACGCCCGCACGGGTCGCGATGGCGCTGCGCGCCGAGGGTCGCCTGCTCGGCGACGCGGAGGTGCTGGGGGTCGTATCGGCGCTGCGGTCGGAGCTGGTCGGCTGCGGCCCCCTCGAACCGCTCGTCGCCGCACCGGAGGTGACCGACGTCCTGGTCAGCGCGCCGGACGAGGTGTGGGTGGACCGCGGCGGAGGCCTGGAGCGCACCTCGGTCCGCTTCGCCGACGAGGCCGCGGTGCGCCGGCTCGCGCAGCGGCTGGCCTCGGTGGCCGGACGACGGCTGGACGACGCCCACCCCTGGGTGGACGCCCGGTTGCCCGACGGCACCCGCCTGCACGCCGTCCTGCCGCCGGTGGCGGTCGCGGGCACCTGCCTGTCGCTGCGCGTCCTGCGCCCCCGCGCCTTCACCCTCGCGGAACTGGTCGCGGCAGGCACGGTGCCACCGGACGGCGACCGCCTGCTGCGGGCCGTGCTGGACGCCAGGCTCTCCTTCCTCATCAGCGGCGGGACCGGCTCCGGGAAGACCACACTGCTCAGCTCGCTGCTGGGCCTGGCCGGCCCGGCCGAACGGCTCGTCCTGGCCGAGGACTCCGCGGAACTGAGGCCGGACCACCCCCACGTCGTACGGCTGGAGACCCGGCCCGCGAACCAGGAAGGCGTCGGCCGTGTCACCCTGCGGGACCTGGTGCGGCAGGCGCTGCGGATACGGCCGGACCGGCTGGTGGTCGGCGAGGTGCGCGGCGCCGAGGTCACGGACCTGCTGGCGGCCCTGAACACGGGGCACGAGGGCGGCTGCGGCACGGTGCACGCGAATGCCTCAGGTGACGTCCCGGCGCGCCTGGAGGCCCTGGGCTCGACGGCCGGGCTCGACCGGGCGGCACTGCACAGCCAGGTGGCCGCCGCGCTGTCGGTGCTGTTGCACCTCGTACGGGACCGGGACGGCCGTCGGCGCCTCGCCCGGGTGGACGTCCTGGAGCGGGATCGGGACGGCTTCGTGGTGACCGTACCGGCGGCGGTGTGGGCACCGCGGGGATTCCAAGAGGCAGCGGGCTGGGCGCGATTGACCGGGCTGTGCGAGCGGGGGAGGGGCGCGGGATGAGTGATGTCGGTACGGCGACGGTGCCGGTGTGCGCGGCCGTGCTGTGCGCGGGGATGGCGGTCTGGCTGTCCGGCGGCCGCAGCGGTGACGTACGACGGGCACGACTGTTGTTGGTGGACGGAGAGGCGGTGGGCCCGAAGGGGGGAGCGTGGGAACTGGGCCCTGAAGAAGGAGGGTTCACGCTCCGGCGGTTGCTGCAACGGGTGGCGCATTGGGCCACGTGGGCCGCGTACCGGGTCTTCGGGCCGGGTGGCGGATGGTGGAAAGCGAACCGAGCTCCTCGGTGCGGCGGAGGAAGCCGGGACGGGACCGTCCGCTTCCCCCGAGAGCTGTGGTGCCTGCCAGCCGGTCTCGGCCTCGGTGTCATGGCCGGTTCGGTGGTGCCCGTGATCGCAGCCGTGGTGGCGTCGGTCCTGGTGCGGCGATGGCTCCGGGCCCGGGAGCGGGTGCGGGAGCGGGAGCGCCGGGGCGCGGCGGTCATCGAGCTGTGCGAGGCGGTGGCGGGCGAGTTGCGGGCCGGACGGCAGCCGGGGCAGGCCCTGACGGCGGTCGGTGCCGCGAGCTTCGGCGAGACGGGCGCGGTGGTCACGACGGCGGCCCGGTTCGGCGGGGACGTGCCGGCGGCCCTGCGTGCGGCGGCGCGGCTGCCGGGTGCGGAGGGGCTGGCCGGTGTGGCGGCGTGCTGGCAGGTCGCCGTCGACGGCGGGGCCGGGCTGGCCGCCGGGCTGGAACGGATCGCGACGGCCCTCCGGGCGGAACGTGACCAGCGCGACGACCTGCGCGCCCAGTTGGCGGGCCCGAGGGCGACCGCACTGATGCTCGCGCTCCTCCCGGCCGGAGGGCTGGCGATGGGCAGCGCCCTCGGCGCCGACCCGCTCCGGGTACTGCTGCACACCCCCGCCGGATGGGCGTGCCTGCTGGTCGGCGGCCTGCTGGAGTGGTGCGGCGTCGTCTGGACGGCGCGGATCATCGCGGCCGCCGAAGGGGGCGGTCATGTCCGCTGATGCCGACCACGGGGCCGTCCCGGAACTTGTCCACACCCTGGGGACAGTTTTTCTGATCCTGGCCGCCGTGGTCGGCGCGTTGACCACGGCCGGGGAAGCGCGCGGCCTACGGAGTACCCGACGGCGGGCGACAGCGGTCCTGGGCAAGGCCGTACGGCACCACGACGGCTCCGGCCGGCGCCCGGCACCGGAGCTGAAGCGCGGCCGAGGGCGTCGGTGGCCCGGGGCCGCCCGGGAACGGGCCGGGCCCGCGGTGATCGCGGGAGCCGTGGCCATTCTCGTCGGCGGGGTGACCGGTGGCGTACTGGGACTCGCCGTGGCGTACGGAGCCTGGCGGTGGCGGCGCCGTACACAGGCACAGGCCAGGCGGCAGGCGGCCGAGAGCGGCCTGCGTGCGGCGCTGGCACCGGCCGCGGACCTGCTCGCGGCCTGCCTGGCAGCGGGCGCCGGGCCACGGGAGTCCGCCGAGGCGGTAGGGCGGTCGCTCGGCGGAACCGTCGGCGAGCACCTGTGGCGCGTGGCCGCGGAGCTCCGGCTCGGCAGCGAGCCCGCGACGGCATGGCGGCGCTTCGGCGCCCTCCCCGGCGCCCGGGGGTTGGCCCGGTGTCTGGAACGGGCGGGCATATCGGGGGTCCCGGCCGTGGAGGGCGTCTCCCGGATCGCGGCGGAGTTGCGGGCACAGGACTCCCGCTCGGCGGCCGAACGGGCCCGGCGGGCCGGGGTGCTGGTCACGATGCCGCTGGCGGCCTGCTTCCTGCCCGCTTTCCTGGCGCTCGGTGTCGTACCGGTCCTGTTCGGCCTGGCCACAGCGCTCACGAAGAACTCATGACGGCACACGACCGATCCGGGCCGCACCGGATCACCGACAGCGGAAGTGATCACAAGACCTCAAGGGGGAAGAGATGGTGGTAAGTAGGTGGCTGGAGCGGCGCGTTGCGGCCGTCCGGGCAAGGGGCTCCGCCGACCGGGGCATGACCACGGCCGAGTACGCCCTGGGAACCCTGGCGGCGTGTGCGGCCGCGGCCGTGCTCTACAAGGTGCTGTCGGGCGGTGCGGTGGAGGCGGCGCTGCGCGCGGTGATCGGCAAGGCCCTCGGTGTCCAGGTCTGACGACGGACGCGGCCGTGAGCGTGACCGCGACCGGGGATATGTGACGGCGGAAACGGCCCTGGTCATCCCGGCGTTGGTGCTGTTCACGGGGCTGTTGCTGTGGGGGCTCGTGGCCGCCTGCGCGCAGATCCAGTGCGTGGACGCGGCCCGCGCCGGGGCCCGGGCGGCAGCCCGGTCGGAACCACCGTCGGCCGTCGGCGCGGTGGCCCGCGAAGCAGCCCCGCACGGCGCGCGGGTGGCGCTGGAGAGGCGCGGTGACCTGGTGCGCGTACGGGTCGAGGCGGCGACGCCCGGCGTCGGCCCGTTGACGCTGACGCTCCGAGGGGAGGCGACGGCACTTGCGGAGGAGACGGTGGGGCGATGAGGGCTCGGCCACGGTGTGGGCGGTGTTCGCGGCGATGGCGCTGTGCACGGTGTTCGCGGTGGTGATCGCCATGGCTCAGGTGGTCGTGACACGTCATCGTGCGGGAGCCGCGGCGGATTTGGGCGCCCTGGCGGCGGCGGACACCGCGCTCCGGGGCGCGTCGGCCGCCTGCCGAGCCGCCCGGGAGGTGGCGGCCGCGCAAGACGCTCGCCTGGTGCGCTGCACCGTTCGGGGCGACATCGCGGACGTCACGGCCCGGGCCCGTACCGGACCGTTCGCCTCGGACCTCCGCGCCCGCGCGGGCCCGGCGACGACAGCGGGCCGGGCCGCCGAGCCGATACCCGAACGGGGCGGCCCCGCCCGGGAATAGTGCCCGGCGGCGGCGACCGGCGGCAGCGACCGGCGGCAGTGGTCGCCCGTGCCCGGGGAGGTTTTACCGAACGGTCGACCACCTCCGGCCCCGTCCCGGATAGCGTCCGGATCATCCATTGATCTTGATGTGCGGGCTCTTCGGGCGTGACCGGGGCGGTCCGCCGGGAGGCGTGCCATGAAGGCGATCGACGTACGGGGAACGGCGGCTGCCCTGCCGGAAGCGTGGAGCTCCCGTGCCCTGGGGAAGGTGGGCGCGGCCCGCGTGAAGGTGCTGCGCATGGACGAGTTGCCGGGGGAGGAGGAAGCGCACGGGACGGCCGAGGCGCTGTTCGTGCTCGACGGGCGGCTGGAGCTGTCGGTGGGCGGCGCGGACGTCTCGGTGCGGCCGGGAGAGTTGTATCTGGTCCCGGCGGGTGCGACGCACGCGGTCCGCGCGGGAAGCCGCGGCACGCTGCTGATCTTCGCTGCGGACGCGGGCGCTGGCGCTGGCACGGACGCAGACGGTGACGCGGACGCGGACGCTTGGCGCGGACGCGGATGTGGCGGACGCTGACGTGGAGGCGGAGGCGGAGGCGGAGGCGGAGGTGGGGGTGGGGCGGGGGAGGGGAGGGGGAGCAAGGCCCGGGCATCGCCCTCCGGCCCCGGCCCCTACCCCGGCCTACGCCCCGGACGCCCCCTCGTCGTAACCGTACACACGCACCGGATCGAGGTGCAGTTCATGCGGCCCCATGCAGTCGGCCGCGAGGGTGGCGACGAGCGTCCCGCAGGTGCACGCCATGTTGCGGCCGCTCGTGCCCAACGGGCCGCAGCAACCGTGGTGGCCCGCGGGGACGGCGACCTGGCGGAGATCCGGCGTGTCGTCCGGGTGGACGATCACCGTGTTCCGTGGGCCGGCGGAGACCAAGTCGGCCATGCCGGGCGGCATGAGCAGAGCCCGGTCGTTCATGACGCGCCCGCGCCCGGGCCCGGCGGGCTCGAACGGGGCGCCCCACGGCTCGGGATCGATCGCGTAGTGGCCCGGCGGCACGGTGGAGGCGGCGAGTCCCGTCCTCCTGTCGCGGTCCTTGTCGTGCGTCGACACGTCGGGGACGGCGGGAAGCCGCCGCAGGTCCGGGGTGAGCGTGTTGCCGCACTTGGCACAGAAGAAAACGGTCATCAGTCGATTCCGCGGGCGCTCAGGAAGCCGGTTCCGGCGCGTTCTTGAGGAGTTCGGTCAGGAGTCGTACGGCGCCCCGTTTGTGGAGCGGGTCGTTGCCGTTGCCGCACTTGGGCGACTGGATGCAGGACGGGCAGCCGGCCTCGCACTCGCAGGAGGCGATGGCCTTGCGGGTGGCCGCGAGCCACTCCGGGGCGGTGCGGAAGGCGCGTTCGGCGAAGCCCGCGCCGCCCGGGTGGCCGTCGTAGACGAAGACGGTGGGAAGGAGGGTGTCGGGGTGCAGCGGGAGGGACACGCCGCCGATGTCCCATCGGTCACAGGTGGCGAACAGCGGCAGCAGGCCGATGGAGGCGTGTTCGGCGGCGTGCAGGGCGCCGCCGAGCTGTTCGGGATTGACGCGGGCCGCGTCGAGCTGGTCCTCGGTGACGGTCCACCACACGGCCCGGGTGCGCAGCGTACGGGGCGGCAGGTCGAGTTTCGCCTCGCCCAGCACCTCGCCCGTGATCAGCCGGCGGCGCAGGTAGGAGACGACCTGGTTGGTGACCTCCACCGAGCCGAAGCACAGGCGCGCGTCGCCCCACGGGACCTCCGTCTCGGTCTCCAGTACGGCGATGGCGGTGGTGTCGCGCGCGGTCGTCGAATACGGCGGGTTCGCCTCCTGGACGAGGGCCACGTCGTCCTCCAGGTCCAGGTGCTCGACCAGGTACGTACGGCCCTGGTGGAGGTGGACGGCGCCGTCGTGGACGCTGGTGTGCGCGGCGCCCGCGTCCACCGTGCCCAGCAGACGGCCGGTGCCCGCCTCCACGACCTGTACGGGCGAGCCGCCCTGCCCGCGGATGTCGGCGAGGTCGGCGGCCCGCTCGCGCCGGGTCCAGTGCCACGCCCTGGCGCGGCGGCGCAACAGCTTGCGGGCCTCCAGCGAGGGGAGGAGGCCCGGTGCGGCGGGGCCGAAAAGGGGGAAGTCGTCCTCGGTGAGCGGGAGTTCCGCGGCGGCCGCGCACAGGTGCGGCGCGAGCACGTACGGATTGTCCGGGTCCAGCACGGTGGACTCGACGGGCTGGTCGAAGAGCGCCTCCGGATGGTGCACGAGGTAGGTGTCCAGCGGGTCGTCCCGGGCGACGAGGACGGCGAGCGCGCCCTGTCCGGCCCGCCCCGCGCGCCCGGCCTGCTGCCACAGGGAGGCGCGGGTGCCCGGGTACCCGGCGATCAGTACGGCGTCCAGCCCGGAGACGTCCACGCCCAGCTCCAGGGCCGTGGTGGCGGCCAGGCCGAGCAGGTCGCCGGTGTGCAGGGCGCGCTCCAGCGCCCGCCGCTCCTCCGGCAGATAGCCGCCCCGGTAGGCGGCCACCCGCTGGGCCAGGGCCCGTGCGACCGTCCCCAGCCGCTCCTGCGCGATGAGGGCGATCAGCTCGGCGCCGCGCCGCGACCGTACGAAGGCGACGGTACGGACATCCTGGAGCGCGAGGTCGGTCAGCAGGTCGGCGGTCTCGGCGGTGGCGGTCCGGCGTACGGGGGCGCCCTGCTCGCCGTGCAGCTCCGTCAGCGGCGGCTCCCACAGCGCGAAGACCACCTCGCCGCGCGGCGAGGTGTCCTCCGTGACTTCGGCCACAGGAAGACCCGTCAGCCGCTCGGCCGCCTGCGCCGGTTCGGCGGCGGTGGCCGAGGCCAGCAGGAAGACCGGTTCGGAGCCGTACCGGGCACAGACACGCCGGAGGCGGCGTATGACCTGGGCCACGTGGGAGCCGAAGACGCCGCGGTAGGTGTGGCACTCGTCGATGACGACGTAGCGCAGGGCGCGCAGGAAGGAGGACCAGCGGGGGTGGGCCGGGAGGATGCCCAGGTGGAGCATGTCGGGGTTGGTCAGGACGTAGTTGCCGTACTGGCGCACCCATTCGCGTTCCTCGACCGGCGTGTCGCCGTCATACACGGCCGGCCGCACCGCGGTACCGAGCGGCGCGGCGAGTTCGCCGACGGCGCGCCGCTGATCGGCGGCGAGCGCCTTGGTGGGCGCCAGGTACAGGGCCGTGGCGCCGCGCCCGTTCGGGGCCTCGGAACCGTCCAGGAGCCCGGACAGCACCGGGACCAGGTAGGCGAGCGACTTCCCGGACGCCGTACCGGTGGCGATGACGACCGATTCGCCCCGCAGCGCGTGCTCGACGGTACGCGCCTGATGGGTCCACGGGCGGGCGATCCCGGCGGCGCCGACGGCTTCCAGCACCTCCGGACGGATCCGTGCGGGCCATTCCGCATGGCTGCCGATGCGCGGGGGCAAGTGCTCCGTATGAGTGATGCGCGTAGCGCGGGACGCCCCCTGGGTGAGACGGTCCAGGACCGTGCGCGGGGAGGGTCTGGTGCCCCCGTCCGGGGGCAACTGATTGGAGGCCATCGGCACCGAGTGTGTCACCGGTGTGACGGACAATGCGCACAAGGCGTCGTGCACGCCTGCTGGTAAGTGATTGAATGCCATCGCGGCTGCCGATCCATGGGGGGCGACCGCTCGATAGCAAGGTGCTGGAGGATCCGTGGACCTGTCCCTGTCGACCCGGACCGTTGGCGACCGTACGGTCGTCGAGGTCGGTGGCGAGATTGATGTATACACCGCGCCCAAGCTGCGGGAGCAGCTGGTCGAGCTCGTGAACGACGGAAGCTACCACCTCGTGGTGGACATGGAGCGTGTCGACTTCCTGGACTCCACGGGGCTCGGCGTTCTGGTCGGCGGGCTCAAGCGGGTGCGTGCCCACGAGGGCTCGCTGCGCCTGGTCTGCAACCAGGAGCGCATTTTGAAGATCTTCCGTATCACCGGACTGACCAAGGTGTTCCCGATTCACACCTCGGTCGACGAAGCCGTCGCAGCCACCGACTGACGGCTCGCCGGTCCCCGCGCCGCGGCGCGGGGGTTGGAAGCAGTGGGGGGAACCGGGCTTGGCGGTCCGGCCCCCTGCGTTGCACGCCCGCATACCGAGGGGGATGGCATGGCCACCGTCGAACTCCGCTTCAGCGCCCTTCCCGAGCACGTCCGCACCGCGCGGCTGGTCGCGGCTGCCGTGGCGAGGCGGGCCGGGGTGGACGAGGCCGTGCTGGACGAGGTTCGGCTCGCCGTCGGTGAGGCGTGCACCCGTGCGGTGGGGCTGCACCGCACCAACAACATCACGGCCCCGGTACGGGTCGCCCTGGTCGAGGACGAGAAGAAGTTCTCCATCG
Source organism: Streptomyces sp. NPDC026394 (assembly GCF_055567735.1). NCBI lineage: Bacteria > Bacillati > Actinomycetota > Actinomycetes > Kitasatosporales > Streptomycetaceae > Streptomyces > Streptomyces sp. NPDC026394. Next base: position 150,040 of record NZ_JBVHPX010000015.1, read on the forward strand.
AGGTGGGCGACGAGGTCCCGGGGAGCCCGGCGGGTGCCGGTGCGGTGCCTGGCGTCCGCGGTCTGAACGGGGAGCCGCTGCCCGGCGGACCCGCCTCGGACAACGGTGACGCGGCCGAGAGCGACGACGAGATGGGGCTCGCGGTCATCAGCGGGCTGGTCGACGACGTCGAGGTGACCGCCGGCGACACCGGCGGCATCATCCGCATGAGCTGGCCCACGACACCGGCGCCGGTGCTGCCGTAGGGGCCGGCCTGCCGTAGAGCTGGCGGTTCTGTCGTCGGGGCTCTGTCGTCGGGGCGGCGTTCTTCTGGTGCGGGGCTGCCCACGTTGCAGTGACGCATGCGTAGCGCGGCTGCCCCGGTAGCGGGGAGGCCCTCGCCGTAGCGTCTGCCGGCTGCTGCGACGGGCTACGGGCGCGCGCCTGGCGCACCGGCGATCCCACCCGCACCGCAGGAAGCCCGTCTCGCGCCCCTCCGCGCCCGCACGCGCCCTTCCGCGCCTGCACGAGCATCTCCGCGTCCGCACGCGCCCTCTTTCACTCCCGCACGCCCCATTCAGCCGTACGTGCCCCAACTCTTTCGTGTGGCATGCGGCGGCCGGGGCTCACCATCCGGCCACTCGGGGGCCTTCCCCCTCACCCTCCTCTTCCGGCCACATCCGCACGCTCGTACCCAGCGGGTTCCCCGTACCCACCGGTCCCGTGCGCCCGGCTCCTCCGCCTCCCCACCCGGCCGTACCGGGCGTACGGTCCGCCGCCGTCCCGGGGCCGCGTGCCCCCTACCGGAGTGCGTACTTCCGTGGCGGTACGCAGGCACCGACGCAGCCGGGCGTCCACCGACCCCGTACCGCCGCCGGACCATGCCCGCGGCGCCACCGGCACCTGGCGGGGCGGCCGGGCACACCGGGGCCCCGTGCGGGACCCCGCACGGGGCCCCCGAGCCGCCCGGTGCCCGCCGGCCCGACGGTGGCCCGACGACGGCCCGACGCCGGCCCGACGACGGCCCGACGGCGGCCCGGCCGGGCCGCGCGGCGCTCGTTCGCGGCGCCGTGAGCAGCGGCGTTAGGTAAGACCCTGAGATCATCATTCAGTTGTCAGCTAATTATTCGCATTCATTCGTCCAGGCGAATTGCGGCGACGCGGCTACGGCCCCGCTATTTTCGATCTTCGCTGCTTCTTCGCCTGATCTCTGTCCGATCTCCGTCCGTTCTTCGAACGATCTCGGCCGCCACCGGCGAATTCCCTTTGAGGCGCCCTGTTTTGATCTGGTGCCGCTACCTACAATCCGTCCACAACTTTGCTCAGGACGCCTGAGCGTGCATCCGCGCGCCCATGTGCCAAACGTCAAGGAGGACGAATGGCGGGGCCTTACACCCCTCAGTTGCTGGAACACCCCTCTTACCTGGCCGAGCCATCGCTGACGTCGGGCAACCGCGGCATGGTGCTGGTGATCGCCGTCGTGGCGCTCGCGGCACTGGCCGTCGCGGCGGTGCTGGTGCGGCAAGTGCTCGCCGCCGGTGAGGGCACCGACAGCATGAAGAAGATCGCTGCCGCCGTGCAGGAAGGCGCGAATGCCTATCTCGCCCGGCAGTTGCGCACCCTCGGCGTTTTCGCCGTGGTGGTGTTCTTCCTGCTCATGCTGCTTCCCGCGGACAACTGGACGCAGCGCGCCGGGCGCAGCGTCTTCTTCTTGATCGGCGCCGGTTTCTCGGCCGCCACCGGCTATATCGGGATGTGGCTGGCGGTGCGCAGCAATGTGCGCGTCGCCGCTGCCGCCCGGGAAGCCACGCCGGGCGAGGGCGAGGCGAAAAAGGATCTCACCGCCGTCTCGCACAAGGCCATGAAGATCGCTTTCCGTACGGGCGGCGTCGTCGGCATGTTCACCGTGGGGCTCGGCCTGCTCGGCGCGTCCTGTGTGGTGCTCGTCTACGCGGTCGACGCACCCAAGGTCCTGGAGGGCTTCGGTCTCGGCGCCGCGCTGATCGCGATGTTCATGCGGGTCGGCGGCGGCATCTTCACCAAGGCCGCGGACGTCGGCGCCGACCTCGTCGGCAAGGTCGAGCAGGGCATCCCCGAGGACGACCCGCGCAACGCCGCGACCATCGCGGACAACGTGGGCGACAACGTCGGCGACTGCGCCGGCATGGCCGCCGACCTCTTCGAGTCGTACGCCGTGACGCTGGTCGCCGCCCTCATCCTGGGCATGGCCGCCTTCGGCGACTCGGGCCTGGCCTTCCCGCTGCTGGTCCCGGCCATCGGTGTGGTCACGGCCATGATCGGCATCTTCGTCGTGGCGCCCCGGCGCTCCGACCGCAGCGGCATGACCGCCATCAACCGTGGCTTCTTCATCTCCGCGGCCATCTCGCTGGTCCTCGTGGCGGTCGCGGTCTTCACGTACCTGCCGTCCTCCTACGCCGACCTGTCCGGTGTCACGGACCCGGCGATCCTGGGCCGCAGCGGCGATCCGCGGGTGCTGGCGCTGGTGGCGGTCGCCATCGGCATCGTGCTGGCCGCGCTCATCCAGCAGCTCACCGGTTACTTCACGGAGACCAGCCGACGGCCGGTACGGGACGTCGGCAAGACCTCCCTGACCGGCCCGGCGACGGTGGTGCTCTCCGGGATCTCCCTCGGTCTGGAGTCCGCGGTCTACTCCGCGGTGCTGATCGCCCTGTCCGTGTACGGCGCCTTCCTGCTGGGCGGCACGTCCATCATGCTGGCGCTGTTCGCGGTGGCGCTGGCCGGCACCGGCCTGCTGACCACCGTCGGCGTGATCGTCGCGATGGACACCTTCGGCCCGGTTTCCGACAACGCCCAGGGCATCGCCGAGATGTCCGGCGACGTCACCGGCGACGGCGCGCAGGTCCTCACCGACCTGGACGCCGTCGGCAACACCACCAAGGCCATCACCAAGGGCATCGCCATCGCCACGGCCGTACTGGCCGCGGCGGCGCTGTTCGGCTCGTACCGCGACGCGATCGCCACGGCCGTACGGGACGTCGGGGACGCCGCCCGGGGCATGGGCCTGAGCCTGGACATCTCGCAGCCGAACAACCTGGTCGGCCTGGTGCTGGGCGCCTCCGTCGTCTTCCTCTTCTCGGGGCTGGCGATCAACGCGGTGTCCCGGTCGGCCGGCTCGGTCGTCTTCGAGGTGCGGCGGCAGTTCCGTGAGAAGCCCGGGATCATGGACTACACGGAGCAGCCGGAGTACGGGCGTGTCGTGGACATCTGCACCAAGGACGCGCTGCGCGAGCTGGCCACCCCCGGCCTGCTGGCGGTGCTCACGCCGATCGCCGTCGGTTTCTCGCTCGGCGTCGGCGCGCTCGGCTCGTTCCTCGCGGGCGCCATCGGCACCGGCACCCTGATGGCGGTCTTCCTCGCCAACTCGGGCGGCGCCTGGGACAACGCGAAGAAGCTGGTCGAGGACGGCCACCACGGCGGCAAGGGCAGCGAGGCGCATGCCGCGACCGTCATCGGCGACACGGTCGGCGACCCGTTCAAGGACACCGCGGGCCCCGCGATCAACCCGCTGCTGAAGGTCATGAACCTGGTGGCACTGCTGATCGCGCCGGCCGTCGTGAAGTTCAGCTACGGCGCGGACAAGAGCACCGGCGTGCGGATCGTGGCCGCCGGGGTGGCGATCGTCGTCATCGTCGGCGCGGTGTACGTCTCCAAGCGCCGCGGCATCGCGGTGGGTGACGAAGACAACAACTCGGGGAAGGTGGCGCAGACCGCCGACCCGGCGGTGGTCTCCTAGCGGGCGGAGCGTCCGCGCCGCTCAACGGGCGGGCGGAGGGCGTGCTTTGAGCACGCCCTCCGCCCGCACTGCTGTGCGCCCGGCCGCGTCACAGGGCTTGGTGCAAATGGCTGCAATGAGGGGCGTACGGGCCGACCGGCTCATGGCCGGGGGCCCTCGGACGTGTATGTTCCGGGGCCGAGAGCCATGGAAGGGACCAATCCGGTGAAGAAGAAGCTTGTGGCCGCGCTGTCCGGCGGCGCGGCACTGATGCTCGCGCTGACCGGCTGCAGCGACGACGGTGACAATAAGCTCGACGCCTGGGCCAAAAAGTTCTGCGACCCCGCCCAGGCCCAGTTCAAGAAGATCCAGGACGCCAACACGTCCATGCAGACGGCCGACAGCGGCGGTACCGACTCCAAGAAGGTCCAGGAGGCCGACTCCAAGGCGTTCCAGCAGATCTCCGACGCCTACGCGTCGCTGGCGAAGTCGCTCGACCAGGCCGGCGCGCCGCCCGCCGACGGCGGCGAGGAGTCCCAGAAGAACGCGGTCAAGGAGCTCAACGACCTCTCCAAGGGCTACGCCGACCTCAAGAAGCAGGTCGACGGCCTGGACACCGGGGACAAGGGCAAGTTCGCGGACGGCCTGCGGACGCTGTCCGACGGCATCAACAAGCTCAACAAGAAGAGCGAACAGGCGTTCAGCAAGCTGGAGTCCGGCGACGTCAAGAAGGCGATGGCGGGGCAGTCCGGCTGCCAGAACCAGAAGGCCACCGAGGGCGGCGGGTCGGCCGCGCCGAAGAAGTAGCCGAGGCGGGCGCGGCGGCCGCCGCCCCCCGGGCACGGCTGTCGCTCAGGGATGCTGGGGCCGGCCTCGGGAGGGCCACCGCGCAGGGCCGCCACGGCCGCCGAGTACGGCCACCGTGCACGTCCACGAGCGCCCCGGGGAGCGGCCGACACGCCGTCAGGCGCGGCCGGGTCGCGGCCGACACGCCGTCGGGACATGGCGGGCGCGCGGCCGACACGCCGGCGGGCATCCCGTCGGCCGCGCCCGCCCCACCGCTCGCCTCCCGACTCGCCGTCCGCCGCTCGCCCCGCACCCCGCAGCCCGACTCGCCGTCCGCCGTCCGCCGTGCCCCGTCGGCCGCGGCGTGGCCGGGCCGTGGCCGTTTGTCAGTGGTTGGCCTGACAATGGGAGCGTGAGTACGCACCTCCCCACCGCAGACCTTCGAGACCCCGATTCCGCCGCCCGTACGGCCCGGATGCGCGACGCGCTGCGCGACGCCGCGTTCACCGCCGACGGCCTGCTGGAGCTGCTCGGCGCGCCCGCCTACGCCGCGCTGGCCCGCAGCGAGACCGTTCCGGCGCTCCGCGCGACCCGGGACGACGGCCCGCTGTCCACCCTGGTGCGGCTGTTCCTGCTCCAGCGCCCGGTGCCGTACGACCGGGCCGCCGCCGCGCTGCCGGTGGACGACTGCCTCGCCGACGGCTGGCTGGTGCGCGACGGCGACGAGGTCCGGGCGAGCGTCGACGTGCGTCCGTACGGCGGCCCCGACGGCCAGGACTGGTGGATCGTCTCCGACCTCGGGTGCGCGGTCGGTGGCGCGGGCGGCATCCGGGCCGCCGAGGAGGCCGCGGGTGTGGACCGCGCGCAGTTGGTGCTCGGGGTCGGCGGCGCGTCCACGACGCTGGCCGGCATCACGGTCCGCACCCCCGTCGCCAAGGTCCTCGACCTCGGCACCGGCTCCGGCATCCAGGCGCTGCACGTCTCCCCGTACGCGACCGAGGTCACGGCCACCGACCTGAACCCGCGGGCGCTGCGGATCGCCGGGCTGACGCTGGCGCTGTCCGGCGCGGCCGCCGCCGACCTGCGGGAGGGCTCGCTGTTCGACCCGGTGGGCGAGGAGACGTACGACCTGATCGTCTCCAACCCGCCCTTCGTGATCTCGCCGGGCGCCCGGCTGACCTACCGGGACGGCGGCATGGGCGGCGACGACCTGTGCCGCACCATCGTCCAGCAGGCCGCGGACCATCTGAACGACGGCGGGTACTGCCAGCTGCTCGCCAACTGGCAGCACGTCGAGGGCGAGGACTGGCGCGACCGGCTGCGCTCCTGGGTGCCGCGCGGCTGCGACGCGTGGATCGTGCAGCGTGAGGTCCAGGACGTGACGCAGTACGCGGAGCTGTGGCTGCGGGACGCCGGCGACCACCGTACGGGTCCGGAGGAGTACGCGGCGCGCTACGACGCCTGGCTGGAGGAGTTCGCGACCCGGCGGACCAAGGCCGTCGGCTTCGGGTGGATCACCCTGCGCAAGTCCGGCGCGACGGACCCGTCGATCACGGTCGAGGAATGGCCGCACCCGGTCGAGCAGCCGCTGGGCACCGCGGTCGTCCAGCATTTCGAACGCCAGGACTACCTGCGCGCGACGGACGACGCGGCCCTGCTGGCCGGCCATTTCCGGCTCGCCGACGAGGTCGTGCAGGAACAGGTCGGGCTGCCCGGGGCCGAGGACCCGGAGCACGTGGTCCTGCGGCAGAACCGCGGCATGCGGCGCGCCACGAAGGTGGACACGGTCGGCGCGGGCTTCGCCGGGGTCTGCGACGGCTCGCTGCCCGCCGGACGGATCCTCGACGCGATCGCGCAACTGGTCGGCGAGGATCCGGTGTTGCTGCGCGACCGTACGCCGGACGCGATCCGGACCCTCGTCGAGCAGGGCTTCCTGGAGCCGGTGGCGACCGGGACGGACTGAATCCCGGGCCGAGGGGGGGGACGGCGTGGTCGAGCCGAAGGGGTGACGGCGGGGCCGGGCCGAGGGGCGGCGGAGAGAGGCCCCGCCCCCGGTCCGAGGGACGACGGCCCCGAGGGGCGACGGTCAGGCCGTACAGGTGGCATTCACCCGAGGTTCGTCGCCGCGCTGCCCGGGAGTGCCACTCTGCCCGCATGGAGAGTGGTCCCGAGGCGTTCGCCGGGGCGGCCTTCGCGCTGTTCGGCGCCGGCCTGCTGGTGTGGACGGGCGTGTGCGTACGGGCCGGGGAGCCGGTCGCCGACGGGGTGGGCCGGACGTCGGGTACGGCGCTGGCGCTGCTCTTCGGCGTGCTGTTCCTGGGGACGGGATGCTGGCTGCTGCTGTAGCGCGGACGGGGCGGACGGGGCAGGCCACCGGGCGCATCCGGAAGTTCCCGGGAGCCCCGAGGGAACGCCCCACCCTCCCCCGCCGTCTTCACAAGAAGCGCCTGCCGCCCAGCCTTCCCCATCCCTTTCGTTGCGCACTCAACTGCATTGCGGCCACGGCCTGTTCACTTCCGCACTACCAGAAAAAACTCACGCAAAACCACTCCCCCGTGAGGCAACCGGAACGGCCATCTGCCCGTGTTCCAGAGGGAAGGCCATCAACCGGCCCAACAGGGAGGAACACGTCATGAACCGTGCATACCGCCTCGCCGCCGCAGGGGTTCTCAGCGCCGCTCTCGTTGCCGGGACCGCGGCCGCCGCCTCCGCGGCCCCCGCGTCCCCGGCCGCCCACTCCGTGGCCGCCAAGGCCCCGCAGAAGGCCACGCTCACCGCCAAGGCGAGCACGACCTCGGTCAAGGCGTGGCAGGAGTTCCGTATCTCCGGCACCTCCACCGGCATCAAGGCGGGCACCAAGGTCACCGTCCAGCAGAAGCAGGGCGCCAAGTGGGTCTCGCTGCCCGCCAGCGTCACCACCAACAAGACCGGCGCCTACTCGCTCCGCGTCAAGCTGGGCATCAAGGGCGTCAACCAGCTTCGGATCGCCGGCGGCGGCGTGATCTCCCCGGTGATCACGGTCACGGTGCGCTGAAGCGGGCCGTAGGGCACCTCTCAGGACGCACGGTACGCCGGGCGCGCCGCTTCCCCCGCGGCGCGCCCGGCGGCCGTCCGCGTGCGGGCGGTGCCCGCGGGGTGAGACCCCCGGTCAGCCCGTGAGATTGCGCACCAGCATCCAGGCGGCGGCGACACCGAGGACGACGGCGTTGCCGCGCGCCCCGAGGCGGGCCCGGAACCGGTGCCCGCGCAGCCCCGCGTACAGCCACCGGCTGGTCATGTACGCGGCGGCCGGTCCGCCCAGGGTCAGCAGGACGGCGTTGTCGTGGAAGGCCGTCACGAGGTCGCCGTGCATCAGGTCATACGCCATCCGGGTCCCGCCGCACGCGGGGCAGAGCAGCCCGGTCGCCCAGCGGAACGGACACGGAAGCAGTACCTGCCCCGGTTCGTGGGGATTGGTGTGCCACAGATAGGCCGCGCCGAGGGCGCCGACGCCGACGGCGACCGCCGCGCGGCGCAGCGTCGCGTTCCGTACGGCGGCGGGGGAGGAGGGGGCGTTCACGGAGTACTCACCGCACCGGGCCCGGCTCGACGACCTGGCGTAGTCGCCCTGATTCAGGACAAACGCGCTCTGCCGGGGCGACGGCCCCGGCCCCGGCTCCACACAGACCCACCAGCCCCTCCAGTCATCCCGGCTACCGCGACTCTCCCGGCCGCTCCAGCCGTCCCCGCCACTTCCCGCACGCCGGCGACATCACGCCCCGCCCCGGCCGGGACGGCGGCACCGCGTGGGAGGGCACGGTCGAGAGGGGACAGTACGGGGTGAGAACGGATACGGCCACCGGCCGTCCTGTCCGCGCAGCCCGCAACCCCGCAGCCCGCAACCCCGCAGCCCCCAGTCCGCAGCCCCCGGCCGACCGGCCCGGAGCCGGGTCCGGCACCGGCCCGTGTCCGGTCCGGGCGGCATGAAGGCATGTAGTCGGGTTACCGTTCGAGTGGCGTTGCGGGGTTTTTCCGTTTGACACGAGGGCGGGATGTACCGTCACACTCCGCAGCGTCAAGCGTCACCGCAGTGTCCCCCAGAGCTCCGGCCCGGGGGGTTACCCCCAGCGTCGACCGGAGAGAAGAGCGAAGTTGTCCCCGACCAGCGAGACCGCACAGGGCGGCGGCCGCCGACTCGTCATCGTCGAGTCGCCTGCCAAGGCGAAGACGATCAAGGGCTACCTCGGCCCCGGCTACGTGGTCGAGGCCAGCGTCGGGCACATCCGCGACCTCCCGAACGGCGCGGCGGAGGTCCCGGCGAAGTACAAGGGCGAGCCCTGGGCCCGTCTCGGCGTGAACGTCGACGCCGACTTCCAGCCGATCTACGTCGTCAACAGTGACAAGAAGGACCAGGTCAAGAAGCTCAAGGAGCTGCTGGCCGAGTCCGACGAACTCTTCCTCGCCACCGATGAGGACCGCGAGGGCGAGGCCATCGCCTGGCACCTCCAGGAGATCCTCAAGCCCAAGGTCCCGGTCCACCGGATGGTCTTCCACGAGATCACCAAGGACGCGATCCGGGCCGCCGTCGCCAACCCGCGCGAGCTGAACCAGAAGCTGGTCGACGCCCAGGAGACCCGCCGCATCCTCGACCGCCTCTACGGCTACGAGGTCTCGCCGGTCCTGTGGAAGAAGGTCATGCCGCGCCTGTCGGCCGGCCGGGTGCAGTCGGTGGCCACCCGCCTCGTCGTCGAGCGGGAGCGCGAGCGCATCGCCTTCCGCTCCGCCGAGTACTGGGACCTGACCGGCACGTTCTCCACGGGCCGCGAGGGCGACACCAGCGACCCGTCCACCCTGGCCGCCCGCCTGTCCACGGTCGACGGCCGCCGCGTAGCCCAGGGCCGCGACTTCGGCGCCAACGGGCAGTTGAAGAACGCCGACGTCCTCCACCTGGACGAGACCAACGCCCGCGCGCTGGCCGCCGCCCTGGAAAACACCGACTTCGCGGTCCGCTCGGTCGAGTCCAAGCCGTACCGCCGCTCCCCGTACGCCCCGTTCCGTACGACCACGCTCCAGCAGGAGGCCAGCCGCAAGCTGGGCTTCGGCGCGAAGTCCACCATGCAGGTGGCGCAGAAGCTGTACGAGAACGGCTTCATCACCTATATGCGTACGGACTCCACGACGCTCTCGGACACCGCGATCTCCGCGGCCCGCGCCCAGGTCACGCAGCTTTACGGCGCCGCGTACCTGCCGGACAAGCCGCGCTCGTACGCGGGCAAGGTCAAGAACGCGCAGGAGGCGCACGAGGCGATCCGGCCTTCGGGTGATCGTTTCCGCACCCCGGCGGAGACCGGCCTGACCGGTGATCAGTTCAGGCTGTACGAGCTGATCTGGAAGCGCACCGTCGCCTCCCAGATGAAGGACGCCACCGGCAACTCCGTCACCGTCAAGATCGGCGGCCGGACGGCCGACGGCCGGGACGCCGAGTTCAGCGCCTCCGGCAAGACCATCACCTTCCACGGCTTCCTCAAGGCGTACGTGGAAGGCGCCGACGACCCGAACGCCGAGCTGGACGACCGCGAGCGGCGGCTGCCGCAGGTCGCCGAGGGCGACCCGCTGACCGCGCGGGAGATCACCGCGGACGGCCACGCCACCAAGCCCCCGGCCCGCTACACCGAGGCGACGCTGGTCAAGGAGCTGGAAGAGCGCGAGATCGGCCGCCCGTCGACGTACGCGTCGATCATCGGCACCATCCTGGACCGCGGCTACGTCTTCAAGAAGGGCACCGCCCTGGTGCCGTCCTTCCTGAGCTTCGCCGTGGTCAACCTCCTGGAGAAGCACTTCGGGCGGCTCGTCGACTACGACTTCACCGCCAAGATGGAGGACGACCTCGACCGCATCGCGCGCGGTGAGGCCCAGTCCGTGCCGTGGCTGCGCCGCTTCTACTTCGGCGAGGGCGAGGCGGCCGGCGCCGCCTCCGAGGCGGGCAACGGCGACGGCGACCACCTCGGAGGCCTGAAGGAACTGGTCACCGACCTCGGCGCGATCGACGCCCGCGAGATCTCCTCCTTCCCGGTCGGCGACGGCATCATGCTGCGCGTCGGCCGCTACGGCCCGTACGTGGAGCGCGGCGAGAAGGACGCCGAGGGCCACCAGCGCGCCGACGTGCCGGAGGACCTGGCGCCCGACGAGCTGACCGTCGCGTACGCGGAGGAGCTGCTCGCCAAGCCGAGCGGCGACTTCGAGCTGGGCATGGACCCGCACAGCGGCAACCAGATCGTCGCCAAGGACGGCCGCTACGGCCCGTACGTCACCGAGATCCTGCCCGAGGGCACCCCGAAGACCGGCAAGAACGCGGTCAAGCCGCGCACCGCCTCGCTCTTCAAGTCGATGTCCCTGGACACCGTCACCCTCGCCGACGCCCTCAAGCTGATGTCGCTGCCGCGCGTCGTCGGCAAGGACCCCGAGGGCGTCGAGATCACCGCGCAGAACGGCCGCTACGGCCCGTACCTGAAGAAGGGCACCGACTCGCGCTCCCTGGAGAGCGAGGACCAGATCTTCAACATCACGCTGGAGCAGGCCCTCGCCATCTACGCGCAGCCCAAGCAGCGCGGCCGGGCCGCCGCCAAGCCGCCGCTGAAGGAGCTGGGCACCGACCCGGTCAGCGAGCGCCCCGTGGTCGTCAAGGACGGCCGCTTCGGCCCGTACGTCACCGACGGCGAGACCAACGCGACGCTGCGGCGGGACGACGACGTCGAGACGATCACGCCGGAGCGCGGGTACGAGCTGCTCGCCGAGAAGCGCGCCAAGGGCCCGGCGAAGAAGAAGACCGCCAAGAAGGCCCCGGCCAAGAAGGCGACGGCGAAGAAGACCGCCGCGAAGAAGGCCCCGGCGAAGAAGACGGCCGCGAAGAAGACGACGGCCGCGAAGAAGACCACGACGGCGAAGAAGACGACCGCCGCCAAGAAGACCACGGCTGCGGCCGCGACGGCGAAGAAGGCGGCGGCCGAGAGCGTGGAGGGCTGAGGGGGAGCACGTTGACGTACCGCGTCACCTGCACCGTCGAGGCGAAGGCGACGGCGGACGTCATGGCTCCCGAGCGGCGTGACCTGCTCGAACGCGGGCCGGCCAAGCTGACGCTCGACCCGTACCACAAGGCGACGGTGCCGGTCGGCACGCACGGGACGACCGCAGGGTCCAGGTGGCGCCGGGACTCCTCATCGAGTACGTCGTCGCGCACGGGCTGCTCGTCATCGTGGTGATCGAGATCTTCGACGACATGCTGCTGGAGGACTGAACCCACCCGCCCGTGTGTTCGGGTGGACGCTGGACCTGTCATATCCGGCCGATAGGCTGGCGGGATGACGCGTGCCGAGCTCCCTACGGTCGTGACCCCCACATCCGGCGCCCTCGTCGCGGACTCCCGCGAGCGCGCCGTGCGAGCCCTGCTCCGCTTCCCCCCACTGAAGCGGCTCTGGAGCGCACAGTTCGTCGGGGCGATCGGCGATGCCCTAGCCCTGTTGGTGCTCGTACTGCTGACGCTGCAAGCGGCGGTGTACGTACCCTTCGGCGGCCAGGCGGCCTTCGGCGGCGGCTACCGCGGCGCGGCCCTGGCCGTCGCCGCCGTCTTCGCGGCCCGGATGCTGGCCACCCTGCTCTCCGGGGCGGTGCTGCTGGGCCCGCTGTCCGCGCTGACCGCGCCGTCCGGACCGCTGGACCGCCGCTGGACCATGATCGGCGCGGACGGGGTGCGGCTGGCGCTGCTGGTCGTGGCCCCGCTGTGGATCGACTGGACCCCTGACACCGCGCTGATCTGGCTGCTGGTGACGGTCTTCGTCGGCGGCGTGGCCGAGCGCTTCTGGACCGTCGCGCGGGAGAGCGCGGCGCCCGGACTGCTCCCCGCGCCACCCCCGGCCCCGGCCCCGTCCGACCGGGGGGACCGGGCCGAAGGACCGTCCGTCCGCCCGCTGCCGGACAACCTGGACGCGCTGCGCCGCCTGTCGCTGCGCACCGCCTTCGTCTCGCTGCCGCTGGCCGCCGCGGGCCTGATCGTCGTCGCGCTGGTCAGCAGGCTGCTGGCCAACGGCATCGGCTGGTTCGCCGACCACCAGGCCGCGCTCGCCTCGTACGTGGCCTCCGGCCTCTTCGCCGCCTCCGTCTCGATCCTGTACTTCCTCGAACTTCCCGGTACGCAGACACCGCGCCCGCGCTCCCCCCTGGAGGGCCTGCGCCGCCCCAAGGGTGACGGCGGTGTCGACCGCGGCCGTACGAACGCCGTACCGCTGTTGGTTCTGGCCTGCGCGGCGGTGGCCGGCGCGATCGCCTCGGCCGTCTCCGTCGCCGTCCTGCACGCCGGTGACCTCGGCGGCGGACCGGTCGCCTTCGGACTGCTGGTCCTCGGCCTGAGCGCCGGCCCGGTCGCGGGCATCCGCGGCGCCCGCAAGGTGCTGCCCGCGCTGTCCCGGCGCCGTCTGCTGGCCCTCGCCGTGGCCGTCACGGGCCTGGCCCTGCTGGCGGCCGGGCTGGTCCCGGACACCACGACGGTCGTGCTGCTGATGCTGCTGGCCGGAGTGGCGGCGGGCGTCGCGGCCAACACCGGCCACACGCTCCTGGACCAGGAGACCGAAGCCTCCCGCTCGGCCCGGACGACCGATCACCTGCACGCGGTCGTCCGGCTCGTCGTCGCGCTGGCCGTCATCGTGGCGCCGCTGCTCGCCGGGGCCATCGGCCCGCACCACCTGGCGGGCGACAAGAACGTCTTCTCGCACGGCGGCGCGGCCTTCACCCTGATGCTGGTCGGCGCGCTGCTGCTGCCGGTCGCCGCATGGGTGCTCGGCAAGGTCGACGACCGGCAGGGCGTCCCCCTCGGCCGCGACCTGCGCGAGGCACTGCGCGGCGGCGACCCGGACCAGGCCCCGGCCCCCACCGGCTTCTTCATCGCCCTGGAGGGCGGCGACGGCGCCGGGAAGTCGACCCAGGTCGAGGCGCTCGCCGCATGGATCCGCGGCAAGGGGCACGAGGTCGTGGTGACCCGCGAGCCCGGCGCCACCGCCATCGGCAAGCGGCTGCGCTCGATCATCCTGGACGTGTCCACCTCGGGCCTCTCCGACCGCGCCGAGGCCCTGATGTTCGCCGCCGACCGCGCCGAACACGTCAACAGCGTGATCCGCCCCGCCCTCGAACGTGGCGCGGTCGTCATCACCGACCGCTACATCGACTCCTCCGTCGCCTACCAGGGCGCGGGCCGCAACCTCGCCCCCACCGAGATCGCCCGCATCTCCCGCTGGGCCACCGACGGCCTCGTACCGCACCTGACCGTGCTCCTCGACGTCTCCCCGGAGACCGCCCGCGAGCGCTTCACCGAGGCACCGGACCGGATGGAGTCCGAGCCGGCCGAGTTCCACCAGCGCGTCCGCTCCGGCTTCCTGACCCTGGCCGCCGCCGACCCGGCGCGCTACCTGGTCGTGGACGCCGGCCAGGAGCCGGAGGACGTCACCACCGTCGTACGCCACCGCCTCGACCAGGTGCTGCCGCTGTCCGAGGCCGAGGTCAAGGCCCAGGAAGAGGCCCGCAAGGCCGCCGAGGAGGAAGCCCGGCGCAAGGCCGAGGAAGAGGCCGCGCGCAAGGCCGAGGAGGAGCGCAAGGAGCGCGAACGGCAGGAGCAGCTCGCCAAGCTCCGCGCCGAGGAGGAAGAGCGCAAGCGCCGCGAGATCGAAGAGGCCAAGGCCCGCGAAGCCGCCCGCCAGGCCGAAGAAGCACGCAAGCGCGCCGAGGAGGCCCGCCAGGCCGCCGAGGAGGAGCGCCTGCGCCGCGAGGCCGAAGAGCGCGCGCGCCAGGCCGAACAGGAACGCCTGCGCAAGCGGGCCGAGGAAGAGGCCCGGCTGCGCGCGGAGGCCGAGGAACGCCGCCTGGAGAAGCAGCGCAAGGCCGAAGAGGCGCTGCTGCGCGCCGAACAGGCTCGCCTGGCCGCCGCGGCCGAGGCAGAGGCCAAGGCCAAGGCCGAGGCGGAAGCCCGGGCCGAGGCGGAGGCCGAGGCCGCGCGCAAGGCCCGCGAAGAGGCGGTGAGGGCGGCGGAGACCGCGGAGGCGCCCACGACGGAGACGCCGATGGCGGGGCTGGAGCAGCACGGCCGAGCGGAGCAGGAGCCGTCGTCCCGTTCGTCCGCGGCCTCGGACGCCGAGGAGACGGCTGTGCTGCCGCAGCACCGGGACGACGCCCCGGGAGCCTCCGACGAGACCGCGGTGCTGCCGCCCGTACGCCCCGAGGCGGGCCAGGGCTGGCAGCAGCGGGAAGAGGCGCGGCGCGGGGACGACCCGGCGGACCGGGTGCCTGAGTGGATGTTCCGCAAGGAGCACGACGGCCGTACGGGGGAGCGGGGCGCGCGGGGCACGTCCGGAGCCTCCGGTGTCTCCGGCGTGGAACGTACGAGGGAACTCCCGCAGATCGACCCGGCCACCGGCGAACCGGTCCAGCCCGCACCGCGCCGCCGCCCGGCCTGGGCGGAGGAGACCCCGCTGGACGACCTGCCGACACTGGCCGACGAACTCCTCGGCCCGCGCGAGGACGAGGACGAACAGCAGGGGCGCGGCCGACGGGGGCGCCGGGGCTGAGGCGGCGGCCGGATGATGGGTCCGTAAAAGGGTGAGCCCCTGGCAGCCGTCTTCTGACGGACGCCGGGGGCTCACCCCTTCCCCACCACCAACCGCCGCCCCCCACCCCCCCCACCCCCTCTCCTCATCCCTTCCTCCTCCCCTCCCCGCCCGCGCTGTCAGTGGGAGGCCCCACAATGGAACGAGCGCGGGGCGCGGCGCGACGGCGCGGAAGAACGCGCGTCGGCGGGGCGGCGTGACGGCACGGGCAGGACGGACAGGAACGGCGGGCAGCGAAATGGCTGTGTGGGACGACGTGGTCGGGCAGGAACGCCTGACGGAGCAGCTTGCCGCTGCCGCGCGCGACGCGGACGCGCTGGTCACCGCCGAGGGCGCGGTCGCGAGCGGCGCGGACCCCATAGCGCAGTCCGGCACGTCCAAGATGACGCACGCCTGGCTGTTCACCGGCCCGCCCGGCTCGGGCCGGGCCACCGCCGCCCGCGCCTTCGCCGCCGCTCTCCAGTGCGTCAGCCCGGACCGCGCGCTCGGCGGTGTCCCCGGCTGCGGCTTCTGCGACGGCTGCCACACGAGCCTGGTGGGCACCCACGCCGACGTCGAGGTGGTCCGTACGGACCTGCTCTCGATCGGCGTCAAGGAGACCCGCGACCTGGTCCGCCGCTCCTCCATGTCCCCGTCCGGCGGCCGCTGGCAGGTCATCGTCCTGGAGGACGCCGACCGCCTCACCGAGGGCGCGGGCAACGTACTCCTCAAGGCCGTCGAGGAGCCCGCCCCCCGTACGGTCTGGCTGCTGTGCGCCCCCTCCATCGAGGATGTCCTGCCCACGATCCGCTCCCGCTGCCGGCACGTCACCCTGCGCACGCCGCCGGTGGCCGCCGTCGCCGACGTCCTGATCCGCCGGGACGGCATCGACCCGGACGCCGCGGCGGCCGCCGCCCGTGCCACCCAAGGACACATCGGCCGGGCCCGCCGCCTGGCCACCGACGAGCGCGCCCGCGCCCGCCGTGACGCCGTCCTCAAGCTGCCCCTGCGCGTCGACGACATCGGCGGCTGCCTCAAGGGCGCCCAGGAACTGATCGACGCGGCGTCGGAGGACGCCAAGCAGGTCGCGGAGGACGTCGACACCAAGGAGACGGAGGAGCTGCGCGCCGCCCTCGGTGCCGCGGCCGGCACGGGCGGCCGGCTGCCGCGCGGTACGGCGGGCGCCATGAAGGAACTCCAGGACAAGCAGAAGCGCCGCTCCACCCGTACCCAGCGCGACAGTCTCGACCTCGCCCTGACCGACCTCACCGGCTTCTACCGCGACGTCCTGGCCGTCCAACTGGGCGCCACGGTCCCGCTCGCCAACGACGAGGTCCGCGACAGCATCCGGCGTATCGCCTCCTCCTCGTCCCCGGAGCGCACCCTGCGCCGGATAGAGGCGGTCATCGCCTGCCGCCAGGCCCTCGACCGCAATGTGGCGCCCCTCCTGGCCGTCGAGGCGATGACAGCGGCCCTCCGCGAGGGCTGAGGCCCACCGGTCCCTTCCGGGACACACCCCTCACCCGTACGAGCGTACCCACTCACCCCCACGGAACGTCCCGACCCGGATACGCTCCGTCCACCACCGAGGCCGACGCGACACCCCCCCAAAGCACCTCCCACCACCTCCCACCACCTCCACCTCTCCACTCCACCAATTCCGCCCCGCCCCTCCCACCCCACTCCCACCCCCTTCCGCCCTTCCTCTCCCCAGGGACCGAGGGACCGCCCATGGCCACCAGCCGCCTGCTCCGCACCGCCGGTACCGTCCTGACCGCCACCGTGCTGCTCGTCTCCGGTTGCTCCTCGGGGGATTCCTCACCCGGCGCCGCTGCCTCCGGGCAGCCGACGAACGGCCGTACGGGCTCCGCCGAAGCCATGCCCGACGCGGCGACGGCCACCCTCAAGCCCCTCCCCACCGCCGTCCCGGCCGCCCTCCGGCCGTATTACGACCAGAAACTCACCTGGCGTGAGTGCGGCATCGTCGGCTTCGAGTGCACGACGATGAAGGCCCCTCTCGACTACGCGAAGCCCAGCACCGCCACCGACCTGAAGCTGGCCGTCTCCCGCAAGAAGGCCACCGGCCCGGGCAGCCGCATCGGTTCCCTCATGGTCAACCCGGGCGGTCCGGGCGGCTCGGCGATCGACTACCTCCAGCAGTACGCGCCGCAGCCCGACGCCGTCCGGGCCCGGTACGACATGGTCGCCGTGGACCCGCGCGGCGTGGCCCGCAGCGAGCCGGTCACCTGCCTGTCCAAATCCGAGATGGACGAGTACACCCGCGTCGACCAGACCCCCGACTCGGACGCCGAGGTCGACCGCCTCACCAGCGCCCAGCGCGACTTCAGCCGGGGATGCCGCGCCCGCACCGGAGCCCGCCTCGGCCATGTCTCGACCGTCGAATCGGCCCGCGACATGGACGTCCTGCGCGCCGCCCTCGGTGACGACAAGCTCACCTACGTCGGCGCCTCCTACGGGACCTTCCTCGGCGCGACCTACGCCGGCCTCTTCCCCTCCCGCGTCGGCCGCCTCGTACTCGACGGCGCGACGGACCCCTCCCTGCCGGCCCGGACGATGAACCGCGACCAGACCGCCGGCTTCAACACCGCCTTCACCGCATTCGCCAAGGACTGCGCCAGGCAACGCGACTGCCCCCTGGGTACCGGCGGCCCCGAAGAAGCGGGCCGCCGCCTGAGCGCCCTCTTCAAACAGCTCGACGCCCGTCCCGCCCCCACCGGCAGCCCCCGCACCCTCACCGAGTCCCTCGCCACCAGCGGCGTGACGGCCGCCATGTACGACGAGGGCGCCTGGCCGGTGCTGCGCGAATACCTCGCCCAGGCCCAGAAGGGCGACGGCCGCGGCCTGCTCGCCCTCTCCGACTCCTATTACGAACGCGACCCCGACGGCACCTACGCCAACCAGATGTTCGCCAACCCCGCCGTGAACTGCCTCGACCTCCCCGGCGCCTTCTCCGGCCCCGACGAGGTACGCGCCGCCCTGCCCGCCTTCCGCAAGGCATCCCCGGTCTTCGGCGAAAGCTTCGCCTGGGCCGCCCTGAACTGCGCGTACTGGCCGGTCGAACCCACCGGCGAGCCCCACCGCATCACCGCCGAGGGCGCCGCCCCGATCCTGGTCGTCGGCACCACCCGCGACCCGGCCACCCCGTACCCCTGGGCCCGCTCCCTGGCCTCCCAGCTCTCCTCGGCCACCCTCCTCACCTACGAGGGCGACGGCCACACCGCCTACGGCCGCGGCAGCGACTGCATCGACACCACCATCAACACCTACCTCCTCGAAGGCACACCCCCACCCCCCGACAAACACTGCACCTGACCCCACCCCCACCCGGTTCGGACCACCCCCATCCGATGTGTAGACTGGGCTCCGCACCACGCCGCCTTAGCTCAGTCGGCCAGAGCGACGCACTCGTAATGCGTAGGTCGGGGGTTCGACTCCCCCAGGCGGCTCAGCGAAAGGGCCAGATCAGAGGAGTCTGATCTGGCCCTTTGTCGTGCCTCTGACGGGGGCTGTCCTTCGGCGCGAGGGTGACGTGAGCGCTTCTACGGGTTCAGTGACTGTCCGGTCGAACCGAATTTCTCTTCGGTGACTGATCGGGTCCCGTCAGAGCAGGTCGGTCAGATCGGGGCCGAGTCCGTCAATGATGTCGGGAGCCTTGATTCCGTACTTCTCTGGGGTCCCGAAGTAGGTGGGCTCGCCAGGCTCGGCCTCGATGCCCAGCAAACTGTCAAGCCCGCGCAGCGCTGCTGCCAGGCGAGGGGCATTGCGGGCTTGCACCGCTGGGTGGGGGTTCCCTCGAAAGTCGCACGGGCTCCAGACATCGTGGTGCACGGAGAGTCCCGCGAAGGGACCGACCGGGTCTGGAGATACGGTGAGTTCGACCAGACGAGGTTCGCTATGCCAGTTTCCTTCAGCATCCACCCATGAGCCTGAGCCTGCCACCAAGATCGCGGACATCTCGGCTGCAGGGTAGCCGACCGGCTGACACTGTCGTGCCTGTTCGGCGATCTCGGCGTCGTTCAAAGAGCGCCCGACGATGTCGAGGCGGCTGTGAATTCCCAGCCCTCCCTTGCCTACCTCAAACCAGGACCATTCCAGTGACGCAGGCTCCAACAAGTTGTTCTCTTGCAGGAGGGTGGACATGCGAGCCGCCGTGTGCAGGGCTGTTTCCAACCCTGGTGCCATCACGTCCTCAAGGTCCCAGAACCACGAACCGACTTCCCTCGGTGCTCGCATCAGAGTCGACAATTCGGGTTCCTCACGGTTTGTTCGCATTGGTCGGGAAGACGGTCAATGAGCCGTCGATGAATCGTAGCTCGAAGTAGGCGTTGGTCCGGTCTGCGGCCCTCTGGATGTTCCTCAGGATGCGATCGGTCAGTGAACCCTTGATGTCGTTGATGTCGAGAATCGCCACCTTGGTTCTTACGCCGGGCCCTGCCAGTTGTTTTTCTGCAATTTTCGACACTGCTGATTTGATTCCACTGGTGCTCTGCACGTCCTTGAGTTGGGCGCCGTATTCGATTCCGTTCTCGGACCTTACCAGGACGTCCAAGTCAAGTTTCTGATCCGGTATTTTTAGTTCGAATCCGATGTTTTCCACGCTCTTGGCTTGCAGTTCGGCTGCGTGCTCCAGCGCTTGATGGACAGCCGGCAGCATGTCATTCTGCTTCACCTGATAAATAAGGTCCTTGTAACCAGGGAAACCAGCAAATCGTCCACTGGCGATGTGCTCGGCGACAGCGCTTCCGTACCCCGACTTCCGGAGCTGGGTCAACATGCGCTCCTGGTCCACCGGCGGCACCTTCGACTCCGTCAGGGCCGTCGTCACGGCTTCCTCCTGCTCGGGAGCCATCTTGCCGATGGGCTGTTGCGCTACGCGGTCACCCTCCAGGTGCACAGGAGGCAGACCGTCAGGGACGCCGGGGCCGTGGGTACCTCCGTGACTGCCACCACCAGGCCCACCGCTGCTCCCGAAGCCGGTGTCCGACGACGCCGAACTGTCGTGTCCGCTGGCCGGCCGGGCCCCGTGACTTTCCCGGGGCGGGGAATCCTGAGCGTTTCCGGGTCCGTGTCCTCCGCTCGTGGAATCGCCGTTGTCCTTGAGGTGGTTCCCTCCGGCCTTGCCCTCGGTCGAGTTGTGGCCCAGGTTGTCAGCGGGCATGTGTTCACCTGCGTTGTTGCCTGGGGCCCCATGGCTACCCGCACGGCTCGGGGGAATGGAGTCGCCTGCATTGCCGCCATGGCCGGCCCGGCCCTCGGCTTCCGTCGGACCCGAAACCTCCGACCCCACCCGCGCAACCTCATCACCCCGCCCACCGACACCTGCCATCGCCGGCTGTTCCCGATGGCTCGGAGAATCGACCCGGGGCACGTCCGCGCCGTCCGTCGGTTTGGACGTGATGTCTCTGGGGGCTGTCTGTGCGTGGTGTTCGACGGTGCCGTCCGGTCTGTAGATGGTGCCGTCTTCGGCCAGGAAGCGGGGTGGGCCGTCGGTGGGGAGGCGGACGGTGCCCGGGGGGAGGAGGGTGACATGGGCCGGGGGCTGCACGGTGCCGTCGGGGAGTCTGGTGAAGCCTTCCGGGATCTTCTGGCCCGTGGGGAGGCGGATGGTGCCGGCGGCGGTCAGGTGGGCGCCGTCCGGGAGGGCGACGGTGTTCTGCGGGAACTTCGGGAGGTCGAGGCCGCGCAGGTTCTTGAGGTGGGACAGTACGTCGCCGATCTTGGACACGCCCGCCCCCACGCCCTTGAAGGCGTACGCCATCGGGTCGATGACCTGGCCCACCTTGCCGGCGAAGGAGAGGGCCTTGGCGGCAGTTCCGGCTTTGCCGGCGCCCGATACGGCCGCGCCGCCGCCGCGGGTGACGAGGGCGGTGAGGACGTTGAAGGTGACGGCGCCCGCGGCGCGGGAGTTGTTCGTGCCCCACTGGTCCCAGGCCAGCATGGCCTTGCCGGTCTCGACCATCGCCTTCCGCGAGTCCCGTAGCCAGGACGGGAGCATGTTGCCGGGGACGGTCAGGTAGGCGGCGCCCAGGCCGGGGACGGCGGCGATGGTGACGGCGGTGGAGAGCTTGGCCAGGTTGACCCATGCTTCGCCGGCGGCGTCCCAGCCGTCGACGCCGACCAGGGTGCCCAGGCCCCTGACGGTGCCCCACAGGCCGTCGACGATGACTCCCTTGCCGAAGTCGTAGACGTGCTCCCACACCTGCCAGGCGGGGACCGACTCCTCGACCGCGTCCCCCCAGGGCAGGCTCTTGGACTGTTTGAGGGCTTCGGCGTCGTAGCCGTACATGCCCTTCTGGTTGGTCCCGTCGTTCGTCCTGAGGGCGGTGCCGCCCACCAGGGCGACGATCTTCGCGTGGCAGTCGCGTTCGGCGGCCTGGAAGGCGGTCCAGACTTCGGCGATCTTGTTACGGCGGGCGAGGTTCTCCTCGATCAGATCGCCGTCCTCGTCCCAGTCGTCGTCGGCGGCGTCCTTGGCGCGGAAGTCGGCGGCTTCCTGCTTGAGCCGATTCAACTGGTCGACCAGCGGGGTGATCTCCTGGGCGTAGGTGCCCAGGGCCTTGGAGACGGTCTGCATGTCGTCGCCGAGGGCCCGTGCTGTGCGCGCCACCGGTTCGGTCACGGCGAACAACTGCTCGGCCTCGGGTGCCTTGTAGAAGGCGGACAGGCCGGCGAAGGACGTGTGGACGTCCGAGCCGACGGTCTTGACCTTGGTGCCGCCCTGGGCCAGCGACGTCACCTTGGCCTGGAGGCTGTCCAGGTCACCGGTGTAAACCGGCACCTCGGCCGGGTCGACCGGCGCGTTGCTCACTGCTTCCCCCCGAAGGTCTTCAGCGCGTCCAGCCGCACGGCCCGGGCGGCGGCCTGGGCGTTCCTGGCCGCTTCCAGGTCGCCTTCGACGTACTCGTTGGTGGCCTGGGCGGCGCCCAGGACGGCGGCCTGGACGCGATCGGCCATCGCCTTGATGTCCTCCTGGCGCCGGGACGCGTACTCGACCAGTGCGGCAGCGACCGGCCCCGTCGCCTTCTGCGGCAGTCTGTCGGGGGCGACCGGCCCCACCGGCCTGGCCGTCGTCAGTACCGGTGCCCCGCCCGGCAGCGTCGTGGCCTGCGAACCCGGCACGGCCGTGCCGGCCACCCGGGCCGCCTCCTGGAGGTCCTTGAGCAGCGTGGTGAGGGCCTTACCCAGATCTTCGGCATGCGCGCCGACGACCTTCAACTGGCCTTGGACTCCCTGCGGCTGAATGTCCCATGACGCCATGTATGCCCCCCTGGCTGCAAAACTGTAGCGCCGCCCGCACGTGCCGTGCGGCGGCGCCGTCACCCCCGTGACTCTCCATCCGTCGGCGCGTCACGGAGAGGTGTGTCTGACGCGCCGAGCCGGCTCAGCCGATGTTGTCGACCGCGGCCTTCGCGCGGGCGAGCGTCTGGTGCGCGGTCCCGTCGTTCTTCTCCAGCGTCGTGCGCAGGAGCTGGATGATGCTCCTGACCTCCTGGGACGCCCGGTTCCAGCGCAGTTCCTTGCCGTGGTACTCGTCCGCGACACCGTCCGCCGTGAAGTCGGCCATCGCGGCCTTCACCTGCGCGTCGCGTTCCGTGATCACCTGTTCCAGGCGCGCGATCACGGCCTGGATGTTGCCCTGTGCCTCCGCCGAGGCACCCGTGTCGTACGAACGGCGGTCCATGCCGGCAGCCATGACGATCTCCCCCCTGAGGTTTCCGGTTCCTTCTTCGGCAGTCGGCCGTCAGCGGCCGGAGAAGCGCGCCGCGTCGAAGTTCGCGGCCGCCATCTGCGACCGTGCGTTGTCGGCCTGCTCCTGGTCACCGGAGCCGAACGCCGACTCCATGCCCGACTGGCCGCCGACGATCGCGGACAGCGCGCTGTTCAGGGCAGCCGTGATCTCGTCGGCGCGCGACTTGAACGAGTCGAACGCTGCCTTGCCCGATCCGTTGAACTTGCTCTCCAGCGGCTGTGCCGCCTGCACGAGCTGATGGATCAGAGCCCCCAGCTCCGAACCCGAACCCTGGGACTGTGACCTCAGGGTCGAGAGCGTCTGCGCCCCCATGTCGAACTTCATCGGGCCCCCCTGCCAGACGTGACATTCACATGTGGTTCATCTCTATCAACTCGGATATCACTGGTGCAATCCGTAATCCGACGCTGTGACACACCCATGACGTCCAGACGTCACACGCCCCTCGGACACCTCGCGGACGCCTCTCAGATCCGCTCTCCGCCCCCTTTCAGATGGCTCATCAGGCGCTCGAAATCCCGCCAGCCCGACAGGTCCGACGGGTCACCGGGCAGCGGGTAGTACAGCGCGGGCCTGGTCTTCGGGCCGAGGCGGACCGGCGCTTCGGCCAGCGGGGTACGCAGAGCGCGGTCACCGGGCACCCGATGGACCTCGTCCGCGCCGAGCACGAACGCCACGGGTACGCCCGGACCTTCGAAACGGGGCGGCACCGCGAGGTCGCGGCGGGCCTTGCGGATCTGTACGAGCATCGACCGGAGGCCGTGCCGGGTGGCCAGCTCTTCCGCGACCCGGGGCACGGACTCGACCGGCGGCTCCTCGACCGCCCCGTAGCCGAACATCAGCCTGACGTCTTCCTCCACGCCCGCCTTGGTCCGGCTGACGCGCACCGTGGCGAGGCCGGGCCGTGCCGGGCTGCCGACCACCACGACCCAGGTGGGCTCGGGCGCTCTGGCGTAGGCGAGGTCGGTCAGGTGGCGCGGCGACCAGGGAAGGCCGGCGGGTTCCGCGGTGCCCCAACCGGCAGGAGGGCCGCCGGTCAGCTCGCGCCACACCGCTTCCAGCGCGCCACCGAGTACCAGTCGTTCGTGTGCGGGGTGGACGGTGCGGAAGGTGACGGCCAACTGCCGCTCGCCGGTGGGCACGGCCTCCTGGAAGGCGGCGGCCACGGTGGAGCGCGGGTCGTCCGGAGTCGCGTCGGCGGCCGCGACCGGCGCGAACATCTGGCCCTGCCAGCGCAGTACGGCCCCGGTCAGCCCGTCGTAGTAGCCGTCCCGTTCGTCCCGCACGACCCAGCGTGACGGCCAGGTGCCGAGGTTGTCCCGGACGGCGGGCGAGAGGGTGGTGCCCGCCGGGGTGACGATCTGGAGCCCCAGCTCGGCGCGGGCGGCGGAACGGAAGGCGTCGGAGAGCCAGGCGGTCATGGCGACGACCGGTCTGTCCTGGATCACGACGGCGACCGTGTCCGTGAGGACGTCGACGGCGGGCTGGGCGGTGGCGGGCGCGGGGACGACACCCATGCCGTCGGCCGGCACCACGGCCAGGCTGCGCGCGGCCTCCGGAGGCCAGGCGGTCCCGCCGGACAACGAGGCCAGCCGGGCCGCGAACGTACCCGCGAGCCGCTCGGCCTGTTCGACGCCGGTGGTGGCACGGGCCTCCGTCCACCAGTAGGGAAGCGACGGCGCCGGGGCACCGAGCAGCCGCTCGGCCTCGCCGTCGACCTGTATGAGCAGGGGCGCCTCCACCGAGACGAGCGGGCGCCCCTCCGGGTCGCAGAGGCGCAGGACCGCGCCCTCTCCCGTCGTGTCGAGGAGCTTGTCGGTGCCCCCGGAGAGCAGGCCGGCGAGCAGGCTCCAGGGGTCGGGCATGCGCTCCGTGAGGGCGATGACGTCCTTGGTCATGGGGTCGTCCGGTCCTTCGTGGTTCGGGCTGGTCTGCTGCGGGCCGGGTGGTCCGCGGGCGTCGGGAGAGCCGTCCGGCGGATCACGCGGGGGAGTGCACGGTCTGGATGAGGCGGTCGGGCCTCCCCCTGCGGACGAGTACGCCGCGGCCGGCGGGCTGCTGGGAGGCGTACAGGCCGGGGAACAACTGCCCCTCGCCGCGGTCGCCCGCCATGAGGAGCGCCGCGGCCCCCGATTCGCGCAGGCTCTGCACGAGGGGCTCGTACATGCCGCGTGAGGCGCCTGCCACGCGGCGTGTCAGGACGAAGTGGAGTCCGATGTCCGCAGCGGCGGGGATGTAGGGCAGGAACGGAGCCAGCGGCGCCTGGCCCGCGGTGGTCAGGACGTCGTAGTCGTCCACGAGGACCACGATCCGCGGGCCGCCGCCCCAGCTGCCGGGTTCCAGCTCCTCCAGGCGTGCGGTGTCGTCGGGCAGCCGCTGCTCCAGTACGGTCGCGATGCCGTTGGCGAGGCCCGCGCACAGTTTGGCGTTGTACGCGTAGCCGCCGTTGAACTCTTCGGGAATCGCGCCGCGCAGGCCGCGTCGCGGGTCCATGACGGCGAAGACCAGTTCGTCCTCGCCATAGCGGTCGACGAGGCCGCCGGCGACGGCCTTCAGGAGGTTCGTCTTGCCGCACTCGCTGTCGCCGAGGACCAGCAGGTGCTGGTCGTGGGCGAACAGGTCGAGCAGGACGGGTTCGAGTGCCGTCTGGTCCAGGCCGATCGGTACCCGCGTGGGTTCGGCTGCCGGGCCCGGCAGGAGGCGGGGCTCCAGGAGGTGCGGGAGGACCCGTACCGGCTGGGCGACCTCGCCGCTCCAGGACGCGCGGACCGTGCGGGCCGTCCGCTCCAGGACCGCGCCCAGATCCGCGGCGTCGGCGATGCCGTCCGTACGGGGCAGCGCGACCTGTGCGAAGAGCCGTCCGTCGGTGAGGACGCGGCCGGGCTCGTCCGGCGAGAGGGTGGCGGCGAGCTTGTGGTCGATGCAGGATTCGCCGGGATCGTTCAGCCGCAGCTCGACGCGCGTGCCGAAGTTCGACTGCACGGCGATGCGCGCGTCGTTCCAGCGGAGCATGGCGGCGACGACGTGGACGCCGTAACCGCCGCCGCGCCTGAGGATGTCGGCGACGTCGTCGTCCAGTTCCTCGAAGTCGTCGCGGAGACCGCCGAATCCGTCGATGACCAGCACGATCTCGGCGGAGGCCAGCTCGGGCAGCCGGCCCGCGGCGTGCAGGGAACGGAGCTGGTCGAGGGAGTCGATGCCGTGCTCACGGAAGAGGTCTTCGCGGGCCGTGAGCATGTTCCGTACCTCTTCGACGGTCCGTGCCGCGCGTTCCCGGTCGGCCCGTCCCGCGACACCGCCGACGTGCGGCAGGGCCGAGAGAGCCTGGAGGCCGCCGCCGACCAGGTCGAGCCCGTAGACGCCGACCTCCTGAGGGGTGTGGGTCAGTGCGAGCGAGAGGACGAAGGTGCGCAGGAAAGTGGTCTTGCCGGACTGCGGGCCGCCGATGAGCGCGGCGTGGCCGCCGGCCACGGTGAGGTCCAGGTACCACTGGCCCTGCCACTGTCTGGCCGGGTCGTCGAGCAGGCCGAGCGGCACCCGGAGCGGGGACCGGTCCGGGCCCGCCTCCCGCCTGGCGTCCGCCGAGGAGCCTTTCGCGGCTCCTGCCGTCGCGCGGCCTCTTGTGTCCAGGAGCTGGAGCCCGCGCCGACCCACGTCCAGCGGCCCGGCGACGGTGTCCAGGGCGATCGCGTCGGGCAGCGGCGGCAGCCAGATCCGGCGTACCGTGCCGGGGGCCTCCGCCAACTGCCCGACCATGACGCTCAGCTCGGTCGGCCCGGACTCACGGCGGCGTACGGCCGGTTCCTCCACGTCCGTGCCCTGCCCGTCCCCCGTGGTGTTGAAGGCTTCGTAGCGGAGGACGCGGGGCCCGGTGGTCTTCTCGTCCGAGCGGGGTACGGGGCCTCGGTAGGGGCCCGACACATAGCTCGCCTTGAAGCGGTCGTAGTGGCTGGTGTCGACCTTGAGGTAGCCGAAACCGGGCAGCGGCGGCAGGTGGAAGGCGTCCGTGGTGTCCAGGACCGTACGGGACTCGTCGGCGGAGAAGGTGCGCAGGCCGAGCCGGTACGAGAGATAGGTGTCCAGCCCTTTGAGGTTGCCGCCCTCGATGCGCTGGCTGGAGAGCAGCAGGTGGACGCCGATGGAGCGGCCGATGCGTCCTATGGACAGGAACAGGTCGATGAAGTCCGGCCTGGCCGTGAGCAGTTCGCCGAACTCGTCGATGACGACGAACAGATGCGGCAGCGGGTCCAGGTCGGGCCGCCGACTGCCGCGCAGGGCCGCGTAGTCGCCGATGTCGGCGATGTTGCCGGCGTCCTTGAGGAGCTGCTGGCGGCGCTTGACCTCGCCGGCGAGCGAGGCGTGGACGCGTTCGACCAGGCCGGCCTGGTTCTCCAGGTTGGTGATGACACCGGCGACGTGCGGCAGGTCCGCGAACGGCGCGAAGGTCGCCCCGCCCTTGTAGTCGACGAGGACCAGGGCGAGATCCTCCGGCGGGTGCGTGGCCGCCAGGGCGAGGACGAGGGTGCGCAGCAGCTCCGACTTCCCGGAGCCGGTGGCGCCGACGCACAGGCCGTGCGGCCCCATGCCCAGCTCCGACGACTCCTTCAGGTCCAGCAGGACCGGCTCGTGGGAGTCGTTGACGCCGATCGGTACGCGCAGGAAGGCGCGCTCGCCGCGCGGCGCCCACAGGCTGTGGACGTCGAGCCGTGCCACGTCGTCGATGCCGAGGAGGCCGGCGAACCCGACCGGCCCGGACAGGGGCG
Organism: Streptomyces sp. NPDC026394; assembly: GCF_055567735.1. Classification (NCBI taxonomy): domain Bacteria; kingdom Bacillati; phylum Actinomycetota; class Actinomycetes; order Kitasatosporales; family Streptomycetaceae; genus Streptomyces; species Streptomyces sp. NPDC026394. Next base: position 177,697 of record NZ_JBVHPX010000015.1, read on the forward strand.
TGTCGACGAGCGACTCGGCGGACAGGCGCAGCGGCGCCAGCATCCGCGCCAGCCCTTCGGCGAACGGGATGCTCACCTCGTCCACGGTGCCGTGCGCACCGACCGGTTCCGGTTCGCGCAGGTCCTCGACGATCACCTGATCGCCGTCGACGGTGATCCGGACGCTGACCTGCCCTGGCTCCTGGACCCGCTGGTCGAGCAGGTGCAGGACGGTGACGGCCATCTCCCGCAGGTCCACCGCCTCGTCGGGACGCGGGAGTTCGACGGCGTCCGCGCCGTGTCCGTCGGCGACGACGAGCAGTCGGGACGTCAGGGACAGGGCGTCCTTGCCGGAGAGACCGCGCCGTACCTCCGCCGCGTACGAGGCGCGCCGGCGCAGTTCGGGGCCGAGCTGCCGGGCGAGCTGCGGCGTGGAGGGTGCGATACGCCGAGCGGCGACGGGGCCGTCGGACTGCTCCGCGTCGAGCAGGTGCGGCAGCCACTTGGCCCACTCCCAGTCCGCCAGCCGGTGGCCGGGCACGGCGAGCGCCATGCCCACGTCGTCGGGGGCGTGCAGAGCGGCAGCCTGGACGAGCAGGGCGCGCGCGAGGCGCAGGCAGTCTTCACGAGGGCCGATGACACTGACGTTGCCGACGCGATCGAGCGGGACGGTGAGCGGGAGATCGGTGCCGGTACGGAAGCGGGCCATCAGGGCCGAGGCCTCGTTGAGCATGAAGCGGTCGGGCGGGGTGAGGACGGACGAGCCCTGCTGGGTGATGCGCAGATCGCGCACGGGCATCTCGCCGGTTCCGGCCCGGACGCGCAGGAAGTCACGGTCGGTGCGCCGGCGCTCCCACAGACGGGCCGGGTCGCGGGCCACGTCGTACAGGGCGGGCGGCGGCGGGTCGAGGACGTCGGCGCGGCTGCGCCGCTCGCGCTCCTCGGCGGCGAGCTCCTCGCGCAGGTCCTCCAGGTAGGTGAGGTACGCCTCGCGCTGAGTGCGCCGGGTGCGCTGGGCCTTGCCCCGCTGCGAGAGGACGAGCACGACCGAGCCGATGACGGTGACGACCAGGATGATCGCGCCGAGCGCGGCGAACCGGCTGTTGCGTACGACGGTCATCATCACCACGGACGACATGACACCCGCGACCGGCAGCAGCGACATCGCGACGTTGCCCGCCTTGCCCTCCGGGAGGTTGGGCGGGGCCTCGACGAGGCGCGCCTCGGGGGCGGCCGGGGGCTTGACGGTCCTGGCCGGGCGGTGGATCAGTCGGGTACTCATCGGCGTCCGTCGTTCACGTTCGGGCTCGGCATCCGGTTCAGTGGCGCTGCTGGGCGAGGTGGAAGACCTCGGCGGCGAGGCGGGCGGCGGCTTTCCTGGTGGGGTGGGCGAGCGCGGCGGTGCGGAGCGGGCCGCCGGACGCCAGATGGCGGTCGTACGGCAGGGTGCGGACGGCTGCCCCGGTGGACCGGAGCTGCCGGGTGGCCGCGTCGAGGTCGATACCTGGGTGGGGCGTCAGTTCGGTGAGAACGACGACGGTGCCGGCGAGCAGACGGCGCGGCAGTTCCTGCATCCACCGGAGCACCGCGTACGTACTGCTGACGCCTTCCGTCGTGGCGGGGCTGGTCAGCACGCGGCTGTGGGCCGCGGCGAGTGCGACACGGCCGACCTCGGCGGGCAGCGTCTCGCAGTCGATGACCATCACGCCGAAGTAGCGGCGCAGCGCGACCACCGCCCGCTCGTACGTCCGGCTGTCCAGGCTCGTACCGACCTGGCCCCGACTCGCGGGAAGCAGCCAGGCGTTGTCGGGGAGCGGCACCAGATGCCCGGTGACGTCGGGCAGCGACATGTCGGGGGTGACCAGGTCGGCGAGGTCGCCGGTGGTCCAGCGCACCGTCTCGGCACCGAGTCGCAGCGGCAGCGAGCCGAGCGCCGGGTCGGCCTCCAGGAAGAGGACCGGGTCCTGCCGGTAGTGCGCGTACGCGGTGCCGAGCAGCGCGGCGACCGTGGACTTGCCGGATCCGCCCCGGATGGAGGTGACGGCGATCTGCCGGCCCGTCGTCACCGGTCGCTGGAGCAGTTCGGCGGTACGGGTGGCATCGGCGACCTCACGGGTGGCCGACGCGTAGAGCGTACGGCGCAGGGCGCGTACGGCTCGCGTGGTGACGGACTCGCCGTGCCGCGGCGTGCGGCCCAGCGCGACGGACGGTCCGTCGCCCATGACGGGGCGGGCTTCCGGAGTGCCGCGGGGCGCGGGGGCCGGGGTTTCTCCGGCCACTTCCCGCGGTGTCCGGTCCCGGTGCTGGTGGCCGGCCCGCCCGGAGGCGTCATCCCCGTGAGCAGGGGCCGGCTCCTGTGCGGCCTCCACGGGGTGTCCCGCGCCCGGCGCGGAATCACTGTGGACCGGCTCGGCTGTGCTCCGCGCCACCTGGTGAGGACCTCTCAGGTCCCGCAGCACATCACTTTGCCAGTCGCCTCCGTTCGGCATACCTGCCCTTCACCCCCCAAAGTGCTGCCCCGCCCGGAGCACCCGCGAAACGACTCAGAACCGGTTGAGCAACTGCCCGTACACACCGAACACCCCGAAGGCGAGCGGGAAGAGTGCCACCATGCCGATGGATTCGGCCAGGTCGGCCACGCGCCGCAGGCGTACCCGCACATGCTCGGGAAACTGCACCGCCAGCACGAGCAGGGGAAGCGCCGCGGCCGCGCACAGCACGGCGAGCGGCCCGGCAGCCCCGGTGTGCTCCATCCACACCACGACGAGCCGTACGACGACGCACGACGCGGCGGCGAAGAGCGCGACGACCTCGGCGACCAGCGGGAAGGCCCGTGCCTTCGACATCAGCACCACGACGATGAGCGAGGCGAGCGCCACGGACCACACGGACGGCTGTGCCGCCAGAGTGAGCAGCCAGCCCGCGGCGGCCGCCGATACCGCGGTGACCGTCGTCGACAGGGCCAGCCCGCGGTGCGTCACCGCGAGCGCGGTACCCACCTGGTGGCGGCTGACCGAGGCACCGGCCGAGCGCCGGTCGTCGAGCGCGGTGAGACCGGACGCCATCAGGGCGAGCCGCGGCAGCAGGCCGAGGAGCATCAGGGAGAGGACGGCCAGGACCGCGCCGAGCCGGGCCGGTTCGTCCTGTACGGCGGCGACCGCCTCCCATCCGACGGTGAGCGCGCCGGTGGTCACGGCACCGACGAGGCCGCCCTTGCCCAGCGGCGAGAAGTGTCCGAGGAACACCAGCGTCAGGACCAGCGCGCCCGCGACGGCGGCGAGCCGCGCCGGGCCCGGCCAGACGTACGCGTCGGCGGCCGTCCACGCGGCGAGCACGCCGAGCCCGCCGGCGGTGGCCAGCAGCGCGGTCGCCAGGCCCCGATTGCCGCGCCCGAGCCTGGCAACCAGCGCGCCGGCCGGCAGCAGCACCAGCGTGACGGCGGACAGCACACCGGCCAGGGCGCCGAGCGCGACCTCACGGCGGGCGAGCAGCGCGGCGGCCACCGCGAAGCCCACGGACGCCGCACCCGCGCCGACCCTGCGCGCGGCGGGTCGCCAGCGCCAGGCCCGTACGTCGAGGTCGTCGGCCACCTGGTCGGTGACGTCGTGCACGACGGGAGCGGGCGGCGCGGAATGCGTCCGGACGAGCCGGAGCACCGCGCCGTCGGCGATCCCGGCGGAGGCCAGTGTGCTGTCGTGCGGCAGCGCGGACCCGTCGGACGTGATCAACTGCCGGGACAGCGGCCGGGGTCCGGGCCGGTCGTCCAGCAACGTCAGGATGTCCGGGATGAGCTGACCTATCGGAGTGTCGGAGAGCAGCACGATGTCGGCCCGGCGTCGTTCGCCGACCAACGTCACCCGGCTCAGCCGGGCCTGCGAAGTCGTCGTTCTGCTCACCACTCGCGGGAACCTACCATCGGGGCGCCGGCGAACTCCCGGGCCGACTGGACCTGCCGGTGTTCTCGGTCCCCACTCGTCGCTGTTCCGAGAAGGCGCCCCCCAGCGGGGGAAGCACTTTGCGTTCGTCCCCGGAATGCCGCAACGCCCGTCCGGACATGATCAGTGGGTTTTCGGAATTCCGCCGACTTCACCGACTTCGCCGGTTGTTCGTACTGCCGCGTCCGGCGCTGCTGTTTCTCCTGCTCGGCCTTCTGCTGGGCCAGCGTGTGCTGCAAGAACGACCATGCGACGCAGCCCGCGCACAGGACGGCCGCGACGACGATCCCGGCGAACATCTTCCCGAGCCGCTCGTCCACCGTGCGCCGCCCCCGCTGGGCGCCGAAGAGCAGAGCGTCACGCATCCTGCGCCGGCGGACCGCCACCGACTCCAGTAGTTGACTGTCGTGATCCCGCACCATTTCGGCCCCCCTACCGTGCCTCTGCAACATAGGGCATGGGGGTGACAGAAGCGCACGCGGGCGCTGCCTGCGGCTGGAGGTCGCCGCAGTACTGACGCAAATATTTCGCGTTAAGGTGGAGGGGTGACGGGCAGGATGAACGAAGGTTCCGGTGCTGGGGCGGTGGCCAAGGGGAGCAGGAAGGCTGCTCGGCCCGGGGGGCGCAGTGCGCGGGTGCAGGAGTCGGTGCACCGGGCCGTACGGGAGCTGATCGCTGAACGCGGGCGGGACGGGCTGACGGTGCCGCTGGTCGCGGCGCGGGCCGGTGTGACGCCGTCGACCGTGTACCGGCGGTGGGGCGACCTCCAGGAGCTGCTGTCGGACGTGGCGGTGGAGCGGCTGCGGCCGGAGGGGGCGCCGGAGGATCACGGGTCGCTGCGTGCCGATCTCGGGGCCTGGGCCGAGCAGTTCCTGGAGGAGATGGCGTCCGCCGCCGGGCGCGCGTACATCCGGGACGCGCTGGCGGGTGATCCGGACGGCAGCAACGCCGGGCAGTGTTCCGCGTACGCGGCCGAGCAGGTGCGGATCCTGCTGGGGCGGGCGGCCGAGCGCGGGGAAGCCGTGCCGGAACTGGAAGAGGCCATGGATCTGGTCGTGGCGCCGGTCATGTACCGGATTCTGTTCCGGCCGGGGCCGGAGACAGCGGTGGAGGAGAGGGCGGCGGGGACGGCCGGGGCAGCCGGCTCCGGGGCCGTCGCCGACTATGCGCGGCGCCTGGTGGAGCGGCTGCTGGCCGGCTGACGATCAGGCCGGGGCTATCTGCGGCACCGGCCGGTGCGCGGTCTCGTAGGCGTGGCCGAGTTGCAGGAGGGTGGATTCGGCCAGCGGGCGGCCGATCAACTGCATCCCGATGGGCAGGCCCTGGTCGTCGAAGCCGACGGGGAGGGAGAGGGCCGGGAAGCCGGTGAGGTTGGCGGGGGCGGAGAGACGTACGTAGGCGTCGGAGACGCTTTCGGTCGAGCCGTCGGACCAGGTGAAGGTCGTCTGGTCGGCGCGGGCGGCGGTGGCGGGGACGGTGGGGGCGGCGAGCACGTCGATGCCGTCGTGGTGGACGGTGCTGCCGGGGTGGCCGATTCCGTCGTGGCCGTGGTGGGCGGTGCTGCTGGGGGCGTCGGTTCCGTCGATATGGCCGGTGCCGTCGAAGAGTTGGAGCCACGCCTGGTGCATCAGGGTCCGGGTGCGCTGGGCGCGGATGTAGTCGGTGGCCGGGAAGAACTCGCCGGCTTCGAGGAGCATCCGTACCTCGTCGGAGTACAGGTCGGGGACGGCCCGCAGCGTGTCCTGGTGGTACGCGGTGGCCTCGGGGACCATGTGGCCCCACTGGGCGGCGTGGACGTACTCCGTCATGGGGACGTGTACGGGTACGGCGGTGGCGCCGAGCGCGGTGAGCGCGTCGACGGCGGCGCGGACCGCGGCCGCCACCTGGGGCTGTACGCGGTCGAAGTAGTAGTTGACGGGGACACCGATGCGCAGGCCGGTGACCGGCTTGCCGAGGGCGCGGGTGTAGTCCTCGTGCGGGCGGTCCAGGGACGCCGGGTCGCGCGGGTCGTGTCCGGCGAGTGCCTGGAGGACCAGGGCCGCGTCGCCGGCTGTACGGGTGATCGGGCCCACGTGGTCCAGCGACCACGACAGGGAGGTCACGCCGTGCCGGGGGACCAGGCCGTACGTCGGTTTCAGGCCGACGACGTGGTTGAGGGCGGCGGGTACGCGGATCGAGCCGCCGGTGTCGGTGCCGAGGGCGAAGGTGGCCGTGCCGGCGGCGACGGCGGCCGCGGAACCGCCGCTGGAGCCCCCGGCCACGTGCTCGGGTGACCAGGCGTTACGGGTCTGCGGCGTGGTCAGGCCGTACGCGAACTCGTGGGTGTGGGTCTTGCCGGTCAGCACCGCGCCGGCGGCCCGGAGCCGTTCCGTGACGGCGGCGTCCGCGTCCGGCGTGTGGCCGTCCCGTACCCGGGAGCTCGCCGTCGTCGGTACGCCGGCCACGTCGATCAGGTCCTTCAGCGCCACGGGGACGCCGTGCAGCGGCCCGCGGTGGCGCCCGGCGGCGATCTCCCGTTCGGCCTGCGCGGCGGAGGCGAGCGCCGCTTCGGCGGTCACCGTCACGTAGGCGCCGGCCTTCCCCTCCACGGCGGCGATCCGGTCGAGGACGGAGGTGGTGAGGTCGACGGGGGAGAGGGCGCGGTCCGCGATGAGGCGGGCGGCTTCCGTGAGGGAGAGGTGGTGGGGGAGGGGGATTGAGGCAGGCATGGAGGCAGTGGCGGGGGTGGCTGAGGGGGTGTGATTCATGAGGTCTTCCGGGGGCGGGAGGAAGGGGTGAGAGGGGCGGCGGTGAAGACGGGGGCGGGTGGTGTGTCGCCCAGGGGCAGCGTGCGCAGGGTGCTGAGGACGGTGTCGATGGCGTTCACGGTGGCGGCGACGCCGGCCAGGCGGTCTTCGGGGAGAGGGAGCCCGGCCCGTCGGGCCAGGTGGGCGATGTCGTCGGGGGTGAGGGCGGGGGAGGGGAGAGAAGGGGGCATGGGACCTCCGTACGGGGCAGGGGCGGGGGACGGGTGTGGCGCCGAGGGTTGGGGGCGGGCACTCGTTAAAGCTAATGCTTTGCGTTTGATGAGCCTAGGGGGCTAGTCTCGGTTAACGCAAATGGTTAGCTTTTGCTGCCACGGGGGTGACCCCCGGCTCCGGCCTGGTCGCGGCCTGGCCCGGTCATGCCCCGGCCAGGCTCGCCCCGCCCCGCTCTCCCCGCCCGTACGGAGGCCCCATGTCCCCCCGCCCCGCCCGCACCTGGCACGTCGGCGACATCGTCGTGCACCGCATCGACGAAGTCGCGCTGCCGCCCGAGACCGGTGCCTGGCTGCTCCCCGAGGCGACGCCGGATCTCGTGGCCGGAGTGCCCTGGCTCGCACCGGAGTTCGCCCGCCCCGACGGCACGCTCCGCGCCGCCGTGCACACCTTCGCGCTGGAGGTCGACGGTGTGCGCGTACTGGTCGACACGGGTATCGGCAACGGCAAGACGCGCGCCAACCCCGCCTGGCACCAGCTCGACACGCCGTACCTGGACCGGCTCACCGCCGCCGGCTTCCCGCCCGAGCAGATCGACCACGTGATCCTCACGCACCTCCACGCGGACCACGTCGGCTGGAACACCCGCCTCGCCCCCGACGGCAGTTGGCAGCCGACCTTCCCGCGCGCCCGCTACCTCACCTCCCGCGCCGAGTACGCCTATTGGTCCGGCGTCGAGATGGAGGAGAGCCGCCGGCAGATGTTCCGTGACTCGGTCGAACCCGTACGGGAGCACGGCCTGCTGGACCTGATCGACGTCACCGCGCCCGGCGTCGACATCCTCCCGGGCGTCACGCTCGTCCCGGCGCCCGGCCACACGCCCGGCCAGAGCGCGGTCGCCCTGCACAGCCAGGGGCAGTCGGCGATCATCACCGGCGACTGCGTGCACCACCCCGTACAACTGGCGCACCCTCAGTTGTGCAGCAGCGTCGACATCGACCCGGAGGAAGCCGTACGGACCCGCCGGTGGCTGTTCGACGAGGTGGCGCGGAGCGGCGCGCTGCTGCTCGGGAGCCACTTCGCGGCGCCGACCGGCGGACTGGTGCGGCGGGAGGAGGGCGGACCGGCGGAAGCCGGGGCCGAGGGGGGTACGGACATCGAGCGCTACCGGCTGGAGAGCGTCGGCGGCGAGTGACGGTCCCTCATGGCCGCCCTGGAAAGCACTGCCCACCACCGGGAGCGCCCGGCCTGACGACACGCCGGCGCGTACGCTCCGCAGCGTGTGCGCCCCCGCATGGCGGCATTCTTGAATGCTTAAGGGCATATCGGGGCAAGGCTGTCGCAGTCGTTGCTGTCTGCCGTGGGCGTGCCCGGGAGGCCCTGATGAACCAGAGATCGTTCCGTATCGCGGCGGCCACCGGATGCGCACTGCTGATCACCGGCCTGACACCCGTCTGCGCAGGCAGCGCGCAGGCCAGCCCGGGCACCGCCGGCCGGGTGACGGCCCCGCTCGCCGACATCGTGAACATCCCCTGGCTCTCCGGCCCGGTCGTCGTCGCGCACCGGGGTGCTTCCCAGGTGGCGCCGGAGAACACCCTCGCCGCCGTGGACGCGGCGGACCGGCAGGGCTTCAAGTGGGTCGAGAACGACGTGCAGCAGACCCGGGACGGGAAGCTGGTGGTGATGCACGACACCACACTGGCGCGGACCACCGACGTCCGGCGCGTGTTCCCCAAGCGGGCGCCCTGGCGGGTGCGGGACTTCACGGCTGCCGAGATCGCACGGCTGGACGCCGGGAGCTGGTTCGGCAAGCGCTTCGCGCGTGAACGGGTGCCGACGCTAGCGGAGTTCCTGCGGCGGATGGAGGACCACGACCTGCGGCTGCTGCTGGAGATCAAGAGCCCGCAGCTCTACCCCGGCATCGAGGCACGCATCGTCAAGGAGCTGGCGGGTGCGGGCTGGCTCGACCGGGGGCACGCGCGCCGCCGGCTGGTGGTGCAGAGTTTCAGCGCGAGCAGCATGCAGACGGTGCACCGTCTGGTGCCGGGTGTCCGTACGGGGTTCCTCGGCAACCCGCCGCTGAAGGCGCTCGCTTCGTACACGCGCTACGTCGACCAGATCAACCCCCAGCTCTCCAAGGTGAACGCGCAGTACGTGGCCGCCGTCCACCGGCTGCGCGGTGTGCACGGCCGCCGGATGGAGGTCTTCGCCTGGGACGTACCGCTGCGGAACCACGCGGCCATCGCGTCCGCTTACGGCTTCGACGGCGTCATCGTCTGAGGAAGCGGGGCAGGACGTCCCCGCCACTGCCGGTCCCGCCCCGCCCCCGCTGCCTCCGCCGCTGCCGATCCGCCCCCACCGCCCCCGCCGCCCCGGCCTCCGGCCGTCTCGTAAGGTCGCAGGGGCGACGCGTCGCCGACCGCAGATGAGCATCCGCCCCGGGGTGTGGCCCGGGGCACAGAAGGAGCAGGGACCGGCCATGACCGACAGCATCTGGAGCGGGGACCAGCTCGACCTCGACGCGTACCTCGCACGGATCGGGTACGAGGGCGAGCGCGCGCCGACGGCGGCCGCCCTGCGGGAGCTGCACGCCCGGCACGCCGCCGCCTTCGCCTTCGAGAACCTGGAGATCGTTCTGGGGCGGCCGGTCCCCCTCGACGTGAAGTCCCTCCAGGACAAGATGGTCGGCCGCCGCCGCGGCGGCTACTGCTACGAGCAGAACCTGCTCTACGCCGCCGCGCTGGACCGTCTCGGCTTCCGGGTCTCGGGGCTGGGCGCCCGGATCCGCATGGGGGAGACCAAGATCCGGCCGGTCACCCACGCCCTCCTCAAGGTGCGGCTGGACGGTGAGGACTGGATCACCGACGTGGGCTTCGGCGGGGAGGCGCTGCTGGAGCCGGTCCCGCTGCGCGACGGTGTCGAGGTCCGGCAGGGCGGCTGGACGTTCGGCCTGGTGCGGGAGGGGACGGACGGCGTCTGGGTGCTGCGTTCGCGGCACGCGGACGGCTGGTTCGACCTGTACGCGTTCGGCCCGGAGGCCCGCCACCCGGCCGACTACGGCATCTTCAACTACTACATCTCCACCCACCCGCGCTCGCCGTTCACCGGCCGTACGGTGGTCCAGCAGCCCGGTCCTGACCTGCGGCGCGCCCTGATCGGTACGGAGCTGACGCTGACCCGCCCGGACTGGTCCCGCGAGGTGCGGCAGGTTCCGGCCGAGGAGATCCCGGCCGTACTGGAGACGGACTTCGGGCTCGTACTGGACGGGCGGGACGCGGCCGACCTGGTGGCACTGCACCGGGAACAGCCGGTGGCCTGAAACGTGCCGACGGCCTGACGCGTGCCGGTGGCCTGACACGTACGGGCACCGGCAACGCCTCCGCCGGCCGCTACCGGACGGCGACCGGCCGCGCCTCCTCCGCCGCCCGCTACCGGACGACCGCGACCCCTTCGATCTCCACCAGCGCCGCCTCGTCCCACAGCCGTGTCGCGCCGATCACCGCCATCGCCGGATAGTCGGTGCCGACCAGCCGTTTCCATACCCGGCCGATGGCTGCCGCGTTGCGGCGGTAGTCGGCCACGTCCACGGCGAAGACGGTCAGCTTGGCCAGGTCGCCGGGGCCCGCGCCGACGGCCCGCGCCGCGGCCAGCAGGTTGGTCAGCGCCCGTTCGAACTGCTCGACGACGCCGGCACCGACGACGCGGCCCGCTCCGTCGAGCGCGGTCTGGCCGGCCAGGAACACGAGGGTGCCGGGCGCGGCCCGTACGGCATGGCTGAAACCCGTCGGCGGCGACAGCTCGGGCGGGTTCACCCTCTCGAAGCCACCGGCGGCCACGGGCGGCTGCTCGCTCTCCTGCTCGCTGCCCGGAACCCGTTCGTCACTCACGCCCGACGCGCCCCCTCCGCCCTTCACGTCCGGTACGCCCCCTCCACCGCTCACGTCCGATGCGCCCCCTCCGTCGCCAACTCGTACCGTACTCCCAGCGATTGCAGCGCGTCCCGCTCCTCCCGCGGAAGCTGTTCGTCGGAGATGACGAGGTCGAAATCGGCCAGCGGCGCCAGCTCGTACAGTGCCTGACGGCCGAACTTGGAGTGGTCCACCAGCAGCACCTTGCGCCGTGCCGCGGCCATCAGCGCCCGCTTGACCAGGACGTTCTCCTGCGCCTGGTGGTAGCAGTGGCCGTTGTCGACGGCGGAGGTGGACAGGAAGGCGACATCGGCGCGGAAGCTGCGGGCGATGTCGGCCGTGGACATGCCGAGGAAGGCGTTGAAGGCGGCGTGGTACTCGCCGCCCAGCGCGATCACCCGGATGTCGGGTTCCTCGGCCAGCTCGTTGATGACCTGGAGCGAGTTGGTGATGACCGTGTACGCGCCGCGCGAGGCGAGCGAGCGGGCCAGCGGCAGCGCCGTACTGGAGTCGTCGATGATGACGGCCTGGCCGGGCTCGGCGATGGCCAGCGCGGCCGTGCAGATCGCCTCCTTCGCCGCCACCTGCTCGTTGCCGCGCCAGCGGGCGTTGGACTCGAACAGGGCGTTGGGCGCGGCGGTCGCCCCGCCGCGCACCTTGCGCAGCCAGCCCTGGTGCTCCAGGGAGTCCAGGTCGCGGTGGACCGTCATCTGGCTGACGCCCAGTTCCCGCACCAGGTCCTCGATGCTGACCTGCCCCTCGGCCAGCACCCGGTCCGCGATCCGCTTGCGGCGCTCCTTGGGGCCCAGCTTGGTCTCGGACGCCGTCGCCGGGGCCGCTCCGCTCTTCGCGGCCTTCGCGGGTTCCGAGGTCTGCGCGGGCGTCGGCGCGCCGGCCGGGTGTGTGGCCGGTGCCGAGGCGTCTGGAGTCCCTCCGGTGTCGGCCAACGCTGATCCCTTTCCGTACGTGCTCGGCTGTCCGCCGAGTCTATGGCGTGGTCACGCCGAGGTCGCCGCTCCGGAGGGCGGGGGCCCGCCGGGCGTTCCGGCCACCGCGTACGGGCGGAAACGGGCGAACGCCGCCTCCTGGTGGGACGGCCGTGCCTGATGCGCCGCGACCGTGTCCCGGTGTTCGGGCCGCCGGGCACCGTAGGCGTACGCCGTCATCGCGCGCAGGCTGCGCCACAGGGAGAAGGCGCCGACGAAGCGCGGCGGCCGGGCCATCGCGACCGACGTGGTCATGGCCGGATCGGCGGCGGCCCGGCCGGACGCCGGGGAGTCGGCGCGCAGGAACGGGCCGAGACACCGGAGCCGGGTCTCGCCCAGGGTGAGGACGGCGACCTGTTCGTCGTCGTTCTCCCAGGACGCGATCAGCGCGGCGCGTCCGGGACGCAGCCGCGGCGGACCGGTGGCGAGTCACCGGTGAGCGCGGTCCGGGCGTGCCGCAGTCCGGGCAGCGAGCCGGGGCGCGGACGGGACCGCGGAACGTCGCGGGCGGCGCGGAGGCCGACGTCGGCGAGACGGAAGGAAACGATCATTGTGGACCCCGTTCCGGGGCGGGGCGCCGGCACCGGGAAGGCCGGAGGCGAGAAGGCGGGACAGGCGTCATGCCCCCCGTCGAACGCACCCGTGCCGCCCGCGCCGAGACCCGTACGCACATCGAGGACACCGCCGCCCGCCTCTTCGCCGAACCCGGCTACGCCGGCACCACCATCGGCGACACTGGCCGCCGCGCCCGTCGAGCGGCTCCTGCACGGTGGGGCGACCTGCTCATCCGCACGACGGCGACGTACGACGCCTGGTTCGGCCATGTGCAGACCCACCCGTACACCTGGCGCATGGTGTTCCGCGACACCACCGGCGACCCCGAGGTGCAGGACTTCCACCGCGAATTGCAGCGCCGTCAGCGCGTCACCGACGTGGCGCTGCTGCGCGAGTACGTACCGGGCCTGCCGGAGGTCGAACTGGAGCCGCTGGGCGAGGCGATCCGCAGTTCCCTGTACGGGCTGGCGCTGTGGTGGCTGGACCTGCCGGAGAAACCGCGGTAGGCGCTGGTCGCGGCGATGGTGCGGTTCACGCGGGGGCTGGTGGCGACGGCGTCCGGCTGAGCGGCTCGCGGTCCCCGTGGAGGGCGGCGCGCAGCAGTCCTGTCCAGCGGGCCGTCGTCTCCCGCGCGAGGCGGGAGTCCGGCGCGAACATCTCGAAACCGTGCCACGCGCCCGGTACGTGGTGCAGCGCGACCCGCACCCCGGCGTCCTTCAGCCGGCGGGCGTAGGCGAGCCCGGTGTCCCGCAGCGGATCGAGGCCGCAGACGACGACGCAGGCGGCGGGCAGGCCGCGCAGATCGGTGGCGCGGGCCGCCGCCGCGTACGGGTACGCGGCGGCCCCCTCCGGCGCGTAGTGCCGCCAGCCCCGCTGGATGAACGCGCCGTCCGGCAGCCGCGGGTCGCTGTCCGCGGGCGTCGGCCCGGTACCCGCCGTGTCGTCCAGGTCGGGGACGACCAGCGACTGGTGGACGAGGGCCGGACCGCCCCGGTCCCGCGCCATCAGGGCGACGGCGGCGGCGAGCCCGCCCCCGGCGGACTGCCCGCCGACCGCGAGGCGCGCGGCATCGGCACCGAGCGCCGCGGCCTGCCCGGCGGTCCACTCCAGGGCGAGGTAGCAGTCCTCGACCGCCGCCGGACACGGATGCTCCGGGGCGAGGCGGTACTCCACCGAGACCACCGCGGCCCGCACCTCGCGGACCAGCCCGATCGCCGTACGGTCCTCACCGGGCGGCGCCTGCCCGAAGGTGTATCCGCCGCCGTGGAAGTGCAGAACCGCGGGCAGCGGACCCGGTGCGTCCACCGGCCGGTAGACCTCCACGGCCAGCCGGGAACCGTCCGGCCGCGGCACCGCGAAGCGCTCGCTCGTCACCCCGTCGCGGTCCGCGGGGAAGTGCCGGGCGAGCGTGTGCATCCCGGTGCGGGTGCCTTCGATGTCGGCGTACGGGTCGAGAAGCGGAGGCAACCGCTCCAGGACGGGCGCGAGCTCAGGGTCGACATGCACAGCAGGCACTCCCTCTCCTCCCTCCTCCTCGCTCTCCGGTTTCCACCCTTCCCCTACCCCGCCGCCTCACTTCGCATCGGCGTAACACTCCACCACCGCCGTACTGAACGGGAACCGCACCGGCGTCACACCGAACGCCGTGCGCCCCGCCAGCTCGGCGGCCTCCGCGACGGCCTCCGCCACCGTCCCGGCCTCCTCCTCGGGGGCGTGCACGATCACCTCGTCGTGCTGGAAGAAGACCAGCTCCGCCCGGAGCGGCGCCAGCGACCGGCGCAGCGCGGCCAGCATCAGCAGCGCCCAGTCGGCGGCACTGCCCTGCACCACGAAGTTGCGGGTGAAACGGCCACGGGCCCGGGCACTCGCCGTACTGCCGTACGCCGGAACGTTTTCCTCCTGCGGCAGCCCCGCCTCGTCGGGCGGCGCCACGGAGGCCGGCGGGCAGGTGCGCCCCAGCCACGTCCGTACGAGCCGGCCCTCCTCGCCCGCGCGGGCGGCCGCGTCCACGTACTCCACCGCGTCCGGGTAGCGCCGCCGCAGGTCCGCCATGTGCTTGAGGGCGTCCCCGGACGTCTGGCCGTACACGGCGCCCAGCAGCCCCAGCTTCGCCTGCGCCCGGTCGCCCCCGAAGGCCCGCGCCGCCAGATCCGCGTACAGGTCACGGCCGCTGCCCGCCACCTCCATCAGCCCCCGGTCCCGGGAGACCGCCGCCAGCACCCGCGGCTCCATCTGCTCGGCGTCCGCGACCACCAGCCGCCAGCCCGGATCGGCCACCACGGCCTTGCGGATCACCTTCGGGATCTGAAGGGCGCCGCCGCCGTTGGTCGTCCAGCGGCCCGAGACCGTCCCCCCGGGCAGGTACTCCGGACGGAACCGGCCCTCGTGCACCCACTGCTGCAGCCACGCCCAGCCGTGCGCCGTGTGCAACCGGTACAGACGCTTGTACTCCAGCAGCGGCGCCACCGCCGGGTGCCGGATCTCCCGCAACTCCCACTTACGGGTCGAACGCAACGTGATCCCGGCACCGGCGAACGCCTTGACGATCTCCCCCGGCAGATCCGGGCGCACCCGTACGCCCTCCCCGAACGCCCGCGAGACCTCCTCGGCCAACTCCGCCATACGGCGCGGCTCCAGACCACCCGGGTAACGCTCGCCGAGCAGCTCGTCCAGCAGCTCCCGGTGCACGTCCGCCCGCCACGGCAGCCCGGCCCGCCGCATCTCCGCGGCCACCAGCATCCCGGCGGACTCGGCGGCCAGCAGCAGCCGCATCCGGCCCGGATGCTCGGCCCGCTCCGTACGTTCCAGCTGCCCCGCGTACACCTCCAGCAACGCCGTGAACTCGTCCACCCCCGGCGGCAGCGGCACCGGACCCGGCTCGAACAGCGACGGCTGGGTCTCCGCGCCGCGCACCGGCGGATCGTCGGGCACCGGCAGCCGGTGCCGCCGCGCCCACGCCGCGGCCAGCGACCGCGGCTGGCCCGACTGGCCCTCCTCGTGCCCGATCAGCAGCGCCTCGGCCGCCTCGACGTCGTAGCACCGCTCGACCCGGACGCCTGCCGCGAGCAGCTTCCGGTACGTCTCCGCGGTCGAGCGCCACACCCACCGCTCCGCGTCCGGACACGCGCGTACGGCCTCCGCCACGCTCCCCGCCCGCACCGGTGCTCCCACCGGGCGCCCGGCCTCGTCCACGGCACACGCCGCCACCCGCCCGTCGCCCGTTCCCCCGACCACCCACCGCATACGGGTACTTTCCCACCTCCCGCCTCACACGTCCCGGTACCCGTCTCCCGCCCGGCCCGGCTCCCGTACCCCGTACGGCCCGGTACCCGTCTCCCGCCCGGCCCGGCCCGCGTCAAGGCGCGCCGTCAACCCCGACGTTGGCCGGATACCTCCCCTACCCGACCCACCTGACTAGGGGGAGAATGCGCGCGCCGACCCAGGTCACGCACCCCGCACCAGCATCCCCGCCCACGGCAGACAAGACGGCAGACAAGGGAGTCGCCCGTATGGCCATCGCGCACCGCGCCATCGGTACAGGACCGCACCCGGTGATCGTTCTCCACGACTGGTTCGGCACCTCGGCCGGCTGGGGTACCGTCCTGGACTTCCTGGACCGCACAGCCTTCACGTACGCCTTCCTCGACTGCCGCGGCTACGGCGACCGCAAGTACGTACCGGGCCGCTTCGACCTGCCGGAGATCGCCGGCGACGTGCTGGCCCTCGCCGACCAGCTCGGCTGGGAGCGGTTCTCCCTGGTGGGCCATTCGATGGGCGCCAAGGCGATGCAGCAGGTGCTGGTCCGCGCGCCCCATCGGGTGAACCGGATGGTCGGCCTGGCGCCGGTGCCCGCCGGGGCGTACCCGATGGACGACGCGACGCACGAGCTGTTCTACGGGGCCTCGGCGGACCCGGCCAAGCGGCGCGCCATCATCGACCTGGTCACCGGCCACCGGGCGAGCCCGGTCTGGCTGGACCGCATGGTGCGCCACTCGCTCGACATCTCCCGCGAGGAGGCGCACGCGGCCTATCTCGCCAGTTGGCAGCAGCTCGACCTCTCGGAGGCGGTCGCGGACGCGGCGAAGCGGTACTCCGTCCCCGTACGGGTGGTCGTCGGGGCGTACGACCTGGCGCTGACCGCCGAGCTGATGCGGGAGACCTGGCAGCGGTGGTACCCGCAGGCCGAGATCGTCACGATCGAGGGGTCGGGGCACTATCCGATGCACGAGACGCCGGTGGCGCTGGCCACCACCATGGAGGAGTTCCTCCGCGCCTGAGGCGCCTGGGGTGCCCGAGGTGTCTGACGCGTCTGAGCAGCCGGGTGGGGCCGGGCCGCCCGTGAACAGGCCCGCGCCCGCATCCTCTGTCAGCATGACTACGTACCGCCCGTAACGCGCAAACTGGGCGCAAGGCGGGTGTACCGCCCGTCACGCGTCGTCCCGGCGGGCGCGACGGCCGACGGAGCGAGGTGCGGGCATGCGGGTGGCGCTGGCGCAGACGGACTGCGCGCTGGGCGAGGTCGACGCGAACCTCGCCACCGCGCGCGAGGAGGTCGAGAAGTCCGCTGAACAGGGCGCCGACCTCGTCGTCTTCCCCGAACTGAGCCTGCACGGGTACCACCTGGGTGCCCTGCCCCGGGACGTCTCGGTCGAGGCACAGGACCCGCGGCTGCGCGACCTGAGCGCGCTCGGCCCGGACGTCCTCGTGGGCTTCCACGAGCACACGGTCCTGCGCGCCTACAACACGGCCGCCTACTACGCAGGCGGCACGCTGCTGCACGCGCACCGCAAGCTCTACCTCCCGAACTACCTCTCCTGGGAGGAGCGCAAGCACGTCAGCCCGGGTCAGTCGCTCCGCGCGTACGGCCTGACGAAGTCCCCCAGCGGCGGCCGTGGCGCGACGCTGGTCTGCAACGACGCCTGGCAGCCGGTGCTGCCCTGGATCGCGGTGCAGGACGGCGCCGAGGTGCTGTTCGTCCCCACCAACAGCGCCGCCGGCCTCGACCCGGAGGCGATGGACACCGGCTCGTACTGGGACACGCTGCTCTCCTACACGGCGCGGATGCTCCAGTGCTGGATCGTCTTCGTCAACCGCGTGGGCAACGAGCACGGCGCCGCCTTCTGGGGCGGCTCCCGGGTGGTGGACCCGCGCGGCACGGTGGTGGCCCAGGCCCCGAAGTGGGAGACCGCACTGGTCACGGTGGACATCGACCTGTCCGAGGCCCGCCGCCAGCGCCGCGCCGTCCCCCTGGTCGCGGAGGCCCGCCTCGGCCTCATCGACCGCGAGGTGCGGCGTCTGATCGACGAGGGCGGGGACAGCTGACGTGGACGGAAGGGAGGGCACGCTCGTTCGGGTGAGATTTCACCCGAATGCCCGCGTGGCGTCACCTGCTCTGGCAGCGTCGCTCCGCACGAAGGAGGTCCCGTGGCATTGGCAGCACCAGACCGCGCCCCGCACGCGATCGGTGATGAACCATGATCGCGCCGGTCGAGGCGGCCTTCGAAGCGTTGAGCGCGGCAGCCCCGAGGGGTGGCGCGTGGAACTGATCGAAGGGAAGGTCCACGTGGTGCCGCCCGCAAACGGCGAGCACGAGGAAATCGTGGCCGAGGTCGCGGACCAGGTGTCCGGCCGCCGCAAGGACGCGAAGCTGCGCACACGCACCGGGCTCGGCTTGAACATCCCCGGTGTCTCGATCACCGGGAAGGTCATTCCCGACCTCGTGATCGCCCGAAGGGGAGTTTCAGCGACAGGCTGGAGTACCACGACCCGTCACCGGTGATGCTGGTGGGTGAGGTGACCTCGAAGTCCACTGCGGAGCAGGACCGCGGGGCCAAGCTGGGTGGCTACGCCCGGGCCGGTATCCCCTTCTACCTCCTGGTGGGCCGGAAGGCGGAACCGGTGACCCTCCACTCCGAACCACGAGACGACAAGGACACCCGCCTGTCGGCGGTCGTCCTCTCCAAGACGATCGTCCTACCCGCACCGTTCGACTTCGAGATCGACACGGGCGAGTTCTGACCCGCGTGGCCCACGGGCCCACCCCGAATTCCGCGAACGGGGTGGGCCGCACCCGCACCCCCTACCAGCTCGACTTCCGAACCCCCGGCAGGAACCCCGCGTGCGCCTGCTCGCGGAGCTTGACCCGGGAGAGGCCGAAGGCGCGGAAGTAGCCGCGCGGGCGGCCGTCGACGCTGTCGCGGTTGCGTACGCGGGTGGCGCTCGCGTCGCGCGGCTGGCGGGCGAGTTCGCGGTGGGCGGCCAGCCGTTCCTGCTCCGGGGTGTGCGGATTGCGGATGACGGACTTCAGCAGGGCCCGCCGGGCGGCGTAACGGGCCACCGTCGCGCGCCGCTTCTCGTTCTTCGCGATCTTGCTCTTCTTGGCCATCAGACCTTCTCCCCTCGTGCGCGGATGCGGGCGACGGCCGCCTCGATCCCGATCGTGTCCACGGTCTTGATCCCCTTCGCGCTGAGCGTGAGGCGCACGTGCCGGCCCTCGCTCGCCAGCCAGTAGCGCTTGCGCTGGATGTTGGGGTCGAAGCGCCGGGATGTGCGGCGGTGCGAGTGCGAGACGGATTTGCCGAAGCCGGGGCTGCGGCCGGTGAGCTGGCAGTGGGCGGACAAGGTCAGCACCTCCTAATGAAAATGGAAACCATTTCTGTATAGTAGCGCCCATGGCCCGCAACGAACTACGACCCGTGATCAAGCTCCGGTCCACCGCCGGGACCGGCTACACCTACGTCACCCGCAAGAACCGCCGGAACCACCCCGACCGGCTGGTGCTGAAGAAGTACGACCCGGTCGCCGGCCGCCACGTCGACTTCCGAGAGGAGCGCTGAGCAGCGCCATGAAGCCTGGAATCCACCCGCCGTACGGGCCCGTCGTCTTCCGTGACCGGGCCGCCGGCCACGCCTTCCTGACCCGGTCGACCGCCACCAGCGACAAGACGGTCGAGTGGGAGGACGGCAACACGTACCCGGTCATCGATGTCGAGATCTCCTCGGCGAGCCACCCCTTCTACACGGGGACGGCGCGGGTGCTGGACACCGCGGGACGCGTCGAGCGCTTCGAGCGCCGGTACGGGAAGCGCGGGGCCCGCTGATGGGCGGCCCGTCGCGGAAGGGCGCCGCCGGCCCCGGAGGCGGCGGCGCTGACCGGCTGTCCGTGGTGATCGTCGGCGGGCTGCACTCGGACGCCCGCCGGACCACGGTGGAACGGTTGCTGCACGCCGTACCCGGCAGCGTCGCACTCCACCACGATCTCGCCTCCGCCGCTGAAGGAACGGTCCGCCGGACGGTGCGGGACGCCGGCGGGGTGCTCGACACGGGCGAGGCGCCGCTGGCCAACGACTGCGCCTGCTGCGCGCTCCGCGAGGACCTGGTCCCCGAACTGGAGCGGCTGGCCGCCGGACGCACCTGCCGGCTGGCCGTCGTCGAACTGTGGGACTCCGTTGAGCCCAAGGCCATGGCCGAGGTCGTCACCGCCTGCGGCGGCGAGGAACTCGCGCTGACCGGCGTCCTCACCGCCGTGGACCCGGCGCTGCTGCTGCCCTACCTGGGCTGCGGCGACGACCTGGCCGAGGCCGGGCTGGCCGCGGCCGTCTCCGACCAGCGGACCGTCGCGGACACCTGGGCCCGGCAACTGGAGTACCCGCCGGTGCTCGCCCTGGCGCCGGGGGAGGAGGGCGACGCGGCCGACTTGGCGCTGCTCGCCCAACTGCACCCGACAGCACGGCTCGTGGACGTCGGGTCCCCGGGCGAACTGGCCGGGGCGGCCCTCGCCGGGTTCGACGTGGAGGCGGCCGCCGCGCGGCAGCACCCGGCGTGCGCGCTGCTCCCCCAGGAGGCCGACGCGGACGGTGTCGGGACGCTCGTCTGGCACCGCACCCGGCCCTTCCACCCGGCCCGGCTGTACGCGGCGCTGGAGGACCTGACCTGTGCGGCGGCCCGCAGCCGTGGCCGGTTCTGGCTGGCGGACCGGCCGGACACGCTGCTGTCCTGGGACGCGGCGGGCGGCGCCCTGTGCGTCGAGAGCGCCGGGCCGTGGCTGGCCGCGCTGCCGGACGCCGCCTGGGACCTGGTGCCTCCGGTGCGCCGCGCCGCGGCCGCCCTGGACTGGCACCCCGAGCACGGGGACCGCGCGCAGCACCTGGTCTTCACCTCGCCGGGGCTGGACCGCGACGGGCTGTTGTCGCTGCTGGAGTCCTGCCTGCTCACGGACGAGGAGTACGCGGGCGGGCCGGGGGCGTGGAAGCGGCTGGCTCCCGCGTTCGACGCACTCCTCGACCCCGTTCCGTAACTTCCCCTGCCCCGCGGTCTTCCTGCCCGCTGCCGCCGGAATCTGTTTCCACCGGCCCCTGCCTCCACCGGCCGCGCCCGACCCGTACCGCCCTCAGGAGCCCCGATGCCCCGTCGCCACGACCCCCGTAAGAAGACCGCACCCCGTCCCAACCCGCTGGACGCGGCGGGAATCACGTACATCGACTACAAGGACACCGACCTGCTGCGGAAGTTCATCTCCGACCGCGGCAAGATCCGCAGCCGCCGGGTCACGCGGGTGAGCGCGCAGCAGCAGCGGCAGCTGGCCCGCGCGGTCAAGAACGCCCGGGAAATGGCGCTGCTGCCGTACACGTCGAAGTGAGGGCCGCGCGGCCGCCCGCCGCTGTTTGCCGGGTTGCCGCCGCTTACGGAGAAGCCCGGCCCGCCGTCGGCCTTCCGGAACACCGTGCGGTGTTGCGGAAGGCCGGCTCTCCAGTTCCGGGGAACTCTGTCGTCCGCTGATACGTCCCGTGAGCATGGAGTTCGACGAGCTGTGACCGGGGCGCCACGGGCCGTCGTGCACGTGCATCCGACCATGCATCGGCATATGAACGCAGCTATGATCCCCATCAGTTGCAGTTGACACCGGTTACCGCTGTGCGCACTGCTGCTGACAGCCCATCATCGACCGCTCAGCGCGCCACGACCCGTCACCGCTGACCACCGCATTCACCGGGAGAGACCTGTGCCCGACGCATACAACGGCATGGCCGCAACGGATCTCCACGGTGTGACCTGGCAGAAGAGCCGGCACAGCAACTCGCAGGGGTCCTGCGTGGAGTTCGCGCGGCTCCCGGGCGGGGAGATCGCCGTACGCAACTCCCGGTTCCCGGAGGGGCCGGCGCTCGTCTATACGCCCGCCGAGGTCGAGGCGATGATCGCGGGCGTCAAGGACGGCGAGTTCGACCACCTGGTCCGGGACTGACCGGTACGGCCCGCACCGGGACCGGGACGCTACGGTCCCGGTCGCCACGGCCCCGGCCGGCTGCGCGCCTGCCCGGACGGTCCCGGCCGTCCGGGCAGGCCGGCGAAGGCTCCGTGGCCCCCGGGCCCCGTGCCCCCGAGGCCCCGGAGCCTCCGCCGCTCAGGGCAGCCGGAACTGCGCCCACACGACCTTGCCGTGCGGTGCGCCGGCCAGCGGGTGCCAGCCCCAGCCGTCGCTGAAGGAGTCGACCAGGTACAGGCCGCGGCCCGACTCCGCGCCGGCGTCGGCCGTCCCGGCCTCCGGGGACGCGTCGCTGGCGTCGCGTACCGCGCACACCAGCCGCGACGACCACCGCATCAGGTGCAGCCGGGCGGGCAGGGCGCCCGGGTCGGCAGGGGGCTCGTACACGGCGTGCGCGGGCTCGTAAGCGCTGGTGGCGCCGGCCGGGGAGGCGTGCCGCAGGGCGTTGGTGACCAGTTCGGAGACGACCAGGGTGACGCTGTCGAAGATCTCCTCCAGGTCCCAGCGGTGCAGGGTGTCGCGGGTGAACTGCCGTGCGCCGCGCACCGATTCGTAACGGGGGGCCAGCGAGTAGGAGACGGATCCGGAGACGGCCAGGGGGTCGACGGGAGGGAAGCCCTGCCACAACGGCTGGAGCATGGTCAAAACCTTGGTCCCCATGCGAGGCACTCCTGGCGTTCGCGGACGTCATGACCCTGGCCGGGCAGCCGGATCTGGCGGTCTGGCGGATCTTTCCCGAGCGTGCATGCGTGCGCTGTCCATGGTTCCCAATGCGTACGCCAGATGCAAGGGCAGATGCACGTGCACGCGCCCTGTTTGGGAGCGGCCGTGCCACTTCACGCGTATTTCTTCCTACGTGTTCTTGTGGAGCGCACGCCCGGACCTCCCACATCCGTAACCGGATGAGCACTCAACGAAGCCCGGACGTGGCAGACTGCGGGCCACTGTTGGACGGGGTGGGCCATGGGAGGGTCACAAAGGTGTCCGCAAGCGAATCGAGCGGGTCCGTGGTGCGGCGCATCCTGCTGGGGGCACAGCTCCGCAGGCTGCGTGAATCCCGCGGGATCACCCGCGAGGCGGCCGGCTACTCCATCCGCGCGTCCGAGTCGAAGATCAGCCGGATGGAACTGGGCCGGGTCAGCTTCAAGGCGCGGGACGTGGAAGACCTGCTCACGCTGTACGGCGTGAACGATCCGCAGGAGCGTGAGGCGTTGTTGGTGCTGGCCCGCGAGGCCAACGTCGCGGGCTGGTGGCACAGTTACGGCGACGTGCTGCCCGGCTGGTTCCAGACATATGTGGGCTTGGAGGGCGCCGCTTCGCTCATCCGCGCCTACGAGGTGCAGTTCGTGCACGGGCTTCTGCAGACGCAGGAGTACGCGCACGCCGTCGTGCACCGTGGGATGCCGGGGGCGAGTGCGGCGGAGATCGACCGCCGGGTCGCGCTGCGCCTGGAGCGGCAGAAGTTGCTGCTGGCGGAGCGCCCTCCGGAGTTCCACTGCGTGCTCGACGAGGCGGCGCTGCGCCGCCCGTACGGCGACCGGGAGGTGATGCGCGGGCAGTTGAGACATCTGATCGAACTGTCCGAGCGGCCGAATGTGCGCTTGCAGGTGATGCCGTTCAGTTTCGGCGGGCACGCGGGGGAGAGCGGTGCGTTCACCACACTCGGCTTCCCGGAGCCCGGACTGCCCGACGTCGTGTACCTGGAACAGCTGACCAGCGCGCTCTATCTCGACAAACGCGACGAAGTTGCCCAGTACGCGCGGGTCATGGACCGCCTCCAGGAGGACAGTCCGAATCCGGCCGAGACCAGAGACTTGATACGTGGTCTACTCCAACTGACTTAACTCGTAGGTAGCATGAGTTCCCATCAGGAGTAAGCACCCCCCCGGCCGGGGCGCTGCGACCGGCGCCCTGTCCTCCAGATTGGGATTTCGCATGTCCTACTTCGACGAGTTGGCGTATCAATACATCGGCGGCGAATGGCGGGCCGGCAGCGGTTCGTGGGACATCGTCGATTTCAATCCCTATGACGGGGAGAAGCTGGCGTCCATCACCGTGGCCACGGTTGACGAGATCGACCAGGCGTACCGTGCAGCCGAACGCGCACAGGGGGAGTGGGGGGCCACCAACCCGTACACCCGCCGGCTGGTCTTCGAACGCGCACTGCGGATCATCGACGACCGGGAGCAGGAGCTGGGTGCCGCGATCGCCGCCGAGGTCGGCGGCACCCACGCCAAGGTGGCTTTCGAACTCCACCTGGTACGGGAATTCCTGCGCGAGGCGATCCAGTTGTCGCTGCGGGCCGAGGGCCGCATATTGCCGTCCCCGGTGGACGGCAAGGAGAACCGGCTCTACCGGCTCCCGGTCGGTGTCGTGGGGGTCATCAGCCCCTTCAATTTCCCCTTCCTGCTGTCGGTCAAGTCGGTGGCGCCCGCGCTCGCGCTCGGCAACGCCGTGGTGCTCAAGCCCCACCAGAACACCCCGGTCTGCGGCGGCGGCCTGGTCGCGAAGGTCTTCGAGGAGGCCGGGCTGCCGGCCGGACTGCTGAACGTCGTGGTCACCGACATCGCGGAGATCGGTGACGCGCTCATCGAGCACCCGGTGCCGAAGGTCATCTCCTTCACCGGTTCCGAGAAGGTCGGCCGCCACGTCGCGACCGTCGCTGCCTCCCACTTCAAGCGCACGGTCCTGGAACTGGGCGGCAACAGCGCGCTGGTCGTCCTGGACGACGCCGACATCGACTACGCGGTGGACGCCGCCGTCTTCAGCCGCTTCGTGCACCAGGGTCAGGTCTGCATGGCCGCCAACCGGATACTGGTCGACCGGGCGGTGGAGCAGGAGTTCACCGAGAAGTTCGTCGCCAAGGTCAAGACGCTGAAGGTCGGCGACCCGAGCGATCCGGCCACCCACATCGGCCCGCTGATCAACGAAGGGCAGGCGGAGGCCGTCGCCGCGGTGGTGGACCGCGCCGTCGCCGAGGGCGGCACCGCGCTGGTGCGCGGCACGGTGCGGGGCACCCTGGTCGCGCCGACCGTGCTGGCCGGGCTGGCGCAGGACTCCGTGGCACTCACCCAGGAGATGTTCGGGCCGGTCGTGGCGCTGGTGCCGTTCGACGGTGACGACGAAGCCGTACGGATCACCAACGCCACGCCGTACGGACTCAGCGGCGCGGTGCACACCGCCGACATCGAGCGGGGCGTGCGGTTCGCCAAGCGCATCGAGACCGGCATGATCCACATCAATGACGGCACGGTGCACGACGAGCCGATCGTGCCCTTCGGCGGCGAGAAGGCGTCCGGGCTGGGGCGGCTGAACGGGGACGCGATGGTGGAGGCGTTCACCACCACCAAGTGGATCTCCATCCAGCACGGCCGGTCGCGGTTCCCGTTCTAGCCGCCCGCCGCGGTTCCCGCTCCAGTCGTCCGCCGCGGGGCCGCTCCAGCCGTCCGCCGCGGGTCCCGCCGGGGATTTTTCCGATCGGCGGCCCGTTGAGGACAGTATCTGTCCTCAACGCTTCCTAACGTTCTTCGTGTCGGGCCGCGGCACCAGCGCCGCGGCCCTCACGAAAGGCGGACCCCATGCCCACTCACGTTCCGGCCGAAGCCCACGGTGACGAGCGCGGCGCGCTCCTGGCCTTCCTGGAGGCGCAGCGCGGCGGCCTGCGCCGGTCCGTGCTCGGCCTCACCGACGAACAGGCCGCGCAGAAGCCGTCCGCCAGCGAACTGTCCCTGTCCGGCCTGATCAAGCATGTCGCGGAGGTCGAACAGAGCTGGGTGGATACCGCCCAGGAGAAGCCCCACCCCTTCAAGCGGGACATGGACACCTGGCACCTGGGCTTCCAGTTGGAGGGAGCCGAGACCGTCGAGTCGACGCTCGCCTACTGGGACGAGGTGGCCCGTAAGACCGAGGAGTTCGTCCGCGCGCTGCCGGACCTGAACGCCACCTTCCCGCTGCCCGAGGCGCCCTGGTACCCGCCGAACGCGACGCAGTCGATGCGCTGGCTCCTGCTGCACCTGATCGAGGAGACCGCCCGGCATGCCGGGCACGCGGACGTCATCCGCGAGTCCCTGGACGGCAAGACGGCCTTCACGCTGGTGGACGAGGAGCGGGCGGCGCAGGGCTGATCGGGGGGGGCGGGGCAGAGGCGCCCCTGGCCCAGCCC
This sequence comes from Streptomyces sp. NPDC026394, assembly GCF_055567735.1. Lineage (NCBI taxonomy): Bacteria > Bacillati > Actinomycetota > Actinomycetes > Kitasatosporales > Streptomycetaceae > Streptomyces > Streptomyces sp. NPDC026394. Next base: position 203,440 of record NZ_JBVHPX010000015.1, read on the forward strand.
TCCGGCCGCGGTCCCCTCCCGACGCGTCCTCAATCCTCCCCGTCCCGCAGATCCGCCGCCCGGCGCAGCGCGTCGCGCGCGGACTCCCGGTCGGCGTCGCCGAGTTCGACGGCGTCCGCGCGGCCGAGCCAGGGAGCGGCCGCCTGCAAGCCGTCCAACTGGGCAGCCATCTCGGCGCGCAGCAGGAGAAGCCGTACGAGCTGGAGCGGGGTCGGCCCGGCGTCGTCGCCGGGTTCGTGCTCCAGGGCCCGGTCGATGATCCGGGCCGCCGCGGCGTGGTCGCCCCTGGACTCGCCGATCAGCGTCGCCTGGTGGAGGACGCGCGCGTAACGCTCCTTGGGCACGGCCGTGTGCCCGACGCTGTCGGCGATCGGCTGGCCGACGCGTATGCCGTTGCCACCGGGGTTGGTCATCAGGAACTGCCGTACGCCGTACGACATGTCCTTCAGCGCGCCGATCCGCGGCAGGCCGCGCGCCGGCACCTTGCCGAGCGCGGCCTTCAGGCCGGCCCGGAAGGACGCGTAGAGCCCGTCCACGTCGTCGGTCAGCACGTAGCAGGTGCTGTACGAGGTGGCCGGGTCATGGCTCTTCAGCCCGAAGAAGTGCAGCTCGATGCCGCGCAGGCGGACACCGCAGTACGGGTTCGGGCTCTTCTGGTAGGAGGTCACCTCGAAACCGAGGGCCCGGTAGAAGTCGAGGAGTACGTCGATGGACGGGCACGGGAGGATCGGGATCACGGTCTCGGCCATGCCGACGAGCGCAGAGTGCCAGGAGCGGGTATTCAAACTTGATTAGAGAGGCGGTCTAGGCTGGCCGCAGCGCGAGCGTGAAGGATGCGAGGAAACGATGTCGGCGATCCGGCTGTTGGTTCTGGGGGCCGTGCGTCAGCACGGGCGGGCGCACGGGTACCAGGTGCGCAACGACCTTGAGTACTGGGGCGCCCACGAGTGGTCCAACGCCAAACCGGGGTCGATCTACCACGCGCTCAAGCAGATGGCCAAGCAGGGGCTGATGCTCGCGCACGACATCGCGCCGAGCCCGGCCGGCGGCCCGCCGCGTACGGAGTACGAGCTGACCGAGGCGGGCACGGAGGAGTTCTTCAAGCTGCTGCGCGAGTCCCTGTCCCGGTACGACCGCAAGGTCGACGAGCTGACCGCGGCGATCGGCTTCATCGTCGACCTGCCGCGCGAGGAGGCCGTGGCCCTCCTGAAGGAGCGGGTGCGCGGCCTGGAGGAGTGGCGGCTCTCGGTCACCGAGTACTACACACCGGCGGACGGCCCGGAACAGCTCGGCCACATCGGCGAGATCATGAACATGTGGGTGCATTCGGCGGACGGCGGCGCCGAGTGGACGCGCGGGCTGATCGAGCGGATCGAGGGCGGGGCCTACGTGTTCGCGGGGGAGGGTGAGCCGTTCGTGGGCGTGCTGGCGGAGGGGCAGGAGAATCCGTTCGCGACGGGGGAGCCGGATCCGGCGGAGCGCGGCGGCGAAGCGCCCTCGACCCACGAATAATCAAGTTTGACCAGACGCCCTCCGGGGGCTACGGTCTCCAAACCGGTAGTCAAACTTGTCTACCGATGCTCCGGAGATTCCTGGAGGAGGCATCTTGAACCCGTCACCTGCCCCCACCTCCACGCCCGCCCCCGCCTCACCCTCCGCTCCCGCCATCGCCGTCGAAGGGCTGTGCAAGACCTACGGGCGCACGGCCGCCCTCGACGGCCTCGACCTGACCGTCCCCCACGGCACCGTGCACGGCATCCTCGGCCCGAACGGCGCGGGGAAGACCACCCTCGTCCGTGTCCTGGCCACCTTGCTGCGCCCGGACGCCGGTACCGCCCGGGTCGCCGGTTTCGACGTCTGCCGCCGGCCCGACGAGGTGCGCGTACGGATCGGACTGCTCGGCCAGCACGCCGCCGTCGACGAGGAACTCAGCGGCCGGCAGAACCTGGAGATGTTCGGCCGGCTCTACCACCTGGGCGGGCGCGCGGCAGCGGCCCGGGCCGTCGAGCTGCTGGAGCGGTTCGGCCTGGCCGGCACCGGCAAGAAGGCGGTCGGGAAGTACAGCGGCGGGATGCGACGCCGCCTCGACCTCGCGGCCAGCCTGATCATGTCGCCGCGCATCCTCTTCCTCGACGAGCCGACCACCGGCCTGGACCCGCGGGGCCGTACCGAGGTGTGGCAGGCGGTGCGTTCCCTGGTGGACGGTGGCACGACCGTTCTGCTGACCACGCAGTACCTGGAGGAGGCCGACCAGCTCGCCGACCGGATCTCCGTGGTCGACGACGGACGGGTCATCGCCGACGGCACGTCCGACGAACTCAAGGCCAAGGTCGGCGGCGACCGGATCGACGTGGTCCTGCACGACCCGGCCGGCCTGGCGCGTGCGGCGGCCGTCCTCGACTCCGTCGCCAGGAGGGCCGGGGGCACCGGAACCGCCGTCACCGACGCCGACGCGCGGCGGGTCAGCGCCCCCGTCACCGACCGGATGGCGGCGCTCACCGAGACCGTACGGGCACTGGCGGCAGCCGGTGTCGACGCGCAGGACATCGCCCTGCGCCGCCCCACCCTCGACGAGGTCTTCCTGCACCTGACCCACCGGCCCACCGAGGAGAGGACGACCGTATGAGCACCGCCACGGCACCGGCACCCGCGCCCAGGATCGCCGCCTACCGGTACCGGTGGCTCCTCACCGACTCCTGGACCATGACCCGCCGCGGCCTGGCCCACTGGGCGCGGCAGCCCGTCCAGGTCGTCGTCGGGCTGGTCTTCCCGGTGATGATGCTGGTGATGTTCGGCTACCTCCTCGGCGGCGGGATGGCGCTGCCGGGCGGCGGCGACTACATGGAGTACCTGGTACCGGGGATGCTCGCGCTGACCATGGCCTTCGGCCTGGAAGCGACGATGGTCGCGGTCACCCAGGACCTCGACAAGGGCGTCATCGACCGCTTCCGTTCCATGCCGATGGCCCCGGCGGCCGTGCTGATCGGCCGCAGCGTCCTGGACATGCTGGAGTCGGCGGTCAGCCTGCTGGTGCTGCTCGGTGCCGGGCTGGCGATGGGCTGGCGCTGGCACGGCGGCTTCGGCGACGCGCTGTACGCGGTCGGCCTGCTCCTCCTGCTGCGTTTCGCGATGCTGTGGATCGGTATCCACCTGGCGCTGGTGGCGGGCAAGCCGGAGCTCGTGCAGGCCGTACAGATCCTGGTCTGGCCCGTCGGCTTCCTGTCCAGCGCGTTCGTCTCACCCGCGTCGATGCCGGGCTGGCTGGGTGCCGTCGCCGAGTGGAACCCGATGTCCGCGACGGCGGGCACGGTACGCGAGCTCTTCGCCAACCCGCGGTGGACGGGGAACGGCTGGGCGGCTCAGCACGCGGAACTCCTGGCGGTCGGCTGGCCGTTGGTGCTGCTGGCGGTGTTCTTCCCGCTGGCGGTGCGGAGGTTCGGGCGGCTGGGGCGGTGAGTCGGGTCACGCTTCGGTGAGGTCCCGGAGACCGATGTCGACGGGGAAGGGGACGCTCGTCACGGGCTTGTCGGTATGGATGCGGCGATCGGGGCTCGTGTAGACCGGCGATTCGGGGTGCAGCCGGAACTCGTGCACCACCGGCAGGCCGTTCTCGTCGCGCTCGATCCGCCAGTAGGAAGCGATGCCGGCCTCGGCGTACAGGGCCGGCTCGGCGAAGTGGCCGGCGAGACGGGAGCCCTCGGAGACCCCCTTCACGGCGAGTACGGCCTAATGGGAAGTGAAGGCCGGTGGTAGCTGACCTTCAGGGGCGCGAGCTGAGCCTTTGAGTATGCCCGGGCCTGAGAGCCCTGTTGACAAGACGAGGCCGGCTCGCGCCCAGCAGTCTGGTCAGAAGT
>NZ_JBVHPX010000016.1:0-199463 GCF_055567735.1 Streptomyces sp. NPDC026394
GGGCAGGGTGCGCAGTGGGCGGGCATGGGCCGGGGCCTGTATGCGGGCAGTGCGGTGTTCGCCGAGGTCTTCGACCGGGTGTGCGGGCTGCTGGAACTGGAACTGGGGACTGCGGTGTGCCTGCGGGACGTGGTGTTGGGCGTGGAGGAGGTGGACGCTGGCCTGGCGGATCAGACGCTGCATGCGCAGGCGGGGCTGTTCGCTTTCGAGGTGGCCCTGGCTGCGGTGTTGAAGGCCGCTGGTGTGGTGGCGGACGCGGTGGTGGGTCATTCGGTGGGCGAGGTGGCCGCGGCCTATGTGGCGGGGGTGCTGTCGCTGCCGGACGCCTGCGCTCTGGTAGCCGCCCGGGCCCGGCTGATGCAGGAACTGCCGTCGGGTGGCGCGATGGCGGCGGTCAACGCCTCAGAGACGGCAGTGATCGCCTCGTTCGGCGAGGTGCCGGGTGAGGTGGCCATTGCCGCGGTCAATGGCCCGGAGTCGGTGGTGATTTCCGGCGCTGCCGAGGCGGTTGATGCGGTGGTGGAGTTGTGGCGGGGCCGGGGTTGCCGGGTGCGGCGGCTGCGGGTTTCCCACGCCTTCCACTCCTCAGCCATGGACCCGGTGCTGGGCGAGCTTCGTAGCGTTGCGGAGGGGCTGGAGTTCCGTCGCCCGGAGGTGATGTGGGCCGGCGCCCTCACCGGTGAGCTGGTGTCTGAGCCGCAGGCCGGCTACTGGCCTGCGCAGACCCGCGGGACCGTACGGTTCGCCGACGCAGTAGCCACCCTCGCAGCGGAAGGCGTCTCGGTCTTCCTCGAAGTGGGCCCGGACGGCTCACTCTCCTCCCTGGGCCCCGACGCGGTCGCCGGCGTGGACGGCGCCGAGGCGGCGTTCGTCGCGCTTCAGCGGCGTGACGACCAAGGGTCCACTGGTCTGCTGGCGGGTTTGGCCCGTGCTTTCGTCAACGGTGCTTCGGTCAACTGGGCGTCGGTGCTGCCCGCCGGTGAGCAGGTGGAGCTGCCCACGTATGCCTTCCGCCACCAGCGCTACTGGCCCGAGGGCGTTCTCCCGCTCATGCCATCAGCGGTTGCTATCGAGGCCGGGGCTGGCAGCGAGGCGGAGGCTGGTTTCTGGGCGGCTGTGGAGGGTGGTGATCTGGAGCAGCTTGCGGAGGCGCTGGCTTTGGAGGATGAGAGTCAGCTGGGTGCGGTGTTGCCGGCGTTGGCGTCGTGGCGGCGTCGTGAGCTGGACCGTTCGGCTACTGCCGACTGGCGTTACCGGACTGTTTGGTCGCCTGTTGCCGAGTCTGATGCTTGTGTGCTGACCGGTGCTTGGGTGCTGCTTGCGCCGGCTGGTTGTGCGGAGGAGCTGCGGCACCGGTGTGTGGCGGCGCTGGCGGCCCGTGGTGCTGAGGTCGTGGTGGTCGAGGTCCCGGCCGGGGCGGTGGGCCGGGCGGAGCTGGCCGCGTTGCTGTCCGGCGCGGTGGATGCGTCGGCGGTGTCCGGTGTGTTGTCGTTGCTGGCGCTGGACGAGGCGCCGCTGCCGGATCACCCGGTGGTGAATGCCGGTCTGGCTGCCACCTTGGGCCTGGTGCAGGCTCTGGGTGATGCCGGGATCGAGGCGCCGCTGTGGATCGCCACGCGCGGTGCGGTCGCGGCCGGCCGCAGCGAGGTACTGGCCCGTCCGGTGCAGGCGCAGGTGTGGGGTCTGGGCCGGGTGGTCGCGCTGGAGCACCCCGAGCGTTGGGGTGGTCTGGTCGATCTGCCGGAGACGCTCGATGAGCGGTCCGGTGCGCGGTTGGTGGCGGTGCTGGCCGGCTGCGGCGAGAGCGAGGTCGCGATCCGGGCGGCCGGGGTATTGGGTCGTCGGCTTGCGCATGTCTCGGGGCGTGGTGTGCGGGAGAGCTGGGCACCGCGCGGCACTGTACTGGTCACCGGTGGCACCGGCGCCATTGCCGGACATGTCTCGCGGTGGCTGGCGGGCCGGGGTGCCGAGCGCCTGGTGCTGACCAGCCGATCGGGTCCGGGGGCTGTGGGCGCGGCAGCGCTGGCGGCCGAACTGGCCGTGGCCGGCTCGGCTGTGGAGGTCGTCGCCTGTGACGTCAGCGAACGGTCCTGTCTGAGCGGGCTGCTGGGCCGAATCGGTGCGAGCGGCCCTCGGCTGTCGTCGGTGTTGCATACCGCGGGTGTGCTGGATGACGGTGTGGTGGACCGTCTCTCCGCTGCGCGGCTGGAGAGCGTGCTGGGGGTGAAGGCGCATGGTGCGGTGCTGTTGGATGAGCTGACCGCGGACCTGGGCCTGGACGCGTTCGTACTGTTCTCGGCTGCGGCGGCGACTCTGGGGGGTTCGGGTCAGGGTAACTATGCGGCGGCCAATGCCTTCCTGGACGCGCTGGCGGAAAACCGCCGGACCCGTGGGCTGGCCGGCCTGGCGGTGGCTTGGGGTCCGTGGTCGGGCGGTGGTATGGCTGCGTCGAGTGGTGTGGTGCGGGCGCGGGTTGAGCGTGGGGCGATGCCGCCGATGGATCCGCGGCTTGCGGTGCGTGCGCTGGCCGAGGCGTTGCAGGGTCCGGATGCCGCCGTCGCCGTCATGGACGTGGACTGGCCGCAGCTGGCATCCGATGCCGGTGCCACGGGGATGCTGAAGCGGCCGTTGGTGCGGGATCTGCCCGAGGTCCGTCAGCTGCTGGCGACGGCGGGGAACGCGGTCACCGTGGCGCCTGCGGAGGGTGAGCTGGCCCGTCAGCTGGCTGGGCTGGGCCGATCGGAGCAGGAGCGGATGCTCACCGACGTGGTACGCGGCGAGGCTGCGGTGGTGTTGGGCTATGGCTCGGCCGATGCGGTGGAGGACCGTCGGGCGTTCAAGGATCTGGGTTTTGATTCGCTGACTGCGGTCGAGCTGCGTAACCGTCTCAATGCGGTGACCGGTTTGCGGTTGCCGTCGACCTTGGTCTTCGATTACCCCACCCCGCTGGCGCTGGCTGCCTTCCTGCGCGACGAGCTGACCGGGCAGCAAGAGGGCACGGCCGCTCCGGTAATCACCGTGGTGGCGGCGCCTGCGGACGAGCCGCTGGCGATCGTCGGGATGGCGTGCCGCTTCCCCGGCGGAGCGGGCAGTCCGGAGGAGTTCTGGGAGTTCCTTGCTTCCGGTGGTGACGGCGTGGGTGACTTCCCGACCGACCGTGGCTGGGACCTGGAGAGTGTTTACGACCCGGAGGGTGAGCGCGAGGGCACCTCGTATGTCGCGCAGGGTGCGTTCCTGCGGGAGGCGGCCGAGTTCGATGCGGGGTTCTTCGGGATCAGTCCGCGTGAGGCGCTGGCGATGGATCCGCAGCAGCGGCTGATGCTGGAGACGTCCTGGGAGGCGCTGGAGCGGGCCGGCATCGACCCGGCCTCGCTGAGGGAGAGTGCCACTGGTGTCTTCGCCGGCGGCTTCACCTCCGGCTACGGGCTCGGCATTTCCATGAGTCAGGATGACTCCGGTGCCGAGGGCCATGTGCTGACGGGCAATGCGACCAGTGTCCTGTCCGGCCGGGTGTCCTACGTGCTGGGTCTGGAGGGTCCGGCGGTGACGGTGGACACGGCGTGTTCGTCGTCGTTGGTGGCGCTTCATCTGGCGGCGCAGGCGGTGCGGTCGGGGGAGTGTTCGCTGGCGCTGGCCGGTGGGGCGACGGTGATGGCGACGCCGGGTACGTTCATCGACTTCTCCCGTCAGCAGGGGCTGTCGGCCGATGGCCGGTGCCGGGCTTTCTCCGAGGAGGCGGATGGTACGGGCTGGGCCGAGGGCGCCGGCATGGTTGTGGTGGAGCGGCTGTCCGATGCCCGCCGTAATGGCCACAAGGTGCTGGCGGTGCTGCGGGGCAGTGCGGTCAATCAGGACGGTGCGTCCAACGGGCTGACCGCGCCCAACGGGCCCTCGCAGCAGCGCGTGATCCGCGCGGCGTTGGCGAATGCCCGGCTGTCTCCTGCTGAGGTGGATGTGGTCGAGGCCCACGGCACCGGGACGACATTGGGTGACCCGATCGAGGCGCAGGCGCTGCTGGCCACCTATGGTCAGGACCGTGGCGAGGGTGACCCGCTGTGGCTGGGGTCGGTGAAGTCCAACATTGGTCACACCCAGGCCGCGGCCGGTGTGGCGGGTGTGATCAAGATGGTGCTGGCCCTGCAGTACGAGCGGTTGCCGCGGACCCTCCATGCCGAGGTGCCGTCCTCACACGTGGACTGGTCGGCGGGTGCGGTGCGGCTGCTCACCGAATCGGCGTCGTGGCCCTCCACCGGTGATCGGGTGCGGCGGGCTGCTGTCTCGGCGTTCGGGATGAGCGGCACCAACGCGCACGTCATCCTGGAAGAGGCCCCCGCAGCGCAGGACGCCGAAGCCGTCGAGGAATCCGGGGAACCGGAGGCCCCGGTCGTCACCGGTGCCGGCGCCTGGGTGCTGTCCGGTCGGACCGTTGATGCGCTGACGGCGCAGGCGGGGCGGCTGCGGGAGTGGACGGCGATGCGTCCGGAGCTGGAGCCGGCTGATGTGGCCTGGTCGCTGGCGGCGACGCGTTCCGTCTTCGAGCACCGGGCTGTCGTGGTGGGTACGGGGCGTGCCGAGTTGCTCGGCGGCGTGGAAAGCGTGGCGTCGGGTGTTCCATCCGGCGTGGTGGTGTCCGGCGTGGCCCGCTCCAGCGTCCGTCCGGTGTTTGCCTTCGCTGGTCAGGGTTCGCAGTGGCTGGGGATGGGCCGGGAGCTGGCGGGGGTTTCGCCGGTGTTCGCGGCGCGGCTCGATGAGTGTGCGGCGGCGTTGGCGCCGTACGTGGACTGGTCGCTGACTGAGGTGTTGGCGGGTGTGGAGGGTGCTCCGGCGTTGGAGGCGGCGGATGTCGTCCAGCCCGCGTTGTGGGCGGTGATGGTCTCTCTTGCTGCTGTTTGGGAGGCCGCGGGTGTCGTCCCGGAAGCCGTGGTGGGCCATTCGCAGGGGGAGATCGCTGCGGCGACGGTGGCGGGGATGCTGTCGCTTGAGGACGGCGCCCGCGTGGTGGCGTTGCGGTCGCGCGCGCTGAAGGTGCTGGCGGGTGCGGGCGGCATGCTGTCGGTCAGCCGCCCGGCGCCGGAGGTCCAGGAACGTCTGGTCCAGTTCGGGGACCGGCTGTCCCTGGCGGCGGTCAACGGCCCCTCGGCCACCGTGATCTCGGGTGAACCGGCCGCGCTGGAGGAGCTGAAGTCCGAGTTCGAAGCGGACGGTGCCCGGGCCCGCATGGTCGCGGTGGACTATGCCTCGCATTCGGCGCAGGTGGACCGGCTGGAGGAGGAGATCACCATCGTTCTGGCCAGGCTCTCCCCGCGCCGGGGCCGGGTCCCGATGGTCTCCGCGATGACCGGCGAAACCCTCACCGGTGAGGAGCTGGACGCCGGGTACTGGTATCGCAGCCTGCGCGCGACGGTGCATTACGACCGCGCGGTGCGGGTGCTGGCGGGCCGTGGTCATCAACTGTTTGTTGAGGCGACGCCGCATCCGGTGCTGATGGGGGCGATGAACGACACCCTCGTGGACCTCGCCCAGGAGACGGGTGGGGAACCTGCTGCGGTGTGCGGGACGCTCCGTCGTGATGACGGTGGTGCCGAGCGCCTGCTGACCTCGCTGGCGGAGGCGTTTGTCAGCGGCGCGTCGGTGGACTGGGCGTCGGTGCTGCCCGTGGGCGAACAGGTTGAGCTGCCGACGTACGCGTTCCGTCGTCGCCGGTTCTGGCCGGAGGGCATGCTGGTGCTGCCGGTGCCTGGTTCCGCAACCGCCGGGACCGGGACCGGGACCGGGGCCGGGGCTGGAGCCGGGGCTAGTACTGATGCGGAGTCGGCGTTCTGGGCGGCTGTCGAGGACGGTGACCTGTCCGGGCTGGGTGATGTGCTGGCTTTGGAGGGCGGGCGCCCGTTCAACGAGGTGCTGCCGGCGCTGGCGTCCTGGCGTCGCCGCGAACGGGATCGTTCGACCACTGCCGGTTGGCGCTACCGCACGGGCTGGTCGGCCATTGCCGAGCCGGATGCCGGACTGCTGTCCGGCACGTGGCTGGTGGTGGTCGCGGCTGGGGTGGACGGCGATGCGGCGCAGCAGTGCGCGGCCGCGCTCAGTGCCCGCGGAGCCGAGACCGTAACGGTCGAGGTCCCGGCCGGGACGGTGACCCGGGCCGAGCTGACCGCGTTGCTGACTGGTGCGGCGGATGCGTCGGCGGTGTCCGGGGTGCTGTCGTTGCTGGCGCTGGATGAGACGCCGCTGCCGGATCACCCGGTGGTGAACGCCGGTCTGGCCGCCACCCTGGGCCTGGTCCAGGCTCTGGGCGACGCCGGGATCGAGGCGCCGCTGTGGATCGCCACGCGCGGTGCGGTCGCGGTCGGCCGCAGCGAGGTACTGGCCCGTCCGGTGCAGGCGCAGGTCTGGGGCCTGGGCCGCGTGGTCGCGCTGGAGCACCCCGAGCGCTGGGGCGGTCTGGTTGACCTGCCGGAGACACTCGACGAGCGGTCCGGTGCACGGCTGGTCGGTGTACTGGCCGGCTGCAAGGAGAACGAGGTCGCCATCCGTGCGGCCGGAACCCTGGGGCGGCGGATGTCGCGGGTGCCGCGACGCAGCCCCCGCGCACCCTGGACGTCGCGGGGGACCGTACTGGTCACCGGTGGCACCGGTGCCATTGCCGGGCATGTTTCGCGGTGGCTGGCGGGCCGGGGCGCCGAGCGTCTGGTGTTGGCGGGCCGTTCCGGCCCGGCAGCCGCCGATGTCGCGGCGCGGGCCGCGGAGTTGGCCGCCGCTGGCGCCCACGTGGACGTGATCTCCTGCGACGTCAGCGAACGAGGCCCCCTGACCGACCTGCTGACCTGGATCGGCCGTAGCGGTCCGAAGCTGTCCTCGGTGCTGCACACCGCGGGCGTGCTCGACGACGGTGTGCTGGACCGCCTCACCACCCCGCGGCTGGAGAGCGTGCTGGGTGTGAAGGCGCACGGTGCGGTGCTGCTGGATGAGCTGACTGCGGACCTGGATCTGGACGCTTTCGTACTGTTCTCCTCGGCCGCCTCGACCCTGGGCGGTCCGGGTCAGGGCAACTACGCGGCGGCCAATGCCTTCCTGGACGCGCTGGCGGAGAACCGGCGCGGTCGCGGACTGGCCGGCTTGGCGGTGGCCTGGGGCCTGTGGGGCGGTGGCGGCCTGGGTGAATCCAACGAAGCCATCCGCTCCCGGATGCGACGGCTCCCGATGCCGCCGATGGACCCCCAGCTCGCCGTCCGGGCGCTGGGTGAGTCGCTGGACGGTCCGGAGCCGACGGTGACGGTGATGGACTTCGACTGGCAGCAGCTGGGCTCGGCACCGGGCTCGGCGGACGAGCTGGATCTGCCGCTGGTCCGGGACATTCCGGAGATCCGCCGACTGGCCGCGGAGCGGGCCGCCGCAGGCAGCGTGTCCCGCAGCGACAGCAAGGGCGAACTCGCCACCCGGCTGGCCGGGGCGGGCCGCTCGGAGCAGGACCGGATACTGACCGACGTGGTCCGCGCCGAGGCCGCCGCCGTACTGGGGCACGACTCGGCGGACGGGGTACAGGCCCGACAGGCCTTCAAGGACCTGGGCTTCGACTCACTCACCGCCGTCGAACTGCGCAACCGCCTCAACGCGGCGACAGGACTGCGGCTGCCGGCCACCCTGGTCTTCGACCACCCCACCCCGACCGCGCTCGCCGGCTGGCTGCGCACCGAACTCGCCCCCCAAGAGGCGCCAGCAGTACCGCTCCTCGCCGAACTCGACCGGCTGGAGGCCGCCCTGCGCTCCGGGCCGGTGGACGACCCGGTGCGGGAGGAGGCCACCAGCCGACTGCGCCGACTGCTGGAGACCATCGGCGAACAGGCCGCCGACCAGGGCAGGAAGCAACAGCAAGCCGACATCGACGCCGCCACCGACGAAGAGCTGTTCGCCCTCGTCGACGGACTCGAATGACACCCGCCCGGCCCTGACGGCCCCCCGGCCCGAACCGGTCCGCCCCGCCCCGCGCGGGGCGGACCACCCCTGACTCTGCTGAAACATCATTGCAAGGAGCCGACCGTGTCCGACGAAAACAAGCTTCGTAGCTACCTCAAGCGAGCCATCGCGGACGCGCAGGACGCCCGCGCCCGGCTGCGCGAGGTGCAGGAGCAGGCGGCGGAGCCGGTGGCGATCGTGGGCATGGGGTGCCGCTTCCCCGGTGGCGCGGGCAGCCCTGAGGAGTTCTGGAAGCTGCTGGCTTCCGGTGGTGACGCGGTGGGCGGCTTCCCGACCGACCGTGGCTGGGACCTGGAGGGCATCTACGACCCGGAGGGGGAGCGCGAGAACACCTCGTACGTTGCCCAGGGCGCGTTCCTGCACGGGGCGGCCGAGTTCGATGCGGGGTTCTTCGGGATCAGTCCGCGTGAGGCGCTGGCCATGGACCCGCAGCAGCGCCTGCTGCTGGAGTCGGCCTGGGAAGCGCTGGAGCGTGCCGGCATCGACCCGGCGTCCCTGAAGGAGAGCGCCACCGGTGTCTTCGCCGGCGGCTTCGCCTCCGGATACGGCATCGGGCTCTCCTGGGCAGCCGGTGAGGGCGGCTCCGGTGTCGAGGGCCACCTGATGACCGGCAACGCGACCAGCGTGCTCTCCGGCCGGCTGTCGTACGCCCTGGGCCTGGAGGGCCCGGCGGTCACGGTGGACACCGCCTGCTCCTCGTCGTTGGTGGCACTCCACCTGGCTGTTCAGGCCCTGCGGCTGGGAGAGTGCTCGCTGGCCCTGGCCGGTGGTGTCACGGTGCTGGTATCCCCGGGGACGTTCGTGGAATTCTCCCGGCAGCAGGGTCTGTCGGCGGATGGCCGATGCCGGGCCTTCTCCGAGGACGCGGACGGTACGGGCTGGGCCGAGGGCGTCGGCATGCTGGTGGTGGAGCGGCTGTCGGACGCACGGCGCAATGGCCACAAGGTGCTGGCGGTGCTGCGGGGCAGTGCGGTCAACCAGGACGGTGCGTCGAACGGCCTCTCGGCGCCCAACGGCCCGTCCCAGCAGCGCGTCATCCGCGCGGCGTTGGCCAGTGCGGGCCTTTCGGCGGCCGAGGTGGACGTGGTGGAGGCACACGGCACCGGCACCACGCTCGGCGACCCCATCGAGGCCCAGGCCCTGCTGGCCACGTACGGCCAGGGCCGCCCGGAAGGGCGCCCGTTGTGGTTGGGGTCGGTGAAGTCGAACATCGGCCACACCCAGGCTGCGGCCGGTGTTGCGGGTGTGATCAAGATGGTGCTGGCGCTCCAGCACGGCCAGCTGCCGCGGACGTTGCATGCGGATGTGGCGTCGTCGCATGTGGACTGGTCGGCGGGTGCGGTGCGGTTGCTGACGGAGTCGGTGCCGTGGCCGGCGGGTGAGCGTCCGCGCCGGGCGGGGGTGTCGGCGTTCGGTATCAGCGGCACCAATGCGCATGTGATTCTGGAGGAGGCTCCGCCGGTGGAGTCCGGCGAGGCCGGCGAGCCTGCCGAGGCCGGTTCCGGGACGGCCGGGTCGGCCGGGTCGGCCGGGCCGGTGGCGGATGCGGCGCCGGTGCTGGCGGGTGCTGGTGCGTGGGTGGTGTCGGGTCGTACGGCTGAGGCGTTGCCGGCGCAGGCCGGTCGGCTGCGGGAGTGGGTGTCGGCGCGCCCGGGGCTGGGTGCGGCTGATGTGGGCTGGTCGTTGGCGGCGACGCGGTCGGCGTTCGAGCATCGCGCGGTGGTGCTTGGTACGGAGCGTGGTGCCCTGCTCGATGGCGTGCACAGCCTGGCTGCTGGTACGTCCTCGCCTGTGGTGGTGTCGGGGGTGGCCCGGGCGGATGTCCGGGTGGGGCTGGTGTTTGCGGGTCAGGGCGCGCAGTGGGCGGGCATGGGTCGTGGGCTGTATGCGGGCAGTGCGGTGTTCGCCGAGGTCTTTGACCGGGTGTGCGGGCTGCTGGAGCTGGAACTCGGGGCCGGCGTGTGTCTGCGGGATGTGGTGTTGGGTGCGGAGGGGGTGGACGCTGGCCTGGCGGATCAGACGCTGTATGCGCAGGCGGGCCTGTTTGCCTTCGAGGTAGCCCTGGCGGAGGTTCTCAAGGCTGCTGGTGTGGTGGCGGATGCGGTGGTGGGTCATTCGGTGGGCGAGGTGGCTGCGGCTCATGTGGCTGGTGTGTTGTCGTTGCCGGATGCCTGTGCGCTGGTGGCGGCTCGTGCTCGGTTGATGCAGGAGCTGCCGTCGGGTGGGGCGATGGCGGCGGTCAACGCCGCCGAAGCGGAGGTCATCGCCTCGTTTGACGAGGTGTCGGGTGAGGTGGCCGTAGCGGCGGTCAACGGCCCGGAATCCGTGGTCATCTCCGGTGCGGCCGATGCGGTCGACGCGGTGGTGGAGCTGTGGCGGGATCGGGGCTGCCGGGTGCGGCGCCTGCGGGTTTCGCACGCCTTCCACTCCCCGGCCATGGACCCGGTCCTGGATGAGCTCGATGGTGTGGCGCAGGGGCTGGTGTATCACCGGCCTGAGGTGATGTGGGCGGGTGCGCTCACCGGTGACCTGGTGTCCGAGCCGCAGGCCGGTTACTGGCCTGCGCAGACCCGGCAGGCCGTGCGGTTCGCGGATGCGGTGGCCACCCTTGCGCGGGAGGGTGTCTCGGTCTTCCTTGAGGTGGGTCCGGACGGTTCGCTCTCCTCGCTGGGCCCGGATGCGGTGGCCGGTGTGGAGGGTGCGGAGGCGGCCTTCGTCCCCCTTCAGCGGCGCACCGAGGACGGCGCCACCGACCTGGAGACCGGTCTGGCCCGTGCCTTCGTCCACGGTGTCCCGGTGGACTGGACGCGTGTGCTGCCTGCCGGTGAGCAGGTGGAGCTGCCTACGTATGCCTTCCGGCACCAGCGCTACTGGCCCGAGGGGATCGTCTCGCTGATGCCCCCGACGGCCGGCGGTGCGAACCGGATCACCGCGGGCACCGAGGCGGAGGCGGAGTTCTGGGCGGCCGTCGAGGGGGAGGATCTCACCCGGCTCGCCGAGACGCTGGACGTGGGCGGCGACCGTCCGTTCAGCGAGGTGCTGCCGGCGCTGGCCTCTTGGCGGCGACGCGATCTGGAGCGCTCCCTGACTGCCGACTGGCGCTACCGCACCACCTGGGCACCCGTTGCCGAGCCGGACGCTCGTGTGCTGTCGGGTACGTGGCTGGTTGCTGTCCCCGCGGAGTCGGCTGTGGCGGAGCTGGCGCAGGGCTGCGCCGAGGCGCTGAGCGCCCGTGGTGCTGAGGTCGTGGTGGTCGAGGTCCCGGCCGGGTCGGTGGACCGGGTGGAGCTGGCCGCGTTGCTGACCGACGCGGTGGGTACGTCGGTGGTGTTTGGTGTGCTGTCGTTGCTGGCGCTGGATGAGACGCCGCTGCCGGACCATCCGGTGGTGAATGCCGGTCTGGCTGTCACCCTGGGCCTTGTCCAGGCTCTGGGTGACGCCGGGGTTGAGGCACCGCTGTGGGTCGCTACGCGTGGTGCGGTGGCGGCCGGTGCGCAGGAGACGCTGACCCGTCCGGTGCAGGCGCAGGTGTGGGGTCTGGGCCGGGTGGTCGGTCTGGAGCATCCGGAGCGTTGGGGTGGTCTGGTCGATCTGCCGGAGACGCTCGATGAGCGTGCTGGTGCGCGGCTGGTGGCGGTACTGGCCGGCTGTGGCGAGAACGAGGTGGCCCTGCGGTCGTCCGGAATCCTGGGACGCAGGCTCGCGCATGTCTCGGGGCGTGGTGTGCGGGAGAGCTGGACGCCGCGGGGAACCGTCCTGGTCACCGGCGGTACCGGCGCCATTGCCGGACATGTCTCGCGGTGGCTGGCGGGCCGGGGCGCCGAGCGTCTGGTGCTGACCAGCCGATCGGGTCCGGCAACAGCCGATGTCGCGACACAGGCCGCGGAGTTGGCTGCTTCTGGCGCCCACGTGGACGTCATCTCCTGTGACATCAGCGAACGCGGCCCGGTGACCAACCTGCTGGGCCGGATCGGCCGTAGTGGCCCGGAGCTGTCCTCGGTGATGCACACCGCGGGTGTGCTCGACGACGGTGTGCTGGACCGGCTGTCGGTCTCCCGTCTGCAGTCGGTGCTGGCGGTCAAGGTCCACGGTGCGGTGCTGCTGGATGAGCTGACCGCGGACCTGGGCCTGGACGCGTTCGTACTGTTCTCCGCTGCGGCTGCCACCCTGGGCGGTCCGGGGCAGGGCAACTATGCGGCGGCCAATGCCTTCCTGGACGCGCTGGCGGAGAACAGGCGCGCCCGTGGGCTGAACGCGTTGGCGGTGGCCTGGGGCCCGTGGGCCGGCGGAGGCATGGCCGACTCCAACGAGGCGGTCCGCTCCAGGATGCGGAAGATGCCCATGCCGCCGATGGACCCGCGGCTCGCGGTCCGCGCGCTGGCCGAGGCGTTGCGGGGGCCGGATGCCGCCGTTGCCGTCATGGATGTGGACTGGGCGCAGCTGGCATCCGACGCCAGTGCCACGGGGATGCTGAAGCGGCCGTTGGTGCGGGACCTGCCTGAGATCCATCAGCTGCTCGCGGCGGCCGGAAACACGGTCACTGTGGCGCCTGCGGAAGGTGAGCTGGCCCGTCAGCTGGCCGGGCTGGACCGCGCGGAGCAGGAGCGGATGCTCGCCGACGTGGTGTGTGGCGAGGCTGCGGTGGTGCTGGGGTACGCATCGGCTGATGCGGTGGAGGGCCGTCGGGCGTTCAAGGATCTGGGTTTTGATTCGCTGACCGCGGTCGAGCTGCGTAACCGTCTCAACGCGGCGACTGGGCTGAGGCTGCCGTCGACCCTGGTCTTCGATTACCCCACCCCGCTGGCCCTGGCGGCTTTCCTGCGTGACGAGCTGACCGGGCAGCAGAAGGGCACGGCCGCTCCGGTAATCACCGTGGTGGCGGCGCCTGCGGACGAGCCGCTGGCGATCGTCGGGATGGCGTGCCGCTTCCCCGGTGGGGTGGGGAGTCCGGAGGAGTTCTGGGAGTTCCTGGCTTCCGGTGGCGATGGCGTGGGCGATTTCCCGGCCGACCGTGGCTGGGACTTGGAGAGTGTTTACGACCCGGAGGGGGAGCGGGAGGGCACTTCGTATGTCGCGCAGGGTGCGTTCCTGCGGGAGGCGGCTGAGTTCGATGCGGGGTTTTTCGGGATCAGTCCGCGTGAGGCGCTGGCGATGGATCCGCAGCAGCGGCTGTTGCTGGAGACGTCCTGGGAGGCGCTGGAGCGTGCCGGCATCGATCCGTCGTCCCTGAAGGAGAGCGCCACCGGTGTCTTTGCCGGCGGTTTCACCTCGGGGTATGGGCTTGGGCTGTCGCTTGCCAATCAGGGGGATTCTGGTGCCGAGGGCCATTCGCTGACGGGCAATGCGACCAGTGTCCTGTCCGGGCGGGTGTCTTATGTGCTCGGCCTGGAGGGGCCGGCGGTGACGGTGGACACTGCCTGTTCGTCCTCGTTGGTGGCGCTTCATCTGGCGGCGCAGGCGGTGCGGTCGGGCGAGTGCTCGCTGGCGTTGGCCGGTGGGGCGACGGTGATGGCGACGCCGGGTACGTTCATCGACTTCTCCCGTCAGCAGGGTCTGTCGGCGGACGGCCGGTGCCGGGCCTTCTCCGAGGAGGCGGATGGTACGGGCTGGGCCGAGGGCGCCGGCATGGTTGTGGTGGAGCGGCTGTCCGATGCCCGCCGTAATGGCCACAAGGTGCTGGCGGTGCTGCGGGGCAGTGCGGTCAACCAGGACGGTGCGTCGAACGGTCTGACTGCCCCCAACGGGCCGTCGCAGCAGCGGGTGATCCGTGCCGCGCTGGCCAACGCCCGGCTGTCTGCTGCCGAGGTGGACGTGGTCGAGGCGCATGGCACCGGCACCACACTCGGTGACCCCATCGAGGCACAGGCGCTGCTGGCGACGTATGGCCGGGATCGTGGTGAGCGGGATGCTCTGTGGCTGGGGTCGGTGAAGTCCAACATCGGTCACACCCAGGCCGCCGCGGGTATCGCCGGTGTCATCAAGATGGTGCTGGCGCTCCAGCATGAGCGGCTGCCGCAGACGCTGTACGCCGAGGTGCCGTCCTCGCATGTGGACTGGTCGGCGGGTGAGGTGCGGCTGCTCACCGAACCGGCTCCCTGGCCGGCCGACGGAGACCGGGTAAGGCGGGCTGCTGTTTCGGCGTTCGGTATGAGCGGGACCAATGCTCACCTCATTCTGGAAGAGGCGCCTGCGGCGCAGGAGGCCGAAGCCGCCGAGGAGCCCAAAAAGCCGGTGGTTCCGGTGGTGACCGGTGCTGGTGCTTGGGTGCTGTCTGGGCGGACTGCTGGGGCGTTGTCGGCGCAGGCGGGGCGGTTGCGGGAGTGGGTTTCGCTTCGTCCGGCTCTTCGGCCGGTTGATGTGGCGTGGTCGTTGGCGGCGACTCGGTCGGTCTTCGAGCACCGGGCGGTGGTGGTGGGCGGAGACCGGGAGCAGGTGCTCGCGGGGCTCGGGGGCCTGGCGTCCGCTGTGTCCTCGGGCTCGCTCGTTTCGGGCGTGGCCCGCTCCCATGCCCGCCCGGTGTTTGTCTTCGCTGGTCAGGGTTCGCAGTGGGTGGGTATGGGACGGGAGCTGGCGGAGGTTTCGCCGGTGTTCGCGGGGCGGCTGGCGGAGTGTGCTGCGGCGTTGGCGCCGTATGTGGACTGGTCGCTGACCGATGTCCTGGCGGGTGCGGAGGGTGCTCCTGCGTTGGAGGTGGCGGATGTTGTCCAGCCTGCGTTGTGGGCGGTGATGGTGTCGCTGGCTGCGGTGTGGGAGGCGGCTGGTGTCGCTCCGGATGCGGTGGTGGGCCATTCGCAGGGGGAGATTGCCGCTGCCACGGTGGCGGGGATGATCTCGCTTGAGGACGGTGCCCGTGTGGTGGCGTTGCGGTCGCGTGCGTTGAAGGTGCTGGCGGGTGCGGGTGGGATGTTGTCGGTCAGCCGTCCGGCGGCGGAGGTTGAGGAGCGCCTGGTCCGGTTCGGGGAGCGGCTGTCTCTGGCGGCGGTCAACGGCCCCTCGGCCACTGTGGTCTCGGGTGAACCGGCCGCGCTGGAGGAGCTGAGGGCGGAGTTCGAGAGTGAGGGTGCCCGGGCCCGTATGGTCGCGGTGGACTATGCCTCGCATTCGGCGCAGGTGGACCGGCTGGAGGAGGAGATCACCACCGTCCTGGCCGGGGTTTCCCCGCGTCGGGGCCGGGTTCCGATGGTCTCGGCGATGACCGGCGAGATGCTGACGGGTGAGGAGCTGGATGCCGGGTACTGGTATCGCAGTCTGCGGGCGACGGTGCATTACGACCGTGCGGTGCGGGTGCTGGCGGGTCGTGGGCATCAGGTGTTTGTTGAGGTGACGCCGCATCCGGTGCTGATGGGGGCGATGAACGACACCCTCGTGGACCTCGCCCAGGACGCTGGTGGAGAGCCCGCCGTCGTATGCGGAACGCTCCGCCGGGACGACGGTGGTGCTGAGCGCCTGCTGACTTCCCTGGCGGAGGCGTTCGTCAATGGCGCACCGGTGGACTGGCAGGCGGTGCTGCCTGCTGGTGAGCAGGTTGAGTTGCCGACGTACGCGTTCCGGCGTCGTCGGTTCTGGCCGGAGGGCAAGCTGGTCCTGCCGATGCCCGGTTCCGCGACTGCCGGTTCCACGTCCGCCGGAGGCGGTGCCACCACTGACGCTGAGACGGCATTCTGGGCGGCCGTTGAGGATGGAGACCTGTCCGGGCTGGGGGACGCGCTGGCCCTGGAGGGTGGGCGTCCGTTCAATGAGGTGCTGCCGGTGTTGGCGTCGTGGCGGCGGCGTGAGCGGGACCGTTCGACCACGGCTGGTTGGCGTTATTGCACTGGGTGGTCGGTCATCGCCGAGCCGGATGTTCGGCTGCTGTCCGGTACGTGGTTGGTCGCTGTCCCTGCGGAGTCTGCCGTGGTGGAGCTGGCGCAGGACTGCGTCGGGGCGCTGAGCGCCCGTGGTGCTGAGGCCGTGGTGGTCGAGGTTCCGGCTGGGACGGTGGACCGTGCCGGGCTGGCGGCGTTGCTGACCGGCGCGGCGGACCCGTCAGCCATCTCGGGTGTGCTGTCGTTGCTGGCCCTGGACGAGACGTCAACGCCTGGGCATTTGGTGGTGCCCGTGGGCCTGGCTGCCACCTTGGGCTTGGTGCAGGCTCTTGGTGACGCTGGGGTTGAGGCGCCGCTGTGGGTGGCCACGTGTGGTGCGGTGGCGGTCGGGCGGGGCGAGGTGTTGGCCCGTCCGGTGCAGGCGCAGGTGTGGGGTCTGGGCCGGGTCGTTGCGCTGGAGCATCCGGAGCGTTGGGGTGGTCTGGTTGACCTGCCGGAGACGTTCGATGAGCGGGCTGGTGCGCGGTTGGTGGCGGTGCTGGCTGGCTGTGGTGAGAACGAGGTGGCCATCCGGGCGGCCGGGATCCTGGGCCGCAGGCTCGCGCACGTATCGGGCCGTGGTGCGCGGAAGAGCTGGGTGCCGCGGGGGACTGTACTGGTCACCGGTGGCACCGGTGCCATTGCCGGGCATGTTTCGCGGTGGCTGGCGGGCCGGGGTGCCGGGCGTCTGGTGCTGACGAGCCGTTCGGGTCCGGCGGCTGTGGGCGCGGCAGCGCTGGCGGCCGAACTCGCGGCAGCCGGTTCCGCCGTGGAGATCGTGGCTTGCGATGTCAGCGAGCGTGCGGGTCTGGCCGGGCTGCTGGACTGGATCGATGCGAGCGGTCCCCGGCTCTCTTCGGTGATGCATACCGCGGGTGTGCTGGATGACGGTGTGGTGGACCGCCTCGACACCGGGCGGCTGGAGAGTGTGCTGGGCGTGAAGGCGCACGGCGCGGTGCTGCTGGACGAGCTGACCGCCGGGCTGGACCTGGATGCGTTCGTGCTGTTCTCCTCGGCCGCTTCCACCCTCGGTGGCCCGGGGCAGGGTAACTATGCGGCGGCCAATGCTTTCCTGGACGCGCTGGCGGAAAACCGGCGCGGTCGTGGGCTGGCCGGTCTGGCGGTGGCCTGGGGTCTGTGGGGCGGTGGTGGCCTCGGCGAGTCGAGCGAGGTCATTCGGTCCCGGATGCGTCGGATGCCGATGCCGCCGATGGAGCCGCAGTTGGCTGTGCGGGCGTTGGGTGAGGCGTTGGACGGTCCGGATGCCGTGGTGACGGTGATGGAGGTGGACTGGGCGCAGCTGGCATCCGATGCCGGCGTCACGGGGATGCTGAAGCGGCCGTTGGTGCGGGACCTGCCCGAGATCCGGGAGCTGTCCGCGGCCCCCGGCCGTGCGCCTGCCCTGGCGCCAGTCGAGGGCGAACTGGCCGCTCGGGTAGCGGGGTTGTCCCGCTCGGAGCAGGACCGGGTGCTGACCGGCATGGTCCGTGCCGAGGCCGCTGTTGTGCTCGGGCACGACTCGGCGGACGGGGTGCAGGCGCGGCATGCGTTCAAGGATCTGGGGTTCGATTCGCTGACCTCGGTCGAGTTGCGTAACCGCCTCAACGCGGCGACCGGGCTGCGGCTGCCGGCGACCCTGGTCTTCGACCACCCGACTCCGGTCGCGCTGGCCGCCTTCCTGCGCGGCGAAATGATCGGCGACCACCCGGACGCCGCCGACAGCGGAACTTCCGCTATGCAGACTGCGGTGGACGGCACGACCCCCGCTGCGGACGAGCCGCTGGCGATCGTCGGCATGGCCTGCCGTTTCCCCGGTGGCGCGAGCAGTCCGGAGGAGTTCTGGGAGCTGTTGGCCTCCGGTGGTGACGCGGTGGGTGGTTTCCCGACCGACCGTGGCTGGGACCTGGAGGGCATTTACGACCCGGACGGTGAGCGAGAGAACACCTCGTACGTCGCCCAGGGCGCCTTCCTGCACGGGGCAGCCGAGTTCGATGCCGGGTTCTTCGGGATCAGCCCGCGCGAAGCCCTCGCCATGGACCCGCAGCAGCGGCTGATGCTGGAGACGTCCTGGGAGGCCCTGGAGCGCGCCGGCATCGACCCGTGGTCCCTGCGCGGCAGTTCGACCGGTGTGTTCGCCGGCGGCTTCACTACCGGGTACGGCCTTGGGGTTTCCGCAGCGGCCGGTGAGGGCGGCTCCGGTGTCGAGGGCCACCTGATGACTGGGAACGCGACCAGTGTCCTGTCCGGCCGGGTGTCGTACGTGCTCGGCCTGGAGGGGCCGGCGGTGACGGTGGACACGGCGTGTTCGTCGTCGTTGGTGGCGCTCAACCTGGCCGCGCAGTCGGTACGGTCCGGGGAGTGCTCTATGGCTCTGGCCGGTGGTGTGACCGTGATGGCTACGCCTTCCTCCTTCGTGGAGTTCTCCCGTCAGCAGGGTCTGTCGGCGGATGGCCGGTGCCGGGCGTTCTCGGAGGATGCGGACGGTACGGGCTGGGCCGAGGGTGCCGGTGTTCTGGTGGTGGAGCGGCTTTCGGATGCGCGGCGTAACGGGCATCGGGTGCTGGCTGTCGTCCGTGGCGCGGCGGTGAATCAGGATGGTGCGTCGAATGGTCTTTCGGCGCCCAACGGGCCTTCGCAGCAGCGGGTGATCCGAGCGGCGCTGGCCAACGCCCGGCTGTCTGCTGCCGAGGTGGACGTGGTCGAGGCGCATGGCACCGGCACCACACTCGGTGACCCCATCGAGGCTCAGGCCCTGTTGGCGACCTATGGCAGGGACCGCGGTGAGGGCGATCCGCTGTGGCTGGGGTCGGTGAAGTCCAACATCGGCCACACCCAGGCTGCTGCGGGTGTTGCGGGTGTGATCAAGATGGTGCTGGCGTTGCAGCATGGGCGGTTGCCGCGGACGTTGCATGCGGATGTGGCGTCGTCGCATGTGGACTGGTCGGCGGGTGCGGTGCGGTTGCTGACGGAGTCGGTGCCGTGGCCGGCGGGTGAGCGTCCGCGCCGGGCGGGGGTGT
The DNA here is from genome assembly GCF_055567735.1 of Streptomyces sp. NPDC026394. NCBI lineage: Bacteria > Bacillati > Actinomycetota > Actinomycetes > Kitasatosporales > Streptomycetaceae > Streptomyces > Streptomyces sp. NPDC026394. The sequence goes on from NZ_JBVHPX010000016.1 coordinate 18,836, forward strand.
CGGCGTTCGGTATCAGCGGCACCAACGCCCATGTAGTTCTGGAGGAGGCTCCGCCGGTGGAGTCCGGCGAGGTTGGCGGGTCTGCCGAGGCCGGTTCCGGGACGGTCGGGTCGGTGGGTGCGGCGCCGGTGCTGGTGGATGCTGGTGCGTGGGTGGTGTCGGGTCGTACGGCTGAGGCGTTGTCGGCGCAGGCCGGTCGGTTGCGGGAGTGGGTGTCGGCGCGTCCGGGGTTGGGCGCGGCTGATGTGGCGTGGTCGCTGGCGGCGACGCGGTCGGCGTTCGAGCACCGTGCCGTGGTGCTCGGCACCGAACGTGATGGGCTGCTGTCCGACCTGCACAAGCTGGCCGCCGGAACCTCCTCGCCCGAAGTGGTGTCGGGTGTGGCCCGGTCTGATGTCCGGGTGGGTCTGGTGTTTGCGGGTCAGGGTGCGCAGTGGGCGGGTATGGGCCGTGGTCTGTATGCGGGCAGTGCGGTGTTTGCCGAGGTCTTTGACCGGGCGTGTGGGCTGCTGGAGCTGGAACTGGGCACCGAGGTACATCTGCGGGACGTGATCCTGGAGGGTGACGGGGAAGCTGCTGAGCTTGCCGATCAGACGCTGTATGCGCAGGCGGGCCTGTTTGCCTTCGAGGTGGCCCTGGCGGCTGTCCTGAAGGCCGCCGGTGTGGTGGCTGATGCGGTGGTGGGCCACTCAGTCGGCGAGGTGGCTGCGGCTCATGTGGCTGGTGTGTTGTCGTTGCCGGATGCGTGTGCGCTGGTGGCGGCTCGTGCTCGGTTGATGCAGGAGCTGCCGTCGGGTGGGGCGATGGCAGCGATCAACGCCGATGAATCGGCCGTCATTGCTTCGTTCGACGAGGTGTCGGCTGAGGCGTCGGGTGAAGTGGCTGTCGCGGCGGTCAATGGTCCCGAGTCGGTAGTCATTTCTGGTGCGGTCGAAGCGGTTGATGCGGTGGTGGAGTTGTGGCGGGACCGGGGTCGCCGGGTGCGGCGCCTGCGGGTTTCGCACGCCTTCCACTCCCCGGCCATGGACCCGGTCCTGGATGAGCTCCGAACCGTCGCGGAGGGGCTGGAGTTCCGTCGTCCGGAGGTGATGTGGGCCGGTGCCCTCACCGGTGACCTGGTGTCCGATCCGCAGTCCGGCTACTGGCCCGCCCAGACCCGCCAGACTGTCCGCTTCGCCGACGCGATAGCTACCCTCGCGGCGGAAGGCATCTCCGTCTTCCTCGAAGTGGGCCCGGACGGCTCACTCTCCTCGCTCGGCCCGGATGCGGTCGTAGAGGTGGACGGGGCCGAGCCCGCCTTCCTCCCGCTCCAGCGGCGTGACGACGAAGGCGCCACGGGCCTGCTGACCGGCCTGGCTCGCGCCTTCGTCAGCGGTGTGCCGGTGGACTGGACGCGTGTGCTGCCCGCCGGTGAACACGTCGAGCTGCCCACGTACGCTTTCCGGCACCAGCGGTTCTGGCCGGAGGCTCCGGCGGCACTGTCGGCCGGAGCCTCGGCCACCGGCCGGGACGGGGCTGGCAGCGCGGCCGAGTCGGCGTTCTGGTCGGCTGTGGAGAGCGGTGACCTGGAACAGCTGGCGGACACTCTGGCGGTGGACGGCGACCGTCCCTTCCACCAGGTGCTGCCCGCACTGGCGTCCTGGCACCGTCGCGAGCTGGACCGTTCGGCTACCGCCGACTGGCGCTACCGAACCGTCTGGTCGCCCGTTGCAGAGCTTGACGCCCATGTGCTGTCCGGTACGTGGTTGGTCGCCGTTCCTGCGGAGTCGGCTGCGGCAGACCTGGCGCAGGACTGTATCGAGTCGCTGAGCGCCCGTGGTGCCGAGGCCGTGGTGGTCGAGATTCCGGCCGGAACGATGGACCGGACCGAACTGGCCGCGTTGCTGATTGGCGCGGTGGATGACTCCGCCGTCTCTGGTGTGCTGTCGCTGCTGGCGCTGGACGAGACGCCGCTGCCGGACCACCCGGCGGTGCCCGCCGGGCTGGCCGCCACCCTGGCTCTCGTACAGGCTCTCGGTGACGCCGGGATCGAGGTGCCGCTGTGGGTGGCTACGTCCGGCGCGGTGGCGGCCGGTGCGGAAGAAGCCCTGGCCCGTCCGGTGCAGGCGCAGGTCTGGGGCCTGGGTCGGGTGGTTGCGCTGGAGCACCCGGAGCGTTGGGGTGGTCTGGTCGATCTGCCGGAGACGCTCGATGAGCGGTCCGCTGCACGGCTGGTGGCGGTACTGGCCGGTTGCGGTGAAAACGAAGTGGCCCTGCGGCCGTCCGGAATTCTGGGCTGCCGGCTCGCGCGTGTCACGCGACACGGTTCCGGGGAGAACTGGTCGCCGCGCGGCACTGTGCTGATCACCGGAGGGACGGGCGCGATCGCGGGACATGTGGCGCGCTGGCTCTGTGGTGAGGGCGCTGAGCGGCTGGTGCTTACGAGCCGCTCGGGTCCGACGGCGGAGGGTGTGGCCGCGCTGGCTGCGGAGCTTGCGGAGGCGGGCAGCGCGGTTGAGGTGGTGGCGTGCGATGTGAGTGAACGGGCGCCGCTGTCAGGCTTGGTGGCCTGGATCGGCCGTAGCGGCCCCCGGCTGTCGTCGGTGATGCATACCGCGGGTGTGCTGGATGACGGTGTGGTGGACCGCCTCACCACCCCGCGGCTGGAGAGCGTGCTGGGGGTGAAGGCGCACGGCGCGGTGCTGCTGGATGAGCTGACCGCGGAGCTGGACCTGGATGCGTTCGTGTTGTTCTCGGCTGCGGCGGCGACTCTGGGGGGTTCGGGTCAGGGTAACTATGCGGCGGCCAATGCCTTCTTGGACGCGTTGGCGGAGAACCGGCGGGCCCGTGGGTTGCACGCGCTGGCGGTGGCGTGGGGGCCGTGGGCCGGTGGTGGTATGGCTGCGTCGAGTGGTGCGGTGCGGGCGCGGGTTGAGCAAGGTGCGATGCCGCCGATGGACCCGCGGCTTGCGGTCCGTGCGCTGGCCGAGGCGTTGCGGGGGCCGGATGCCGCCGTGGCTGTCATGGGTGTGGACTGGGCGCAGTTGGCATCCGATGCCGGTGCCACGGGGATGTTGAAGCGGCCGTTGGTGCGGGACCTGCCTGAGATCCGTCAGCTGCTCGCGGCGGCCGGGAACACGGTCACTGTGGCGCCTGCGGAAGGTGAGCTGGCCCGTCAGCTGGCCGGGCTGGACCGCGCGGAGCAGGAGCGGTTGCTGACGGAGGTGGTACGGGCGGAAGCCGCTGCTGTGTTGGGCCATGGCTCGCCCGATGCGGTGGAGGACCGTCGGGCGTTCAAGGACCTGGGTTTCGACTCGCTGACCTCGGTCGAGTTGCGTAACCGTCTCAATGCGGTGACCGGTTTGCGGTTGCCGTCGACCTTGGTCTTCGATTACCCCACCCCGCTGGCGCTGGCCGCTTTCCTGCGCGGTGAGCTGACCGGTGGGGAGCCTGACACCGCTGGTGCTGCGGCACTCACTGTGGTGGCGGCGCCTGCGGACGAGCCGCTGGCGATCGTCGGGATGGCGTGCCGCTTCCCGGGCGGGGTGGGCAGCCCGCAGGAGTTCTGGGAGCTGCTGGCCTCCGGTGGCGACGCGGTCGGTGACTTCCCGTCCGACCGCGGCTGGGATCTGGACGGTCTCATTGACCCGGAGGGTGCGCGGGAGGGGACCTCGTATGTCGCGCAGGGTGCGTTCCTGAGGGAGGCTGCTGAGTTCGATGCGGGGTTTTTCGGGATCAGTCCGCGTGAGGCGCTGGCGATGGATCCGCAGCAGCGGCTGTTGCTGGAGACGTCCTGGGAGGCGCTGGAGCGTGCCGGCATCGATCCGTCGTCCCTGAAGGAGAGCGCCACCGGTGTCTTTGCCGGCGGTTTCACCTCGGGGTATGGGCTTGGGCTGTCGCTTGCCAATCAGGGGGATTCTGGTGCCGAGGGCCATTCGCTGACGGGCAATGCGACCAGTGTTCTGTCCGGGCGGGTGTCCTACGTGCTGGGTCTGGAGGGTCCGGCGGTGACGGTGGATACGGCGTGTTCGTCGTCGTTGGTGGCGCTTCATCTGGCGGCGCAGGCGGTGCGGTCGGGGGAATGTTCGCTGGCGCTGGCGGGTGGGGCGACGGTGATGGCGACGCCGGGGACGTTCATCGACTTCTCCCGGCAGCAGGGGCTGTCGGCCGATGGCCGGTGCCGGGCTTTCTCCGAGGAGGCGGATGGTACGGGCTGGGCCGAGGGCGCCGGCATGGTTGTGGTGGAGCGGCTGTCGGACGCCCGCCGTAATGGCCACAAGGTGCTGGCGGTGCTGCGGGGCAGTGCGGTCAATCAGGACGGTGCGTCCAACGGGCTGACCGCGCCCAACGGGCCCTCGCAGCAGCGCGTGATCCGTGCCGCGCTGGCCAACTCCGGCCTGACCACCGCCGACATCGACGTGGTCGAGGCCCATGGCACCGGCACCACACTCGGTGACCCCATCGAGGCCCAGGCGGTACTGGCGACCTACGGCCGGGATCGTGCGGAGGGCCGGCCGGTGTGGCTGGGGTCGGTGAAGTCCAACATCGGCCACACCCAGGCCGCTGCGGGCGTTGCGGGTGTCATCAAGATGGTGCTGGCCCTGCAGTATGAGCGGTTGCCGCAGACCTTGTACGCCGAGGTGCCGTCCTCGCACGTGGACTGGTCGGCGGGTGCGGTGCGGCTGCTGAATGAGCAGGTGGCCTGGCCGTCTGATGGTGATCGGGTGCGACGGGCCGCTGTCTCGGCGTTCGGGATGAGCGGCACCAACGCCCACCTCATTCTGGAGGAGGCTCCCGCCTCGGAGGACATCGAGACGGTCGACGGCCTTGAGGACGACCCGACAATGCCGGAGGCGGCAGCGCTGGCTGCGGACGCCGGTGTCGGTGCATGGGTGCTGTCCGGTCGGACTGCTGATGCGCTGACGGCGCAGGCGGGGCGGCTGCGGGAGTGGACGGCGATGCGTCCGGAACTGGCACCGGTTGATGTGGCGTGGTCGTTGGCGGTGACGCGGTCGGTTTTCGAGCACCGTGCGGTGGTCGTGGGCGGGGGCCGGGAGCAGGTGCTGGCGGGGCTTGGGGGCCTGGCGTCGGGTGTTCCGGCTGGTTCGGTGGTGTCCGGCGTGGCCCGTTCCAACGTCCGTCCGGTGTTCGCCTTCGCCGGTCAGGGCTCCCAGTGGCTGGGGATGGGTCGGGAGCTGGCGGGGGTTTCGCCGGTGTTCGCGGCGCGGTTGGCGGAGTGTGCTGCGGCGTTGGCGCCGTATGTGGACTGGTCGCTGACCGATGTCCTGGCGGGAACGGGGGATGTCCCCGCGTTGGAGGTGGCGGATGTCGTCCAGCCTGCGTTGTGGGCGGTGATGGTGTCGCTGGCCGCTGTGTGGGAGGCGTCTGGTGTCGTCCCGGATGCTGTGGTGGGTCATTCGCAGGGGGAGATTGCTGCGGCGACGGTGGCGGGGATGCTGTCGCTTGAGGACGGTGCCCGTGTGGTGGCGTTGCGGTCGCGCGCGCTGAAGGTGCTGGCGGGCGCGGGCGGCATGCTCTCGGTCAGCCGCCCGGCGACGGAGGTCCAGGAACGTCTGGTCCGTTTCGGGGACCGGCTGTCCCTGGCGGCGGTCAACGGCCCCTCGGCCACCGTGATCTCGGGCGAACCGGAGGCCCTTGAGGAGCTGAGGGCGGAGTTCGAAGCGGAGGGCGCTAGGGCCCGTATGGTCGCGGTGGACTATGCCTCGCATTCGGCGCAGGTGGACCGGCTGGAGGAGGAGATCACCACCGTCCTGGCCGGGGTTTCCCCGCGCCGGGGCCGGGTTCCGATGGTCTCCGCGATGACCGGCGAAACCCTCACCGGTGAGGAGCTGGACGCCGGGTACTGGTATCGCAGCCTGCGGGCCACGGTGCATTACGACCGTGCGGTGCGGGTGCTGGCGGGTCGTGGGCATCAACTGTTTGTCGAGGTGACGCCGCATCCGGTGCTGATGGGGGCGATGAACGACACCCTGGAAGAGGTCGCCCAGGAGACAGGCCCGGGGACGGAGCCCGCCGCGGTGTGTGGAACCCTGCGGCGCGATGACGGCGGCGCCGAGCGCCTGCTGACCTCGTTGGCAGAGGCGTTCGTCAACGGGGCGCCGGTGGACTGGCAGGCGGTGCTGCCTGCTGGTGAGCAGGTTGAGTTGCCGACGTACGCGTTCCGGCGTCGTCGGTTCTGGCCGGAGGGCATGCTGGTCCTGCCGATGCCCGGTTCCGCAACCACCGTGGCCGGGGCTGGCACCGAGGCGGAGGCCGGGTTCTGGGCGGCGGTTGAGGACGGTGATCTGGCGCGGGTTGCGGAGACGCTGGCTTTGGAGGATGCGGGGCAGCTGGATTTGGTGTTGCCGGCGTTGGCGTCGTGGCGGCGTCGTGAGCTGGACCGTTCGGCTACTGCTGACTGGCGCTACCGGACCGTCTGGTCGCCTGTTGCCGAGCCTGACGCTCGTGTGCTGACGGCGACTTGGATGCTGCTTGCGCCGGCTGGTTGCGCGGAGGAGCTGCGGCACCGGTGTGTGGCGGCGCTGACGGCCCGTGGTGCAGAGGTCGCGGTGGTCGAGGTTCCGACTGGGACGGTGGACCGGGCCGAGCTGGCGGCAGCGCTGACTGGCGCGGCGGACTCGTCGGCCGTCTCCGGTGTGCTGTCGCTGCTGGCCCTGGACGGGGCTGCGCTGCCGGACCGTCCGGTCGTGAACGCTGGGCTGGCTGCCACCTTGGGCCTGGTGCAGGCTCTTGGTGATGCCGCGATCGAGGCGCCGCTGTGGGTGGCGACCTCCGGTGCAGTCGCTGCCGGCCGCGGCGAGCTGCTGTCGCATCCGGTGCAGGCGCAGGTCTGGGGTCTGGGCCGGGTCGTCGGCCTGGAGCACCCGGAGCGTTGGGGTGGTCTGGTCGATCTGCCGGAGACGCTCGATGAGCGGTCCGGTGCGCGGTTGGTGGCGGTACTGGCCGGCTGCAAGGAGAACGAGGTCGCCATCCGGGCGGCCGGAATCCTGGGTCGCAGGCTCGCGCACGTCTCGGGCCGTGGTGTGGGAGAGAGCTGGTCGCCGCGAGGGACTGTACTGGTCACCGGTGGGACCGGTGCGATTGCCGGGCACGTCTCGCGGTGGCTGGTTGGCCGGGGTGCCGAGCGTCTGGTGTTGGCGGGCCGTTCCGGTCCGGCAGCAGCCGATGTCGCGGCACGGGCCGCAGAGCTGGCCACCGCTGGCGTCCACGTGAACGTCATCTCCTGCGACGTCAGCGAACGCGGCCCGCTGACCAACCTGCTGAGCTGGATCGGCAGCAGCGGTCCGGGGCTGTCCTCGGTGATGCATACCGCGGGTGTGCTGGATGACGGTGTGGTGGACCGCCTCGACACGGCGCGGCTGGAGAGTGTGCTGGGGGTGAAGGCGCACGGTGCGGTGCTGCTGGATGAGCTGACCGCGAACATGGATTTGGACGCGTTCGTGCTGTTCTCCTCGGCCGCCTCCACCGTCGGCGGCCCGGGGCAGGGTAACTACGCGGCGGCCAATGCTTTCCTGGATGCGCTGGCGGAGAATCGGCGCGCCCGCGGGCTGGCCGGTCTGGCGGTGGCCTGGGGTCTGTGGGGTGGTGGCGGTCTGGGTGAGTCCAGTGAGGTCATCCGGTCCCGGATGCGTCGGATGCCGATGCCGCCGATGGACCCGCAGTTGGCTGTGCGGGCGTTGGGTGAGGCGTTGGACGGTCCGGATGCCGTGGTGACGGTGATGGAGGTGGACTGGGCGCAGCTGGCGTCCGGTGCGGGTGCTGCTGATATGCGGGTCCGGCCGTTGGTGCGGGACCTGCCCGAGGTCCGGGAGCTGTCCGCGGCCTCCGGCCGTCCTCCGGTGCTGGCGCCAGTGGAGGGCGAACTGGCCGCTCGGGTAGTGGGGTTGTCCCGCTCGGAGCAGGACCGGGTGCTGACCGGCGTGGTCCGCGCTGAGGCCGCCGCCGTACTGGGACATGCCTCTTCGGACGGGGTGCAGGCGCGGCAGGCCTTCAAGGACCTGGGATTCGATTCGCTGACCTCGGTCGAGTTGCGTAACCGTCTCAATGCGGCGACCGGGCTGCGACTGCCTGCCACCCTGGTCTTCGACCACCCCACCCCGACCGCGCTCGCCACCTTCCTGCGCGGCGAACTGACCGGGCAGGTGCCGGAGGCCGTAGCTGCGGCGCCGGTCCCCGCTGCCCCCGCTGCGGACGAGCCGCTGGCGATTGTCGGCATGGCCTGCCGTTTCCCCGGTGGCGCGAGCACGCCCGAGGGGTTCTGGGAGCTGTTGGCTTCCGGTGGTGACGCGGTGGGTGGTTTCCCGACCGACCGTGGCTGGGACCTGGAGGGCATTTACGACCCGGACGGTGAGCGCGAGAACACCTCGTACGTCGCCCAAGGCGCGTTCTTGCGGGGAGCGGCCGAGTTCGATGCGGGTTTCTTCGGAATCAGCCCGCGTGAGGCGCTGGCGATGGATCCGCAGCAGCGGCTGATGCTGGAGACGTCCTGGGAGGCGTTGGAACGGGCCGGTATCGACCCGTCGTCCCTGCGCGGCAGTTCGACCGGTGTGTTCGCCGGCGGTTTTGCCTCTGGTTATGGCCTTGGGGTTTCCGCAGCGGCCGGTGAGGGCGGCTCCGGTGTCGAGGGCCACCTGATGACCGGCAACGCGACCAGTGTCCTGTCCGGCCGGGTGTCGTACGTGCTCGGTTTGGAAGGTCCGGCAGTGACGGTGGACACGGCGTGTTCGTCGTCGCTGGTGGCGCTCAACCTGGCGGCCCAGGCGGTGCGGTCCGGCGAGTGCTCGATGGCTCTGGCCGGTGGCGTCACGGTGATGGCGACGCCGGGTACGTTCATCGACTTCTCCCGTCAGCAGGGTCTGTCGGCGGATGGCCGGTGCCGGGCGTTTTCGGATGACGCGGACGGTACGGGCTGGGCCGAGGGCGCGGGCATGCTGGTGGTGGAGCGGCTGTCGGACGCGCGGGCCAATGGCCACAAGGTGCTGGCGGTGCTGCGGGGCAGTGCGGTCAACCAGGACGGGGCGTCCAACGGCCTGACCGCCCCCAACGGCCCCTCCCAGCAGCGCGTCATCCGGGCGGCGTTGGCCAGTGCGGGTCTCTCGGCGGCCGAGGTGGATGTGGTGGAGGCGCACGGTACCGGCACGAAGCTTGGTGACCCGATCGAGGCGCAGGCGCTGCTGGCGACGTATGGCCGGGATCGTGGTGACCGGGACGCGCTGTGGCTGGGGTCGGTGAAGTCCAACATCGGTCACACCCAGGCTGCTGCGGGTGTTGCGGGTGTGATCAAGATGGTGCTGGCGTTGCAGCATGGTCAGTTGCCGCGGACGTTGCATGCTGATATGGCGTCGTCGCATGTGGACTGGTCGGCGGGTGCGGTGCGGCTGCTGACGGAGTCGGTGCCGTGGCCGGTGGGCGACCGCCCGCGCCGGGCGGGGATCTCGGCGTTCGGTATCAGCGGTACCAACGCCCACGTGATTCTGGAGGAGGCCCCCGCGATCGATGCGCGGAGCGAAAGCGCCGGTCAGGTGCCGGTCGCGGCTCTTGAGGGTGCTGGTGCGTGGGTGGTTTCCGGGCGTACGGCTGAGGCGCTGTCGGCGCAGGCCGGGCGGCTGCGGGAGTGGCTGACGGCCCGTCCGGAACTGCGACCGGCCGATGTGGCCTGGTCGCTGGCGGCGACGCGGTCGGCGTTCGAGCACCGCGCGGTGGTGCTCGGTACGGAGCGTGGTGCCCTTCTCGATGGCGTGCACAGCCTGGCGGCCGGTTCGTCCTCGCCTGTGGTGGTGTCGGGCGTGGCCCGGCCCGACGTCCGGGTGGGTCTGGTCTTCGCCGGTCAGGGTGCGCAATGGGCGGGTATGGGCCGTGCTCTGTATGCGGGCAGTGCGGTGTTCGCCGAGGTCTTTGACCGGGTGTGCGGACTGCTGGAGCTGGAACTGGGGACCGAGGTGCGTCTCCGGGACGTCGTTCTGAACAGCGACGATGCGGCTGCTGGGCTGGCGGACCAGACGCTGTATGCGCAGGCCGGCCTGTTTGCCTTCGAGGTAGCCCTGGCGGAGGTTCTCAAGGCTGCTGGTGTGGTGGCTGATGCGGTGGTGGGTCATTCGGTGGGCGAGGTGGCTGCGGCTCATGTGGCTGGTGTGTTGTCGTTGCCGGATGCCTGTGCGCTGGTGGCGGCTCGTGCTCGGTTGATGCAGGAGCTGCCGTCGGGTGGGGCGATGGCGGCGGTCAACGCCGCCGAAGCGGAGGTCATCGCCTCGTTTGACGAGGTGTCGGGTGAGGTGGCCGTAGCGGCGGTCAACGGCCCGGAATCCGTGGTCATCTCCGGTGCGGCCGATGCGGTCGACGCGGTGGTGGAGCTGTGGCGGGATCGGGGCTGCCGGGTGCGGCGCCTGCGGGTTTCGCACGCCTTCCACTCCCCGGCCATGGACCCAGTCCTGGATGAGCTCCGAACCGTCGTGGAAGGGCTGGAGTTCCGTCGTCCGGAGGTGATGTGGGCCGGTGCCCTCACCGGTGACCTGGTGTCCGAGCCGCAGTCCGGCTACTGGCCCGCCCAGACCCGCCAGACTGTCCGCTTCGCCGACGCGATAGCTACCCTCGCGGCGGAAGGCATCTCCGTCTTCCTCGAAGTGGGCCCGGACGGCTCACTCTCCTCGCTCGGCCCGGATGCGGTCGTAGAGGTGGACGGGGCCGAGCCCGCCTTCCTCCCGCTCCAGCGGCGTGACGACGAAAGTGCCACGGGCCTGCTGACCGGCCTGGCTCGCGCCTTCGTCAGCGGTGTGCCGGTGGACTGGACGCGTGTGCTGCCCGCCGGTGAACACGTCGAGCTGCCCACGTACGCTTTCCGGCACCAGCGGTTCTGGCCGGAGGCTCCGGCGGCACTGTCGGCCGGAGCCTCGGCCACCGGCCGGGACGGGGCTGGCAGCGCGGCGGAGTCGGCGTTCTGGTCGGCTGTGGAGAACGGTGACCTGGACCAGCTCGCGGACACCCTGGCGGTGGACGGCGACCGCCCCTTCCACCAGGTGCTGCCCGCACTGACCCAGTGGCGGCGGCGTGACCTGGAGCGTTCGACCACCGCCGGCTGGCGCTATCGGATGGTCTGGGAGCCGATCGCCGAACCCGACCCGGGTGCGCTGACCGGCACCTGGCTGGTCGCCGTCCCCGCGCAGCCTGCCGCTGCGAAGCTGGCGCAGAGCTGCACCGAGGCGCTGAGCGCCCGAGGTGCCGAGGTCGCGGTTGTCGAGGTACCGATCGGGTCGGTGGACCGGGCCGAGCTGGCCGCGTTGCTGAGCAAGGCGGCGGACCCGTCGGCCGTCTCCGGTGTGCTGTCGTTGCTGGCGCTGGACGAGACGCCGCTGCCGGACCACTCGGCGGTGCCCGCCGGACTGGCCGCCACCCTGGCTCTCGTACAGGCCCTCGGCGACGCCGACATCCAGGCACCGCTGTGGCCGGTGACCTGCGGTGCCGTGGCGGCCGTCCCCGACGAGGTGCCGGCAGGCACGGTGCAGGCGCAGGTCTGGGGCCTGGGCCGCGTCATCGGCATGGAACACCCGGACCGCTGGGGCGGGCTGGTAGACCTGCCCGAGGAACTGGACCAGCGGGCGGCCGCACGGCTGGCCGCGGTGCTGGGCGGCTGCGGTGAGGACCAGGTGGCTGTCCGGGCCACCGGGATACTCGGCCGCCGGATGCACCACGCCGCCGACGCCGGCCCCGACGAGGGGAACTGGACGCCGCGCGGCAGTGCGCTGATCACCGGTGGCACCGGCGCCGTCGGCGGGCACGTGGCCCGGTGGCTGGCCGAGGCCGACGCGGCCCGTGTGGTGCTGACCGGACGCAGCGGACCCGCCGCCGGCGGTGTCGCGGCGACCGCCGCCGAACTGGCCGCCAGGGGAACCCGGGTGGACGTGGTGGCGTGTGACGTGAGTGACCGCTCCGCGTTGGCCGGGCTGGTGTCCTGGATCGGGACGAGCGGACCGGCGCTGTCCACCGTGCTGCACACGGCCGCGGTGCTGGACGACGGGGTGGTGGACCGGCTCTCCGCCGAGCGGTTGCAGACGGTGCTGGCGGCCAAGGCTGTGGGCGCCGCCCACCTGGACGAGCTGACGGCCGGACTGGACCTGGACGCCTTCGTACTGTTCTCCTCCGCCGCATCCACCCTCGGCTCCGCAGGTCAGGGCAACTACGCGGCCGCCAACTCCTACCTGGACGCGCTGGCGGAGAACCGGCGGGCCCGCGGACTGACTGGTCTGTCGGTGGCCTGGGGCCAGTGGGGCGGCGGCGGAATGGCCGACTCCAAGGAGGCGATCCGGGAACGGATGAAGAAACTCCCGCTGGCCGCGATGGATCCGCGGTCGGCGGTCCGGGCGCTGGGCGAGTCGCTGCACGGCCCGGACGCCGTGGTGACGGTGATGGACGTCGACTGGGCCGTGCTGGCGCAGAGCGCGGCCAACCTGACGGAGGTGCCGCTGGTGCGGGGCCTGTCGGCGGTGCGCCGACTGGCTACGGTCGGCAACCGGGTCGCCGAGCAGCCCGCCTCCGCGGAGGGCGAGCTGGCACGCCGGCTGGCCGAACTGGACCGGGCCGGGCAGGAGCGGACCCTCACCGATCTGGTGCGGGCCGAGGCCGCCGTGGTACTGGGCCACCCCTCGGCCGAGGCGGTGCAGGACCAGCAGGCATTCAAGGACCTCGGATTCGATTCACTGACAGCAGTCGAACTGCGTAACCGGTTGAACACTGCGACCGGACTGCGAGTCCCGGTTACATTGATTTTCGACCACCCCACCCCGGTGGCGGTGGCCGCCTGGTTGCGTACCGAGCTCGCCCCGGACGAGCCGACTGCGCTGCCGGTACTCGACGACCTCGACCGGCTCGAAGCCGGTCTGTTGAGCGCGGCACCCGACCAGGACACGAACGAACGGATCACAAGGCGGCTGCAAGGCATTCTCTCCAACTGGATCGAAAAGCAGGGCCGGTCGGATTCCGGCAGCGGCGGGGTGGAAATCGAGTCGGCCACACCCGACGAGATGTTCGAGTTTCTCGACAGGGAACTTGGTCTGTCCGACTAGTACTTCGCGCTCACTGACGGAACATTTTGGTAAGGGATCCTGGTGGACAACCAAGAGAAACTCTTCGACTACCTCAAGAAGACCGCGGCCCAGCTCCAGGAAACGCGTAAGCGTCTGCACCGGTTGGAGGCCGCCGAGCAGGAGCCGCTGGCGATCGTGGGGATGGCGTGCCGGTTCCCCGGTGGCGTGGGCAGTCCGGAGGAGTTCTGGGAGTTCCTTGCTTCCGGTGGCGACGGCGTGGACGGTTTCCCGACCGACCGCGGCTGGGACCTGGAGAGTGTGTACGATCCGGACGGTGAGCGCGAAGGCACCTCGTACGTCGCCCAGGGCGCGTTCCTGCGGGAAGCGGCCGAGTTCGACGCGGAATTCTTCGGAATCAGCCCGCGCGAAGCTCTCGCGATGGACCCGCAGCAACGGCTGTTGCTGGAGACGTCCTGGGAGGCGCTGGAACGTGCCGGCATCGACCCGGCGTCCCTGAAGGAGAGCGCCACCGGTGTGTTTGCCGGTGGCTTCACCTCCGGTTACGGGCTCGGCATATCCATGAGCCAGGACGACTCCGGCGCTGAGGGTCACGTGCTGACCGGCAATGCGACCAGTGTCCTGTCCGGGCGGGTGTCGTATGTGCTGGGTCTTGAGGGTCCGGCGGTGACGGTGGACACCGCCTGTTCGTCGTCGTTGGTGGCGCTTCATCTGGCGGCGCAGTCGGTGCGGTCGGGGGAGTGTTCGCTGGCGCTGGCGGGTGGGGCGACGGTGATGGCGACGCCGGGGACGTTCATCGACTTCTCCCGTCAGCAGGGGTTGTCGGCTGATGGCCGGTGCCGGGCGTTTTCGGAGGATGCGGATGGTACGGGCTGGGCTGAGGGTGCCGGCATGGTTGTGGTGGAGCGGCTGTCCGATGCCCGCCGTAATGGCCACAAGGTGCTGGCGCTGTTGCGGGGCAGTGCGGTCAATCAGGACGGTGCGTCCAACGGTCTGACCGCGCCCAACGGGCCGTCGCAGCAGCGGGTGATCCGTGCGGCCCTGGTCAACGCCCGGTTGGCTCCGGGGGACGTGGACGTGGTCGAGGCCCATGGCACCGGTACCACACTCGGTGACCCGATCGAGGCGCAGGCGCTGCTGGCGACGTATGGCCGGGACCGTGGCGAGGGCGAGCCGCTGTGGCTGGGGTCGGTGAAGTCCAACATCGGCCACACCCAAGCCGCTGCGGGCGTTGCGGGTGTCATCAAGATGGTGCTGGCGCTCCAGCATGAGCGGCTGCCGCAGACGCTGTACGCCGAGGTGCCGTCCTCGCATGTGGACTGGTCGGCGGGTGAGGTGCGGCTGCTCACCGAACCGGCGCCCTGGCCGGCCGACGGAGACCGGGTGCGGCGGGCCGCTGTTTCTGCGTTCGGCATGAGCGGTACCAACGCTCACCTCATCCTGGAAGAGGCTCCCGCAGCGCAGGAGGCCGAAGCCGCCGAGGAGCCCAAGGAACCAGAGACGGAACCGGATGGGCCGGCTGCGCGGGTGCTGTCCGGGGAAGGTGCCGGTGCGGTCCGGGCCTGGCAGGTCTCGGGCCGGTCGGCGGCAGCACCGGCGGCGCAGGCGGACCGGTTGCACGGCTGGCTGACGGCCCGTCCGGAGCTGCGACCGGCCGATGTCGCCTGGTCGCTGGCGACCGTGCGGACCGCCTTCGAGCATCGTGCCGTCATCGTCGGCAGTGACGACCGCGCCGCGCTGCTGACGAGCTTGGAAAATCTCGCCGCCGGAACGCCGAACGGTTCGGTGGTGTCCGGAACGGCCCGCCCCGGCCTCCGGCCGGTGTTCGTCTTCCCCGGTCAGGGGTCGCAGTGGCTGGGTATGGGACAGGAGCTGGTGCGTACCTCGCCGGTGTTCGCGGGGCGGTTGGCGGAGTGTGCGGCGGCGTTGGCGCCGTACGTTGACTGGTCGCTGACCGATGTCCTGGCGGGAACGGGGGACGCCCCTGCGCTGGAGGCGGCGGATGTCGTTCAGCCTGCGTTGTGGGCGGTGATGGTGTCGCTGGCTGATGTCTGGGAGGCGGCCGGTGTCGCTCCGGATGCGGTGGTCGGCCACTCGCAGGGGGAGATCGCTGCGGCTACGGTCGCGGGGATGCTGTCGCTTGAGGATGGCGCGCGCGTGGTGGCGTTGCGGTCGCGTGCGCTGAAGGTGCTGGCGGGTGCGGGCGGCATGCTGTCCGTCAGTCGTCCGGCGGCGGAGGTCGAGGAACGCCTGGCCCGGTTCGGCGACCGGCTGTCCCTGGCGGCGGTCAACGGCCCCTCGGCCACCGTCGTCTCGGGCGAACCGAAGGCCCTTGAAGAGCTGAAGGCGGAGTTCGAAGCGGAAGGCGCCCGGGCCCGCATGGTCGCGGTCGATTACGCCTCGCATTCGGCGCAGGTGGACCGGCTGAAGGAGGAGATCACCACCGTCCTGGCCGGAATCTCCCCGCGCCAGGGCCGCGTCCCGATGGTGTCCGCGATGACCGGTGAGACCCTCACCGGCGAAGAGTTGGACGCCGGCTACTGGTATCGCAGCCTGCGCACCACCGTACATTTCGAACGGGCGGTGCGCTCCCTGGCCGGCCAGGGGCAGCGGGTCTTCATCGAGGTGTCGCCGCATCCGGTGCTGTCGAGCGCCATGACGGACTCGCTGGAGGAGGCCGCGCAGGAGGCGGGCCCGGGCGTCGTGCCCGCCGCCCTGTGCGGGACGCTCCGCCGGGACGACGGTGGCGCGGAACGGCTGGTCACCTCGCTCGCCGAGGCGTTCGTCAACGGCGCGCCGGTGGACTGGGCGTCGGTGCTGCCCGCCGGTGAGCGGGTCGAGCTGCCCACCTACGTCTTCCAGCACCACCGGTACTGGCCCAAGGGCCCGATGGTGGGGCTGCGCCAGGACGGCGGCGACGCACTGGCGCTGGGCCTCGGCGCGGTCGGCCACCCACTGCTCGGCGCTGCCGTCGAACTGGCCGGGGGCGACGGGGTGGTGTGCCTGGGACGGCTCTCACTGCGCACCCATGCCTGGTTGGCCGACCACGCCGTCGGCGGTGTGGTGCTGTTGCCCGGCACCTGCTTCGTGGAGCTGGCGGTGCGCGCCGGCGACCAGGTCGGCTGCGGGCTCCTGGAGGAATTGACGCTGCACGCTCCGCTGGTGCTGCCCGCCGACGGCAGCGGGGTGCAGCTCCAGGTCGCGGTGGCCGCACCGGACACGGAGGGACATCGCGGAGTCCGGGTCTTCTCCCGCCCCGAGGACGCCGCCGACCGGCAGGCATGGACGCTGCACGCCGGCGGGACGCTCGGCCCAACCGCGCCGCCCGCACCGGCCGACCGGGACTTCGCGGTGTGGCCCCCGCAGGACGCGGTGCCGGCCGACGTCTCGGACGTCTACCCGGTGCGGCTGGCGGAGGTCTACGGCCCCGCCTTCCACGGGCTGCGTGCGGCCTGGCGGCGCGGCACGGAGGTCTTCGCCGAGGTGGTGCTGCCCGAGGAGGTCGCGCAGCAGGCGGGCACCTTCGGTCTGCACCCGGCGCTGCTGGACGCGGCGCTGCACGCCTCGTTCCTGGCCCAACCGGCCGCCGCGCAGGAGACCGGGCAGGTCACCATGCCGTT
The DNA here is from genome assembly GCF_055567735.1 of Streptomyces sp. NPDC026394. Lineage (NCBI taxonomy): Bacteria > Bacillati > Actinomycetota > Actinomycetes > Kitasatosporales > Streptomycetaceae > Streptomyces > Streptomyces sp. NPDC026394. Next base: position 35,490 of record NZ_JBVHPX010000016.1, read on the forward strand.
CGCCTGGACCGACGTGGCACTGCACGCCGGCGGCGCCACAGTGCTGCGGGTACGGCTGCGCCAGGACGCACAGGGCGGGCTCTCGCTGGCGGCTGCCGACACCACCGGAGCCCCGGTGGTCACCGTGGGTTCGCTGGTACGGCGCCCGGTATCGGCGGAACAACTGCACGCCGCACAGGACGAGTTGGCCGACTCGCTGTTCGTCCAGGAATGGGCCGAGCTGCCCGGCGGTGACGCCCCGACCGGCGAGTGGGCTCTGCTCGGCGCCGACCGTTACGGGCTGGCCGACGGGCTGGAGACGGCAGGCGTGAAACTGCGCTCCTTCCCCGGCCTCCCCGAGCTGGTCGCCGCGGCGCAGACCGGCACCGGTGCCCCGCGAACCGTTGTGGTCTGCGCCGACGTCCTGTCCGACGTGGACATCCTGACCGGTGCCGACGCCCTGTCCGACGTGGACGCCCTGCCTGGCGACAACGTGTCCGCCGAGGACGCCGAGGCACCGGCTGACGATGCGACGTCGGCGGGCAAGGAGATACCGGCGGCCCCCGGCTTCCCGCAACCGGTCGGCGCGGCGCGCCACCTCCCGGGTGCGGCACACCGGGCCGGCGCCGCCGCGCTCCACTTCGTTCAGCAGTGGCTGACCGAACCAGCCTTGGAAGACGCCCAGTTGGTGGTCGTCACCCGGGGGGCGGACGCGGTCACCGACGAGGACGTGGTGGACCCGGCCGCTGCGGTCGCCCGCGGCCTGCTGCGGTCGGCGCAGTCGGAGAACCCGGACCGGCTGTTCCTGGCCGACCTCCCCGCGCACGCCGACGCCCCGCACGAGGCGGCGCTGCTGCCCACGGCGCTGGGCAGCGGGGAGCCGGAGGTGGCGATCCGCGGTCAGGCCCAGTACGGCAGGCGCCTGACCCGTCCCACGGGGGAGGTGACGCGGATCCAGTGGCCGTCCGGCATCCAGGCCGACCCGGCAGCCCGCTCGCTGCTGGTCACCGGCGGCACCGGAACCCTGGGCGGGCTGGTGGCCCGGCACCTGGCGGCCACCGGCCGGGCAGGCTGCGTGGTACTGACCAGCCGTTCCGGCCCGGTCGCCACCGGTGCGGCCGCCCAGGCCGCCGAACTGGCCCAGCTCGGCGTACAGGTACGCATCGTCGCCTGCGACGCAGCCGACCGGGACGCCCTGGCCGCCGTGCTGGAGCAGATCCCGGCCGCGAACCCGCTGGGCTCCGTCGTGCACGCCGCGGGCGTCGTCGACGACGGTGTGATCATGTCGCTGACGCCGGAGCGGCTGTCCGCGGTGCTGCGGCCGAAGGCCGATGCCGCCTGGCACCTTCACGAGCTGACGGCCGGACTCCAACTGGACCGGTTCGTGCTGTTCTCGTCCGCCGCCGCCGTCTTCGGCTCGGCAGGCCAGGGCAGCTATGTGGCGGCCAACGCGTTCCTGGACGCCGTGGCCGCGCACCGCAGGGCCACCGGCCTCACGGGCACGTCGCTGCAGCTCGGCCCGTGGGCTCACGAGGCCGGCATCGGCCGCAACCTGGACGCCACCTCCCTCGCCCGCATCGACCGGGGCTTCGTACCGCTGACCGCCGACGAGGGACTGGTCGTCCTGGACACGGCGCTGACCAGGGACGAAGCAGTGCTGATGCCCGCCAGGCCGGACACCGCGGCGTTGCGCGCACAGACCGCGGCCGGCGGCGAGGTGCCGCCGCTGTGGCGGGCACTGGCGGGACCGTCCGCCCGGCGCACCGTCGCCTCCGGGACCGCCACCGGCTCCGGTGCGGAGGCCGGTGAGGCACTGCGCCGCAGGCTGGCCTCGGTCGGTGGCACCGAGCGGGACCGGCTCCTGCTGGAGCTGGTGTGCGCGCACGCCGCCGCCGTACTGGGGCACGACTCCCCGGACGCGATCGACGCCGGCCGTGCCTTCACCGACGTCGGCTTCGACTCGCTGACCGCGGTGGAACTGCGCAACCGGCTGAAAGCACAGACCGGACTACGGCTGCCGGCGACGCTGGTGTTCGACCATCCCACCCCGGCCGCGCTGGCCGCGATGCTCCGTGGCGAACTGGCCGGGGACCTGCCCGCCACCGCCGCTCCCCCCGCACCGGTTGCAGTGGGCGCCGACGAACCCATCGCGATCGTCGGCATGGCCTGCCGTTTCCCGGGCGGTGCGACCGGCCCGGAGCAGCTGTGGCACCTGCTGGACTCCGGCGCGGACGCGATCGGCCCGTTCCCCCGCGACCGTGGCTGGGACCTGGACCGGCTCCAGGACCCGGACGCGGAGCGCACCGGCGTCTCCTACCAGCAGGTCGGCGGATTCGTACCGGACGCCGCCTCCTTCGACGCCGGCTTCTTCGGGATCAGCCCGCGCGAGGCGCTGGCCATGGACCCCCAGCAGCGGCTGCTCCTGGAGACTTCCTGGGAGGCGTTCGAGCGCGCGGGCATCGACCCGGCCTCGGTGCGCGGCAGCCAGACCGGTGCCTTCATCGGCGGCTACTCCTCCCGGTACGCCCACGACGCGTCGCTGGAGGGCACCGGCGTCGCCGAGGCACACCTGGCGACGGGCAACGCGACCAGCGTGCTCTCCGGCCGGCTCTCCTACGTCTTCGGCCTGGAGGGCCCGGCGGTGACGGTGGACACCGCGTGCTCCTCCTCCCTGGTGGCGCTGCACATGGCCGCCCAGGCCCTGCGCGCGGGCGAGTGCTCACTCGCTCTCGCGGGCGGCGTCACGGTCACCGCCACCCCGGACGTGTTCGTCACCTTCGCCACCGCGGGCGGGGTGTCTCTGGACGGCCGCTGCCGGTCATTCGCGGCCTCGGCCGACGGCTCCGGCTTCGCCGAGGGCGTGGGGTTGCTGGTGGTCGAGCGGCTTTCCGACGCGCGTCGCCATGGGCACAAGGTCTTGGCTGTCGTACGGGGGAGTGCGGTCAACCAGGACGGTGCGTCCAACGGTCTGACCGCGCCCAACGGTCCGTCGCAGCAGCGGGTGATCCGTGCTGCGCTGGCCAACGCCCGTCTCACTCCCGGTGACGTGGACGTGGTGGAGGCGCACGGCTCGGCGACGAAGCTGGGCGATCCGATCGAGGCGCAGGCGCTGCTGGCCACTTACGGTCAGGAGCGGCCGGAGGGCCGGCCGTTGTGGCTGGGGTCGGTGAAGTCCAACATCGGTCACACGCAGGCAGCCGCCGGCGTCGCCGGTGTCATCAAGACGGTGCTGGCTCTTCAGCATGAGCGGTTGCCGCGCACGCTGCATGTGGATGAGCCGACGCCGCACGTGGACTGGTCGGCGGGTGAGGTCAGGCTGCTGTCCGAGCCGGTGCCGTGGCCCAGTGGCGAGCGGGTGCGCAGGGCGGGTGTCTCCGGTTTCGGGATGAGCGGCACCAACGTACACGTGATTCTGGAGGAGGCCCCGGCCGATCCGGCCGACACTGGCGAAACGCCCGAACCGACTGAGGCCGCGCCTGCCGTTCTTGCGGCGGGTGGGGCGTCGGCGTGGTTGGTGTCGGGTCGGTCTGCGGAGGGTCTTGCTGCGCAGGCGGGTCGGTTGGGGGAGTGGGCGGCTGGGCGTGCTGCGTTGCGTCCGGTTGATGTGGCGTGGTCGTTGGCGGCTACGCGGGCGGTGTTGGAGCACCGGGGTGTGGTCGTGGCTGGTGACCGGACGGGGCTGTTGGACGGGGTGCGGGGTCTGGCGGCCGGTGAGTTGTCGCCGGGTGTGGTGTCGGGGGTTGCTCGGGCCACGGGTCGTACGGTGTTCGTGTTCGCCGGGCAGGGTGCGCAGTGGGTCGGTATGGGCCGGGAGCTGTTGGTCTCGTCGCCGTTGTTCGCGGCGCGGTTGGCGGAGTGCGAGGCGGCGCTGGCGCCGTATGTGGACTGGTCGCTCGGCGATGTCCTGGCGGGTGTGGAGGGTGCTCCCGCGCTGGAGGCGGCTGAGATTGTTCAGCCTGCGTTGTGGGCGGTGATGGTGTCGTTGGCCGCGGTGTGGGAGGCGGCGGGTGTGGTGCCGGATGCGGTGGTGGGGCATTCGCAGGGGGAGATTGCTGCGGCGACGGTGGCGGGGATGCTGTCGCTGGAGGATGCGGCGCGGGTGGTGGCGGTGCGTTCGCGTGCGTTGTCGTCGCTGGATGTGGCCGGGGCGATGGTGTCGGTGGTGATGCCGGCTGACGCGGTGCGTGAGTTGGTGGCTGGCTTCGACGGCCGGTTGTCGGTGGCTGCGGTCAACGGCCCGGCGTCGGTGGTGGTCTCCGGAGAAGCGGAGGCGCTGGCCGTCTTCGAGCGGGAGCTGGCGGCGCGTAAGGTGCTGCGCTGGCGTATCCCGGCGACGGACTTCGTGGCGCATTCGGCGGCGGTGGAGCCGCTTGCCGCCCAGCTTGAAGTGGAGCTGTCGGGTATTGCCCCGCAGGCGGGCCGCGTTCCGTTGGTCTCGACCGTTACGGGGGAGTGGCTGGCCGGGCAGGAGGTGGATGCCGGGTACTGGTTCGCGAACCTGCGGCAGATGGTGCGCTTCGAGGACGCCGTGCGCACGCTGCTGGAATCCGGTTACGGGGCGTTCGTCGAAATCTCGCCGCATCCGGTGCTGACGGCTGCGGTGACCGAAACCGCCCAGGACACGGACGCGGGCACCACCCCGGTGCTGAGCATCGGCACCCTGTCGCAGACCGATGCGGGCGCGGCCGGTCTGCTGCGCGCCCTCGCACACGCCCACGTGGCGGGGCTGCCGGTGGACTGGCGCAAGGTCCTGCCGGCCGGTGAGGTGGTGGAGCTTCCCACCTACGCCTTCCAGCACCGCCGTTACTGGCTGGAGCCCTCCGCCACCGCCACAGCAGCCGCCGCCGCGGTCGCCGCTGGCGGGTCCTCGGCCGCCGAGGCGCGGTTCTGGGCCGCCGTCGAAGGCGGCGACCGTACCGGGCTCGCCCGGGCACTGGCCATCGAGAACGAGCACCAACTCGACGGTCTGCTGCCCGCGCTGGCATCCTGGCGGCGCCGCGAGCAGGAACGTTCGGCCACCGAGAGCTGGCGCTATCGGATCATCTGGGCGCCGGTGGCCGACCCGGTACCGGCCCGGCTGGCCGGCCGCTGGCTGCTGCTCGTACCGGCCCAGGAAGCCGACGGCGAGGCGGCCCGGCAGTGCCGTGCGGCGCTCACCGCCCGCGGTGCCGAGACCGTGCCGGTCCAGGTGCCGGAAGGCACCGTTCAGCGGGACGCGATCGCCGCGCTGCTCGACCGGACACAGCAGGACGCCGAGCCGGCATCCGGAGTGCTCTCGCTGCTGGCGCTGGACGAGACGCCACTGCCGGACCACCCGGTGGTGACGGCGGGCCTGGCCGCCACCCTCGCACTGGTGCAGGCGCTCGGCGACACCGGCATCACAGCGCCGTTGTGGGTGGCCACCCGCGGCGCCGTCGCCACCGGCCCCGACGAGGCGCCGACCAGCCCGCTGCAGGCCCAGGTCTGGGGTTTCGGCCGGATCGCCGGGCTGGAACACCCTGACCGTTGGGGCGGGCTGATCGACCTTCCCACCGTCCTGGACGAACGCACCGGCTGGCAGTTGGCGACCGCACTCGCCGGCTCCGTGGAGAACCAGGTCGCCCTTCGGCCGTCCGGGGCCCTGGGTCGCAGACTCGCCCACGCTCCGCAGTCCCCGGCGGCCGCTACCTCGCAGTCGGCGACGGGAACCGCGCTGATCACCGGCGGCACCGGCGCACTCGGCGGCCACGTGGCAACCTGGCTGGCCGCACGCGACACCGAGCGGCTGGTACTGACCAGCCGCTCCGGCCCCGCAGCCGCCGGAGCCGCAGCGCAGGCCGCCGCACTGGCCGCGCGCGGCACCCGTGTGGACGTACTGGCCTGCGACACGGCCGAGCGTTCCCAACTGGGCGCGGTGATCGGCCGGATCGGCACCGACGGCCCCCGGCTCACCACCGTCGTGCACACCGCGGCGGTACTGGACGACGGCGTGGTGGACGCCCTCTCGCCGGCCCGGCTGGAGACCGCGCTCGCCGCCAAGGCCGCCGGCGCCGCCCACCTGGACGAGCTGACCGCCGACCTGGACCTGGACGCTTTCGTCCTGTTCTCCTCCGTGGTCGCCACCACCGGAGCCCCCGGACAAGCCAACTACGGTGCGGCCAACGCCTACCTGGACGCCCTAGCCCAGCACCGACGCAGTCGCGGCCTGCCCGCACTCGCCGTGGCCTGGGGACCGTGGGCGGTCGGCGTGGCACAGGGCTCCGCAGCGGCACGGCAGCGGCTGGCCCGCAACCAGTGGGAAGAGGTGATGGACCCGGACCTGGCGGTACGGGCCCTGGGCGAGGCGCTGGACGGCGGCGACACCGTACTGACAGTGATGAACATCGACTGGTCGGCGATCCTCGCCCAGCCGCAGTCCTCGGCCGGTCTGCTGCGAGCCGCCGTGATGCGGGACCTGCCGGAGGTCCACCGGCTGGCCGCGCTGCTGGCCGAGACCCCGCAGGCACCGGCCGAGCCGGCCCTGGCGGAACGGCTGGCCGGACTGGGCCGCCCCGCACAGCGCCGGGTGCTGAGCGACCTGGTGCGGGCCGGGGCCGCCCGGGTGCTCGGCCATACCTCGCCCGACGCGGTCCAGGACCGGAGCGCCTTCAGCGACCTCGGCTTCGACTCGCTGACCTCCGTCGAACTCCGGAACGACCTCAGTGCCGCAACGGGTCTCAGGCTCCCCGCGACCCTGCTGTTCGACCACCCCACCCCGGCCGCTCTCACCGGCTACCTGGAGACCGAACTCCTGGGCACCGGGCCGCAGACACCCGCCACACCGGCCGCGCTGCCGGCCACCCTCGTGACGGACGAACCGATCGCGATCATCGGCATGGCCTGCCGCTACGCCGGAGGCGTGGCCGGACCCGACGACCTGTGGCAACTGCTCACCTCCGCAGGCGACGGCATCTCCGGGTTCCCCGACGACCGTGGCTGGGACCTGGAGGCGCTGGACGGCCCCTCGTACGTCCGGCACGGCGGCTTCATCGAGGACATCGGCGGCTTCGACGCCGGCTTCTTCGGGATCAGCCCGCGCGAGGCCCTGGCCATGGATCCCCAGCAGCGACTGCTGCTGGAGACCTCCTGGGAGGCACTGGAGCGCAGCGGCATCGCCCCGACCTCCCTGCGGTCCACCGCGACCGGCCTGTTCATCGGCGGTTACGCGTCCGGCTACGGTTACGGCGCCGACTTCGAGGGCGCGGCCCACCTCATCACCGGCACCGCGACCAGCGTGCTCTCCGGCCGGGTGTCCTACACCCTCGGCCTGGAAGGCCCGGCCGTGACGGTGGACACCGCCTGCTCGTCCTCACTGGTGGCCCTGCACATGGCGGCCCAGGCTCTGCGCTCCGGGGAGTGCTCGATGGCACTGGCCGGCGGCGTCACCCTGATGGTGACGCCCGAAGGCTTCATCGGCTTCAGCGAGCAGAGCGGCCTCGCCAAGGACGGCCGCTGCAAGGCGTTCTCCGACCAGGCCGACGGCATGGGCATGGCTGAGGGCGCCGGCGTGCTCGTCATCGAACGGCTTTCGGATGCGCGGCGCAACGGGCACCCGGTGCTGGCGGTGCTGCGGGGCAGTGCGACCAACCAGGACGGTGCGTCCAACGGGTTGACCGCGCCCAACGGGCCGTCGCAGCAGCGGGTGATCCGGGCCGCGCTGGCCAACGCCCGTCTGGCGCCCGGTGACGTGGATGTGGTGGAGGCGCACGGTACCGGTACGAAGTTGGGTGACCCGATCGAGGCGCAGGCGCTGCTGGCCACTTACGGTCAGGAGCGTCCCGAAGGTCGGCCGTTGTGGCTGGGGTCGGTGAAGTCCAACATCGGGCACACCCAAGCTGCTGCCGGTGTTGCGGGTGTCATCAAGATGGTGCTGGCCCTCCAGCACGGACAACTGCCGCGCACCCTGCACGTCGACGAACTGTCCTCACACGTGGACTGGACCGCTGGCGAGGTGAAGCTGCTGACGGAACCGGTGCCGTGGCCCAGCGGGGGCCGGGTGCGGCGGGCCGGCGTCTCCTCCTTCGGCCTCAGCGGTACCAACGCACACGTGATCCTGGAGGAGGCCCCGGCACCCGCCGTCACACAGGACGGTGACAGCCTGGTCGGAGCCCCCGAGGGGACCGGGGCCGTGAGCACGGTACTCGTTCCCGGCGTGGCACCCGCTTGGCTGGTGTCCGGCCGCTCGGCTGCGGGTCTGGCCGCGCAGGCGGACCGGCTGCGGGACTGGCTGACGGCTCGCCCGGAGCTGGAGCCGGCTGATGTGGCGTGGTCGTTGGCGGCGACGCGTTCGGTCTTTGAGCACCGGGCTGTCGTGGTGGGTACGGGGCGTGCCGAGTTGCTCGGTGGCGTGGAAAGCGTGGCGTCGGGTGTTCCGGCTGGTTCGGTGGTGTCCGGTGTGGCCCGTTCCAATGCTCGTCCGGTGTTCGCTTTCGCGGGGCAGGGTTCGCAGTGGGCGGGGATGGGTCGGGAGCTGGCGGGGGTTTCGCCGGTGTTCGCGGCGCGTTTTGATGAGTGTGCGGCGGCGTTGGCGCCGTACGTGGACTGGTCGCTGACCGATGTCCTGGCGGGAACGGGGGATGCCCCCGCTCTGGAGTCGGCGGATGTCGTTCAGCCTGCTTTGTGGGCGGTGATGGTCTCTCTTGCTGCTGTGTGGGAGGCGGCGGGTGTGGTGCCGGATGCTGTGGTGGGTCATTCGCAGGGGGAGATTGCTGCGGCGACGGTGGCGGGGATGCTGTCGCTTGAGGACGGTGCGCGTGTGGTGGCGTTGCGGTCGCGTGCGCTGAAGGTGCTGGCGGGTGCGGGTGGGATGCTGTCGGTCAGCCGTCCGGCGCCGGAGGTTGAGGAGCGTCTGGTCCGGTTCGGGGAGCGGGTGTCTCTGGCGGCGGTCAACGGGCCGTCGGCCACGGTTGTCTCTGGCGAGCCGGAGGCCCTTGAGGAGCTGAGGGCGGAGTTCGAAGCGGAGGGCGCTAGGGCCCGCATGGTCGCGGTGGACTATGCCTCGCATTCGGCGCAGGTGGACCGGTTGGAGGAGGAGATCACCACCGTTCTGGCCAGGGTCTCTCCGCGCCGGGGCCGGGTTCCGATGGTCTCCGCGATGACCGGCGAAACCCTCACCGGTGAGGAGCTGGACGCCGGGTACTGGTATCGCAGCCTGCGCGCGACGGTGCATTACGACCGCGCTGTACGCGTGCTGGCGGGTCACGGCCATCAGGTGTTCATCGAGGTGACGCCGCATCCGGTGCTGATGGGGGCGATGAACGACACCCTGGAAGAGGTTGCCCAGGAGACAGGCCCGGGGACGGAGCCCGCCGCGGTGTGTGGAACCCTGCGGCGCGATGACGGCGGCGCCGAGCGCCTGCTGACCTCGTTGGCAGAGGCGTTCGTCAACGGGGCGCCGGTGGACTGGCAGGTGGTGCTGCCCGGGGGGAAGCGGGTGGAGTTGCCGACGTATGCGTTCCGGCATGAGCGGTTCTGGCCGAAGGTGAGCGCTGTGGCTTTCGGTGGTGATGCGGTGTCGTTGGGGTTGGGTGCGGTGGGTCATCCGTTGTTGGGTGCGGCGGTTGAGCTGGCCGGTGGTGCGGGTGTGGTGTGTACGGGCCGGTTGTCGGTGCGTACGCATCCGTGGCTGGCTGATCATGCTGTGGGTGGCGTGGTGCTGCTGCCGGGTACCGGTTTTGTGGAGCTGGCGGTGTGTGCGGGGGATCAGGCGGAGTGTGGTGTGCTGGAGGAGCTGACGCTTCAGGCGCCGCTGGTCTTGCCTGAGGACGGCGCTGCTGTGCAGGTCCAGGTGGTGCTGGCCGGGGCGGATGCCGAGGGGCGGCGTGCCGTTGAGGTCTTCTCCCGGCTGGATGCGGCTGGTCAGTCGCAGGGGTGGACGCAGCACGCCGGCGGTGTGCTCGCCCCCGCCGGTCCGGCGGCTGCGGCTGAGGAGGACTTCGCGGTGTGGCCGCCCCGTGACGCCACGACGGTGGACGTCTCTGGCCTGTACCAGGCGGCGGGCGCGAATTCGTACGGCTATGGTCCGGCGTTTCAGGGGTTGCGGGCGGTGTGGCGCCGGGGCGAGGAGGTTTTCGCCGAGGTGGCGTTGCCGGAGGAGGTGGCGGAGGACGCTGCGGCCTTCGGTGTGCATCCGGCGCTGCTGGATGCCGTACTGCATGCCAGTGCCTTGCTCGGTGTTGAGGGGGAGCCGGGTGAGATCCGGTTGCCGTTCGCCTGGGCTGGTGTGGAGCTTCATGCCAGTGGCGCGTTGGTGCTGCGCGCCCGGTTGCGTCGTGATGTGCAGGGCACGTTGACGGTGTCGGCTGCTGATGCGGCGGGCCAGCCGGTGATTTCGGTGGCCTCGCTGGTCACTCGCCCGGTGGACACCGGCCAGCTTCGCACCGCCGACACCGGAATGGCCGATGCGCTGTTCGGAGTGGAATGGGCGGTGGTCGCCGAGGCCGAGGCGGCCGTCGGTGAGTGGGCGCTGATCGGTGCCGACCGTTTCGATGTCGCCGGGCAACTGGCGGCTGCTGGGACGCCGGTGCGCTGTTTCCCGGGGCTGGAGGAGCTGGCCGCTGCCGCAGCGGACCGGGAGATCGACCCGGCTTTCGTCCTGGTCTGTGCCGGTGGCGAGAGCCAAGACGCAAACGACCCGGCGCGGGCTGCGGCCCGGGTGACTGGTGAGATGCTCGGCCTGGTGCAGGAGTGGTTGGGTGAGGAGCGGCTGGCGGAGAGTCGGCTGGTGGTTCTCACGCGGGGTGCGGTGGCGGTCTCGGCCGGTGAGGGGGTGGCCGATCTGCCGGCAGCGGCCCTCGCGGGCCTGGTGCGCTCGGCTCAGTCGGAGAACCCCGACCGGCTCCTCCTGGTGGACCTGCCGGCCACCAACACAGCCGGTGAGACTGACGTTCTCCCACTTGCCGTTGCCACCGGGGAGCCGGAGCTGGCGCTCCGAAACGGCGCAGTGCACGCACGACGCCTGGTGCGGCCCTCCGGGGGGCTGCCGGTTCCGGAGGGCCGGTGGCGGCTGGAGCCGGACGCGGGTGGTTCGCTGGAGGGATTGTCACTGCTCCCGTCGCCGGAGGTGGACCAGCCCCTCACGGCCGGGCAGGTGCGGGTGGCGGTCCGGGCGACCGGCTTGAACTTCCGCGACGTACTGATCGCGTTGGGTATGTATCCGGGTGGCGGAGTGCTGGGCAGCGAGGTTGCCGGGACGGTGCTCGAAGCCGGACCGGGGGCGGACCATCTCGTCCCGGGTGACCGGGTGATGGGGCTGTGTGAGGGCGGGTTCGGCCCGGTGGTTGTCACCGACGCCCGGCAGCTGGTGCGGATTCCGGACGACTGGTCCTACGCCGAAGCCGCCTCCGTCCCCAGTGCGTTCATGACTGCTTGGTATGCGCTGGTGGAGTTGGCGGGGGCGAAGCCGGGGCAGCGGGTGCTGGTGCATGCTGCCACGGGTGGGGTTGGGATGGCGGCGGTGCAGATTGCCCGGTACCTGGGGCTGGAGGTCTTCGCGACCGCCAGTCCGGGGAAGTGGCCGGTGCTGGCGGCGATGGGTCTGGATGGGGCGCACATCTCGTCTTCCCGTACTGCTGGGTTCGAGGCGGATTTCCTGGCCGCCACGGACGGTGCCGGTGTGGACGTCGTGGTGAACTCGTTGGCGGGTGAGCTGACCGATGCGTCGCTGCGGTTGCTGCCGCGGGGCGGGGCGTTCGTGGAGATGGGCCGTACCGATGTCCGCGACGCCCAGGCGGTGGCGGCGGAGCAACCCGGTGTCACCTACCGCCCGTTCGAACTCGGTGAGGCGGGACCGGCAGCACTGGGCACGATCCTGGAGCGGGTCGTGGAGCTGCTGTCCGTCGGCGAGCTGCGGCGGCTGCCGATGCGGGCGTGGGAGGTGCGCCGGGCGCGGGACGCGTTCCGGTTCATGCAGCAGGCCCGGCACACCGGCAAAATCGTCCTGACCCTGCCGTCGAACCTCGCCGAACCCCGGTCCACCGAACCGTCCGGTGTCGGCTCGGCGTTGATCACGGGTGGTACGGGCACGTTGGGTGGCTTGGTGGCCGGGCATCTGGTGGTGTCGGGTCGGGCGGAGCATGTGGTGCTCACCAGTCGTTCGGGTCCTGGTGCGGCCGGTGTGGCGGCGTTGGCCGCGCGGGTGGCGCACTCGGGTGCTTCGGTGACGGTGGTGGCGTGTGACGCCGCCGACCGTAGGGAGCTGGCTGCCGTACTGGCGGCGGCCCCGGCGCAAGCGCCGTTGCGAACCGTGGTACATACCGCGGGTGTGCTGGATGACGGTACGGTCGGTTCGCTGACCGCGCAGCGGGTGGCGGGGGTGCTGCGTCCGAAGGCGGACGGTGCCTGGAACCTGCACGAGCTGACCCAGGGACTGGACCTGGACCACTTCGTGCTGTTCTCCTCCGCGGCAGCCACCTTCTCCAGCCCTGGCCAGGGCAATTACGTGGCGGCCAACGCCTTCCTGGACGCACTGGCCGCGAAGCGGCGGGCGGCCGGACTGCCCGCCACCTCGCTGGCCTGGGGCATGTGGGCCGACGCCAGCGCGCTGACCGGGCAGCTCAGCGAGTCCGAACGGGCCCGCATCAACCGTGGCGGAGTCATGGCGCTCAGCGCCGACGAAGGCCTGGCGTTGCTGGACCTGGCGCTGGCCCGGGACGAGGCGCTGCTGATGCCGGCCAAGCTCGACCTGGCCGGGATGCGGGCGCAGAGCATCGGAAGCACGGAGGTCCCGCCGCTGTTCCGGGCCTTGGTCTCGGCCGGTAGCGGGCGGCGCAGCGCTGCCGGGGCCGGTGACGCGGGTGCGGATTCGCTGCATCAGCGGCTGTCCGGGCTCTCCGGGCAGGAGCGGACCAGGCTGCTGACCGACCTGGTCCGTACGCATGCGGCGGCCGTCCTGGGGCATGCCTCGGCGGAGGCCGTCGAGCCGGGCCGGGCCTTCACCGACCTGGGCTTCGACTCGCTCACGGCCGTCGAACTGCGTAACCGGCTGAGCACCGCGACCGGGCTGCGGCTGCCCGCCACCCTGGTCTTCGACTACCCCAACACCCTCGAACTGGCCTCCTTCCTGAAGGAAAAGCTGCTGCCTCAGATCGTTGAACATGGCGAGCCGGACGCTGCGGAGGAGAAACTCCGCACGGCACTCGCGACCGTACCGCTGTCCAGGTTCCGGGAAGCCGGGCTGATGGAGGCGCTGCTGCGGCTCGCCGGCGTCCAGGACGACGCCCTGCTCGCCGAAGAGGGCGAACAGGGCGAAGACATCGACGAACTGGACGCCGACAGCCTGATCCGTCTCGCACTGGGCGGCGAGAAGGAATGACACCCCGGAAGACGCCCGGAACGACGGTGCTGACAGTGCCGCGAACGGCGATGGTGATGCTCGATGTGTGGAGGCAGCGATGACAGGACAGGCCGACAAGCTCCTTGAAGCGCTGCGTGCCTCCGTGAAGGAGACCGAGCGGCTGCGGCAGCAGAACCGGCAGCTCGTCTCGGCGGCCTCGGAACCGCTGGCGATCGTGGGCATGAGCTGCCGGTACCCGGGTGGTGTGACCACCCCGGAGCAGTTGTGGGAGCTGGTCTCCACCGGCGGCGACGCCATCTCCGGTGTCCCCGCGGACCGTGGCTGGGACACCGAGGGCCTGGACGACCCCGGCCGGCCGGGCAGCTCCTCCGCGGCCGAGGGCGGATTCCTGCGGGACGCGGCCGCCTTCGACGCGGACTTCTTCGGCATCAGCCCGCGCGAGGCGCTGGCCATGGACCCTCAGCAGCGGCTGCTGCTGGAGACCTCCTGGGAGGCGCTGGAGCGGGCCGGGGTGGCACCCGCCTCTCTCCGCGGCTCGCAGACCGGTGTGTTCGTCGGCGTCGGCCCCTCCGACTACGGCGCCAACCCCGCCCTGCACACCGACGACCTGCAGTGGCACCTGATCACCGGCGGCGCGACCAGCGTGATGTCCGGGCGCATCTCCTACCTGCTCGGCCTGCAGGGGCCGGCGGTGTCGGTGGACACCGCCTGTTCCTCCTCGCTGGTGGCGCTCCACCTGGCGGCGCAGGCCGTGCGCGCGGGGGAGTGCTCGCTGGCGCTGGCCGGCGGTGCCACGGTGATGGCCTCGGCCATCGGGATCCGCGGGTTCTCCCGGCAGGACGGCCTGGCTGCGGACGGCCGCTGCAAGGCGTTCTCCGCCGACGCGGACGGCATGGGTATGGGCGAGGGTGCCGGCATGGTCGTGGTGGAGCGGCTGTCCGATGCCCGGCGCAACGGACACAAGGTGTTGGCGGTGCTGCGGGGCAGTGCGGTCAATCAGGACGGTGCGTCCAATGGTCTGACCGCGCCGAACGGGCCGTCGCAGCAGCGGGTGATCCGGGCCGCGCTGGCCAACTCGCGTATGACGCCCGGTGACGTGGATGTGGTGGAGGCGCACGGTACTGGTACGAAGTTGGGTGACCCGATCGAGGCGCAGGCGCTGCTGGCCACTTACGGTCAGGAGCGTCCCGAAGGGCGGCCGCTGTGGCTGGGCTCGGTGAAGTCCAACATTGGCCACGCCCAGCAGGCTGCCGGTGTCGCGGGTGTCATCAAGATGGCGCTGGCCCTCCAGCACGGACAGCTGCCGCGCACTCTGCACGCGGACGAGCCCTCCCCGCACATCGACTGGGCATCCGGCGAGGTGAAGCTGCTGACCGAGCCGGTGCCGTGGCCCAGCGGAGACCGGGTGCGGCGGGCCGGTGTCTCCTCCTTCGGCCTCAGCGGCACCAACGCGCACGTCATCCTGGAGGAGGCTCCCGCAGCGCAGGGCGTTGAAGCTGTTGAGGAGTCCGGGGAGCCGGTGGTTCCGGTGGTGACCGGTGCTGGTGCTTGGGTGTTGTCTGGGCGGACTGCTGGGGCGTTGTCGGCGCAGGCCGGGCGGCTGGGGGAGTGGGTGTCGGCCCGTCCGGCCCTCCGGCCGGTTGATGTGGCGTGGTCGTTGGCGGCGACTCGGTCGGTCTTCGAGCATCGGGCGGTGGTGGTTGGCGGGGACGGGGAGCAACTACGCGCGGGCCTTGGGGGCCTGGTGTCCGGCGCGCCCTCGGGTGCGCTGGTCGCGGGCATGGCCCGCCCGGATGCCCGCCCGGTGTTCGCCTTCGCCGGGCAGGGGTCGCAGTGGGTCGGGATGGGCCGGGAGCTGGCGGTGGTATCACCGGTGTTCGCGGGGCGGTTGGCGGAGTGCGCGGCGGCGTTGGCGCCGTATGTGGACTGGTCGCTGAGCGACGTCCTGGCGGGTGCGGAGGGGGCTCCTGCGCTGGAGGCGGCGGATGTCGTCCAACCCGCGCTGTGGGCAGTGATGGTGTCGCTCGCCGCTGTGTGGGAGGCGGCGGGTGTCGCTCCGGAGGCCGTGGTCGGTCACTCGCAGGGGGAGATCGCCGCTGCGACAGTCGCCGGGATGCTGTCGCTTGAAGACGGCGCGCGCGTGGTGGCGTTGCGGTCGCGTGCGTTGAAGGTGCTGGCGGGTGCCGGTGGCATGCTGTCGGTCAGTCGTCCGGCGGCGGAGGTTGAGGAGCGTCTGGCCCGGTTCGGGGAGCGGCTGTCTCTGGCGGCTGTCAACGGGCCGTCGGCGACGGTGGTGTCCGGTGAGCCGGAGGCGTTGGAGGAGCTGAGGGCGGAGTTCGAGGCGGAGGGCGCCCGGGCCCGCATGGTGGCGGTGGATTACGCCTCGCATTCGGCGCAGGTGGACCGGCTGGAGGTGGAGATCACCTCTGTTCTGGCTGGGATTTCCCCGCGCCGGGGCCGGGTCCCGATGGTGTCGGCGATGACTGGCGAGACGCTGACGGGCGCGGAGCTGGACGCCGGGTACTGGTTCCGTAGCCTGCGGGCGACGGTGGATTACGACCGTGCGGTGCGCGTGCTGGCCGGTCAGGGCCATCAGATGTTCGTCGAGGTCACGCCGCATCCGGTGCTGGTCGGCGCCATGCACGACACCCTCCAGGACCTCGCTCAGGAAGCGGGCCCGGGCGTCATGCCGGCGGCCGTCTGCGGGACGCTCCGCCGCGACGAGGACGGTGCGGATCGTCTGGTGGCGTCGCTGGCGGAAGCCTTCGTCAGTGGGGCGTCGGTGGACTGGCAGGCGCTGCTCCCCGTAGGTAAGCGGGTGGAGCTGCCTACGTATGCCTTCCAGCACGAGCGGTTCTGGCCGAAGGCGACGGCCACGGTATCCGGTGGTGATCCGGTATCGCTGGGCCTGGGTGCGGTGGGTCATCCGTTGTTGGGTGCGGCGGTTGAGCTGGCGGGTGGTGCGGGTCTGGTGTGTACGGGCCGGTTGTCGGTGCGTACGCATCCGTGGCTGGCCGATCACGCTGTGGGCGGTGTGGTGCTGCTGCCGGGTACCGGCTTCGTGGAGCTGGCGGTGTGCGCGGGGGATCAGGCCGGCTGCGGGCTCCTGGAAGAACTGATGCTGCATGCCCCGCTGGTCTTCCCCGAGGACGGCGCTGCGGTGCAGATCCAGGTGGTGCTGGCCGGTGCGGACGCCGAAGGCCGCCGTAGCGTCGAGGTCTTCTCCCGGTCCGATGCGGCTGGTCAGTCGCAAGGATGGACGCAGCACGCCCGCGGCACGCTCGCCCCCGCCGGCCCGGCAGCCGAGGCCGACGATGACTTCGCGGTGTGGCCGCCCCGTAACGCCACCACAGTGGACGTCTCCGGCCTCTACCAGTCCGCTGCCGAAGGCCCCTACGGCTACGGTCCGGCGTTCCAGGGGCTGCGGGCGGTATGGCGCCGTGGCGAGGAGGTCTTCACCGAGGTGGCGCTGCCCGAGGAAGTGGCGCAGGACGCTGCCGCCTTCGGCCTGCACCCGGCGCTGCTGGACGCCGTACTGCATGCCAGTGCCTTGCTCGATGCTGAGGGGGAGCCGGGCGAGATCCGGTTGCCGTTTGCCTGGACGGGTGTGGAGTTGCATGCCAGTGGTGCGTCGGTGCTGCGCGCCCGGTTGTGCCGTGACGCGCAGGGCACGCTGACGGTGACGGCCGCCGATGCCGCAGGTCAGCCGGTGATTTCCGTGGCCTCGCTGATCACCCGCCCGGTGGACACCGGCCAGCTCGGCAGTGCCGTGTCGCCGGTTGCGGATGCCTTGTTCACCGTCGCCTGGATGCCAGTCAGCGGCACTGAGTCCATAGCCCCCGTAGCCGGGGTGTGGGCGCTGGTCGGCGCCGATCGTTTCGGTGTCGCCGAGGCCCTGGGCAGGTCCGGCATCACGGTTCAGTGCTTCCCGGGGCTGGAAGAGGCCGCTGCTGCCGTGGAGGCGCGGCAGTGCACGCCCGCGTTCGTCCTGGTCTGTGCCGGTGGCGACGCCCGGGGCGAGGAAGACCCGGCGCGGGCCGCTGCCCGGGTGACTGGCGAGACCCTGGTTCTGGTGCAGGGCTGGCTGGGTGAGGAGCGGCTGGCGGAGAGCCGTCTGGTGGTTCTCACGCGGGGCGCGGTAGCGGTCTCAGCCGGTGAGGGCGTGGCTGACCTGTCGGCAGCAGCTCTCGCTGGCCTGGTGCGCTCGGCCCAGTCCGAGAACCCGGACCGGCTGCTCCTCGTAGACCTGCCGGCCACCGGCACTGCGGAGCAGGTCACCGAGCTGCCGGTTGCCGTTGCCACCGGGGAGCCGGAGCTGGCGCTCCGGAATGGTGGAGTGCATGCACGACGGCTGGTGCGGCCCTCTGGGGAGCTGTCGGTTCCGGAGGGCCGGTGGCGTCTGGTACCGGATGCGGGCGGTTCGCTGGAGGGGCTGTCGCTGCTGCCGTCGCCGGAGGCGGATGTACCGTTGGCGGCTGGGCGGGTCCGTATCGCCGTTGGTGCCGCCGGGCTGAACTTCCGCGACGTACTGATCGCGTTGGGCATGTACCCGGGCGGCGGGGTGCTGGGCAGCGAGATTGCCGGAACGGTGCTCGAAGCCGGGCCGGGGGTGGACCACCTCGTCCCGGGCGACCGGGTGACGGGAATCGGTGAGGGCGGGTTCGGCCCGGTGGTTGTCACCGACGCCCGGCAGTTGGTGCGGATTCCGGACGGCTGGTCGTTCGCCGAGGCGGCCTCGGTGCCGACGGCGTTCATGACTGCTTGGTACGCGTTGGTGGAGTTGGCCGGGGCGAAGCCGGGGCAGCGGGTGTTGGTGCACGCTGCGACCGGTGGGGTTGGGATGGCGGCGGTGCAGATCGCCCGGTACCTGGGGCTGGAGGTCTTCGCGACCGCCAGTCCGGGGAAGTGGCCGGTGCTGGCGTCGATGGGCCTGGATGCGGAGCACGTCTCGTCCTCCCGTACTGCCGCATTCGAGGCGGATTTCCTGGCCGCCACGGATGGCGCGGGTGTGGACGTCGTGGTGAATTCGCTGGCGGGTGAGTTGACCGATGCTTCGCTGCGGTTGCTGCCGCGGGGCGGGGCATTTGTGGAGATGGGCCGTACCGACGTCCGCGACGCCCAGGCAGTGGCCGCGGACCGACCCGGTGTCACCTACCGCTCGTTCGACCTCGGCGAGGCAGGCCCCGAGGGGTTGGGCACCATGCTCGGCAGGATCGTGGAACTGCTGTCCGCCGGCGAACTGCGGCGGCTGCCGATGCGGGCCTGGGAGGTGCGCCGGGCGCGGGACGCGTTCCGGTTCATGCAGCAGGCCCGGCACACCGGCAAGATCGTCCTGACGATCCCCGCGCACCTCTCCGCAACGCAGCAGCCCGAATCGGCCCGGTCCGGTGCCCGTTCGGCGTTGATCACGGGCGGTACGGGCACGCTGGGTGGTCTGGTGGCCGGGCATTTGGTGGTGTCGGGTCGGGCGGAGCATGTGGTGCTGACCAGTCGTTCGGGTCCTGGTGCGGCCGGTGCGGCGGCGTTGGCCGCGCGGTTGGCACAGGCAGGTGCTTCGGTGCGGGTGGCGGCGTGTGATGCCGCGGACCGCCGGGAGCTGGCCGTCGTGATGGCGGCGATCCCGGCGCAGGCGCCGTTGCGGACTGTGGTGCATACCGCTGGTGTGTTGGATGACGGTACGGTTGGTTCGCTGACCGTGCAGCGGGTGGCCGGGGTGCTGCGGCCGAAGGCGGACGGTGCCTGGAACCTCCACGAACTGACCCGGGGCCTGGTTCCGGATCTGGAGGACTTTGTACTGTTCTCGTCCTCGGCGGCGGCGTTCGGGGTGCCGGGCCAGGGCAATTACGTGGCGGCCAACGCCTTCCTGGACGCACTGGCCGCTGAGCGGCGGGCGTCGGGGCTTCCGGGTGTTTCGTTGGGGTGGGGGCTGTGGGCCGAGGTGTCCGGGCTGACCGGGCAGCTGGCCGAGTCCGACCGCTCTCGGTTGTCGCGTGGTGGTGCGTTGGCGCTCAGCGCCGACGAGGGCTTGGCGCTGCTTGACCTGTGTCTGGCCCGTGATGAGGCGCTGCTGGTGCCGTCCCGGCTGGACCTGGCCGGGCTGCGGGCCCAGGCGGCGCGGAGTGCGGAGATTCCGCCGCTGTGGCGGGCTCTGGTCGGTGCCGGTAGCGGGCGGCGCAGCGCTGCCGGGGCCGGTGACGCGGGTGCGGATTCGCTGCATCAGCGGCTGTCCGGGCTCTCCGGGCAGGAGCGGACCAGGCTGCTGACCGACCTGGTCCGTACGCATGCGGCGGCCGTCCTGGGGCATGCCTCGGCGGAGGCCGTCGAGCCGGGCCGGGCCTTCACCGACCTGGGCTTCGACTCGCTCACGGCCGTCGAACTGCGTAACCGGCTGAGCACCGCGACCGGGCTGCGGCTGCCCGCCACCCTGGTCTTCGACTACCCCAACCCGGCCGCGCTCGCCGGCCACCTCAAGACCAGGATCATCGGCAACGGCGACGGGCCGGACGCGAACCCACTGCCGACCGGTACGACGCAGCAGACCTCCGGGGAACCGATCGCGATCGTCGGCCTGGCCTGCCGATTCCCCGGCGGGGTGAACGACCCCGAGGAGTTCTGGCGGCTGCTCGCCGACGGCACCGACGCGGTCTCCCGCTTCCCGGACGACCGCGGCTGGGACGTGGAGGCGCTCTACGACCCGGACCCCGACAGCGTCGGCACCTCCTACACCAGGGAAGGCGGCTTCGTCGGCGACGCCGGCGGTTTCGACGCGGACTTCTTCGGGATCAGCCCGCGCGAGGCGCTGGCCATGGACCCGCAGCAGCGACAGGTCCTGGAGACCTCCTGGGAGGCACTGGAGCGGGCCGGCATCGACCCTTCCGCGCTGCGCGGCAGCCAGACCGGTGTCTTCGTCGGCGGCTTCGCCTCGGCGTACGGCATCGGCGTGGCGACCGGCGACGAGGGCGCGGAGGGGAACCTGACCACCGGCTTCGCCACCAGCGTGCTGTCCGGTCGGGTGTCCTACACCCTCGGCCTGGAAGGCCCGGCCGTGACGGTGGACACGGCGTGCTCCTCGTCCCTGGTCGCTCTGCACCTGGCTTGCCAGGCGATCCGAGCGGGGGAGTGCTCCATGGCGCTCGCCGGAGGTTCCACGATCATCTCGACCCCGGACGGGATCGTCGGCTTCAGCCGACAGCGTGGCCTGGCCCCGGACGGCCGCTGCAAGGCGTTCTCCGCCGACGCGGACGGCATGGGCTTCGCCGAGGGCACCGGCGTCCTGGTCGTGGAACGCCTCTCGGACGCCCGGCGCAACGGGCACAAGGTGTTGGCGGTGGTACGGGGCAGTGCGGTCAACCAGGACGGTGCGTCCAACGGTCTGACCGCGCCGAACGGGCCGTCGCAGCAGCGGGTGATCCGGGCTGCCTTGGCCGGTGCGCATCTGACGGCGTCCGAGGTGGACGTGGTGGAGGCGCACGGTACCGGTACGAAGTTGGGTGACCCGATCGAGGCGCAGGCGCTGCTGGCCACTTACGGTCAGGAGCGTCCCGAAGGTCGGCCGTTGTGGCTGGGGTCGGTGAAGTCCAACATCGGGCACACCCAAGCTGCTGCCGGTGTTGCGGGTGTCATCAAGATGGTGCTGGCCCTCCAGAACGGACAACTGCCGCGCACCCTGCACGCGGACGAGCCCTCCCCGCACGTCGACTGGACCGAGGGAGAGGTGCGGCTGCTCACCGAGCCGGTGCCGTGGCAGACGAACGACCGGCCGCGCATCGCCGGCATCTCCTCCTTCGGCATCAGCGGCACCAACGCCCACGTGCTCTTGGAGGAGGCCCCCGCCGAGGAACCCGCGCACGGGAACGGAGACCCCGCCGACGCCGGCACAGCGACTTCGGCACCGGTGCTCTCCAGGGCCGGGGCGGACGAGGCTGCCGAGACGGTGAGCGCCTGGCTGGTGTCCGGCCGCTCGGCTGCGGGTCTGGCCGCGCAGGCGGACCGGCTGCGGGACTGGCTGACGGCCCGTCCGGAGTTGGAACCGGTTGATGTGGCCTGGTCGCTGGCGGTCACGCGGTCGGTCTTCGAGCACCGTGCGGTGGTCGTGGGCGGATGCCGTGAGCAGGTGCTGGCGGGGCTTGCGGGCCTGGCGTCCGGTGCGCCCTCGGGTTCGCTGGTCGCGGGCACGGCCCGACCGGATGCTCGTCCGGTGTTTGCTTTTGCTGGTCAGGGTTCGCAGTGGGTGGGGATGGGGCGGGAGCTGGCGGGGGTTTCGCCGGTGTTCGCGGCGCGTCTTGATGAGTGTGCGGCGGCGTTGGCGCCGTACGTGGACTGGTCGCTCAGCGATGTTCTGGCGGGTGTGGAGGGTGCTCCGGCGTTGGAGTCGGCGGATGTCGTCCAGCCTGCGTTGTGGGCGGTGATGGTGTCGCTGGCCGCTGTCTGGGAGGCCGCGGGTGTCGTCCCGGAAGCCGTGGTGGGCCACTCTCAGGGTGAGATCGCTGCGGCGACGGTGGCGGGGATGCTGTCGCTTGAGGACGGTGCGCGTGTGGTGGCGTTGCGGTCGCGTGCGCTGAAGGTGCTGGCGGGTGCGGGCGGCATGCTGTCGGTCAGCCGTCCGGCGGCGGAGGTCCAGGAGCGCCTGGTCCGTTTCGGGGACCGGCTGTCTCTGGCGGCGGTCAACGGGCCGTCGGCCACGGTCGTCTCGGGTGAACCGGAGGCCCTTGAGGAGCTGAGGGCGGAGTTCGAAGCGGAGGGCGCTAGGGCCCGTTTGGTCGCGGTGGATTACGCCTCGCATTCGGCGCAGGTGGACCGGCTGGAGGAGGAGATCACCACCGTCCTGGCCGGGATTTCCCCGCGCCGGGGCCGGGTCCCGATGGTCTCGGCGATGACTGGCGAGACGCTGTCCGGCGAGGAGCTGGACGCCGGCTACTGGTATCGCAGCCTGCGCGCGACAGTGCATTACGACCGTGCCGTGCGGGTGCTGGCGGGTCGTGGTCATCAACTGTTTGTCGAGGTGACGCCGCATCCGGTGCTGATGGGGGCGATGAACGACACCCTGGAAGAGGTCGCCCAGGAGACAGGCCCGGGCATCGTCCCGGCGGCCGTCTGCGGGACGCTCCGCCGCGATGAGGGCGGTGCGAATCGTCTGGTGGCCTCACTGGCGGAGGGGTTCGTCAACGGGGCGCCGGTGGACTGGCAGGTGGTGTTGCCCGCGGGGAAGCGGGTGGAGCTGCCGACGTATGCGTTCCGGCATGAGCGGTTCTGGCCGAAGGCGAGCGCTGTGGCTTTCGGTGGTGATGCGGTGTCGTTGGGGTTGGGTGCGGTGGGTCATCCGTTGTTGGGTGCGGCGGTTGAGCTGGCGGGTGGTGCGGGCCTGGTGTGTACGGGCCGGTTGTCGGTGCGTACGCATCCGTGGCTGGCTGATCATGCTGTGGGTGGTGTGGTGCTGCTGCCGGGTACCGGTTTTGTGGAGCTGGCGGTGTGTGCGGGGGATCAGGCGGGGTGTGGTGTGCTGGAGGAGTTGACGCTTCAGGCGCCGCTGGTCTTGCCTGAGGACGGTGGTGCTGTGCAGGTCCAGGTGGTGCTGGCCGGGGCGGATGCCGAGGGGCGGCGTGCCGTTGAGGTCTTCTCCCGGCTGGATGCGGCTGGTCAGTCGCAGGGGTGGACGCAGCACGCCGGCGGTGTGCTCGCCCCCGCCGGTCCGGTAGCCGCGGCCGAGGAGGACTTCGCGGTATGGCCGCCCCGTGACGCCACGACGGTGGACGTTTCCAACCTTTACCAGTCCGCCGCCGAAGGACCCTACGGCTATGGTCCGGCGTTTCAGGGGTTGCGGGCGGTGTGGCGCCGGGGCGAGGAGGTTTTTGCCGAGGTGGCGCTGCCGGAGGAGGTGGCGGAAGACGCTGCGGCCTTCGGTGTGCACCCGGCGCTGCTGGACGCCGTACTGCAGGCTGCCTTCCTGATGGGTGGCGCCGAAGAGGGCGCAACCGAAGAGGTTCGGCTGCCGTTCGCCTGGGCTGGTGTGGAGCTTCATGCCAGTGGCGCGTCGGTGCTGCGCGCCCGGCTGCGTTGTGATGCGCAGGGCACGCTGACGGTGTCGGCCGCCGATACGGCAGGCCAGCCGGTGATTTCCGTAACCTCGCTGGTCACTCGCCCGGTGGACGCCGGCCAGCTCGGCAGTGCCGTGTCGGCTGTTGCGGATGCCTTGTTCACCGTCGCCTGGATGCCGCTCAGTGACGCCGAGTCCGTAGCCCCCGTTGCCGAGCAGTGGGCGCTGATCGGCGCCGACCGTTTCGATGTCGCCGAGGCGCTGGGGCGGTCCGGCATCACGGTGCGGTGCTCCCCCGGTCTGGAGGAGCTGGCCGCTGCCGCAGCGGACCGGGAGATCGACCCGGCTTTCGTCCTGGTCTGCGCCGGTAGCGAGAGCCAAGACGCAAACGACCCGGCGCGGGCCGCGGCCCGGGTGACTGGTGAGGCCCTGGTTTTGGTGCAGGAGTGGCTGGGTGAGGAGCGGCTGGCGGAGAGCCGGCTGGCGGTTCTCACGCGAGGTGCGGTGGCGGTCTCGGCCGGTGAGGGGGTGGCCGATCTGCCGGCAGCGGCCCTCGCGGGCCTGGTGCGCTCGGCTCAGTCGGAGAACCCCGACCGGCTCCTCCTGGTGGACCTGCCGGCCACCGACACCGCCGCTCAGATCGCCGTACTCCCGGCCGCACTCGCCACCGGGGAACCCGAGGTGGCCATCCGCGACACCGCGGTCCACGGGCGGCGGCTGACCCGTCCATCCGGCTCCACGGCGGCAGTTGAACGACCCACCGACCCGTCCGCCAACCCTTCCGGTGCCCGTTCGGCGTTGATCACGGGTGGTACGGGTACGTTGGGTGGTTTGGTGGCCGGGCATTTGGTGGTGTCGGGCCGGGCGGAGCATGTGGTGCTCACCAGTCGTTCGGGTCCTGGTGCGGCCGGTGTGGCGGCGTTGGCCGCGCGGGTGGCGCACTCGGGTGCTTCGGTGACGGTGGTGGCGTGTGACGCCGCCGACCGTGAGGGGCTGGCCGCTGTGCTGGCGGCGGTTCCGGCGCAGGCACCGTTGCGGACGGTGGTGCATACGGCGGGTGTGCTGGATGACGGTACGGTCGGTTCGCTGACCGCGCAGCGGGTGGCGGGGGTGCTGCGTCCGAAGGCGGACGGTGCCTGGAACCTGCACGAGCTGACCCGGGACCTGGTTCCGGGGCTGGAGGACTTCGTGTTGTTCTCCTCCTCGGCGGCGGCGTTCGGGGTGCCGGGGCAGGGCAATTATGTGGCGGCCAACGCATTCCTGGACGCACTGGCCGCTGAGCGGCGGGCGTCGGGTCTTCCGGGGGTTTCGCTGGGGTGGGGGCTGTGGGCTGATGTGTCCGGGCTGACCGGGCGGTTGGCTGAGTCCGACCGGTCCCGGATGTCGCGCGGTGGTGCGATGGCGCTGAGTGCGGGGGAGGGGCTGGCGCTGCTGGACCTGTGTCTGGCCCGCGGTGAGGCGGTGCTGGTGCCGTCCCGGCTGGACCTGGCCGGGCTGCGGGCCCAGGCGGCGCGCAGTGCGGAGGTTCCCCCGTTGTGGCGGGCCTTGGTCGGTGCCGCTGCCGGGCGGCGCAGCGCCGCAAGGACGGACGACGCGAGCGCGGACTCTCTGCACCGGCAACTGGCCGCACTGCCCGCCGCCGAGCGCGACGAGCTGCTGCTGAATCTGGTACGGGCCAACGTCGCCGCGGTCCTGGGGCACGCCTCCGCGGAGGCCGTCGAACCGGGCCGGGCCTTCACCGACCTGGGCTTCGACTCACTCACCGCCGTACAACTGCGTAACCGGCTGAGCACCGCGACCGGGCTGCGGCTGCCCGCCACCCTGGTCTTCGACTACCCCAACCCGGCCGCGATCGCCGGCCACCTGCGCGGGCGGCTCGGCGACGGGCCGCAGACGCGCACGAAGGCCGTCACCGGACCGGCGGCAGCGGAGACGTCAGGAGCCGGGGCGCCGGACGAGCCGATCGCCATCGTGGGGATGAGCTGCCGCTTCCCCGGCGGTACGGCGGACCCCGAGGACCTGTGGCGGATGCTGCGCGACGGCGAGGACGCGATCTCGGCCTTCCCCACCGACCGCGGCTGGGACCTGGACGGGCTGCACGACCCGGACGCCGCGCGGAGCGGCACCGCCACCACACAGGCCGGCGGGTTCGTGCAGGACGCCGCCTCCTTCGACGCCGGCTTCTTCGAGATCAGCCCGCGCGAGGCGCTGGCGATGGACCCGCAGCAGCGGCTGTTGCTGGAGCTTGCCTGGGAGGCGTTCGAGCGGTCCGGGATCGACCCGGCCACCCTGCGCTCCAGCCCGACCGGCACCTTCGTCGGCGGCTACACCTCCGGCTACGAGGCGAGCGTGCTGGCGCAGGGCGGCGCCGAGTCCCAGGGGCACCTGATGACCGGGATCGCCACCAGCGTCCTGTCCGGCCGGCTGGCCTACACCTTCGGGCTGGAGGGCCCGGCGGTGACGGTCGACACGGCCTGCTCGTCGGCGCTGGTGGCGCTGCACCTGGCCGCTCAGTCGCTGCGGTCGGGGGAGTGCTCGCTGGCGCTGGCCGGCGGTGTGACGGTCATGGCCACCCCGGGCACGTTCGTGGAGTTCTCCCGCCAGCGCGGGCTGGCCGCGGACGGCCGCTGCAAGGCATTCGCCGCCGCGGCCGACGGCACCGGCTTCGCCGAGGGCGCCGGTCTGCTCGTCGTCGAACGGCTTTCGGATGCGCGGCGCAACGGGCACCCGGTGCTGGCGGTGCTGCGGGGCAGTGCCACCAACCAGGACGGTGCGTCCAACGGGTTGACCGCGCCCAACGGGCCGTCGCAGCAGCGGGTGATCCGGGCCGCGCTGGCCAACGCCCGTCTGGCGCCCGGTGACGTGGATGTGGTGGAGGCGCACGGTACCGGTACGAAGTTGGGTGACCCGATCGAGGCGCAGGCGCTGCTGGCCACTTACGGTCAGGACCGCGGCGAGGGCGACCCGCTGTGGCTGGGGTCGGTGAAGTCCAACATCGGGCACACCCAGGCCGCTGCTGGTGTCGCCGGCGTCATCAAGATGGTGCTGGCCCTCCAGCACGGACAACTGCCGCGCACCCTGCACGCGGACGAGCCCAGCCCGCACGTCGACTGGGCCGGCGGCGAGGTGCGGTTGCTCACCGAACCGGTGCCGTGGCAGGCGAACGGCCGGCCCCGCCGTGCCGGCGTCTCCTCCTTCGGGATCAGCGGCACCAACGCGCACGTCATCCTCGAAGAGGCGCCCGCGTCGCCCGCCGGGCCCGAGCCCCACGCGTCGCCCACCGGGTCCGGGGCCCACGTGCCACCCGCCGGGCCCGAGATTCACGTATCGCCCGCCGGGCCCGAGCCCCACGCGTCGCCCGCCGGGCCCGGGACCCACGCAGGGCCCCCGCCCGGAGCCGGAACTGCTCCGGCGGCCGGCTCGGTCCCGCCGTCGACGGTGCCGTGGCTGCTGTCCGCGCGGACCCCGGAGGCGCTGCGGGCCCAGGCGGGACGGCTGCGCCAGTTCCTGCTGGAGCGGCCGGAGCTCGACCTGGTGGACATCGGGTTCTCGCTGGCCACCACGCGTACCGCATTCGACCACCGGGTGGTGGTGCAGGGCACGGACCGGGACGGGCTGCTGGCGGGCCTCGCGGTGGCCGCCGCGGGCGTGCAGACCCGGGACGTGGTGACCGGAACCGTGAGGACGGGCCGCAAACCGGTCTTCGTCTTCCCCGGCTCGGTCGCATCGGCCGGAGGCTCGGCCTCGGCCGCATCGCCCGGAGCTCCAGGCCCGGACGTCCGGCTGGACGCCGTAGCCGCACTGCTGGAGGAGTCGCCGGTCTTCGCCGACCGGATCGCCGACTGCGAACAGGCCCTGGCGCCCTTCGTGGACTGGAAGGTGACCGAGGTGCTGCGGGCCGGCGGAAACAGCCCGGCGCTCACCACCCCCGAGATCCACCGCCCGGTGCTGTGGGCGGTGCTGGTGGCGCTCGCCGCGCTGTGGCGCTCCGCCGGTGTGCACCCGGCCGCGGTGGCCGGACACGGGGTGGGCGAGATCGCCGCCGCCCAGGTGGCCGGTGTGCTGTCGCCGGCGGACGCGGCCCGGCTGGCCGTGCTGTGCGACCGGACGCCGACCGGTGAGGGCGTCGTCCAACCACGGCCGGGGACGGTGCCGGTGTTCTCCACCCGGTCCATGGACTGGGTGGACGGTGCGGCCCTGGACGCCGACCACTGGCTGCCGTACCCGGGGCAGGAACCGGCCGTCCCCGTACGGGAACTGGCCGAGGCCCTGGCCGGAGCCGGCTTCGGCGCGTACGTCGAGGTCGGCCCGGAGCCGGTGCTTGCCACCGTCCTGGCCCAGGCCTTGCCGGCCGAAGGGAGCGGCGCGGAGCGTGACGGTGCGCCCGTGGTCACCGCGACCCTGCGCCGTGGGGAGCCGGGCCTGCGGGCGTTCACCTCCGCGCTGGCCGCCTTGCACGTGAGGGGCGTGACCGTCGACTGGGCCGCCGTGCTGGGTGGCGGACGCCGGGTGGATCTGCCCACCTACGCCTTCCAGCGGGAGCGGTACTGGCCGCAGCCGCCGGCCCGGTCCGCTGCCGAAGTACCCGCGGCCGGCTCCCTGTCCCCGGACGAGCAGCGGTTGTGGTCCGCGTTGGCGGAGCAGGACATGAGCGCGCTGGGCGAAGTGCTGGGCACCGGAGCGCCGTTGCGTGAGGACATGCCGCTGGGCGCGGTACTGGCGCAGGTCGCCGCGTGGCGCCGGGAGCGCACCGCACCGGACGGGGCGGCCGAGGCCGGTGCCGCGGGCGCGGGCGAGGGCACCGCTCAGGAAGGCGCGCACGGCGCCGGCGCCGGCTGGCGGCAGCGGCTCGCCGAAGTCGGCCCGGCACAGCAGCAGGAGCTGCTGAGCGCACTGGTCCGCGAAGAGATAGCGGCGATGCTCGGATACGGGTCCGTGGACTCCGTCCCGCAGTACGGCGACGTCTTCGAACTCGGCATGACCTCGATGTCGGCCGTTCAACTGCGGCTGCGAATGAACGAGCTGACTGGTCTTACACTGCCGGAGGGCTTCGTCTATGACCTCTATATGCCGGAAGCCATCGCCGAGTACCTGCTCGGCGAGCTGACGGTGGCACTTCGGGAAGGCACTCCCGAAGACCGGTAGAAGATTGCCGGAAATCCGGGAAATCGCCGATGCCCGACCGGATTTCGTTGCTCAGTTCCGCAGGCTGCGGCGCGGGGAAACCAGCCAGCCAACTCCGATGATGGGATGAGAAGTGCCGAACGAGAACGCCTGGAGCGTCATAGCCGAGCCTGCCTCGAATTCCCTGATACTCGGCGTCGACTTCCCGGCGGCCGGCCGTCACGAGGCGGGCCTCGACGACCTGGTGAAGGGAATGGGCACCGCCTGGTCCGGACACGGGGTGCTGCAGACCTCGCCGCCGCCGGTACGGCTGTCCGACCGGCCGTCCGGCGACTTCTACACCGACCACTGGATGCGGTCGGGCGACTGGGAGAAGTACGAGGTCGTGGCGGTGCTGGGCTACTGCGTCGGCGCGGTCTACGCGGCCCGGATCGCCGAGCGGCTGGCAGCGGTGCAGGGCAGGATGCCCCAGGTGGTGCTGTTCGACGCGCAGCTCGCCGATCTGCCGCTGCTGGCCTCGGAGATGCACAAGATGATCGGGCAGGCCGCCGCGGTGCTCAGCGAGCAGGAGGCGGAGGACGGCCGGGAGCGGGCCGTCGAGATCGTCGCCACCCCGTCGATCGGAATGGCGGAGGCGGCCGAGCAGATGGTCGAGCTGTACCGGGAGCTGGCCACCTCGGGCTTTCGCCGGATCGGCCTGTCGGAGTCCCGCTGCGAAGAGATGGTGCTGCTTTTCGAGTCGTACATGACCTGGCTCTCGGCCTCCTCCCGGATCGACCCGGTCGCTGCCTGGGGCGGTGCGCTCGGCCTCACCTCGGCCGATTACGCCGAATTGGAGAAGGCCGGCGCCACCACCGTCGTGAACGCCGCCACCGCGGCGATCGGCCGGCGCATACCCGTCGAGACCCGCCACATCGATCTCCTGCGGGATGCGTCGACCGTGCGCGCCCTGCTCGCCAACACCGAATTCTGACCGGCATGAACTCCCAGCCGGACCTCTCGGCACGCGCCCCGGAATCCGCACCCCGACCGGCGGCCGCGAACACGGCCACCGATGACGACACCGCCCCTGCGAACGGCACCGCCACCGCGCACAGCGCGCCTCCCGTGCACGGCACGTCCGCCGCGAACGGCACGGCCACCACGAACAAGGAAAAGGCCCTCTGGCTGCTGGAGCAGTTGGTCCCGGGCACCGGGGTGAACAACCTGGGGCTGGCGCTCCAGGTGAGTGGTCGGCTGCGGCCGGACGTGCTCGGCGCGGCCCTGGCCGTGGTGGCCGGCCGGTTCGAGGTGCTGCGCACCGTGTTCCGCGCGAGCAGCGCCGACCTGCTCAAGGAGACCGTGCCCGCCGGGGAGTTCGCCGTCCCGGTGGAGCCGCTGGAGCTGTCCGGAGGGCCGCTGGCCGAGGACCTGACCGCGTTCGTCGACCGGCCCTTCCCGCTCGACGGCCGGCCCTTGATCCGGGTCGCCACCGCTACCATCGCCGACGGCGACGTGCTCTGCGTGGCCGTGCACCACCTGGTGTTCGACATGGTCTCGGTCGGTGTCCTGCTGCAGGCGCTCGTCCCGGTCTACGACGCCGTCGCGGCCGGCCGCCCGGTGCCCGAGCAGGCCGTCGCGCCGGTCCCGGCCCTCGCCGAGGCCGCGCCGCGCCCCGCCGACCTCGACCACTGGCGCCGCACCCTGGACGGCTTCGACCCCACCGGCCTGGACCTGTGGTGCGGCACCCCGCGCGGGCGGCAGCCGGTACTGGCCGGGGAGAGCGCCGTGCGGACGCTCGGCCCCCGGGCCCAGCAGGCCGCGGTCGAGCTGCAGCGTGCCGCGCGGGCGCCGATGGGCGCGGTGCTGCTCGCCGCCTATGCCGCGCTGCTCGCCGCCCACGGTGCCGGTCCGGACCTGGTGATCGGCTCCCCGGTGGACGTCCGCGGAACCGGCACCGGCGCCATCGGCTACCACGTCAACGTCGTCCCCATCCGTATCCGGGTGGACCTCGCCGAGGGTTTCCGCCCGCTCGCCCGCCAGGCCAGGGACGCCTTCCTCGGCGCGATGGCGCACGCGCACACCTCGGTGGACGAACTCGCCGGAGAGCTGCCGGGCATCGGCACGTCCTGGCAGACCCAGCTCTTCCGGCACCTGTTCAACTTCCTCCCCGACGCGCCCGTCGGCGAGCTGCGGGTGGACGGGATGCCGGCCCGGCTGCTGACGGTGGAGAACCCGCACAGCAAGTTCGACCTGGAACTGGTCGGCTCCCCGGCCCGCGCCGAGCTGATGCTGCGCCACTCCCGGACGCTGACCCGCACCGACGCCGAGGCCCTGCTGTCCCGCTTCGAGGCGCTGCTCGTCACGGCCGCCCAGGACCCGGACCGGCCGCTCGGCGAGACAGCGGGCTGGAGCGAGCGTGACCGCGAGACGGTCGACCGGGCCAACGACACCGCGCTGGACGGCCGACCGGCCACGCTGGAGGCGGCGTTCACCTCCTGGGCCCGCAGCCGGCCGGCCGACGTGGCCGTGCTGGACGGCGACCGGAGCATCACCTACGGCGAGCTGGACGCGGCCGCGGACACCGTCCGCGAGCTGCTGGCGGACGCCGGGGTGCGGCCTGCAGAGGTCGTCGCGGTCGCGGCGGCGCCGGGCGAGACGGCCGCCGCGCTCCTCGGCTGCTGGCGGGCCGGCGCCGTCTGCCTCCCGCTCGACCCCGGCGAGGAACCGGCTCGGCAGACAAGGCGGCTGACGCAGGCTGCGGTGAAGACCGTGCTCACCGGAGCCGGAGTCCACCTGCCCGCCGGGTCGGACCTGACGCCCGCCCTGCCGCTGCCCGCGTTCCCCGGCACCGGCCCCGAGCGGCCCGGCGCGCCCGCGGACCCGCACGGCGACGAACCCCGACGAGACACGCCCGCCTGTCGGCTGCCCGCAGACGAGGAGGACGAGGAGCAACCGGCCGCCGTGCTGAGCCACGCCGGTATCGCCGACACCGCCGCCCACTTCGCCCGGGAGCTCGGCGTCGGGCCCGGCACCGGTGTGCTGAGCCTGGCTCGGCCCGGGACCTTCGCGGCGCTCTTCGACGCCGCCCTGGCGCTGGGCGTCGGCGGTCGGCTCGTACCTGCCCCCCAGAAGGCCCGCACCGACGCCGCCACCCTGCGCGCGACCGCCGAGCGGCACGGAGCGGACGTGCTGGCCGTACCGCCGGGCACCGCGCCCCGGCTGCTGGAGGAGCTGGGCGGCCAACTGCCCGGACTGACCGTCCTGGTCGCCGGTGACGAGCTGTCCGCGCCGACCGCCAAGGCGCTGCTCGCCGCGGACTGCCGGCTGTACTGCGGCTACGGCGCTCCGCAGACCACCGGCTGGGCCCTCTCCGGCCGGGTCACCGCCCCCGAGGACACCCGCCGGGGCCGCCCGATCGGCAACACCCGGGCGTTCGTCGCCGCCCCCGACGGACGGGAGCTGCCCGTCGGGGTGCGCGGCGAACTCTGCCTCGCCGGCACCGGGACGGCCCTGGACACACCGGACGGCCCGGCCCTGCCGGACCGCCCCGGATACGGGCGCCACCACCGGACCGGACGGCTCGCCCAGTGGCAGCCGGACGGCACCCTCGCCTGGCACCCCCGCGAGCAGCCCGCCACGGACACGGCCGCCGGGCCCACCGCCCCGGACGCGGCGGCCGACGACCCACTCGTCAGCGAGTTCGCCGCGATCTGGCAGCAACTGCTGAGCTGCGAGGTCACCGCGCAGACCCACTTCTTCGACGCGGGCGGCCACTCACTGCTCGCCGCCGTACTGACGCAGAAGGTCGAGGACCTCACCGGCATCGCCCTCCAACTGCGCGACGTCTTCGAGCACCCGACCCCCGCCGCCCTGGCCGCCAGGGTGCGCCGATGACCCGGAACCGGCCGACGCCGGCCGCGCCACCACCGGCCGACCGCGACCGGCCCACCGAACCCAGGGAAGAGACCAGGGAAGAGACCATGAGTACTGCTTTCGATGAGCACCGGCTCGCCGTCATCGGCGCCGGCGTGATGGGCACGAACATCTCGGCACTGGCCCTCGGCCACGGCGTCGACGTCGTCCTGGTCGAGACCGACGAGGCCGCCCTCGGCCGGGCGGACGGCACCGTACGGCACAAGCTGCGGCACGCCCAGCTGATGAACGTACTGCCCGCGGACCGCCCGCAGGGCACGCTGACCGTCACCGCGGCGCTGGACGACATCGCGGACGCCGACACCGTCGTCGAGGCCGTCACCGAAGTCGCCGAGGCCAAGAAGGAGGTGCTCGGCGCGGCCTCCCGGCTCGTCGCGCCCGGCACCACCCTGATCTCCAACACCTCCTGCATCCCGATCGAGGAAATGGCCGCCTGGACGGCACGCCCCGAAGACCTCCTGGGCGTGCACTTCATGAACCCCGCCTACATGATCAAGATGGTCGAGGTCATCCGGGGCCCGCGGACCTCCCCCGCCGCCCTGGAACGCGCCACCGCACTGCTCACGGTCCTGGGCCGGGAATCCCTCGTCGTCGAGGACTCCGCGGGCTTCGTGATCAACCGGCTGCTGCACCCACTGATCAACACCGCGGCCATGCTCGTCCAGGAGGGCGTGGCCTCCGTCGAGACGGTGGACAACCTGCTGCAGGGCTGCCTCGGCCACGCCACCGGACCGCTGCGCACCGGCGACCTCATCGGCCTGGAGAACCTGGTCGACTCCCTCAACGTGCTCTACGAACGCCGCGGGGACGAGAGCTGCCGCCCCTGCGACCTGCTGCTCGCCAAGGTGCGGGACGGCCACCTGGGCCGGAAGACCGGCCGGGGCTTCTACGACTACGGAAAGGCCGCATCATGACCGTCGAAGGCGAAAACGCCACGCTCACCGCCGAGACCGTGCACAAGGAACTGCTCGACTTCCTCACCGAGCGGATCCAGACCACCGTCGAGCCGGACCAGGACCTGTTCTCCTCCGGCATGGTCTCCTCCATGTTCGCCATGCAACTCGTCGTCCACCTGGAGGAGGCGTACGACATCGCCATCGTCGGCGGCGACCTCAAGCTGGACAACTTCCGCACCGTGCAGACCATGACCGACCTGGTACTGCGGCTGCAGGGCACGGCGGAGGCGCACTGAGATGACAGACCTCCTGGCCGACGGGCGCGCCGTGATCAGCGAGCTCGTCGGCGACCGGGCCGCCGACTGGGACGTGGCCGGCGAACTTCCCGTCGAGATGCTGCGGACCCTGAGCGCCCGCGGCCTGCTGTGCGCACAGGTTCCCGCCGACCACGGCGGCCTCGGCCTGAGCAGCGCCGCCAACGGCGAACTCACCGCCCACGCCGGCAGCCTGTGCAGCTCACTGCGCTCGGTGATGACCTCACAGGGCATCGTGGCCTGGACCGTCCAGCGCTTCGGCGACCGCACCCAGCGGCGCGAGCTGCTCGCCGAGCTGACCGGCGGCAAACTCACCGCCGTCGGCTTCAGCGAACCGGGCGCCGGCAGCGACCTGGCCGCCATGCTCACCCGGATCAAGGCCGACGGCGACGGATACGTCATCGACGGCGAGAAGAAGTGGGTCACCGGCACCCGCTACGCCGACTTCGTGCTGATCATCGGCCGGTACGGCGACGGGGACGGCGCCGCCGCCGCGATCGTCCCCGTCGACGCGCCCGGTGTGCACATCCGGCCGGTGCCGCACCCGATGGGCTGCCGGGCCGCCGGACACGCAGACATCCGGCTGGACCAGGTACGGCTGCCCGCCTCACACGTGCTCGGCGGCGGCGGACAGCCCCTGTCCATGCTGTTCACCACCGCCCTGACCTACGGGCGGGTGTCCATCGGCTGGGGCTGCGTCGGCATCCTGCGGGCCTGCCTGGACGCGGCCGGCCGGCACGCGCAGCAGCGCCACCAGGGCGACGTGGCCCTGGCCGAGCACCAACTGGTACGCGGGCACCTCGCCGACCTGCTGGTCGCCGAACAGGTCGCGCTGCGCGCCTGCGAGCACGCCAGCCGGCAGTGGGACGCCGCGGCCCCGGACATGGGCACCATGGCCGTCCTGGCCAAGCACGTCAGCGCCCAGCAGGCCGCCCGCAGCGCCGCCACCGCGGTCCAACTGCTCGGCTCGACCGGCGCCGCCGACGGCCACGTGGTGGCCCGCGCGTTCCGCGACGCCAAGCTCATGGAACTGATCGAGGGCAGCAACGAGATCTGCCGGCTGATCCTCGCCGACCACGTGCTGTCCACCACGAAGACCGGCTGACCCGCCGGCCCCCCCGCCGTCCCCGCCCCTTTGACTCCCCCCTCGGCCCGCGTCGTCCGCGGGCCACGCGAGCGAAGCCCGTAGGAGAACTCGTGGCCGACAAGACAACCCTCGTGAAGTGCCTGGTCTGGGACCTGGACAACACCATCTGGGACGGCACCCTGCTGGAGGATTCGAGCGTCGAACCGTTCCCCGGCATCCTGGACACCCTCGCGGAGCTCGACTCCCGCGGCATCCTGCACTCCGTCTCCAGCAAGAACGACCACGACCTGGCCTGGAAGCGGCTGGAGGAGCTGGGCCTGGCCGAGTACTTCGTACACCCCCGGATCGGCTGGGGCCGCAAGTCCGACGCGGTCCGCGAGATAGCCGAGCGGCTGAACTTCGCCGAGACAACCATCGCGTTCATCGACGACCAGCCCGCCGAGCGCGCCGAGGTCACCTACGGCGCCCCGGACGTCCGCTGCTACCCGGCCGAACAGGCCACCACACTCACCGGACTGCCCGAGTTCAGCCCGCCGACCGTCACCGTAGACGCCCGCCGACGCCGCGAGATGTACCAGGCCGGCGCCCGCCGGGACGCCGAGAAGGAGACCTTCAACGGCCCCGACGAGGACTTCCTGCGCAGCCTCGACCTGGTCATGACCATCAAGCGGGCCGACGAGGAAGACCTCTCCCGCGTCGAGGAACTCACCCTGCGCACCAGCCAGATGAACGCCACCGGCGTGCACTACCCGGACGCCGCGCTGCG
This sequence comes from Streptomyces sp. NPDC026394, assembly GCF_055567735.1. NCBI lineage: Bacteria > Bacillati > Actinomycetota > Actinomycetes > Kitasatosporales > Streptomycetaceae > Streptomyces > Streptomyces sp. NPDC026394. The sequence continues at coordinate 70,916 of NZ_JBVHPX010000016.1, forward strand.
CGCGCTGCTGGCCGACCCCGACCACGAGGTGCTGACCGTCACCCTCACCGACCGCTTCGGCCCGCACGGCGCGGTGGGCGTCCTCCTCCTGGAGCGCCACCCGCGGCTGTGGCACCTCAAGCTGCTGGCCACCTCCTGCCGGGTGGTCAGCTTCGGCGCCGGCTCGGTGATCCTCAACTGGCTCATAGACCAGGCGGCCCGGGCCGACGCGCACCTCACCGCCGACTTCCGGCGCACCGAACGCAACCGCATGATGGACATCGCCTACCGGTTCGCCGGCTTCACCGACGACGCCTGCGCCTGCCTCGCCGCGCTCGAAGCCGCCGCCGGAGAGGGCGTCCAGCGGCTGCACCTGCTCGCCGACCACCGCGCGGCACCGTCCACCATGCGCCTGATCGCCCCCGAGCTGGCCCCCGACACCGGGGAGAAGACCCCCGTCGGCTGACGCGCCGAACGCCCGGCGGCCCGCCCGCCGGGCCCGCCGCCCGGGCACGACGGGCCGGACGCCCGCCGCGCCCGACGCCTTTCTCCCACCCCTTTCGCTGAGCCTGCCCGCGGCAGCCGCCCGGTCCTTCGGCCCCGTTCTCGGCCGAAGGACCGGCGAGCGGGTACCGCAGTCAACTTCCGGAATGCCGAGGGACTTGTGAACGACACCGATGGGCCGGCCCTGAAGGACACCGCCGCAGCCGGCGCACAGCCTTTGGCGATCGTCGGTATGAGCTGCCGCTACCCCGGCGGGGTCCGTTCACCCGAGGACCTGTGGAAGCTGCTGGCCGAAGGCGGACAGGGGCTCTCCGACTTCCCGCAGGACCGCGGCTGGAACCTCGGCCCGCTCCACGGCCAGGACCCGGACGGCACCGGGACGACCTACCTCACCCGCGGCGGATTCCTCGACGACGCCGCCGGTTTCGACGCCGCCTTCTTCGGCATCCCACCGCGCGAGGCCCAGACCATGGACCCCCAGCAGCGGCTGCTCCTGGAGGCATCCTGGGAGGCGCTGGAGAACGCCGCCATCCTCCCCGCAGACATCCGCGGCACCCGCACCGGCGTGTTCGTGGGCGCCGAGCCCAGGGAGTACGGTCCCCGGCCGCACAGCGCACCGGGCAGCGCCAAGGGCCACCTGTTCACCGGCACCTCACCCGGCGTGATGTCCGGCCGGATCTCCTACCTGCTGGGACTGCACGGCCCGTCGCTCACCGTGGACACCTCCGCCTCCAGCTCCCTGGTCGCCATCCACCTCGCGGTGCAGGCGCTGCGGACCGGCGACTGCTCGCTGGCGCTGGCCGGCGGAGTGTCCGTGATGTCCACCCCAGGGAACTTCATCGCCTTCAGCGGACTCCGGGCCCTGTCGGCCGACGGGGTCTGCCGACCCTTCTCGGCCGCCGCCGACGGCACCGTGTGGTCCGAAGGCGTCGGCCTGATCGTCCTGGAGCGCCTGTCCGACGCCGTCCGCAACGGCCACCCCGTGCTGGCCGTGCTGCGCGGTTCGGCCATCAACTCCGACGGCGCCGGCGAGGGGCTGACCGCGCCGAACGGCAGCGCCCAGCAGTCCGTCATCCGCCGCGCACTGGCCGACGCGCACCTGACCGCCGACCAGGTGGACGCGGTGGAGGCGCACGGTACGGGGACGCGGCTGGGCGATCCGATCGAGGCGCAGGCGCTGCAGGCCACCTACGGTCAGGAGCGTCCCGAGGGTCGGCCGCTGTGGCTGGGCTCGGTGAAGTCCAACATCGGCCACACCCAGGCCGCCGCCGGTGTCGCGGGCGTCATCAAGATGGTGCTCGCCCTGCGACACGGCGAACTCCCCGCGACCCTGCACGCACACGAGCCCACCCCCGGGGCGGACTGGTCCTCCGGCGGGGTAAGGCTGCTGACCGCTCCGGCACCGTGGCCGGCCGGTGCACGCACCCGCCGCGCAGGCGTCTCCGGCTTCGGCCTCGGTGGCACCAACGTGCACCTTCTTCTGGAAGAGGGCCCGGCGGCATGTCCGTCACGTCCAGCACGTCCGGGACGTCCGGGACGTCCGGCACAGTCCACCACGCAGAGCGCACCCGCACCGGCAGCCGCACAGCCCGTGGTGTCGGCTGCCGAAACGGTCAGTGCCTGGCTGGTGTCCGGCCGCTCGGCCGCGGGCCTGGCGGCGCAGGCGGGGCGGCTGGGGGAGTGGGTTTCGCTTCGCCCGGCTGTCCGGCCGGTTGATGTGGCGTGGTCCCTGGCGGCGACGCGTTCGGTCTTCGAGCACCGGGCTGTCGTGGTGGGCACGGGGCGTGCCGAGTTGCTCGGTGGCGTGGAAAGCGTGGCGTCGGGTGTTCCGGCTGGTTCGGTGGTGTCCGGTGTGGCACGGCCGTGTGTTCGGCCGGTGTTTGCCTTCGCTGGTCAGGGTTCGCAGTGGGTGGGGATGGGTCGGGAGCTGGCGGGGGTTTCGCCGGTGTTCGCGGCGCGTCTTGATGAGTGTGCTGTGGCGTTGGCGCCGTATGTGGACTGGTCGCTCAGCGATGTTCTGGCGGGTGTGGAGGGTGCTCCGGCGTTGGAGTCGGCGGATGTCGTCCAGCCTGCGTTGTGGGCGGTGATGGTGTCGCTGGCCGCTGTGTGGGAGGCGGCGGGTGTGGTGCCGGATGCTGTGGTGGGTCATTCGCAGGGTGAGATTGCTGCGGCGACGGTGGCGGGGATGCTGTCGCTTGAGGACGGTGCGCGTGTGGTGGCGTTGCGGTCGCGTGCGCTGAAGGTGCTGGCGGGTGCGGGTGGGATGTTGTCGGTCAGCCGTCCGGCGGCGGAGGTTGAGGAGCGTCTGGTCCGGTTCGGGGAGCGGCTGTCTCTGGCGGCGGTCAACGGGCCGTCGGCCACGGTTGTCTCGGGCGAGCCGGAGGCTTTGGAGGAGCTGAGGGCGGAGTTCGAGGCGGCGGGTGGCCGGGCGCGGATGGTGGCGGTGGACTATGCCTCGCATTCGGCGCAGGTGGACCGGTTGGAGGAGGAGATCACCACCGTTCTGGCCGGGGTCTCCCCGCGCCGGGGCCGGGTTCCGATGGTCTCGGCGATGACTGGCGAGACGCTGTCCGGCGAGGAGCTGGACGCCGGGTACTGGTTCAGCAGCTTGCGGGCGACGGTGCATTACGACCGTGCGGTGCGGGTTTTGGCTGGTCAGGGGCATCAGGTGTTTGTCGAGGTGACGCCGCACCCGGTGTTGGTCGGTGCCATGCACGACACCCTTCAGACACTCGCCCAGGAGGCCGGTCCTGGCGCGGTGCCGGGCGCCGTCTGCGGAACCCTGCGACGGGACGACGGCGGTGCCGAGCGCCTGCTGGCTTCGCTGGCGGAGGCGTTCGTCAACGGGGCGCCGGTGAACTGGCAGGCGGTGCTGCCGGCCGGACGGCGGGTGGAGCTGCCGACGTACGCGTTCCAGCACGAGCGGTACTGGCTCGACGCCGACGCCCCCACGCAACCGGCGGCGGAGCCGCAGGCCGCGGACCTCACCGCCGCCACCGGCACGACCGCGGGGCGGGGGCTGCGCGGACAGCTCGCCGGCCGGCCGGAGCCCGAACAGCACCAGCTCGTACTGGATCTGGTCACCACGCAGGCCGCAGCCGTACTCGGCCATCCGGCACCCGCGGCCCTGGACCCCGCACGTACCTTCAAAGAACTGGGCTTCGACTCGGTGACCGGGGTCGACCTGCGCAACCGGCTGAGCACCTCGGCCGCCCTCCAACTGCCCAGCACGCTGATCTTCGACCACCCCACACCGCTCGCGCTCGCCAACTTCCTGCACGGCGAAGCGCAGGGCCACGCCCCTTCGGCCGGTTCCGTCGACTCCACCCGGGCACCGGCGCCTGCGGGAGGTAACGACGAGCCCATTGCCATCGTGGCGATGAGCTGCCGTCTCCCGGGCGGCCTCAGCACCCCCGAACAACTGTGGGAGCTGCTGGCCGCGGGCGGCGAAGCAGTGGCCCCACTCCCCGCCGACCGCGGCTGGGACCTCTCCCGACAGCACGGCACCCGCCCCGACGGGGTTGACGAGGACACAGCCTCCGCGAGCCACGATGCGTCCACCCCCGGGCTGTCCACCCGCGGCGGTGGTTTCCTCACCGGCGCAGGGGACTTCGACGCCGCCTTCTTCGGGATCAGCCCGCGTGAGGCGCTGGCGATGGATCCGCAGCAGCGGCTGCTGCTCGAACTCTCCTGGGAAGCCTTCGAGCGCGCCGGCATCGACCCGGGGAGCCTGCGGGGCTCGGCGACCGGCGTCTTCGCCGGCGCGTCCCCGTCCGGATACGGCAGCCATGCGCCCGAGGAACTCACGGGCCACCTCCAGCCCGGCATCACCCCCAGCGTGATCTCCGGCCGGGTGGCCTACACACTCGGACTCGAAGGCCCCGCGCTGACGGTGGACACCGCCTGCTCCTCCTCGCTGGTGGCGCTGCACCTGGCCGTCCGGTCGCTGCGGTCCGGCGAGTGCGAGCTGGCTCTCGCGGGCGGCGTCACCGTGCACGCCACCACGTCCTGGCTGGACTGGTTCGACCGCCAGCGGGGACTGGCCGCCGACGGTCGTTGCAAGGCATACGCCGACCAGGCCGACGGGATGGGCATGGGCGAAGGCGCCGGCCTCCTCGTGCTGGAACGCCTGTCCGACGCCCGGCGTAATGGCCACAAGGTGCTGGCGGTGGTGCGGGGCAGTGCGGTCAATCAAGATGGTGCTTCCAACGGTCTGACTGCGCCGAATGGTCCGTCGCAGCGTCGGGTGGTCCGGGCGGCGTTGGCTGACGCGGGCCTGGAGCCGGTTGATGTGGATGTGGTGGAGGGGCACGGTACGGGGACGCGGCTGGGTGATCCGATCGAGGCGCAGGCGCTGCTGGCCACCTATGGCCAGGGTCGTCCGACAGATCGGCCGTTGTGGCTGGGGTCGGTGAAGTCCAACATCGGGCACGCCCAGTCCGCCGCGGGTGTGGCGGGCGTTCTCAAACTCGTCCTCGCCCTCCAACACGGAGAAGTGCCGAGGACCCTGCACGCCGAGCGGCCGTCTTCGCAGGTGGACTGGGATGCGGGGGCGGTGCGGCTGGCTACTGAGGCGGTGCCGTGGCCGTCGACGGAGGACCGCCCACGGCGGGCCGGGGTCTCCTCGTTCGGCATCAGCGGCACCAATGCTCATGTGATCATCGAGCAGGCCCCGAGTGCCGAGGGTGCGCTCCTTCCGGGGGCGGCTCCGGGCGCGGCGGATGGTGTTGCCGGTGCGGAGTTGCCTTTGGTGCCGTGGGTGGTTTCCGGTCGTTCGGAAGCGGGTCTGGCCAGTCAGGCGGGGCGGCTGGCCGCGTTCGTTGGGCACGGGTCGGGTGTGCGTCCGGTGGATGTGGGCTGGTCGTTGGTGTCGTCGCGTGCGGTGCTGGAGCATCGGGCGGTGGTGCTGGGTTCGGGCCGTGAGGAGTTGGTTGCTGGGCTGGGTGCGTTGGCGGAGGGCCGTGATCTGCCCGGTGTGGTGAGCGGTGTTGCGGGTGTTGCGGGCAAGGTTGGTTTTGTTTTCACCGGTCAGGGGGCGCAGCGGGCCGGGATGGGCCGTCAGCTCTATGAGGTGTTTCCGGTGTTCGCGGCGGCGTTCGATGAGGTGTGCGCGGGGCTGGACGCCCATCTTGAAGGTTCGCTGGCCGCGGTGGTGCGGGGTGAGGGTGATCCGTCCTGGCCGGGCGGGGGCCGTATTGACGAGACGGTGTGGGCGCAGCCTGCCCTGTTCGCGGTGGAGGTCGCGCTGTTCCGCCTGCTGGCCTCGTGGGGTGTGGTGCCGCAGGTGGTGGCGGGTCATTCGATCGGTGAGCTGGCGGCGGCGCATGCGGCGGGGGTGTGGTCGCTGGAGGATGCCTGTGCGGTGGTGGCGGCCCGGGGGCGTCTGATGCAGGAGCTGCCGCAGGGTGGGGCGATGGTGGCGGTGGAGGCCGCCGAGGAGCAGGTCCGTGAGGCTCTGGCCGGCCGCCCGGGGGTGGGGATCGCCGCGGTGAACGGACCACGCGCGGTCGTGGTGTCCGGCATGGAGGCCGAGGTGCTGGCGGTGGCGGAGGAGCTGGCGCGGGCGGGGGCGCGGACGCGGCGTTTGCAGGTCTCGCATGCGTTCCATTCACCGTTGATGGAGCCGATGCTGGGCCGGTTCGCCGATGCGATCGCCCGGATCACGTACCACAAGCCGCAGGTGACGTTGGTTTCTGCGCTCACTGGTGGTCCCGTCTCGGAGGAGGTCACCGATCCGTCGTACTGGGTGCGGCATGTGCGTGAGGCGGTCCGCTTCGCAGACGCCACGGAGGCGATGCGGGAGGCTGGCGTACGCACCTTCATCGAGCTCGGCCCGGACGGCGTGCTGTCCGGCATGGGTCCGCAGACCCGCACCGACACCGACAGCGAGGGCGCTTCGGGTTCCGAGGCATGGCTGCCGTTGTTGCGCCGTGGTCGTGACGAACCGCGCGCCGTGCTGACCGCGTTGGCGAAGGCGTTCGTCCGTGGGGTCCCGGTGCGCTGGGAAGAGGTCTATGCGGGCACCGGCGCTCAGCGGGTGGATCTGCCCACTTACGCTTTCCAGCGTCATCGTTACTGGCTGTCGTCCGGGTCTGTGCCCTTGGATGCGGCGGGTCTGGGTCAGTCCGTCACCCGTCATCCGTTGTTGGGGGCGGCGGTGGGGTTGCCGGCCAGTGGTGGTGTGGTGTTGACGGGGCGGCTTTCGCTTTCGGGGCAGCCCTGGCTCGCGGACCACGTGGTGGCGGGCCAGCCGGTGGTGCCGGGCGCGGCGTTGCTGGAGATGGTGGTCCGTGCCGGTGATGAGGTGGGGTGTCCCCAGGTCGAGGAGCTGCTGAGTGAGGCACCGCTGGTGCTGCCTGCGCGGGGTGGGGTGCGGGTGCAGGTCATGGTGGAGGAGCCGGACGCGTCCGGTCGCCGCGCAGTCAGCATCCACGCCCAGAGCGAGGGGAGCATCCCGGAGGCGGTGTGGACCCGGCACGCGACCGGCGTTCTCGCTCCGGCCGAAGCGGCAGCCGCTACCGCCGACGGAATGACGCAGTGGCCGCCGACCGGTGCGGTGTCTGTCGCATTGGATGACTTCTACCCTGGGTTGGCAAAGCACGGACTGAGCTACGGTCCGGATTTTCAGGGAGTGCAGGCGGCCTGGCGGCGGGGTGAGGAGCTGTTTGCCGAGGTTGCTTTGCCGCAGGGTGTGGCGGTGGACGGGTTTGGGTTGCATCCCGCTTTGTTGGATGCGGCGTTGCACGTGATCGTGGGTGTGGGGGAGCGTTCGGGTGGGTTGGAGGTGCCGTTCGCCTGGCGGGACGTGGAGGTGTATGCCACTGGTGCTCAGGTGGCCCGTGTCCGGGTGGTGCCGGAAGCCGGTGGCGAGGGTGTCTCGCTCGGCCTGGCGGATGCCGACGGTGCGCTGATCGCCTCCGTCGGCTCCCTGACCCTGCGGCCGCTCACAGCCTCCACTGCCGGTACAGGAGACGGCCTGTACGGGATCGATTGGGTGTCTGCCACGGCCGTCAAGGCCATCGCGGCTGTCACATCCGATTCGGGTTCGGACCCGGAGTCGTTGGGTCGGTGGGTTGTGCTCGGGGCTTCGGCGGTTGTGCCGGGCCTGCCTGGTGCTGAGGTCTTTCCGGATGTTGCGGCGTTGGTGGCGGCGGTGGAGGCGGGGGCGCGGGTTCCGCAGGTGGTGGTGGCGCCGGTCCTGCCGGCGGTTGGGTCTGGTGGTGTCGCAGCAACGGCCCGTCGTGCTGCGACGGACGTTTTGGGGTTGGTGCAGGGGTGGTTGGCGGCTGATGTGTTGTCCGGTGCGCGGTTGTTGGTGTTGACCGAGTGTGCGGTGGATGCGGGTTCGGGGGTGCCGGTGGAGGTTGCGGCGGCTTCGGTGTGGGGTCTGGTGCGGGTGGTGCAGTCGGAGAGTCCGGGTCGGGTGTTGTTGGCGGATGTGGACGAGGTGTCCGTGTCCGGTGTGGAGCTGGCCGGCTGGCTGCGGGCCGGGGTGGGGCTGGGGGAGCCGCAGTGGGCGGTGCGGGGCGGTCAGATCCGGGTGCCGCGCCTGGTGCGCCTGCCGTTCCGGCGCCTCGCGGAGGAGACCCGTCCGGGCACGGTGTTGGTGACTGGTGCTTCGGGGGTGCTGGGCGGGTTGGTGGCCCGGCATCTGGCGGGGTCGGGCCGGGCGGAGCATCTGGTGCTGCTTTCGCGGCGCGGCGGTGACGCCCCCGGGATGTCTGAACTAGTCGTTGGGCTTGAGGAGATGGGTGTTCGGGTCACTGTGGCGGCCTGCGATGCGGCCGACCGGGACCGGCTTGCCGCTGTTCTTGAGGGTGTGGCGCTGACGGGTGTGGTGCATGCGGCCGGTGTGCTGGACGACGGGGTGGTGGGCTCGTTGACTGCGGAGCGGCTGGAGTCGGTGTTGCGGCCGAAGGTGGATGCGGCCTGGAATCTGCACGAGCTCACCCGCGATCTGGGGCTGGAGCTGGACACTTTCGTGTTGTTCTCGTCGATTGCGGGGGTGGTCGGTAACGCCGGTCAGGCCAACTACGCGGCGGGTAACACGTTCCTGGACGCGCTGGCCGCGTACCGTCACCGGCACGGCCTGCCCGCCGTATCACTGGCCTGGGGACCCTGGGAAGACGGGATGGCCGGTGCCCTGAACGAGGTGGACCAGCGCCGGATGTCCCGCCAGGGACTGCGCCCGCTGTCCGCACCGGACGGGCTGGCCCTGCTGGACACCGCCGCCCGCACCGACCGGCCCCTGCTGGTCACCACTGGACTGGACCTGGCCGCGCTGCGTCGTTCCGGGGAGGTACCGCCGCTGCTCTCCGGCCTGCTGCCGGACCCACGCGGCGGCCACTCGCAGCCCGCCCGCCGCACGGTTGCCGAACCGGCCACCGACCACCGGAGCCCGCTGGCTGCACGGCTCGTCGGGCTCGCACCAGGCGAGCGGACCGAGACTGCCCTCCAGTTGGTCGCGACAGAGGCCGCGCTGGTGCTGGGGATGACAGGGCCGGAGGCCGTCGGAACCACCCGCTCGTTCCGGGACACCGGCTTCGACTCGCTGACCGCCGTCGAGTTGCGCAACCGACTGAACAGGGCGACGGGCCTGCGGCTGCCCGCCACGACCGTCTTCGACCACCCGACCCCGGCCGCGTTGGCGGCGCATGTGCTGGCCGAACTGCTCGGTGAGGACGAGGCCGACCCGATGGGTGACACTGTCCCGGCGGCCAATGTTCCGTGTGCGGGCGACGACCCGGTCGTCATTGTCGGCATGGCCTGCCGGTTCCCTGGTGGGGTGTCCTCGGCGGAGGGGCTGTGGGAGCTGGTGGAGTCGCGCGGTAACGGGATCGGTGCCTTCCCGTCGGACCGTGGCTGGCCGGAGGACGTGGTGGATCCTGACCCGGACGCGGTGGGTAAGAGTGTCTCCGGTGAGGGCGGATTCCTTTACGACGCGGCTGAGTTCGATGCGGAGTTCTTCGGGATCAGCCCGCGTGAGGCGGTCGCGATGGATCCGCAGCAGCGGTTGCTGTTGGAGACTTCTTGGGAGGCGTTGGAGCACGCCGGCATCGACGCCACCGCACTGCGCGGCAGCCCGACCGGCGTATTCGCCGGGCTCTTCTACCACGACTACCTGCCCTGGCATGCGGTCCCGGAAGAGGTCGAGGGATACCTCGGCACCGGTGGCACGGGCTCGGTGGCCTCCGGACGGGTGGCCTATACGCTGGGCCTGGAAGGCCCGGCGGTGACGGTGGACACGGCGTGTTCCTCGTCGCTGGTGGCGCTGCACCTGGCCGCCCAGTCGCTGCGGTCCGGCGAAAGCACCCTGGCACTGGCGGGTGGAGTCACGGTGATGGGCACCCCCGGTACCTTTATCGACTTCTCCCGGCAGCGTGGGCTGGCCGCGGACGGCCGCTGCAAGTCGTATGCGGAGGGTGCGGACGGTACTGCCTGGGGTGAGGGTGTCGGCGTGCTGGTTGTGGAGCGGCTCTCGGATGCACGGCGTAACGGGCATCGGGTGCTGGCGGTGGTGCGGGGCAGTGCGGTCAACCAGGATGGTGCTTCCAATGGTTTGACGGCGCCGAATGGTCCGTCGCAGCGGCGGGTGATCCGGGCGGCGTTGGCCGATGCGGGGCTGGAGCCGGTTGATGTGGATGTGGTGGAGGGACACGGGACGGGGACGCGGCTGGGTGATCCGATCGAGGCGCAGGCGCTGCTTGCCACCTATGGCCAGGGGCGTCCGGAGGATCGGCCGTTGTGGCTGGGGTCGGTGAAGTCCAACATCGGGCATGCGCAGGCGGCTGCGGGTGTGGCGGGCATTGTGAAGATGGTGGCCGCGATGGAGCGAGGGGTGGTTCCGGCGACGTTGTATGCGGAGCGGCCGTCTTCGCAGGTGGACTGGGATACGGGTGCGGTGCGGCTGGTCACTGAGGCGGTGGCGTGGCCGGAGACGGGCGAGCGCCCGCGTCGGGCCGGTGTCTCCTCGTTCGGGTTCTCCGGGACCAACGCGCACGTGATCATCGAGCAGGCCCCGAGCGTGGAGGGCGCGTCTCTTCCGGGGGCGGCTCCCGAGGCCGTGGACGGTGTTGACGGTACGGAGTTGCCTCTGTTGCCGTGGGTGGTTTCCGGTCGTTCGGAGGCGGGGCTTGCAGGTCAGGCTGGGCGGCTGGCGGAGTTTGTCGAGGCGTCGGTGTCTGGTGTGCGGCCGGTGGATGTGGGCTGGTCGTTGGCGTCGTCGCGTGCGGTGTTGGAGCATCGGGCGGTGGTGCTGGGCTCGGGCCGGGAGGAGTTGGTCACCGCTCTGGGTGCCCTCGCTGAGGGTCGTGAGCTGCCCGGTGTGGTGAGTGGTGTCGCGGGTGGTGCGGGCAAGGTGGGTTTTGTCTTCACCGGGCAGGGCGCGCAGCGGGTTGGGATGGGCCGACAGCTCTACGAGGTGTTCCCGGTGTTCGCGGCGGCGTTCGACGAGGTGTGCGCGGGGCTGGACGCCCATCTTGAGGGTTCGCTGGCCGCGGTGGTGTGGGGTAAGGGTGACCCGTCGTGGCCGGGTGGGGGCCGTATTGATGAGACGGTGTGGGCGCAGCCTGCGCTGTTCGCGGTGGAGGTGGCACTGTTCCGCCTGCTCACCTCGTGGGGTGTGGCACCGCAGGCGGTGGCGGGCCACTCGATCGGCGAGCTGGCTGCGGCACACGTGGCGGGGGTGTGGTCCTTGGACGATGCTTGCGCTGTGGTGGCGGCCCGGGGGCGTCTGATGCAGGAGCTGCCGCACGGCGGGGCGATGGTGGCGGTGGAGGCCGCCGAGGAACGGGTCCGCGAAGTCATCGCGGGTCGTCCGGGGGTGGGGATCGCCGCGGTGAACGGGCCGCGTGCGGTCGTGCTGTCCGGTGTCGAGGACGACGTGCTGGTGGTGGCGGAGGAACTGGCGGAGGCAGGAGCGCGCACGCGTCGTTTGCAGGTCTCGCATGCGTTCCATTCGCCGTTGATGGAGCCGATGCTGGACCGGTTCGCTCAGGCGATCGCCGAGGTCACGTACAGGAAGCCGCAGGTGGCGATGGTCTCCGCGCTGACCGGCGGCCCTGTTTCGGAGGAGGTCACCGACCCCTCGTACTGGGTGCGGCATGTGCGTGAGGCGGTCCGTTTCGCGGACGCTGTGGAGTCGATGCGCGGGCTCGGCGTGGGCACCTTCATCGAACTCGGTCCGGACGGCGTACTGTCCGGCATGGGCCCGCAGACCCGTACCGATAGCGAGGGTGAGTCGGGTTCCGAATCCTGGCTGCCGTTGCTGCGCCGTGGCCGTGACGAACCGCGCGCCCTGCTGACCGCGCTGGCGAAGGTGTTCGTCCATGGAGTCCCGGTGCGCTGGGAAGAGGTCTATGCGGGCACCGGAGCCCAGCGTGTAGACCTGCCCACGTACGCCTTCCAGCGTCAGCGCTACTGGCTGCCGACCGCACCCGCCCACCTGGACGCCGCGGGCCTGGGCCAATCTGCCACCCGTCATCCGTTGTTGGGGGCGGCGGTGGGGTTGCCGGCCAGTGGTGGTGTGGTGTTGACGGGGCGGCTTTCGCTTTCGGGGCAGCCCTGGCTGGCGGATCACGTGGTGGCGGGCCAGGCGGTGGTGCCGGGCGCGGTGCTGGTGGAGATGGCGGTCCGTGCCGGTGACGAGGTGGGGTGCTCGCGGGTCGAGGAGCTGTTGAGCGAGGCCCCGCTGGTGCTGCCCACGCAGGGCGGCGTGCGGGTGCAAGTCACGGTGGAGGAACCGGACGCGTCCGGACGCCGCGCAGTCAGCATCCACGCCCAGAGAGAGGGGAGCCCCCCGGAGGCGGCGTGGACCCGGCACGCGGCCGGCGTTCTCGCCCCGGCCGAAGCGGCAGCCGCTACCGCCGACAGGATGGCGCAGTGGCCGCCGACCGGCGCGGTGTCTGTCGCATTGGATGACTTCTACTCCGGGTCGGCGAAGCACGGACTGAGCTACGGTCCGGTCTTCCAGGGTGTGCGGGCGGCGTGGCGTCTGGGTGAGGAGCTGTTCGCCGAGGTCGCTCTGCCGCCGGGTGTGGTGGTGGACGGGTTTGGGTTGCATCCTGCGTTGTTGGATGCTGCGTTGCACGTCATTGTGGGTGTAGGGGAGCGTGCGGGCGGGTTGGAGGTGCCGTTTGCCTGGCGGGACGTGGAGTTGTATGCCACGGGTGCTCAGGTGGCGCGTGTCCGGGTGGTGCCGGGAGCTGATGGCGAGGGTGTTTCGCTCAGCTTGGCGGACGCCGACGGCGCGCTGATCGCTTCCGTCGGTTCCCTGGCCCTGCGGCCGTTCGACGCTGCCGCCGTCCAATCCGCCGAGGGCCTGTTCACGGTGGAATGGGTACCCGCCGCGCTGACGGCGGATGGTTCCGGCGCGGCGGAGGGCCCGTGGGCCGTGCTCGGCGAGGACGTCCTGGGCGTCGCGAGCTATCCGGATCTGCCGGCTCTGGTGGCGGCGATCGAGGCCGGTGCCGAGGTCCCGCGGACCGTCGTGGTGCGGGCCACGCCTGAGCGGCCCACGCCAGATGTCGCGGCTGCGGCCCGTCGGATCACGACGGACGTTCTGGGGTTGGTGCACCAGTGGTTGACTGCTGACGTGTTGTCTGATGCGCGATTGCTGGTGTTGACCGAGCGTGCGGTCGATGCCGGCCCCGGGGTGCCGGTGGAGGTTGCGGCGGCTTCGGTGTGGGGTCTGGTGCGGGTGGCGCAGACGGAGAACCCGGGACGGCTGCTGCTGGCGGACGTGGACGAGGTGTCCGTCCCCGGTGCGGAACTGGCCGGCTGGCTGCGAGACGGGATAGAGCTGGACGAGTCCCAGTGGGCGGTCCGCGGCGGACAGATCCGGGTGCCCAGGCTCACCCGCGCCACAACGGAGACCAGTGCTGGGGCCCGCCCGGGCACAGTGTTGGTGACCGGTGCTTCGGGGGTGCTGGGCGGGTTGGTGGCCCGGCATCTGGCGAGGTCGGGTCGGGCGGAGCACTTGGTGCTCCTCTCCCGTCGCGGCGGCGAGGCCCCCGGGATGCCTGGACTCGTGGTCGATCTTCAGGAGATGGGTGTCAAGGTCACGGTGGCGGCCTGCGATGCGGCCGATCGGGATCAGCTTGCCGGTGTTCTTGAGGGTGTGGCGCTGACGGGTGTGGTGCATGCGGCGGGTGTGCTGGATGACGGGGTGGTTGGCTCGCTGACTGCGGAGCGGCTGGAGGCGGTGCTGCGGCCGAAGGTGGATGCGGCCTGGAACCTGCACGAGCTGACCCGTGACCTGGGCCTGGAGCTGGACACGTTCGTGTTGTTCTCGTCCATCGCGGGGGTGATCGGTAATGCCGGTCAGGCCAACTACGCGGCGGGCAACACCTTCCTGGACGCCCTGGCCGCGTACCGTCACCGGCAGGGCCTGCCCGCCGTGTCGATCGCCTGGGGGCCCTGGGAGAACGGCATGGCCGGCCGGCTCACCGGCGCCGAACGTCAGAGACTGACCCAGCAAGGACTGCTGCCGCTCACCGACGCGCGCGGCCTCGCGGTGCTGGACGCCGCCGTGAGCCGTCCCGAACCACTGTTGGTGGCTGCCGAGCTGGACCTCGCGGCTCTGCACCGCACCGGGGAGATTCCGTCGCTGCTCTCCGGGCTGGTGCCCGGTCCGCGCGCCGGTAAGCCCGCCCGTCCGACAGCAGGCGGCCGGCACAGCGTCCTGGACCGTACCGAGGAACAGCAGACACTCGCCGAGCGGCTGGGCCGACTGGGCCGGGGCGAGGCCCTGGACACCCTGCGGGAACTCGTCCTGGCGCAGTCCGCCCTGGTACTGGGCATGTCCGGCCCCGACAGGCTGGACGCGGACCGCTCCTTCCGCGATGTCGGCTTCGACTCGCTCACCGCCGTCAACCTGCGTAACCGGCTGAACACTGCCACCGGGCTGCGGCTGCCACCCACAGTGGTCTTCGACCATCCGAGCCCGGCGGCGCTGAGCGGCTTCCTCGCGGAGGAGATGCTCGGCTCGGCGCCCGAGCAACCGGACGTGCTCGCGGCCCACTCCGGCCTTGACCGGGTCGAAGCCTCGCTCGCCGGGCTGATGGCCGACGAGTCCGTACGCATGCAGGTCAGCGAGCGCCTCAAGCAGATGCTCGGCGTCCTGAACGCGACCGCCGGAACCGACGACGGTGTCGACGACGGCGACTCGGTCGCCGACCGGATCCAGTCGGCCAGCGACGACGACATGTTCGACTTCATCGACAACCAGCTCGGGCTCTGAGTACGTCGCCGTACCACCGTGCGTATTGAGGAAGGCGTCAATCGGATGGCGAACGAAGAGAAGCTTCGCGACTATCTCAAGCGGGTCACCACCGACCTCGCTCAGACCCGGGAGCGTCTGCGGGAGATCGAGGACCGCCGGCCGGAGCCGATAGCCATTGTCGGCATGGCCTGCCGGTTCCCTGGCGGGGTGTCCTCGGCGGAGGGGCTGTGGGAGCTGGTGGAGTCGCGCGGTGACGGGATCGGTCCTTTCCCGTCGGACCGTGGCTGGCCGGAGGATGTGGTCGATCCTGACCCGGACGCGGTGGGTAAGAGTGTCTCCGGTGAGGGCGGATTCCTCTATGACGCCGCCGAGTTCGATGCGGAGTTCTTCGGCATCAACCCGCGTGAGGCGCTGGCGATGGATCCGCAGCAGCGGTTGCTGTTGGAGACTTCCTGGGAGGCGTTGGAGCACGCCGGCATCGACGCCACCGCACTGCGCGGCAGCCCGACCGGCGTGTTCACCGGGCTCTTTTACCACGACTACCTGCCGACCCACCCGATGCCGGAAGAGATCGAAGGCTACGTGGGGGTCGGGGCCACGGCGTCGGTGGCTTCCGGGCGAGTGGCGTACGTGCTGGGCCTGGAGGGCCCGGCGGTGACGGTGGATACGGCCTGCTCGTCTTCGCTGGTGGCGCTGCACCTGGCTGCCCAGTCGCTGCGGTCCGGCGAAAGCACCCTGGCACTGGCAGGCGGGGTGAAGGTGATGGCCACCCCTAACACGTTCGTCGACTTCTCCCGCCAGCGGGCCGTGGCTCTGGACGGCCGCTGCAAGTCGTACGCGGAGGGTGCGGACGGTACTGCCTGGGGCGAGGGCGTCGGCGTGCTGGTCGTGGAACGCCTGTCCGATGCCCGGCGCAACGGTCACAAGGTGCTGGCGGTGGTGCGGGGCAGCGCGATCAACCAGGATGGTGCCTCCAACGGCCTGACGGCACCGAGTGGTCCGGCACAGCAGCGGGTGATCCGGGCGGCGTTGGCCGACGCGGGCCTGGAGCCGGCCGATGTGGATGTGGTGGAGGGGCACGGGACGGGGACGCGGCTGGGTGATCCGATCGAGGCGCAGGCGCTGCTGGCCACTTACGGTCAGGACCGCCCGGAAGGGCGACCGCTGTGGCTGGGGTCGGTGAAGTCCAACATCGGGCACGCCCAGGCGGCTGCGGGCGTGGCGAGCATCGTGAAGATGGTGGCCGCGATGGAGCGAGGGGTGGTTCCGGCGACGTTGTATGCGGAGCGGCCGTCTTCGCAGGTGGACTGGGATGCGGGGGCGGTGCGGCTGGTCACTGAGGCGGTGGCGTGGCCGGAGACGGGTGAGCGTCCGCGTCGGGCCGGTGTCTCCTCGTTCGGGTTCTCCGGGACCAATGCGCACGTGATCATCGAGCAGGCCCCGGCGACTGATGAGGAGTCCCCTGCCCCGGGGGCGGCGCCCGAGGCCGTGGATGGTGTTGACGGTACGGAGTTGCCTCTGTTGCCGTGGGTGGTTTCCGGCCGTTCGGAGGCGGGGCTGGCCGGGCAGGCTGGGCGTTTGGCCGCGTTCGTCGGACAGGACACGGTTGGGAGGCCGGTCGATGTGGGCTGGTCGTTGGCGTCGTCGCGTGCGGTGTTGGAGCATCGGGCGGTGATGCTGGGGTCGGACCGGCAGGAACTGGTCACCGCTCTGGGTGCCCTCGCTGAGGGCCGTGAGCTGCCCGGTGTGGTGAGCGGTGTCGCGGGTGGTGCGGGCAAGGTGGGTTTTGTCTTCACCGGGCAGGGCGCGCAGCGGGTTGGGATGGGCCGACAGCTGTATGAGGCGTTCCCGGCGTTTGCGGCGGCGTTCGACGAGGTGTGTGCGGGGCTGGACGCGCACCTTGAGGGTTCGCTGGCGGCGGTGGTGCGGGGCGAGGGCGACCCGTCCTGGCCGGGCGGTGGCTGTATCGATGAGACAGTGTGGGCGCAGCCTGCGCTGTTCGCGGTGGAGGTGGCGCTGTTCCGTCTGCTGGTCTCGTGGGGTGTGGTGCCGCAGGTGGTGGCGGGTCATTCGATCGGTGAGCTGGCGGCGGCGCATGTGGCGGGGGTGTGGTCGCTGGAGGATGCCTGTGCGGTGGTGGCGGCCCGGGGGCGTCTGATGCAGGAGCTGCCGCAGGGCGGGGCGATGGTGGCGGTGGAGGCCGCTGAGGAACGGGTCCGCGAAGTCATCGCGGGTCGTCCGGGGGTGGGGATCGCCGCGGTGAACGGGCCGCGTGCGGTCGTGCTGTCCGGTGTCGAGGACGACGTGCTGGCGGTGGCGGAGGAACTGGCGCAGGCCGGATCGCGCACGCGTCGCCTTCAAGTCTCGCACGCCTTCCATTCACCGTTGATGGAGCCGATGCTGGGCCGGTTCGCCGAGACGATCGCCCACGTCACGTACCACACCCCGACGGTAACGATGGTCTCTGCCTTGACCGGCGGCCCCGTTTCGGAGGAGGTCACCGACCCCTCGTACTGGGTCCGGCACGTGCGCGAGGCGGTCCGCTTCGCGGACGCGGCGGAGGCGATGCGCGGGCTCAGGGTGGGGACCTTCATCGAACTCGGTCCGGACGGCGTACTGTCCGGCATGGGCCCGCAGACCCGCACCGACAGTGAGGGCGAAGGCGATTCGGGTTCTGAGGCGTGGCTGCCGGTGCTGCGTCGTGGCCGCGACGAACCGCGCGCCCTGCTGACCGCGCTGGCCAAGGCGTTCGTCCGTGGGGTCCCGGTTGCCTGGGAGACGCTCTACACCGGCACCGGCGCCCAGCGCGTGGACCTGCCCACGTACGCTTTCCAGCGTCATCGCTACTGGTTGAAGGTGGCCGTTGGCAATCGGGCCGAGGGGCTGGGACTGGCGACGTCGGGGCATCCGTTGTTGGGGGCGGCGGTGGGGTTGCCGGCCAGTGGTGGTGTGGTGCTCACGGGGCGGCTTTCGCTTTCAGGGCAGTCCTGGCTGGCGGATCATGTGGTGGCGGGCCAGGTGGTGGTGCCGGGCGCGGCGTTGGTCGAGATGGGGGTCCGTGCCGGTGATGAGGTGGGGTGCTCGCGGGTCGAGGAGCTGTTGATTGAGGCTCCGCTGGTGCTGCCCGCGCGGGGTGGGGTGCGGGTGCAGGTCATGGTGGAGGAGCCGGACGCGTCCGGGCGCCGCGTGGTCAGTGTCTATGCGCAGGACGAGGACGTCCCGCCGGAGGGGGAGTGGACCCGGCACGCAACCGGTGCGCTCTCCCCAGCCGAGGCGGTGGCGGAGGACAGCGCCGACGGCTTCCGGCAGTGGCCGCCGACCGGTGCGCAAACCCTCGACCCGGACCTGTTCTACCCGGAGCTGGCGGCTCGCGGACTGAGCTACGGCCCGGCCTTCCAGGGCGTGCGGGCTGCCTGGCGCCGGGGTGCGGAACTGTTCGCCGAGATCGCCCTGCCGCAGGACGTAACGGCCAACGGCTTCGGGCTGCACCCTGCCCTGCTGGACGCGGTACTGCACGTGGCGGCCGCGAACACCGAAGGCGACAGCCTGGCGCTGCCGTTCGCCTGGAACAACGTCATGGTGCACGCCTCCGACGCCGTTGCGGCACGGGTCCGGGTGACCCCTGCCGCCTCGGGCGAGGGGCTGACGGTCATGCTGGCCGACGCGTCCGGCCAGCTGATCGCCTCCGTCGACAGACTGGACCTGCGTACCCTGTCGCCGCAGGACCTCGCAGCGGGCGGCCAGGCGGCGGACGACACCCTGTTCGCGGTGGAGTGGGTGCCTGCCTCGGCCACCACATCCGACGCGGGCCCGGACTCGGAACCGGCGGCGTTGGGCCGGTGGGGTGTGCTCGGTGATCCGGAGGTCGTGCCGGAGCTGCCTGGTGCTGTGGCCTTTGCGGATGTTGCGGCGTTGGTGGCGGCGGTGGAGGCGGGGGCTGAGGTCCCACGGACGGTGGTGGCGCCGGTTCTTCCGGCGGCCGGGCCTGGCGGCACCGCGGATGCTGTTCGTCGTACCGCCGTGGACGTTCTGGGCTTGGTGCAGCGGTGGTTGGCTGCTGATGTGCTGTCCGGTGCGCGGTTGTTGGTGTTGACCGAGCGTGCGGTCGATGCCGGCGCGGGGGTGCCGGTGGAGGTTGCGGCGGCTTCGGTGTGGGGTCTGGTCCGGGTGGCGCAGACGGAGAACCCGGGGCGTCTGCTGCTGGCGGACGTGGACGAGGTGTCCGTCCCCGGTGCGGAACTGGCCGGCTGGCTGCGGGCCGGGGTTGAGCTGGGTGAGCCGCAGTGGGCGGTCCGGGGCGGACAGACCCGGGTGCCCAGGCTGACCCGGGCCACTCTCGCGGACCCGTCGGCGCTCAACGGGGACACGGCACCTGAGGCCCAGGCGGTACCGTCCGCCGGGCCCGAGACCGAGACCGAGACCGAAGCCAACATTGGCGCCCGTCCGGGCACGGTGCTGGTGACCGGTGCTTCGGGGGTGCTGGGCGGGTTGGTGGCCCGGCATCTGGCGAGGTCGGGCCGGGCGGAGCATCTGGTGCTGCTCTCCCGTCGCGGCGGCGACGCCCCGGGAATGCCTGAGCTCCTCGCCGACCTCGACACGTCAGGTGTCCGGGTCACCGTGGCGGCCTGCGATGCGGCCGACCGGGACGGGCTCGCCAGTGTTCTTGAGGGCGTGCCCCTGACGGGTGTGGTGCATGCGGCGGGTGTGCTGGATGACGGAGTGGTCGGCTCGTTGACTGCGGAGCGGCTGGAGGCGGTGCTGCGGCCGAAGGTGGATGCGGCCTGGAACCTGCACGAGCTGACCCGTGACCTGGGCCTGGAGCTGGACACGTTCGTGTTGTTCTCGTCCATCGCGGGGGTGATCGGTAATGCCGGTCAGGCCAACTACGCGGCGGGTAACACGTTCCTGGACGCGCTGGCCGCGTACCGTCACCGGCACGGCCTGCCCGCCGTATCACTGGCCTGGGGACCCTGGGAGAACGGCATGGCCGGCGAGTTGGCCGAGGCCGACCTGCTGCGGATGTCCCGTCAGGGATTGCGCCCGCTCTCCGACGCACGCGGTCTCGCCGCGCTGGACGCCGCCGCGAACCGCGCCCGACCGCTGCTGGTGGCAGCAGAGGTGCACCTCGGTGCGCTGCGCCGCTCCTCCGAGGTGCCGCCGCTACTGTCCGCGCTCGTCCCCGCGGCCCGCAGGAACGCGCAGCCCGCTCGCCGGACGGCCGGACAGCCGGCCGCCGAGGACCGGAACGCGCTGGCAGCCCGCCTGGCCGGGCTGAGCCCCGCGGAGAGCCGGGAGGCGCTGCGGGACCTCGTCATCGGCCAGGCCGCCCTGGTGCTGGGCATGTCCGGGCCCGGCGGCCTCGACGGCAACCGTCCGTTCCGCGACGTCGGCTTCGACTCGCTGACCGCCGTCGAGCTGCGCAACCGGCTCAGCACGGCGACCGGCCTGCGGCTGCCGGCCACGGCGGTCTTCGACTACCCGACCCCCGCCGCCCTGGCCGAATTCGTCCTGGACGAGCTGATCGGCTCCGGCGCGGTACCGGCGGACGCGGCACCTCCGGCAGCGGCCGACGACGTCCGCGCGGACGACGACCCGGTGGCGATCGTCGGAATGGCGTGCCGCTTCCCCGGCGGGGCCACGACCCCGGCCGAGTTCTGGCAGATGCTGGCCTCGGGCGGGGACGGGATCGGCCCCTTCCCGGACAACCGTGGCTGGCCCGCCGACGTGGTGGACTCCGACCCGGACGCGGTGGGCAAGAGTTTGGTCGGCGAGGGCGGCTTCCTCTACGACGCCGCCGAGTTCGACGCGGAGTTCTTCGACACCAGCCCGCGTGAGGCGCTGGCGATGGATCCGCAGCAGCGGCTGTTGCTGGAGACCTCCTGGGAGGCACTGGAGAACGCCGGCATCGACCCGACCGAGCTCCGGGCCAGCGCGTCCGGCGTGTTCACCGGCATGTTCCACCACGACTACCTCTCGGCCACCGCGCTGCCGGAAGAAGCCGAGGGGTACGTCGGCCTCGGCGCCACCGGGTCGGTGGCCTCCGGACGGGTGGCTTATGCGCTGGGCCTGGAGGGCCCGGCGGTGACCGTGGACACCGCCTGCTCCTCCTCGCTGGTGGCGCTCCACCTGGCCGCCCAGTCCCTGCGGTCCGGGGAGAGCACGCTCGCCCTGGTCAGCGGCGTCAACGTGATGGCCACCCCGGTCACCTTCATCGACTTCTCCCGGCAGCGTGGGCTGGCCGCGGACGGCCGCTGCAAGGCCTACGCGGAGGACGCGGACGGCACCGCCTGGAGCGAGGGCGTCGGCGTGCTGGTCGTGGAACGTCTTTCCGACGCCCGGCGTAATGGCCATAAGGTGCTGGCGGTGGTGCGGGGCAGCGCGATCAATCAGGATGGCGCCTCCAACGGCCTGACCGCACCGAACGGACCGTCCCAACAGCGAGTGATCCGGGCGGCGTTGGCCAACGCGGGCGTCGGTGCCGACGGGGTGGACGTGGTCGAAGGCCACGGCACCGGGACGCGGCTGGGTGACCCCATCGAGGCACAGGCCCTGCTGGCCACCTACGGCCGGAACCGTCCGGCGGACCAACCGTTGTGGCTGGGGTCGGTGAAGTCCAACATCGGGCACGCCCAGGCGGCCGCCGGTGTCGCCGGAATCATCAAGATGGTGTTGGCGCTGGAGCACGGCCAGATCCCCAAAACCCTGCACGCCGAGCGGCCGTCTTCGCAGGTGGACTGGGATGCGGGGGCGGTGCGGCTGGTTACTGAGGCGGTGCCGTGGCCGGAGACGGGTGAGCGTCCGCGCCGCGCCGGCATCTCCTCCTTCGGGTTCTCCGGCACCAATGCCCACGTGATCATCGAGCAGGCCCCGGCCGCTGATGAGCAGTCCCCGGCCCCGGGGGCGGCGGATGGTGTTGCCGGTGCGGAGTTGCCTTTGGTGCCGTGGGTGGTTTCCGGTCGTTCGGAAGCGGGTCTGGCCAGTCAGGCGGGGCGGCTGGCCGCGTTCGTTGGGCACGGGTCGGGTGTGCGTCCGGTGGATGTGGGCTGGTCGTTGGTGTCGTCGCGTGCGGTGCTGGAGCATCGGGCGGTGGTGCTGGGTTCGGGCCGTGAGGAGTTGGTTGCTGGGCTGGGTGCGTTGGCGGAGGGCCGTGATCTGCCCGGTGTGGTGAGCGGTGTTGCGGGTGGTGCGGGCAAGGTTGGTTTTGTTTTCACCGGTCAGGGGGCGCAGCGGGCCGGGATGGGCCGTCAGCTCTATGAGGTGTTTCCGGTGTTCGCGGCGGCGTTCGATGAGGTGTGCGCGGGGTTGGATGTGCATCTTGGGGGTTCGCTGGCGGCGGTGGTGCGGGGTGAGGGTGATCCGTCCTGGCCGGGCGGTGGCTGTATTGACGAGACGGTGTGGGCGCAGCCTGCGCTGTTCGCGGTGGAGGTGGCGCTGTTCCGTCTGCTGGTCTCGTGGGGTGTGGTGCCGCAGGTGGTGGCGGGTCATTCGATCGGTGAGCTGGCGGCGGCGCATGTGGCGGGGGTGTGGTCGCTGGAGGATGCCTGTGCGGTGGTGGCGGCCCGGGGGCGTCTGATGCAGGAGCTGCCGCAGGGTGGGGCGATGGTGGCGGTGGAGGCCGCTGAGGAGCAGGTCCGTGAGGCTCTGGCCGGCCGCCCGGGGGTGGGGATCGCCGCGGTGAACGGACCACGCGCGGTCGTGGTGTCCGGCATGGAGGCCGAGGTGCTGGCGGTGGCGGAGGAGCTGGCGCGGGCGGGGGCGCGGACGCGGCGTTTGCAGGTCTCGCATGCGTTCCATTCGCCGTTGATGGAGCCGATGCTGGGCCGGTTCGCCGATGCGGTCGCCCGGATCACGTACCACAAGCCGCAGGTGACGTTGGTTTCTGCGCTCACTGGTGGTCCCGTCTCGGAGGAGGTCACCGATCCGTCGTACTGGGTGCGGCATGTGCGTGAGGCGGTCCGCTTCGCGGACGCCACGGAGGCGATGCGGGAGGCTGGCGTACGCACCTTCATCGAACTCGGCCCGGACGGCGTGCTGTCCGGCATGGGCCCGCAGACCCGCACCGACACCGACAGCGAGATAGATTCGGGTTCCGAGGCATGGCTGCCGTTGCTGCGCCGTGGCCGTGACGAACCGCGCGCCGTGCTGACCACGTTGGCGAAGGCATTCGTCCGCGGCGTCCCGGTCGCCTGGGACGCGCTCTACACCGGCACCGGCGCCCAGCGCGTGGACCTGCCCACTTACGCCTTCCAGCGGCAGCGTTACTGGCTGAGCCCGGCCTCCACAAGCCGCGCCGAGGACCTGGGCCTGGAACGCCCGGGGCACCCCCTGCTGGGTGCGACCGTCGAGCTGCCTGCCTCCGGTGAGGTGGTGCTGACCGGACAGCTGACCCGGTCCACGCAGCCCTGGCTGGGCCAACTGCTGGTGGCCGGGCGTCCGGTCGTAGCCGCCTCGGCGCTGGTGGACATGGTGGTGCGCGCGGCCGACGAGGCCGGCAGCGGCCGCATCGAAGAGCTGCTCGTCGACGCCCCGCTGGTGCTCCCGCAGCGCGGCGGCGTCCGGGTACAGGTGACCGTCGGCACGGCCGACGCCGAGGGACGCCGAGAGATCGCCGTGTTCGCGCGGCGGCCGGAGGGGGAGTGGGCGCGCCACGCCAGCGGCACGCTGGCCCCGGCCGCGGCGGACGACGAGGCCGCCGCGGACGCGGCGTGGAGCGCGCACTGGCCGCCGTCCGGCGCCGTACCGGCCGACGTGCCGGGGCTCTACGACGGGTTGGCGGCCACCGGCCTCGGCTACGGTCCGGCCTTCCAGGGGGTGCGGGCGGCCTGGCGCCGGGGCGAGGAACTGTTCGCCGAGATCGCCCTGCCGCAGGACGTGGCGGTGGACGGGTTCGGCGTGCACCCGGCCCTGCTCGACGCCGCCCTCCACCTGACCTGCCTGGAACAGGCGGAGCAGCACCGGACGGATTCCGAGGGGCCGTTGCTGCCCTTCGCCTGGAGCGGAGTGCGGCTGTACGCGTCCGGCGCCACGACGGCGCGGGTACGGGTGGTGCCGTCCCCGTCCGGCGAGGGCGTGGCGGTGACGCTGGCCGACCCGGTCGGCCGGCCGATCGCCTCGGCGGGCGCGGTGGTCCCGGCACCACTGGCTCCCGGCGCGCTGGAACAGGCCGCCGGGGCGGGCCGAGACGGGCTCTTCCGGGTGCGGTGGTCCCCGGTGGACGAGGTGCCGGAGACCGGGGAGCCGGGGCGCCGGTGGGCGGTCCTCGGCGACGACGGCGGACTGGAGGTGCCCGGCGCGGCGGCGTACCCGGACGTCACCGAGCTGGTCGCCGCGGTGCGGGACGGAGCCCCGGTGCCGGACACGGTGGTGCTGTGCTGCGTGTCCGACAGCGCCCCTGCCGGGGAACCGGACCGCGCCGCCAACCCGGACCGCGCCGCCACCCCGAGCCCCGCCGCCATCCCGAACCCTGCCGCCAACCCGGACCACGCGACAGTGCCCGAGACGGCGCGCGCTGCCACGGTCCGCGTGCTGGAGACCGTCCACGCGTGGCTGGCGGCAGGTGTGCTGGACGGATCACAACTGGTGGTGGTGGTCGAGCGCGGGCTGGACGCGGACGCCGGCACGGACCTGCGGTTGGCGGGCGCCGGCGTCGTCGGACTGGTGCGGACGGCGGCTGCCGAGCATCCGGAGCGGATCGTGCTGGCGGACGTGGCGCGGCCGGCCGGCTCCGGCCCTCTGGTGATGGCCGGGGTGGCCCTGGGCGAACCACAGTTCGCGGTGCGCGACGGCCGGCTGCTGGTGCCGCGACTGGTCCGGGCGGCCGGAGAGGAACTGCCGGTGCCGGACGGCCGGGACTGGCGTCTGGCGGCCTGCGGACCCGACGCCGCCGACCCGGTGCGGCCGGTGGGCTGCGAGGTGGAGCGGCAGCCCCTGGCCGCCGGTGAGGTCCGGTTGGCGGTGCACGCGGCCGCGGTGAACCGGCAGGACGTACGGCACGTGCTGGGCGATTCCCCCGAATGGTCGCGACCGCTCGGACGGGAGGGCGCCGGGGTGGTGCTGGAGACCGGACCAGGAGTCACCCGGCCGGCCGTCGGAGAACGGGTGACGGGCCTGTTCCCGGGCGCCTTCGCGGCCACCGCGGTGGCCGATGCGCGGCTGCTGATGCCGGTGCCGGACGGCTGGTCGGCGGCGCAGGCCGCCGCCGCGCCGGTCGCGTTCCTGACCGCGTACCGGCTGCTGACGCAGGCCGCACCGCGCCCCGGGGAGCGGGTGCTGATCCACCCCGCCGCCGGCCCCGAGGGCCTGGCCGCCGTCCAGCTGGCACGCCACCTGGGCGCCGAGGTGTTCGCCACGGCGCCGCCGTCCGCCGCGCCGGTGCTGCACCGGCTCGGCCTGGACGAACAGCACCTGGCGCCGTCCGCGACGGCAGGCTTCGAGGAGGCATTCCGCACCGCGACCGGCGGACACGGGATGGACATCGTGCTCACCTTCCCCTCGACAACAGCGGCCCCGAGCCCGAACCCGACCCCGAGCCCCGCCCCGGCCCTGAACCCGGACACAGCGGCGGCGGACGCGGCGCTGCGACTGCTGCGCCCCGGCGGCCGGTCGTTGTCGGCAGACGGCGCCGAACCGGACGGCCAGTGCCCTGAGGAGCTCGAATTCCACCTCGCTGAGCTGGCCGGGCTGTTCGAGAAGGGAGCGCTGCGGCCCCTGCCGGTGGCCTGCCGCGACGTTCGCCAGGCCGCACAGGTCTTCCGGACGCAGGCCCCGGAGGCGTCCACGGTGGCCAAGACGGTACTGACGCTGCCGCCCGCCGCGGCGGGCAGACCTGGCACGGTGCTGGTGACCGGCGCCTCGGGGGCGCTCGGCGGCCTGACGGCACGGCACCTGGCCCGTACCGGCCGGGCCGAGCGGCTGCTGCTGACCTCACGGCGGGGCGCGGGCGCCCCCGGAATGCCGCGCCTGGCCGCCGAACTGGCCGCCGCCGGACGCCCGGCCCAGGTCCTGGCCTGCGACGTCGCGGACCGCCGACAGCTCTCCGCCGTGCTGGCCGGGGTGCCGGCCGCGGCGCCGCTGACCGGGGTGGTGCACACCGCGGGCGTGCTGGACGACGGTGTGCTCGCCTCGCTCACCCCGGAGCGTGTCGAGCAGGTGATGCGGCCCAAGGTGGACGCCGCCTGGCACCTGCACGACCTGACCCGCCATCTCGACCTGGACACCTTCGTCCTGTTCTCCTCCGTGGCCGGTGTGCTGGGCACCCCCGGCCAGGCCAACTACGCGGCCGGCAACGCCTTCCTGGACGCGCTGGCCGCCCACCGTCGCCACCACGGCCTGCCCGCCGTATCGCTGGCGTGGGGACCGTGGGAGGACGGGATGGCCGGACAGCTCACCGACGCCGGACGACAGCGGATGTCCCGCCAGGGACTGCGGCCACTGCCCGCGGCCGACGGTCTCGCGCTGTTCGACGCCGCCCTCGGCAGGTCGGACGCGCTGCTGGTCACGACCCGGCTGGACCTGGCTGCGCTGCGCCGCACCGCGAGTGCCGTACCGGCCCTGGTCACCGGCCTGGTCCGGCCCGGCCGGCGCACCGCGGGAGGGCCGGGGCAGGACGCCGGCCGGAAGCTGGCCAACGAGCTGGCCGCGCTGCCGCCCGAGCAGTTCCACCACGCCGTCATGAACCTGGTGCGTACCCAGGCGGCGCTGGTGCTCGGACGGCCGGGACCGCAGTCCATCGAACCCGCCCGGTACTTCCGCCAGCTCGGCTTCGACTCGCTGACCGCGGTCGAATTCCGTAACCGCGTCAGCGGCGCGCTCGGCCTGCGGCTGCCGGCCGCGGTCGTCTTCGACTACCCCACGCCGCAGGAGCTGGCGGAGTACCTCCAGGAGCGGATCGCCGAGCAGGAGATCGACTACGGGCCGGTGCTCGGCGAGCTGGACCGGCTCAGGTCGCTGCTCACCGGGATCGTCCGACGGGGCGGCCGCAAGGCGGAGATCATGAGCCGTTTCGAGACCATCATGGAGGAGTTCCGCGGCGCCGAGACGGACCACGGCTCCTCCGACACGGACATCACCGAGGCGACGGACGACGAGATGTTCGACCTCATCGACAAGGAGCTGGGGATCGTGCCGGGCACCGACGGAGGAGCGGCGTGAACAACTTCGCGCAGGATCACACGCCCGGGGCGGCGGGCGGCGGGGCACCCGCCCTCGGCACGGCGGAGACCGCCGTCTCCCCGGCCGAGGAGACGCTGTGGCGGCTGGAGTCGTCGGCGCCGGACACCCCGGTGAACAACGTCTCGGTGGCCTTCGCCGTCGCCGGGCACGTCGACGCCGAACGGCTCCGCGCTGCGCTGGCCGCCGTGGCGGAACGCCACCAGGCACTGCGCACCGCCTACCGCGGCGCAGGCTCCCGGCTGGTCAAACGAGTGCTGGCGGCGGCCGAGTGCCCGCTGCCGGTGGCGGAGACGGAGCTGCCCGGCGAACCCACCCCCGCCGACCTCGCACCGGTGACCGCCGCCCCCTTCCCGCTGGACGGCACCCCACCCGTACGGGCGGCGCTGTTCCGCTCCCCGGACACCGACGTCGTCTGCGTCACCGCGCACCGGCTCATCCTGGACGAGATCTCCGGCCCGCTGCTGCGCGACCACCTGGCCGCCGCCTACGAGCAGCGCGCCACGGAGGGCACCGCAACAGCGGGAACCGCGCAGACCGGCCCGGTGCCCGCCCCGGACGCCGCGGCGCCGAGCCCGCGCGACCACCTGGCCGCCGCCTACGAGCAGCGCGCCACGGAGGACACCGGAACGGCGGGAACCGCGCAGACCGCCCCGGACGCCGCGGCGCCGAGCCCGCGCGACCACCTGGCCGCCGCCTACGAGCAGCGCGCCACGGGGGGCACCGCAACAGCGGGAACCGCGCAGACCGGCCCGGTGCCCGCCCCGGACGCCGCGGCGCCGAACCCGCAGAGCCTGGCCTTCTGGCGGGCGGAGCTGGCCGGCGCGAGCACCGACAGCCTGGAGCTGTCCTGCACCGCCCCTGACCCGGACCGGCCGACCCTGGCCGCCGCACAGCTCGATCGCACCCTCCCCCCGCCCGCCGCGGCCGGCCTCCGCCGGCTCGCCGACGACCTCGGTGTCCCACAGTCCGCGATCCTGCTGGCCGCCTACTACGTGCTGCTGGAGACCCACGGCGCCGGCCCCGACCTGCTGGTCGGCCTCCCCGTCGACCTCCGCCCCGTACACGCCGCCCACGCGCTCGGCCGGCACACCGGCCAGGTGCCGCTGCGGCTGCGGACCGAGCACAAGGAGAGCGTCCGCGACCTGGTGCTGCGCAGCGCCGAACGGCTGGCCGCCGCCACCGCCCACGCCGCGGCGGCCGAGGCGGCGCAGTCCGGCCTGCTGCCCCCGGCCGCCCCCGGCCGCCTCCCGCTGCCCTTCCGGCACACCTTCGAGTTCCGTACGGGCACCAGCCCGGTCGCCTTCACCTTCGGCGGCCTGGCCGCCCGGCCCTTCCCCGCCACCAGCGGCACCGCCCGCTTCGACCTGGACCTGACGGCGACGGCCCCGCAGGACACGCACGGCGCCACCGCACTGCGCCTGCGCTACCGCACCGAGCTGTTCGACCCCGCGCTGGCCGAACTCCTGCTGGCCCGCTACGAGACGGTGCTCCGCGCGTTCACCGCCGACCCGGACCGCGCCGTCGGCGACGTGTCCTGGTGGAGCGGACGGGACCACGAAATCATCGGCGCGGCCAACGACACCGCGGGCCCCGTCGAGCCGGCCACCGTCCTGGACGCCGTACGCCTTCAGGTCCGGCGCGCGCCCGCCGCGGCGGCCGTCGTGGACGGTGAACGCACCGTCGAATACCGGCAGTTGTGGAACGCCGCACACGCCATGGCCACCCGCCTGAAGGACACCGGGGTACGGCCGGGGGACGTGGTGGCGATCGCCCTGCCACGCGGCGCCGAACTGGTCGCGGCAGTCCTGGGCACCTGGCTGGCGGGCGCGGCGTACGTGCCGGTGGACGCGGCCCACCCGCGCGAGCGGATCCGCCACCAGCTCTCCGACTCCGCCGCCACGGTGCTGGTGGCCGACGAGCACACCGCCGCCCTGGCCGACCCCGACGGGCCCGCGGTGGTGCACGCGCCGCCGGCGGACCACGCCCCGCAGACACCGGCCCCCGACGCTCCGGTGGCGGACCCCGCCGCCTGCGCCTACCTGATGTACACCTCAGGATCCACCGGGCGTCCGAAGGGGACACTGGTCGGCCACGCAGCCCTGGCCAACCTGGCCGCGCACTTCGCCGCCCAGTTGGCCGCGGCGCCCGGCGACACCATGCTGTGGACGACGACCTTCGCCTTCGACATGTCCGGGGTGGAACTGTTCGTGCCGCTGGTCTCCGGCGGCCGGGTGGTGGCGGCCCCGGACCGGGCCAGGAGCGACGGCCGGGTACTGCGCGAACTGCTGGAGCGACACGACGTACGCTTCGTCCAGGCGACCCCGACGACCTGGCGGCTGGTCGCCGACCGGGCGGCGGACTGCCTGCGCGGCCGCAGCGTCCTGATCGGCGGGGAGCCGGTGCCGCTCCCGCTGGCCCGGCGGCTGCTGGCGGCCGGGTGCGAGCTGCACCACGCCTACGGCCCCACCGAGACGACCATCTGGTCGACCTCCCGCGTGATCGCGCAGGACCCCGGCGCCCGGCTGGACGTGGGCCGCCCGATCCGCAACACCCGTGTCCACGTGAGCGACGCCCACGGCCGTGACCTGCCGGTGGGCGTCCGGGGGGAGCTGTGCATCTCCGGAACGGGCGTCGCACTGGGCTACCACGGCCGGCCGGAGCTGGACGCGGAGCGCTTCGGCGTCCACCCCGAGCACGGCCGCTTCTACCGCACCGGCGATGTGGCCTGCTGGCGGGCGGACGGTCTGCTCGACCTGTTCGGCCGGAGCGACCGGCAGGTCAAACTGCGCGGCAACCGCATCGAGCTGGGCGAGATCGAGGCGACGCTGACGGCCCACCCGCAGGTCGCCGCCGCCGCGGTGATCATGGTCGGCGACCCGAGCGGCGACGGCGTACTCATCGGCTGCCTGGAGCCGTCCGGCGACACACTGGACACCGCCGACGTCCACGAGCACGCCCGCGCCCGGCTGTCCCGCTCGATGCTCCCCGGCGACCTCGTCACCGTCGATCCGCTGCCGGTCAACGGCAACGGCAAGGTGGACCACCGGGAACTGGAGCGGATCGTCACCGCCCGCCGCACGCACCGCACAGCACCGAGCCCCTCCGGCACCGGCGCTCCGGACGCCGCCGACCGGCCGGGGACGGCGGCCGGCGTGGACGCCCTGACGGACCAGTTGGTGCAGGTGTGGCGCACCGTCCTGCGGCGTGAGGACGCCGACGCGGACACCGACTTCTTCGCCGCCGGCGGCCACTCCATGCTGGCCGCCGTGGCGATGCAGGAGTTCCAGAACCTCAGCGGCCGCTCGCTGGGCCTCTCCGAGATCTTCGAGCAGTCCACCCCGCGGCAGTTGGCCGCCCGCATCCGCGCGACGGACACGGCAGCCGAGGGCGCGCCGCAGACATGACCGAGCCCGGGCGGCCGGTGCGGCCGGCGCCGCATCGCCCGCCCGGGCCGCCCCACCGCCGAGATCACTCCTCGCTGCGGCTGGTCGCCTCCAGGTAGGCCAGAACGGCGCGGACCCTGCGGTTGGTGTCGTCGTCGTTGACCAGACCCAGCTTGGCGAAGATCGTGGTGGTGTACTTGCTGATGGCGCCCTCGCTCAAGAACAGCCGCCCGGCGATGGCCGCGTTGGACAGCCCCTCGGCCATCAGCTCCAGCACTGAGCGCTCGCGCTCGGTGAGGGCGGCGAGCGGATCGGCCCGGGTGGGCCGGGCCAGCAGCTTGGAGACGACCGTGGGATCCAACGCGGTGCCGCCGCCCGCGACCCGGGTCAGGGCGTCCAGGAACTGGTCCGCGTCCAGCACCCGGTCCTTGAGCTGGTAGCCGATGCCGCCGTACCCGTCGGCCAGCAACTCCCGCGCGTACAACTGCTCGACGTGCTGGGAGAGGATCAGCACCGGCAACCCGGGCACGGCGCGGCGGGCGGCGAGTGCGGCCTGCAGCCCCTCGTCGGAGAAGGTCGGCGGCAGCCGGACGTCCACGATCGCGACGTCCGGCCGGTGTTCGAGCAGTGCGTCCAAGGTGGCGGGCCCGGATTCGACGGCGGCGACCACGGTGTGCCCGTACGCCTCGACGAGCTGCACCATCCCGTTCCTGAGCAGGAAGAGATCCTCGGCTACGACAATTCGCACGGCACCGCCACAGTGATACGGGTAGGCCCTCCGGCCGGACTGTCGATCTCCAGACGACCGCCGAACGCGTGCATACGGCGTTCGATGCCGCTCAGCCCGGAGCCGCCGGCGGGATCGGCCCCACCGACCCCGTCGTCCTTCACGGTCGCGGTCAGCGTCCGCGTGGCATAACTGAGTTCCACCGTGACGCGCTCCGCCCCGGCGTGCTTGGCCACGTTCGCCAGCAGTTCCGCGACGGCGAAGTAGACCGCCGACTCCACCGGGCGCTCCGGCCGGGAGGGCACCCGGGTGAGCACGTCCACGGCGACGGCGGCGTCCAGCGCGAGCGCCTGGACGGCGTCCACCAGACCGCGTTCGGCGAGCACCGGGGGGTTGATCCCGCGGACCAGGGTGCGCAGTTCGGCCAGGGCGGTGGCGGAGGTGGCCCGGGCCTCGGCCAGCACCGCCTTGGCGGCATCCGGGTTGGAGTCCACCAACTGCTCGGCGGCGCCCATCGACATGCCCATCGCGACCATCCGGGCCTGGGCCCCGTCGTGCAGGCCGCGCTCGATCCGCTCCAGTTCCGCGGCCTGAGCCTGCGTCAGATCGGCCCGGATGGCCTCCAGCTCCTCCACCCGCCGGCTCAGCCGGGTGCGGGGGACCGGGCCCAGCAGGCGGGTCGCCATCGGCCGCAGGATCCGCCAGGCGAATGGGGCGGCGGCCAGGCCCGCCACGATCAGGGCGACGCCGTAGCCGACGAGGGCCGGGGTCACCGCCATGTAGATGCCGTAACCGAGGGCGAGCAGCGGCAGGGCGGAGACCGGCAGCACGGTCACCGAGGCGACCACCGCCCACAGCCCGTCCCAGTGCAGTTGCGGGTCGTGGAAGCGGGCGTGCACCGCGGCCCGTCGGCGGGCCTCCCGCTCGGTCTTGTGGTACTCCTCCCCGTCCCACCAGAATCCGGTGGCCATACGGGTCACCGGCGGCACCGCGCGGTAGCGCACCTCGTGCCGTACCTCCAGCCAGTCCGCGGCGCACCGGCGGGCGGCCCTGGCCAGGGCACGGCTGGTCAGCGGGTAGACGACGAACAGGGCCGCGGCGATCCAGAAGGCCACCGCCAGCCCCTGCCCGAGGGTGGCCAGCACCCGCACGGCGAGCGGCGCCTCCAGACCGGCGGTCCAGGAGCCGGCCAGCCGGGCGCCGCCGATCCCGACGGGCACCGCGACGAGCGGCATCACGCAGGTGAGCCCGACCAGCACCACGGACCGGTACAGCCCGAGGCCGACCTCGGCACACCAACGCAGCGGGCCGCCTCCCGGAGGTATCCTCATCGTCTCGTTCCCTTCACCACGGCGATCATAATGTCAGCCGGGAGCGGACCCCTGACCGATACCGCCGACGGTACGCAGAGCACACCGGAGCCGGAATCCCGCTACGCCCCGCCACCGGTGGGGCTAGCCCCACCGCGCCCGGCAGCCGTGTCACGAGCATCCCGCACAGCCCGCCACCGACGCTGCCGCCCGCCCTTCCGAAGCGGCTGAACACCGCAGTCCGGGGACGGTGCGGCGATGTCTGTCCGCGGTGGCGCACCGTGAGGACGCGCCGTACGGCTGGGCCCCTCCCGACGGTGGGGCTGGCCCCACCCAGCCGTACGCTCAGGCCCATACCGCCTCTTCCGGCAACTCCATAGCGTGGAGAACACCTTGAGACGGAGGAGAACGACATGGCGGACAGCACCGCGATCACGACGGCCCCTGAGACTTACGAGGACCCCCGCGTCCAGGACACCTTCAAGACGGTGCACAAGTTCATCGGGCTGTACGGCGTGATCAGCGTCATCGTGCTCGGTACGGTGGCCGCCATGGCCATCACGGGGAACGAGGCCAGCTCCTTCATGTGGATCCGGGGGGCCATCCTGCTGCTCGTCTGGCCGCTCTTCCACCGGATGGCCACCCGCTCGGCACAGGGGGACGCCCGCCAGTACGACCGGCTGGCCACGGTGACCGTGATCCTGCCGATCGCGATCATCGTCGTCGACCTGATCCCCGGGCTCTGCCCGGCCTGGTACGCCGCGATGCAGGGCGTCTCCGCCCTGGCCCTGGTCGGCGCCGCGGTGCTCACCCGCGGGGCCGCGGTGCGCGGCGTCTTCCCCAAGCTGGCCAAGAAGAAGGCCTGACGACCGGCCCTCCGCGACGGTCCCGGCCCGGCCGGGACCAGGAGCGGACGGGCACGCGGACGGCAACACGTCCGCACACCGGGCAGGGCCGGGTGCATCCCCCGTTGCATCCGGCCCTGTCCGTTGCCCGCGGCGGCGGACCGCCGCACCACGAAGGCCCCGCGACCACCCGCTTCGACGGGAGGTGCGGGGCCTTCGTGCTGCGGCACCGGGCACGGAACGCCGGTCAGCCGACGCCGCGTACGCCTTCCTGCCGGAAGTGCTCCTTCAGGACCTGCATGACCTCCGCACTGCGCTCGCTGATGAAGAAGTGGCCGCCGGCGAACACCCGCAGATCGCAGCCGCCCCGGGTGTGCCGGTCCCACGCCTTCGCCTCGTCCAGCGTGGTCTTGGGATCGTTGTCCCCGGTCAGCACGGTGATCGGGGTGTCCACGACGGCGTCGGGCCCGCACCGGTACACCTCGATCGCCCGGTAGTCGGCGCGCAGTGCGGGCAGCGCGGCCCGCATCATCTCCTCGTCGTCCAGCAGGGCGGCGGCGGTGCCGCTGAGCCGGCGCACCTCCGCCATGATCGCCTCGTCGCTGGTGAACGTGGTCTCGTCCCGGTGCGTGCCGGGCGCGCGCCGCCCGGAGGCGAGCAGCCGCACCGGGGGCCGGCCGTCGGCCTTCAGGCGGCGAGCCAGTTCGAAGCCGATGACGGCGCCCATGCTGTGGCCGAAGAGGGTGAGCGGGAGGTCGGGCTGGCGCCGCAGTACCTGGTGGATACGGTCGACGAGCACCGACAGGTCGTCGACGGGCGCCTCCGCGCGGCGGTCCTGCCGACCGGGGTACTGGATCGCGACGACGTCGACGTCCGGGCTCAGCGCTGCCGCCACCGGCAGGAAGAAAGGCGCGGACCCACCTGCGTGCGGAAGGCACACCAGCCGGGCGGTCGGCTTATCGGCAGGGTGAAAACGCCTGCACCACAGTTCGTCTCCGGGCGAAGGCTGGGTCATGCCGCTCCTGAAGGTAGTCATGCCGAATCGTCAAGTGAGATGAAAACGTAGCCACTTGCCGGAGCGCCTGCAAGGCGTCCGATCACGGACACGCACCCGGCGCCGAAGGTACCCGGTCAACTGTGGGAAAAGCACGGTTGAACGGCGAAGACGGCCGCACCGCGATGGTATTTGTATAAAGGAGGGAACGTGGCCGCCTGTTGTGTCGTCCCGATGACCCCGGTTACTGTTCCGCATTACGTGGCGACATTGAGAGGTGACGTACATGGGGCACAAATTCTCCCTGGTCCTGAGTCGCGAGATCACGGACGAGGAGGGGGAACTTCTGAAGGAAGCGGGTTTCTCCGGCGCGACTTTCGCGACCGACACGCTTCCCACCGACGCCGAGGTCACCGTGACGAAGGTCGACTTCGACGACACGGTCACGCCCACGCTGGCCGAGGCGATCGAATCCGCCCTGGAGGCGGTGAAGAAGGTCCCTGACCTCACCGTGCCCGGCCTCACCGTGCCGGCCGTTCCGCAGCCCCCCGCCGCCGAGGACGGGGACGTGGTGGTCGGCGAGGTGGTCAAGGAGCCCGTCGGCAAGTAGAAGGCCCAGCACGAGACAAGGGCGCCCATGAGGGCGGGCACGGGCCGCCGCCCCGTCCCCGGACGCCCGCAGCCGCCGAGGCGGCTGCCCCGAACGCAGCGAAGCTCCGGATTCCAGGCCGAGTTCCCGTACCGCCCTGGCCCTGGCCTCGCTGCGTTTTTGCATGCCCGCCGGGTCCGCGCCCGTCGCGAATCGATGCTCGCCGGACCTCGGCCGACTGTTCAACCGATGCCCGCCGCACGGTTGAGCGTCCTTCGCGCACACTCCGTTTCACGGAGTTCGGTTGAACAGAGGGAGCAGTTGAACACCGGATTCGGTCATTCGCATTCGGCCCCGAGCGCCGGTGGCCCCCGCCGTCG
The DNA here is from genome assembly GCF_055567735.1 of Streptomyces sp. NPDC026394. Taxonomy (NCBI): domain Bacteria; kingdom Bacillati; phylum Actinomycetota; class Actinomycetes; order Kitasatosporales; family Streptomycetaceae; genus Streptomyces; species Streptomyces sp. NPDC026394. The sequence goes on from NZ_JBVHPX010000016.1 coordinate 106,019, forward strand.
GCCACGGGCGCAATGCCCGCCCGCCGGGCCGGTGGTGCGGAGACGCGATGGATTCCCTGTACATGGAACCAGGTGGCGGCCGGAACCGTCTTCCGGGTCGGAACAGGGCGGACGACAGGGCGCTCCACGTCGCGTCGGGCTCCGCGGTGCTTCTCCGGACCTCCACTACGCGGGGGGAACGGGATAGGATCGCGGCATCCGGTTGGACGTGCAGGCGTTTTCGCCGCACGGCGGTGATGACTGTCGTGCGGTGTTCATCGTGGAGTCACGAACCATTTCGACGGCGTAACCCGCGCGTACCGCGCATTGTCGTCAAGTACCTGGTGGTAATCGGCGAAAGGGTTATCGAGTTGATGACGGTTTTACTTCCTCGATGGCATGCAAGGCGTTCAACCCCGTGTCAGGTGACCTGAAAAAGCAGCGTGAGCGACCGTGAACTCGGGGGAGGTCCGGACGGCTCTCGAGGTATACCGCTACTGACCCGGGTACGCCTCAAGTTCCGTACACAAGGCCACTGTTGGCGTTTGGCTGCACATGATGATACGTAGTTGTCAGGGGAGCAGTGGTGAGTCTCGCACAGACAGTCGGAACAGCGGCCGGAGTCACCGGCCGGGGAGGCGGCGAGCCGGAGATTGTCTCGGTCCCGATCATCCAGGTCCTGCCCGGAGACTCACCCCGCCTGACAGGTGAGGACAAAGGGCATGTGCTGCGGCTGGCCGCGATAGAGGGCCCGCTGCCCCCCATACTGGTCGACCGCAGCACCATGTGCGTCATCGACGGCCTGCACCGCCTGATGGCCGCCTCCCTCAAGGGCCAGAAAGACATCGATGTCAGATTCTTCGACGGAAGCCGCGAAGAGGCTTTCCTCAAAAGCGTCGAGGCAAACGTCGAACACGGCCTCCCCCTGTCGCAGGCCGATCGCACGGCGGCAGCGCTGCGCATACTCAAGTCGCACCCCACCATGGCCGACCGGGCCATCGCCAAGTCGACCGGTCTGGGTGCCCGGACGGTCGCACAGCTGCGGCGTTCCTCCGACTCCGTACCGCAGTCGGACTTCCGCGTCGGACGGGACGGCAAGGTCCGCCCGCTGGACGGTGCGCAGGGCCGGTTGCGGGTGGCGGAGCTGATGCGGGACAACCCTGACGCCTCGCTGCGCCAAGTGGCCCGGTCGGCAGGGGTTTCACCGGCCACCGCGCTGGACGTACGGCGCCGGCTGGAACGTGGTGACCAGCCCGTCCCCAGCCAGCGGAGCCGCAGCAGGGGCGAGGCGGGACCTGCCAAGCCCGAGCCGGTGGACCCGCCCCCCGTACCGGCCGCCCCGCCGACCGCCGTCACACTCGACAAGCTCATGCGCGACCCGTCGCTGCGTCAGAGCGAGCTGGGCCGGCGGCTGCTGCGGATGTTCCGGGAGAACGTGCTGGGGGCCAGCGAGATGAACGACATCTGTGCCTCGGTGCCTTCGCACTGTATCGAGCTGATCGTGGAGCTGTCCCGGCGCAACTCGCAGATCTGGGACGGGTTCGCCCAGGAGCTGAACAGGCGCGCCCGCATCGTGAATCCGGACTGACCGGGCCCGACCGGGCCGCCTTGCCGAGGGCCCGACAGGCGCCGGCCGGAGGGCGGGAGCGGCCGCACCGTCACCGTGCGGCCGGTCCCGCCCTCCGGCGTTTCGGCACCGCCGCGGCGCAGCGGACAGGCGGGTGCCGACCGGCAACGGCCAGCGCAGGTCGCGTATCTCTCGTCGGCCGTGCGCCTCTCGCCGGTCACGTACCGCCGCTGCGGGCCGCCGCACGGATGCTCGTCGCCGGGTACGAGGAAGGCGTCCCGCGGCCGGTCACACCCGCGGCTGCCCGGCCGCGCCCCCGCCGACGGCGGAATGTTCCGGCTGGACGCTTCGCCGGCGCGGTTGACCACTCTCGGCCCGCCTTTTCGCGACACCCGGCTCATCGCGGAGAAAGGCGCAGGTCCGGCCCGGCCGAACGCTCGGCCCTGATGCGGTCGGCCACCCCGGCCGGGGTGCCGGAAGCCTTGATGCGGCCCTGGTCGATCAGTGCGATCCGGTCGCACAGCCGCACGGCCTCCTCCAGGAAACGGGTGACCATCAGGATGGTGAGCCCGCTGGCCCGCACGCTCTCGATCAGCTCCCAGGTGTCCTGCCGGGACCGCGGGTCCAGTTCGGTGGTCAGCTCGTCGAAGACGGCCACCTGCGGGTTGCCGATCAGGGGCAGCACGGTGGAGAGCTCCGCCACCCCGCCGGCCGCCTCGTCCGGCCCGGCCTCCGGGGCCAGGTCCAGCGCGGCCAGCAGGCGCCCCCAGTCCGCCGGATCGCGGTAGAAGGAGCTGTAGAGCGACAGCGCCTCGCCGAGGCGCATCCGCTCCGGCGAGCACCCGGCCCGCAGTTGGGCGTCCAGCTTCCGCGTCACCTCGGCCCGGTCCTGGTGGGGGTCGAGGCCGAGCACGTTGATGTCGCCGCCGTCCCGGTCCCGCAGCCCCTTGACGCATTCCACGATCGTGCTCTTCCCCGAACCGCTCGGGCCGAGAATCCCGAAGACCTCGCCTTCCTCGACGCTGAAGGACACATCGTCGACCGCTACGAGGTCGCCGTAGGACTTGCGGAGATGCTGCACCTCAATGACTGCGGACATGACGTATCCCTTCGCGGCCCTCATGGAATGTCGCATGGCTCGTGCGGCTCGTGCGGCTCGTGCAATCGCCCGGCCTGCGGTGGGGCGGTGTCGGCCGGGCACGGGAAACGTACGGTGCGTCTACTCGCGTCCGCTATCCCACTATGCCCCGTACCCGGTGGGGCCAGCCACACTCAATTGCCGGTCCCATAGGCCAGATATTCGCTCACCGAAAGAATCACGCCAAAGGATTGATATCTTACGCGAGCCGGCGAGTACTTCCAGCGCGGGGCGGGAAGGGATCCTGAATACGGCGCCTTGCGGCAAATCAAGTCTTCCGCGGCGAGTGTGCGCCCGCGACCGAAGTGCGACGCCGCCGACCGTCTTGTACGGACCGCGCAGACCCCGCACCGATAGGTCACGACTTGCCCGTTCACGCAGCACGCGAAGGGCGGAGCCCGGCGGGGCAGCGGCGCTGCCCATACGGGCCTGGCCACGGAAGCCCACCGCGCAAACTCCCGAGCGCGAAAGCTTGTCCGGCGAGGAGACACGCGATGGCTTCGTCCCGCCATGTCTGTCCTACTCCGACCGTGAAGCCACCCCGTACGGCGGAGGGAACCGGACCGATCCACACTCCGGCCCGGCGACGGCCGTCCTCAGAGGTGGACGACGTCGACCAGGAGGCCCTCGTGAACATCCCTTACGTACCTGGCCCCCGCCCGATGAGCCGGTCGCGGACATCCCTCGGGGCCTTCAACCGGACTGCTGCGTCGTCTGTGGAACGCCACGCACTTGGGGTGCTACCGGACAGGCCCGGCTGACCTGCTCAGGCTCGTGCCGAGCGGAACGCGGCTACTGGCCCAAGGAATAAGGCCATGGGAGAAAGTGGTGTCGGCTCCCACGTGCAGAAGCGCGGTCCATGTCGGTGCGAATGGATGGCCGAGGAGCCGCAGGGCTACGGCGACGAGGAGCAGGTGCCCAAGCCGGTCGGGGGTGGACACGGTGATCGAGTCGCCTGGCCCGACCAAGGGAAGCAACGCCGTCAGACCCTCGCGGGAACCGCGACGGATCAGAGCGGCCCGGGCTGAGGAGAATGGCGGGTGGGCTGTACCGCCCGAGAGTGCGTAGCTGCCCAACTTGCGAGGAGTTTGAGCCGGTCCTCGGACGCGGTGCCGGGTTCGGCAGTGTAGATGATCAGGTCGTGCACGGCTCGGCCCGGCAGGGGCAGGTCGAGGGACTGGAAGGTCAGTTCCAGGTGGCCGACGCTGGGGTGCTGGAGCCGTTTGACGCCGTCGTGGCGCATCAGGACGTCGGGCGCGGCCCATTGGCTGCGAAACTCCGGGCTGAGGGTGGACAGCTCGCCGACGAGATCGCGCAGTGCCCGGTCACGGGGCTCGCGCCCGACCTCGGCGCGCAGCAGGGCGGCGGTGGCGACACCGGCGGCGTCCCAGTCGACGAAGAAGTCATGTGCACCACGGTCGAGGAAGACGTAGCGGGCGATGTTGGGGCGGCCGCGCTCGTCGATGGTGACGCTGTCGAACATCGGCGCGAGCAAGGCCCGGGCCAAGGGGTTGCTGGCGACGATGTCCGTACGGCCGTTGCGTACGAACGCCGAGGACATCGTCATGGAGTCGAGCAGCCACTGGACCCGGAGCGGGACCTCGACGTCCCTGCGACGCGAGGGCGTGCGACTCCCGTGCCGCGATGACCGGGCCAGGTCGAACAGGTAGGTACGCTCGTCGCCGTCCAGTCGCAGGGCACGAGCGACCGCGTCAAGGACGTCTTCGGACACGCCACCGATGTGGCCCTTCTCCGACCGCGTGTACCACTCCCTGCTCACGCCGGCCAGGACGGCGACCTCCTCGCGCCGCAGCCCGGCGACCCGGCGTCGGGCGCTGGTCGGCAGTCCGGCCTGCGCCGGGGTGATCCTGGCGCGTCGGCTGGCAAGGAAGTCCCGGATCTCGCCGCGGTTTCCGGGTTGCTGGTCCATGTCATTGAGGGTAGCCGCTGGTCACGGCGCGAGGGGGGTGGTTATACCCCCCCACAGGCACGACCTTCTCCGGTCGTGGCGATCGCGGTCTCCTGGGGCTCGCTCGTTCCGACACGATCCCGAGAACGGACAACGGAGATGCGACATGACGAACAAGGCGCTGACTGTGCCGGCGGTGGCGTTGGGCACATGGGCCTGGGGAGACAGCGGCGAGGCAGGCGACGGCTACTTCGGCAGTCAGCTGAGCGAGTCCGGCCTGCGAGAGGTCGTCGAGAAGGCCCGGTCGAACGGGCTCACCTTGTGGGACACCGCCGTGGCGTACGGCATGGGCCGCTCGGAGACCGTCCTCGCCCAGGCACTGACGGGCCATCACCGCAGCGAGTACCAACTGTCGACGAAGTTCACTGTGGAGGCGGTCCAGAACCACTACAGCCTCCTGCACCGGAGCTCTGAGCGCGCGGGCATCCTCGACCACTGCCGCGAGCACGACGTGCAGTTCTTCTCCTGCATGGTCGTCGAACAAGGAGCGCTGACCGGCAGGTACACCCCGGCGAATCCTTTGCCGGAGGGGAGCAATCGGGCGGCCGTGTACAACGGCATCCTGCCCCAGCTTCAGTCGCTGACGGACCGGATGGGGGCGATCGGCAAGGACCGGGGCGCGTCCGCCGCCGATGTCGCCGCTGCCTGGGCCATCGCCAAGGGGACCACCCCGATCATCGGGGTCACGAAGGCGGGCCACATCGACGGGGTGGTCCGAGCTCACGGCATCGAGCTCGCGGACGAGGAGATCGCGGAATTGGAGGCGCTGGCGGATGCCGCAGACATCGACACGCGCGGCTGGTGGGAGCACGAAATGTAGCAGTGGTCGGAACCGAAGAAGGGACCGCGTCCACTGTCCCGGTTTTCCTTCACCGGCATGGGTGGCCCGGCGCCGACCTCCTGCAACGCCACCACCGCGTGGTTCGCGGCCAGCGGCTCGATCTCCGACCGTCAGGTCTGGCCGTTGTCGGAGACGTGCATGTTGTACGTGGCGAACGACGAGGTGCCGTCGTTGTTCACGGCCTGCGCCGCAGGGGCGGCCACCGTCACGTTCGTGGCCAGTGCCGCCAGCCCGGCCAGGACGGCGACCACGGCGGCGGCACATCGCCGTAACGGGACCCGCGTCGTCAGACGGAGGTGTCTCGTCAGTGCTCTGTCCTCTCCCGTCGGCCCCGTGCCAAGCGGCCTGGAGCGCTGTCAACGCCGTCTCCGCAGCACGGCGGCGAGCACATCGGTCAACGGTATGAGCGCTCCTTCCGGTCGGTGCCTGCAGTGACCGATGGGCCGGCCGGACGGCCGGCGACCACAGGCATCAAGCGGCAAAAGCCCTTATGCGTAAAGGGAGTTCTCGGACTTCCAGCCATTCCCGCATCCCGCGGCGTCGGCGAGCACCCCGGTATCCGCTCACGCATCATCGTGAGGCTGACGCGGCGAGCGTCCTTCCTGCGGCTGACACTGCTCGGTACGGTGTCCGTCGCTCGGGGGAGCAGTCCGGCCCCCGAGGCTGATTCCTGGTGGTGCCTGCTTCATGAAAATCGAGCCATGAAGCTGAAGATCGTTCACGCGCCCCCGTCCGTCAGTGACACCGAGCGGCCCGCCCCACGCTGGGCCGTGCGGCTGGCCTACGCGCTTCCGCTGCTCCTGCTGCCGTCGTGCCTGTGGCGGCTGCCCTTCGCCCTGCACTTCGACATGGGGCAGGTCCAGGATCTCGCCATGCCGCCCTACTGGGTGAGCATCCCGTACGTCCTCACGCTCAGCGTGTTGTCGGAAGCGATCGCGCTCTTGACCACCGGCCTGGTCCGGGGCTGGGGAGAGGTGGCACCCGCCTGGATTCCGGTCATCGGTGGCAGACGCATCCGGCCGATGGCCGCCGCCGTGCCCGCCGTCCTCGGCGGCCTGATCCTCACCGTGCTGTTCACCGACGTCCCGATCGGCGACGGTCGCTGGCTCACCCTGTACGGCATCGTGGAGTCCGTCGGATACGCCAACGGCACCTGGCATGCGCTTGCGACGGTCTGCGTCACCCCGATCGCCGCGTGGGGACCCATCACCATCGCTCTCGGCGTCGCCTACTATCGCCGCCGAACCACGCCGTCGCCGGGTGAGTAGCAGTTGTCGCCGTGGAGTTTCGCGGGCAGTCGGCGCCGGGGCGGGACGGACGGAAGCGGATGGGCGGGGGACCCCCCACCAGCAGGCGTTGCCGGAATCCACCTCCCGGCGCCAGCGGACGGTGGGAAGAGCGGGGTGTGCCGACCATGTGCGGGCGACAAGCTGGGGTCGGTGGGCCAGACTTTTCTTGTAGAGCCAGGTTTTCAACCTGTTGCGTGAGGGGTTCCCCGTGCTCGATGTGCCGATCTGGCTGTGGGTGGCGTTCGTCGTCACCGTGATCGTGTCGCTGGCCGTGGACCTGCTGGCGCACCGGGAGGCGCATGTCATCGGGTTTCGGGAGGCCGCTGCCTGGAGCGGGGTGTGGGTCGGTCTCGCCGTCGTCTTCGGCGCCGTCGTCTTCCTGGTGCTCGGTGCGGCGCCGGGTGTGGAGTACACGACCGCGTGGCTGCTGGAGAAGAGCCTCTCGGTCGACAATCTGTTCGTCTTCGCGCTGATCTTTGCCTATTTCCGGGTGCCGCGTGCTTATCAGCACCGTGTGCTGTTCTTCGGCGTCATGGGCGCGCTGGTGTTCCGAGGTGTCTTCCTGGCCGCCGGCGTGGCTGTGGTCAGCCGGTTCACCGCGGTGCTGTTCGCCTTCGCGGCCATCCTCTTCTACAGCACCTACAAGATTCTCAAGGGGGAGGAGGAGAGCTTCGACCCGGGCCGGAGCGTTGCCGTGCGGCTGCTGCGCAAGGTTGTTCCGGTTCGGGACGAGTACGCCGGGATGAAGTTCTTCGTCAAGGAGGCCGGCAAGCGGATCGCCACCCCGTTGCTCGCGGTCGTCGCCGCGATCGAGGCGGCCGACCTGGTCTTCGCCGTGGACAGCGTGCCCGCCGTCCTCGCGGTCAGCGATGACGCCTTCATCGTCTACACCAGCAACGCGTTCGCCATCCTCGGCCTGCGCGCCTTGTACTTCCTGCTCGCCGGGCTGCTGGACCGGTTCCGCTACCTCAGCAAGGGGCTGGCGCTCATTCTCGCCTTCATCGGAGTGAAGCTGGTCCTCCAGGCGTCCCACAAGCTGTTCAGCCCCAGCATTCCGGAGATCCCGTCTTCGGTCAGCCTGGTGGTCATCGTCGTCGTCCTGGCGGTGGCCGTCGTCTTGAGCGTGAGACTCCCGGACCCGGCCGACCGGCACGGTGCCGCCGCAGGGGCGGCGGAGGGAAGCTCCTCGGGGCAGGGGCAGGGGCAGGGGCAGGGGCAGGGGCAGGGGATACGGAAACCAGGAGACCCGCCACGGGGTGGCTGACCCACCGACGTCCGGCGTGCGGTTTCCGAAGCCTGCCGCGCCAGGTGGTGTCCCCACCGAGTCAGATGCGGGGTTTGTCCCAAGCGCCCCATTTCCCTCTTTTTGGAAAATCTCTACCAAGTAAGGGCAAAGAGGGCTACCGTTGTCCTATGAACAGAGACGAGCGTGCGACGAGACCGCAGGCCGGATACATCTGTCATGTCTGTCATCACTCCGTGCCCGCGGTGCTCACGCGATACAAGACGATGGGCATTTGCGTCCCCGTCTGGAAGCCGGGCCCCTGCCGCAACCCGGACTGCCCGGAGCGCACGCAACGGGCACAGCGCCCGGCGCCCGGCGGGGCGACTGCGTAGCGCCTCCGCGGACGCGTGCCGACCGGGGCCATGACGCACGGCAAGCCATGGCTCCTGGCAGAAACCGGCCGCGCGGTCGGTACGGCCGTGCCGGAAGCGGTGCCCGTCGGACGCGGTGCGGCCAGGTCACCGCGTTACCCGCCGCGCGAGCGCACGCACCAGGAGGTCGCCATGACAACCGGGGCCAGCTCCATCCCGATGCCCACGCCACCAGTGACCGTGACCAGCGTCGATGATCGCCGAGTCGTGCTCACCTTCCGTGGCGAGCTGCACGCCGGTACCCTCCGCGCGCTCGAAACCCGGTTCGCCGATCCGCGTCTGAGCGAAGCCGATGCCTGGGTGCTGGAGATGCATGAGCTGGCGCACATCGACCTGGCCTGTGCGTACGCTCTTCTGCGCGCCCTCTCCCGGCGCCCCGACGGCGCCTCGCTCACTCTCCGTGGCGCGCGCCGCACCGTGGCGCGGACCCTGCGCCACGCCGGAATCGACGCGATCGGCGTGGTAGAGGAGTGACACCGGCGCGCCCCGTCGTCACCCACGGCGCCCGCGGCCGAGGGCTTGGCTATCGATCTCCGATGGGGGGGCGGTGGCCTGGCCAAGGTGAAGAACACACCCTCGCCCGCTGATCACCAGTAGTGCATGAGGGCCCGCTGCGGAACAGTCGTCGCCGTTCTCGCGGTACTGCTCGGGACATTCGTGTCTGATGAGTTCTTCGCCCTTCCGTATTTCGTCAGGGCATTGGTGGTTCTGCTGGAAGGCCGGTACGGCTGTATGTCTCCGGCGAGGCGAGTGACGCTCTTGTGGCGCTGCGGTGCCTGAGTACGGGGACGCCGCCGGGTCGGGATCCAGTCGGTCGCTCACCATGACGATGCAGGAGCGCTGGTTCTCCGTACCGAGCCACGCGGCGAACACTGGGACACGCCGGAAGCGCCACCGGTGACAGCTCTTCGGGGCGCCGAACGCGTCGAGAAGGACCGGTGCGGCCTGAGAACCGGCTGCAAAGACAATCGCGGGCAGGGGCGGCTCACGGTCACGCGCCCGGCGTCGGTCGCCACCGTGCAGACGCTTGCTCTCCGTGACCGCGCCACGCGTCGAAACAGCGCCCACAGCTCGTCTGAAAGTACATGCCGACGGCTGTCTGCTGATGCCACGGCTGTTCGTTGCCTTTAACGTTCCCCTGTGAGCTGTTCCCGTTTTCCTGTCGCGCTCGATTTCCGTCCGGCTCCGGAAGAGCTTCCCTTCCTCCTGCCGGGGCGCGAGACAACGAGGAAGGCAGTCGACCGGGTTCCGTCCTCCTCCGGGTGGCACGACGTGCGCCTACGTTTGCGGCTTCCGGAACCAGGCGAAACGGTTGCCCGTACCGGGAATCGAAGTGCCCTGCCCGCCCCGGGGGGCCGCCACACGTGCGCGGTGGATGCGCCGCGCCTCGCTCAGCCCTTGTAGACGATGACGACCAGACGCCCCGGCGCCGCAGCCGTCCCGCACCGGCCGGACACCACAGAACCCCCCGGGCTTTCGCGGCTCCATCGGCGCGCGCACCACGCCCTGCTTGCCGTGTGCGCCGCGTTCGTCGTCCTCCCCTTGGCTTTCCTCCCTCTGACGCTGCCGCTCGGCTGGGACGAGATCGTCTACGCGAGCCGCTTCGCACCGTACGCCCACGGCCTCGATGTCCCTTTCGAAGCGCCGCGCACCCGTGGCGTCCCCGTCCTGATCGCCCCGGTGGCCGTGTGGTCGGACTCCCTGCCGCTGTTGCGGGGCTGGCTGAGCGTGCTCGCGGGTATTGCGCTGTACGCGGGGTTCCGGCCATGGCTGCGAGGGTTCACCGCCGCCCCGGCCGTCGTGCCGTTGGCTGCCGCCGCGTACGGCAGCCTCTGGTTCGCGCTGTTCTACACCCCGTCGGCGATGCCGAACCACTACACGGCGATGGGCGCCACGGCGGCGGTGGGCTGCTTCACCCGCTATGCGGGCGGCGAGCGCGCAAACAGGTTGCTGTACGGCCTCGCCCTCGGTCTGGCTTCGGTCACGCTGATGCGCCCCAATGACACGGTGTGGATCGTGGGCCCGATGCTGCTCGCCTTGCTCGTGCACCGCCTTGGGCGCGCATGCGTCGCGCCTCTCGCAGCGATGGCCGTGGGCGTGTCCGCGGCGATACTTCCCTGGGTGGTCGAGTCGGTCACGCGCTTCGGCGGCATCGGCGAGCGTCTCGCCCTGGCCACCGACCAGCAGGGCGGCGTACGACCGCAGTTCAACCTTCCGGCCGTGGTCGCCTCCTTGGACGGCCCACTGCTGTGCCGCCCTTGCGCGGGCGGCAACCTCTCCCTGCCCGCCTCCCTGTGGTGGTGGGCGCTGCCGTTCCTGTCCGGCGCGGGTCTGCTGCTCGCCGGCCGCTCACTGCCCGCTCAGCGCGCCGGACTCCGGCTCGCGACAGCGGTCGCGACGTCCTCGGCACTCACCTATGTCTTATTGATCGACTACGCGGCGCCCCGGTTCCTGCTCATCTCGTACGCCCTGCTGATGCTCCCCGCGGCGGTGGCGTTGCGTGCGCTGTGGCAGGCGGCCCGTGCGCACAGCCGTCTCGGCGTCGTCGCACTCGGTGCCGCGCTGTGTGCCCACTTGGCCACCCAGCTCGTCCTCGTGCACCGTAACGCGGTCATCCAGTCCGCGGCGCGCCAGGACTGGACCCGTATCACGGCGGTGTTGCGTGCGGAGGGCGTCGGGCCCGACTGCGTTCTCGGCGGCAACAGTTCGGTCGTCCCCATCGCGTACACGGCCCGCTGCCACCCCGCCACCCCAGACCCGCACCGCACCCCGGACGCCCTCGTACTCCGCGGTACCACCATCCCGCCCCCTCCGCGACGGAACTGGCGAGTCATTCCGGTCCCCGACACGTACAACGACTGGCACATCGCGGTGCCGGCCATACGGACGGACAGGTGACTCCCACTGTCCGAGGCAAGCGGTACGGCACTGTCCCGGTCCGGTCACGGCTGCCGCGCCCACTGCGTCGGTACTGCCTGTGTCCCGTCGGTGGCGACGGCGCCGGCGTTGCCCGCCCGCCGCGACTTGCCAGCACCTCCACCCGCAGTTCGACGAGTTCGGCGACGGATCGGCTGACTCTCCGGGAAGCGGGGAACCGCCGCTGTACGAAGCACCGAAGCGTCGCCCGGTCACCGCGCTCCGCGGCAGCCGCCACGGCGAGCACCAACTGCTGAACGCTGTCGACCGGCGGGACATCCAACGCCGTCGGACGCAGCAGACCGGCACGCCGGAACCGGCCTGAGCGCTCGGCCACCAGCCGTACGGCCACACCGGCGCCCATGGACAGCCCGAACACCTGGCGCGCATCGGTGTGGTCCGCCACGGCCGCCAGGTCCGCCGCGAACCCGGCGTACCCGTTGATCGCCTCCCGGCCGCATGCCGACCGGCCGTGCCCACGGAACGAACCGCGCGGCACGGCCCGCGAGGTTCGCGGCGCGCGCGTTCCGGTCAGCCTCCGCGTCGAGCCACAGTGCGGCGGGGCCCTCGGCGCATGCCATGGCGGACCCGCCCGGCACCCGGTCACCGCCCGGTGTCCGGGCTTCAGGCGCCGGTAACGGTCGCGCGCCGCTCACCGCGTCGGCACGACAGTTGGGTAGGGGGCCGGCGCCATGGTCGCCGGTCCCCGGCGTACCGACCGCTTCCGGGGGCTGGGGGAGCGGCTGATGCGAGTATCGCCGCTGGCCGTGTCGGTGGCCTACCCTCCTACCGGACGCGCGCCCTCCCCGCCCCCGGGTAGAGGGCACCGGCCGGGACGCGTGCTCGGTTGCGGGTCAGGAGTCCGGTTCGGGCCGGGGGAAGGGGCCGCGGTCGGCGGGCCCGAAGACGACCTGGTACGCCACCTCGTTGAGCTTCCGCCGGTGGGCTCGGGCATAGGCGCGCAGCCGGGCGAATGCCTCCTGCGGGGGTAGGCGCAGGCGCTCGGCCAGCAGGCCCTTGGCCTGTTCGATGATGACGCGGGAGTCCAGGGCCGTTTGAAGCTGGGCGTTGTGTTCCCGTACCCGGGCGAGTTCCTGTTCGCGGGCCAGGGCCCAGGCGGTGGTCTCGGCCAGTAACTGGCACGCGCCGATGTAGGCCGCTTCCAGGCGGCGGTGCTGGTGGAAGAGGTTGAGGGCTCCCAGCAGCCGGTCGGGGTGCTGCAACGGGACGGCAGTGGCGGCGGTGAAGCCTTCCGCCAGCGCCTGCGGGGCGAAGCGCGGCCAGCGTGCCTGGCTGCGCGGGTCGGCCAGTCGCACGTCGGCCAGCAGGGCGCCGGTGCGGCACACGTCCCGGCACGGGCCTTCGGCCAGGTCGACCTGGAGCCGCTCAAGGCGGGCGGCGGCCGGGCCGGTGGCGATAACCTCCTGGCGCAGCCGCGGCCCGTCGGCCAGCAGGAGGCCGCTGGCCTGGACGCCGGGCAGGTGCAGGCAGTACTCGGCCAGCCGCCGTGCCGGCGCGACAGTCTGGTTCGGGTGGTGGCAGGCGGCGCCGGGCTCCGGCAAGTCGCCGGAAGGTGCAGAATCTGATCCGGTCTCGGACATGGCGTAACACACCCATTTCAGCGACCCGGGGGCCGCAGCCGACGGGCACGAACCCGTCACGGGTGCCCCAAAACCGGCCGCCTACCCGCGGCTACGGGAGCGAGCCCGCCGCTGCGCGCCCCCTTGGTCCGCCCTTTCACTCCGGCACATCCTCACCGGGGCCAGGGCACGACCGAGCTGTCCATCAGTTGCCGTCAGGGCCCGCCGGCCCGGAACCGTTCTACCCGGCGGCTGACATCCGTCCCCGTCGGCGAGACCTTGGGAGCGTACGGTGCGGAGATCGAAGCCGTACTGAAGTTCTCGCGCTGCTCCGGTGAGGCGTCACAGCGTATTGCCTCGCCGACGACGCGTACGGCGGGGCTGCTGCCGTCGTAGGCGCCTGGGCCGATAGCCATTTGTCCGTGTGATTGCCCCGCTGCGGAGACTCTACGCAGTGCGCCCGTCCCGTGTGCCCGGCCGTTCGGTCTAGGCGGGACTGCCGTGTGCAGTGGTCTCCGCGAAGGTGTGTCTGAAAGGACGAGGGCAGTTCCGGACGGAGGCACGGCGGCGATATGGGCAGGTGGAGCAGGAGGCAGTGGCGGGGCGCGGTCTGGTTGCCGGCCGTGATGGTGTTGTTGACGTGCGTCGGGTGGAGCAGCGCCCCCGGCCTGCCACCGGCGCCTTGGCAGGGGGGCCTGTGGGTGGATCCGGACAGCTCCGCGCACCGGGCGCTGGACGGCCACTCGGGCGGTGACGAGGAGGAGCGGGCCGTACTGCGCCGGCTCGCCGCGCAGCCGACCGCGGTCTGGCTGACGCAGAGTGATCCGTTGCCACGGGCCCGGGAGGTCACCGTGGCGGCGGAGGCCGTCGGACGGGTGCCGGTGCTGGTGGCCTATCACATCCCGGGCAGGGACTGCGGCCAGTACTCCGCCGGCGGTGCCTCGGACGCGGACGGCTACCGCCAGTGGGTCGCCCGCCTGGCGGAGGGCCTGGAGGACCGGCGGGCCGTCGTGATCCTGGAGCCCGACGCCGTGGCGCAGGCCCTGACCGGCTGCCCGCGTACGGAGCTGCGGCAGCGCCTGCTCGCCGAGGCGGTGCGCACGCTCAAACGCCGGCCCGGGGCGCGGGTCTATCTGGACGCGGGCAACCCTGGTTGGGTCCCCGACACGGGGCGGCTGGCTGCCGCTCTCGCCGCCGCGGGCGGGGTGCGGGCCGATGGATTCGCCCTCAACGTCGCCAGCTTCCACACCACGGAGGCCACCCTCGCGTACGGCGAACAGATCTCCGAGGCGCTGGGCGGGGCGCACTTCGTGATCGACACCAGCCGTAACGGCAACGGCCCGCCGCCCGCGGTGCCCGGCGCGAAGCCGGCCGGCGGCGAGGAGTGGTGCAATCCGCCGGGGCGGGCGCTGGGGCGCCTGCCCACCGCCTCCACCGGGCACCCCCGGCTGGACGCGTACCTGTGGATCAAGGTTCCGGGCGAGTCGGACGGCACCTGCCGGGGCGGGCCGCCGGCGGGGCGGTGGTGGACGGCCTACGCCGTGGGGCTGGCCCGGGACGAGCTGGGGCGGGAGCGGCGGTAGCCCGTACGTCCCTCATGTCACCTGCACCCACCGGGCCGGCGACGGGGTGCCGCGGGCGTCGCTGACGGTGAGCATGTACCAGCCGCGTGGCACCAGGCCCGGGGACTTGGGCACCGTGACGCGCAGCCGGGTGCCGTGCTGGGCGATGTCCAGGGCGATGGAGCGCTGTTCGATGTCCGTGGTGTGGGTGACCGCGCTGGGACGCATCAGCCGGGCCCCGCGCACGGTGCCGGCCGCCTCCAGCGTGAACGTGGCGGCGGCACCGCGCGCGATGCGGGACGGGCCGGCCAGCACACGGGGCCGGGAAGGGCGGTAGAGGTAGGGCGGCGAATAGACCTCGATGCGTTGTTCGAAGGAGCCGTCCTGGGTGTTGGCCTCGTCGGCGAAGAGGGGGTCGGAGCCGAAGGTGGCGATCCGCCCGTCGGGCAGCAGCAGGGCCTCGGCGTGGTAGTTGCGGCCCACGCCGGGCTCGGCGGCAGGACGGAAGACGTCGTGCACCGGGTCGTAGAACTGGGCGACCAGATGGTCGCTGGTCCCCTTGCCGCGGTAGTCGCTCGACCCGCCGGTGGTGAAGACACGGTCGTCGGGGGTGAGGACCGCGTTCAGGTAGCGGGTGCCGCGGCCCAGATCCGGACCCCGGCGGTAGTGGGGCGAGGGCCGCGTCAGGTCGGCGATGGCGGTACGCCCGGTCGCCCGCGGCGACTCGCCGACGCCGCCTCCGCCCAGGATCATGACCCGCTGCTGCTGGGCGGGCGGCAGGAGTACGGAGGCAGAGGTCTCGGTCAGGTCGGCCTCGTCCAGTCCGGGCACGGGCTGGAAGGTGTTGCTGCGTACGTCCCACAGGCCCGGCCTGCGGCCGCGGTCGGCGGGGCCGTAGCCGGAGCTGGAGCCGGAGTAGAACAGCTTGCCGTCGGCCGTCAGGAACAGGGCCGGGTAGGTGGGGAAGTAGCGGTTGGGCCCGGGCGACCAGGTGCGGGTGGCGGGGCGGTAGATCTCGTTCCTGCCGGGGATGATCTGGCCCATGTCGTCCAGGCCGGAGGCGGCCAGTACCGTGCCGTCCGCCAAGGTGGCCAGACTCGGGTACCAGCGGGCTTCGGCCATGGGGGCGGTCGGTACGTAACGCTCGGCGACCGGGTCGAATTCGTAGGCTTCCCGGATGCCCTGGAAGTCTTTCTTGTCCAGAGCGAGTTTGCTGGCCGTGCCGTAGTGGTTACGGGCGTCGGCGCCGCTGAGCCCGTCGATGGTGTACCGGGCCGCGGTGTGCGTGGCGCCCTCGGGGCCGGGGCGGTCGGCTTCCACGTACACCGCGGCCCGGCTGGCGGTGACCCGGACCCGCCGGCCCCCGTCGAGGGTGACCTTCCGCGCCCGGGGCACCAGGACGGCGCTCTGGGAGCGGTAGGTCTTGCCGGCCGGGGAGCGGAAGACGGTGCCTTTGGGGAGCGTTTTCGGGGCGTCGGGGTACTCATTGGTGACGATCATGGTGCCGCCGGCGCGGTGAACGTCGCCTTCGAGCTTCTCGTAACGGGCGGTGCCCCCGGCCACCAGCAGCCGTCCGCCGGGCAGCTGGGCGTGCCCGCCGCAGAACAGGTCCTTGGGTGTGGGCACCTCCGCGAAGGTGTTCCCGGCCGGGTCCCACAACACGCTGCGGAAGGTGCCGGCGGCGAACTGCTTCTCGTCGTTGCCGGAACCGGCGATCAGCAGCACCTTGCCGGTGTGCAGCAGCGCGGCGTGGATGGCGTTGACGCGCCACCGCTCGGGGACCTCCACGGTCTCCCAGCGCCCGTGGTCGGCCAGATACTCCGGCCGGCTGATCGCGTACTGGTGGTAGGCCCGGGTGGCGATGCCGTGGACGGCCGGGGCGTTCAGTCCCGCCAGGGTCAGCAGGGCGGCCGCCCCGATGACCGTTTTACGGGTGCGGGCGCTGGGGCGGTACGGCACGAAGGTCCCTTTCTCGGCTGCGCGGAGTTACGACGCGGTGGGCAGGCCCCGGCCGGTGGTGACGGGGGTTCCCGCGCCGGTGGTGACGGGTTCGTCTGAACCGGTGGTCACGGGTGTGCCCGGGCCGGTGATGACGGGTGTGCCAGGGCCGACGGCGACGGCTGTGTCCGGGCCCTGCGCGGCCGTGAGCCGGGGGCGGGCGAAGCGGACGCGGGCGGATCGGGTGCGCCGGCTCCAGCGCCACAGCACCGGCGGGGCCAGGGCGATGGCCAGCGCCATCAGGGCCCAGACACACATGGCCACCTGGGTGTGGCCGAGCAGCGGAGCGGCCAGCAGGCAGCCGGCGAACAGGGCGGCCCACGCCAGGTGGGTGGCGAAGGTGCGCCACGTGTCGGGGCTCGCGGTGTCCCCCTTGGCGGTGACCACGAACCCGGCCTTGCGGCGCAGCACCGCCGCGGCCAGCGACCGCGCGTACAGAGGAGCGGACAGCGCCGAGAGCGCCATGCCGACCGCGCCGGAGGAGCCCTGGGGCTCGTGCGGGCTGACATTGTGGCGGCGGTTCCACAGATACAGGCCGATCTGCAAGGCGGCCGCGTCGCTGTAGAGCATGAGCCACACCTGCGACTCGATGTGGATGCCCGAGGCGCCCAGTCCCAGGAACAGCAGGCAGGACAGGCCGCCCAGCATCCAGTTGACGGCCGTCAGCGGGTAGTAGGCGATCATGAGGGCGTAGTTGAGGATCCGCCCGGGCGGGAGGCTGAACACGGCGCGCGGGAACTGGCGGCCCAGGGTCTCGTAGGTGCCCCGGCTCCAGCGCAGCTGCTGGTTGAAGAAGTCGCTCCAGGCCGCGGGGCCCTCGCCGACCGCCAGGACGTCCGGGGTGTAGACCGAACGCCAGCGGTGCCCGGTGGCCGGGTTGCGGTGCCGGTGTATCTCCATTCCGGTGGCCATGTCCTCGGTTATCGAGTCGTACAGGCCGCCGACCTGCTTGAGTGCGCTGATGCGTATGCAGTTGTTGGTGCCGACGAACATGGGGGCGCGGTAGGCGTTGCCCGCCCGTTGGATCAGGGCGTGGAAAAGGAACTGCTGGCTTTCGCAGGCGCGGGCGAGGGCGCTTTCGCAGTTGCCGTAGACCTGGGGTCCGACGACGAAAGCGACATCCGGATCACGGAAGTAGCCGAGCATGCGCTCCAGGAACTCGGGCAGCGGTACGTGGTCGGTGTCGACTCCGGCCATGAATTCGTAGGCGTGACCGTGCTGGTCCAGCCAGGCGTTGTAATTGCCGTGCTTGGTGCGGGCGCGGAACGGTCCCGACGGCTGGTTCCAGTTCCTGACGTTCTTCCGGGAGAAGTGCCGCACCCCCAGTTCGCGGCACAGCTTCCGCGCCTCGCGCGAGTTGCCCTCGTCCAGCAGCCATACGTCCACCCGCCCCTCGTGGCGTACCGCCCGCGCTCCCCGCAGCGTGGCCCGCACCATGGCCAGAGGTTCTTTTCCGGGTACGAAGCTGGTCAGCAGGGCCACCCGGCTGCCGGGGCGGGGCGCCACCGGGACCGGGTCACGGGCCATCAAGGTGGCGTGCGCGTTGGACGCCACGTTGACCAGTCGGAAGGTCTCCAACAGCCCCAGGGATATGAGCATGACCAGGTCGGCGCCGCGCTCCCAGGCGCTCACGCCAGGCCGGTGCACCCAGTGCTGCGGTTGCATCAGCCACACGAGCAGCCCCAAAGAGACCAGTGGCGCGCCAGCCAGCAGCAGCGCGGTGCCGATCCGATGCCGCCCCGAACCCAGCAGGCTGCGGTAGCGCACCCGGTAGACGTCGCCGTCCGCACCGGGCTCCGGGTCGGTCAGCGGCCCGGCCAGTCGGCTGAAGCGCGGGTAGTCGTACGGTCCCTCCGCGGGCTCGCCCGGACCCGCGGGCGCCGCGGCCGGAGCCGGAAGGGCTGGACGGCGGCGCTGTGAGCGCCGGCGGAAGCTGTGCTGCGTCGTGGACATGGGACGGTCCCCGCATGCTTGGTCTGCCGCCTCACGGCAGACAGATAGGGCAATCAGGGAAAAAGGTACCGCGGGTTTGTGCGGGGGGCCTCTCGGAAGCCGCCATGGTCTCTTCGGGGGACAGAGCGTGCGGGTACCTCATATGGCCTGCTGCGGACGGCTGTGCCGACGGCCCGAGCGCTCCGACCGGCGGGCGTCCGTGCCACGGCCGGACGGGGGCCGGGGACCTCCGACCGGTGACGGGAACTGACGACCTATGCGGCATATACGCAGCGCGGACAGCGGCTGACGAGTTGGTGCGTGAGAGGGAGCGGGACGTGCTTGGCCGGGCGTGTACTGGTCTCAGACGGTGATGCTGCGATCAGGGGCCAGGCCGGCGACGGCGCGGCAGGTGTCGGGCAGCCGGTCGTGGTGGCCTTCCCCGTGTTCCGTTTCTTCTGGCCCGACACGAACGCCCGCCTGCCCCCTCGGCCGGCAGCGGGCCGGCGGACCTGCACCTCGGTGGCGTCCAGCCTCAGTGCAACACCCTCGGCCTGGGCGTAGGCGAAGACGCCCTCCAGCGTCCGGAGCCGCAGGCCCGGACGCTCGTCACTCGCGTACCCCGCGCGGTCGGCAGCCGACGGACCTCACCGACAGCCCGGCTGACCGTCGAGCGGTCGACACCGAACAGACACCCAAGACCGCATGCGGCAGAGCGTGCCGCAGAGGGAACAATGTGGCCATCGACCGGTCCAACCATCCGGTACCGGGCACCCACACCCGGCGCACGCTTCCCCGCCCCGTGCCGGAAAACGTCGTCCCTCAGCCGACACCGTCCACGGCTGGGCCAGTCGAGGAATGGTCAGCTGTCTGGCACCAGCGGCCTCCGGGTGTGGGCTACGCCTGTCCGGTGGCGCGTCGACGGGCGCGGTAGGCACGCAGGTTAACGGTGTTCCCGCAGGTCTTGACGTCGTGCCAGACGCCGCTGTTGTTGCGGGAGCGGTCGAAGAAGGCCACCTTGCACCGCGGGTTGCGGCAGGTCTTCAGGCGGCGGCGGGTGTCGGCCCGCTGACCCTCGAACGCCGCCGCGATGACCAGCGCGGCCAGGCGTCGCCACCCGGAGCCACGCGGTTCGAGACGGACGAGGCCGTCCTGGCCGAGTTGGAGCGCTGCGGTGGCGGTGTGCAGGACCGGCACGGCCTCCTGGGCGTCCTGGGCGGCCTCGGGTCCCAGTGCGACGAGTGCCTGCAGGTCGTCGCGGAAGGACCGCAACTCGGTGAGGCTCTCGGAGTCCAGGATGATGTCGGGAACGGCCTGCCCGACGCCTTCGGACCATCGCGCCATGGCCTCGTTCACCCACTTCTGGGCGGACTCGATGCCCTGCAGGAGATCGGGCTCCTGAGGCGAGCCGGCCGAGATGGTGTTGAGCAGGTCCTGCACCAGGCCGAGGCTGCCCGGGGCAGCCTCCAGGTCGTACCGTGCGGTAGCGGGCCACGGCATTGCGGATGACACCTCCTGGACGACGGGGACTGGCGAGCCTTCTCATCCTTTCACGGCGCGGGTGAGCCTCCGGGGCGCCCTCGGCCGCATGCGCGGACTGCGAAGAGCCCCCGGAGAGAGCGTCGTGGTGTGGGCGACCGCCGCAGCCCGGCCCACCCCCAACTGGGTGAGCAGGCCGAGCGTGGCACTTGCGATGATGGCCACGGCGGGTTCCAGGCCGTGCCGGGCCGTGGCCGTCCGGGTCATGATGGGCACCTCCTTCCCCGTGTGCGGGGGACTCGGGGCGGTTCAGGCCCCGAGCAGGCCGACCGCGCCGTACCACAGCGGTCCGGGGTTGAGACGGTCGCCGTGCAGCCGCATCATCCGGTCGAAGAACTCGCGCGCGGTGGGCTTGTCGTCCAGCAGCCGCTGGGCGTCCCGCAGGTACTGCCGCGTCTCCTCGATGATGGCCGGGTCGTCGGGGCGGTCCTTGTTCTTGTGCCCGGCGACGACGGCGCGCGGTTGCAGCTCGGCGATCCGGTCGAGGGCGCCCAGCCAGGCCGTCAGGCCGCCACCGCCGCCTTCGAGGATGTAGGGGTGCACGTCGTTGTAGGCGATGTCTCCGGCCACCACGAGGCCGATCGACGGCACGTGGAGGAAGGTGGTGTCGTCAGTGTCGGTGTGCCCGGCCTCGTACGCCCGGACGACGTTGCCCTCCAGCAGGAAGCCGTCGGCGGGGACGGGACGGGCCAGGACGGGCGTGGCCGGGATCCGGCCGGGGAAGACCTTGTCCCACATCTGCTCACGGCCGGTCGTGGCCTGCTGGTGCATCATGCGGATCGTGCCCTCGGTTGCGTACGCGACGGCGCCGGGGAAGCGTTCGACGAGCTGTGCCGTGCCGAACCAGTGGTCGCCGTGCCCGTGCGTGGCGTAGATGACCGTGAGCCGTTTGCCGGACCGTTCCACCCAGTCGCCGACCTGCCGGATCTGGTCGTGGGTGAAGGGCGGGTCGACCAGTACGGCGTCCCGCTCGCCGTGGATCAGGGTGGACGTGATCGGGGAGGAGACGATGGCCTCGCCGTCGGGCATGCGCTGGTCGCCTGCGCGGGGGGCGCCGGGCGAGACGAGGACCTCGTAGGACAGGGGGGTTGGGGTGGCCATGGCGGCCATCTCCTCTCGGTGCGTCAGAGTGGGTGGGTTCAGGCGTGTGTGCGCAGTTGTGGGTAGAACTCGTCGAGTTCGCCGGACAGGGCGGCCTGACCTGGCGGTTCATGTGGTCGGCCAGGACCTCGTGGGCTCTCGCCTCGATGCCGTCCAGTGCGAGGGCGGCGACCTTGGCGGGGTCGGCCTTGGGCGCGTCCTGGCCGGCGGCGGTCCGGGTGTCCATGCGGCCCACGTGCAGGCCGGTGACCAGGGTTCCCGTTCGGCGAGGGCGACGCGTAGGGAGTTGGTGAGGGGCCATTCGGCGGACTTGGCCGTCGTGTAGGCCGCGGTGCGGGGGCGGCGAGCCAGGACGGGACGGAGAGCATGGACAGCACGTTGAACAGCGCACCGCCGCCGTTCCGGGCGAGGGCGGGCGCGAAGGCGCGGCTCATGCGGAGCGTGCCGAGGACGTGCGTGTCGAATTCGAGCTGCCAGCCGTCCAGACTGCTTGTCGGCACGTCCGAACCGGTGGTCGGTCCGGCGTTGTTGCTCGGCAGGATCACGTCAGGCGTGGCCTGGGCGGCCGACGTGGACCTGCCGCGGGTCGGTGATGTCGAGCCGGATCGGCACGACTTCGGGGATACGGACGGACTCAGGACCCCGGGCACCTGCATGGACCTTGGCCGCGCCGCGCTCCGGCAGTGCCGTGGCGAGCTCCAGCAGTGCCGTGGCGAACTGTTCTCCCCAGGCCGCGGTTGGCGCCGGTGACGAGGGCCACCGCTCCGTTGAACTGCATGGTTGTTCGCCTCCTCGGCGGCACCCAGCCGTGGGGCGCCCCCGATCGATCGTGTGGGGGGCGAGAGGTTTTGCCCGCCCGGACGCCGCCGGAACGGCGACGGGTGCGGGCCTGCGGGTCAGGCCCGGTAGAAGTGGTCGCGCCCGACGACACCGCCGACGCGGTTGCCGAGCTCGTTGGAGAAGGCCAGCAGGTTGTCCAGGGGGCGGTGCTGGATGACGGCCCGGGCGATCTTGCCGTCCTCGTCGACGGTCAGGATGGTGGAGCCCCGCAGCTCCTTGCCGCCGAACGCCTTGGCCTCCCACTCGATACAGGTGCGGGTCCCGTCGGTGATCTCGTACGTGAAGACGAGGGCCTCGTAGATGCCGCTGGCGGCACCCATGACCTGCTTGACGTTGTCACGCCCTTCGACCGGGCTGCGCAGCGCGCTGGCTTCGAGAACCACGTCCTCGGCGAACGCGGCGGCGAAGGCCTCGGCGGACTTGGCCGCGAACGCTTTGGTCCAGGGCTGGGCCTCGACCTCGTCGGTGGTGTTCGTCTTGGTGGTGCCATTCATGGGGATCACTCCTGCTCTGTGGTGCGGGCGGTCGCTCCGGCACTCGGGGGAGGTGACGGGGACTGCCTCAAAGGCATGTAATAACCGTAGCACTTTTGAGTATGTCGGCAACTGGTGCGAATGATCCGATCGCCAATATGTACACCACGAGGACACCTGGGTGTCTTCGGTAAGCCCACTTCTCGCCGGACATGGCCGTATGGCTTATGGCTCTTTCGCTCAGCGGGCTGCGACCAGGTCCCTGCGGGGCTCACCGGCTCAGCTCGACGGCAGCGCGCTCGACACTCACCACGGCAGGCGGACGACGCGCCTGGACGGCCGCTCGGCACGATGGCCACCGATCGACACGCCCGAGTGGTCTCCGTCCGGAGCGCCACGATTCCCCGGAGAGGAGGAACCGTATGAGAGCCGAAGGCGGCGCGGGCAGGCGCACCCGCCTCCAGCGCACCGGCAGGGACGGTCGGACGCTGGTCTTCGTCCACGGCTTCCTCGACGGCAAGCGCCTCTGGGACGACGTGATCCGGGAGCTGAAGACCCAGGGCGTCCGGACCGTACGGCTGGACCTGACCGGACTGGGCGAGCGCACGGACGCCGACGGCCCGTGCATGCTGGACCGGCTCACCGCGGTCGGCGCCCGGGTTCGGCACGAGGTGGTGCGCGCGCTGGCGGGCTGCTGGAACGTCGGCCACCCGAATGGACGGCGGCCGAGCCGCTACCAGTATCCCGTGCTGGCGATCCGGGGCGCGGACGACGGCTTCATCACCGAAGGGCTGGTCACCGGGGGAGTGCTGAGGCGCTGCGGCTCCATCGAGGGTAAGAGACCTCAGGGCAGGGGAAGTCCTGCGACAGGTGTGGGTCCGGCAGCTTCAGGCCCGCGACGACGCAGAGCGTTGGCGGGACATGAAGGACGTGCCGCCCGGCAGCCTTCGCCTGCGCTCGCCCTGTGGCCTTGAAGCCCGTCCCGGATCGAAGCGGGATCTGTCCTGGGGCGGCTATAGGGCCCACTTGACCGAGGTCTGCGACACCGACGCCCTCATCCCTGGCCGGCGGGGGCCTGTGCCTCCAGGGCGGTGAGCAGTTCGGTGAGCGCGGGGAGCGACCGTTCCAGCGCCTCGCGGCTTTCCGGGTGCAGGCCGTCCAGGGCGCGGCGCAGGGCGGCCGTGCTGGTGCGGTCGTACCGGTCGAGCATGTCGAGGGCCTTGGGGGAGGCGGTGAGGTGGGCGGTGCGCAGGTTGGTGGGAGAGGGGGTGCGCTCTACCAGGCCCGACGCGGTCATGGTGCGGATGAGGTTGCTGACCGTGGACGGGGCTGCCTTGAGCTGGGAGGCGGCCTCGCGTGGGGTGACGGTGCCGGCTTCGGCCAGGACCCGCAGCAGTTCGATCTGGGCCTCGGGGAGGTCGGGCAGGCCCTCGGAGCGACGGGTGCGCAGTACGGCCCGGCGCAACGGGCCGAGGAGTCGGCCGAATTCGGTCGCGGTGTCCATGGCCCCATTGTGCCTCATCTAAAATTTTTCAACAAAACAGTTTTGTTGCAAAATGAAGCGGGGTGGTGAGGATCCCGCACTCGCGGACCCGTCGCCCTCGGCACACCCGTGACGCCTCGCGTCCGAACCCCTCGTCCAAGGAGGAACCCATGACCACTGTCGCCGACCCCGCCCCCGCCCAGGACCTCTCCGGGATCGTCGGCCACCGCTTCATCTACACGTACGCCAACGGCTGGCAGTACGAGATGTACGTGAAGAACGACCACACCATCGACTACCGCATACACAGCGGCCACGTCGGCGGGCGCTGGGTCAAGGACCAGGAAGTCGACCTCGTCCAGCTCGACGACGACAGCTACAAGGTGTCGTGGACCGAGCCCACCGGCACCTCCGTCGCCGTCAACGTCATGCCCGGCAAGCGCCGCCTGCACGGCGTCATCTTCTTCCCCGACTGGATCCGCCGGCACGGCGAGCGCACCGTCTGCTTCCAGAACGACCACCTGGAGCAGATGCGCGCCTACCGCGACCAAGGCCCGGCCTACCCCATCTACGTCGTCCCCGAATTCGCGAAGATCACACTGTTCGAACATGTCGGTACGGACAACGACTCGGTGGTCTCCACCGCGCCCGGCGACCTCCCCGACGGCTGGGCCGACCGCACCAACTGACAAGCGCGGACGCCTTCATGGCCGGGCATGCCCGGGGCTGCTCCCGTCGGCTGCCCGGCCGTCCGGGCCCGTGCCGCGTCGGCGTCCAGGTGCTGGGCGTACGTCTTGCGGGCGCCGTCCGAGCGCTGGTGGGGGGTCCGGGCCGCGGCGAGGGCTCGCATGCAGCGGCAGTTCGGCAAGCTGGTCAAGATGGATTGTGGCTTGCGCTGGAGGCTCTGTCGTACGTACCCGGGCTCGCCGCTCCCGAGAACCCGGAGGAGCGGGACTGCGAGGGCGCGGGCGGTGCGGCCTATCGGACGCACGCGGCAGAGAAATTCCACACGCGCACAAGGTCGCAGCCCTTCGAGCTCGATAAGCCGAACGTCGGGGCGATCTCCTCGGCGCTCGCTGTCCCGCGCCAGGTGGCGCTGATGAGCTCGGGGTTGCACCGGCCGTAGTCCGTTTCTTTGCTCGGGCTGGACATTCCTGTTATAGGCGCCTTTCGCTTTGGTTGCTTCCAGGCGGTGAGAAAGCGGGGAGAACATGGCCGGCCAGGTGTCCTGCTGTGCTCTCCATTCGAGCAGTGGCGCCGAGACATTTGTCCGCCCAGCGGTCAAGTTCGTCCATGTGTGCAAACCCAGCTGATTCTTCGTCTGCTGGTGGTGTAGCGTGCATGGCGGCGTGACCTCGGCTGCGGGACCTGCTCTGCGAGTTGGCCGACCTCCAGGGCCAGATACGCACCGCCGAAGATGACCCACAGGACCCCGGCTGGATCGGTCTTCACGAAGACTTGTGCACCGACATCAAGGATCTGCGCACGCTCGCACCGCGTTGCCCTATCGTGATCGGGTTAAGGCGCGTTGAGCCCTAATGGTTCAGGAATCGGGGGAGCCACTGTGCCTCTGGGGCGACCGTCATGCTCGCCGCAGAGCGGAGAGGCAGAGGGTGGCTCAGGCGTGCTGTCGTGAAACGGTGCGGCTCTTCCGAAATGCCGAGCGATCAGGCAATGAGGTCGTATCCGTCCCGGTAGGGCCTGGCGTCGGCCCCTGCAGAAGAGCGGCACTCGGGTCCGGGCCATGGCAGTTGTGCCGATGACCGACGTCCTGCCGGCCGGTGGTGCTGAGCTCGATACGAATGAGCTGGATGCCCGGTGGGTGGATGCCTGGCGGCCGAAACAGGTCGCGGAGCGGTTGGATGAGGTGGATACGCCCTGGTGCAACGCGGCGGGGTGGGCTGGATCTGTTCCGCGGAGGGCGGCCGCGGCCGCATGGTGATCTGGAGATCGCTGTGCCCTGGCTGGATGTTCGGAGATTCGAGGCCGCTGCGCCGAGTACGAGTGGGACGCGGTTGCCGACTCGCTCGAAAGCGATCTGCGGTTTTGTGGCCCATGTCCCGTGTCCCGCGCTTCTCGCGCTCGCTGCGCCACACGGCCCGACATATGCGTACGCCCGAGGCCCACGACATCCTGGACCTGTTCGTGGTGACCAACCTGCCCTTGCCGCCAGCGGCGCTACCGCCGTCAACCTGGCCCGATGAGCCGCCATTCTGACGCCCGCCATGGAGATCACGAAGATCACTCTTCAAGTGCAGCCGACTCCGGTCATCCGTGCAGCCCACTCCGGAAGCTGACACTTGAAGTCGTCGCTCATGATCCCGGACTGTTTCATGAGGCGTTTCAGATGCCCAGTCGTTTGCAACAGCTCATGAAATATGATCGCCGCAGGTGGCGACCGCCCGGCTGGGTGTTTCATGAGCGACCACCTATGAAACACGCGGGGCGAAATCGTCCGGGCACTGTTGCCGACCTACCTCCATGTTCCGTCGGCTGATGAGTGGTGGGGCCGGGGACCGGGCCGACGCCGGGTAGCGTGGATGGAACCGAGCAGATTGAGGGACTGGTCACTAGGGCTGCCTGGTTCGGCGTGGTAGATGACGAGCTGCTGGCCGGGGGCGTCGCGTACGTCGAAAGCCTGGTAAGTGAGGGTGAGGGGGCCGACGTCCGGGTGGAGGAAGTGTTTGGCGTCCTGGGTCTTGCCGCGCACGGTGTGGGCGTTCCAGAGGCGGGTGAAGTCCGCGCTGTGCTCAGTGAGGGTGCGGACGAGTTCGCGTAACCGTGGGTTGTCCGGGGCGAATCCGGTTGCCTCGCGAAGGTTGGCGACGGTGGCCTGTGCTGCCCGGCCCCAGTCCGTGTAGAAGTTTCGGCCCGCGGGGTCGAGGAAGGTCATGCGGGCCAAGTTGTCCGCCGGCTCGAACGGTGCATAGAGGGCATCTGCCAGGGCGTTGACGGCGAGGAGGTCCAGGGTCCGGCTCATGACGAACGCTGGAGTGTTCGGGTAACCGTCCATGAGCTGTCGCAGCGAAGGGCTGACCCGCTCGGCGGCGTGGACGGAGGGCTGGTCGTTCGGCGCGGCCCCGGCCAGCCGGTACAAGTGTGCGCGTGCGTACGCGTCGAGGCGCAGCGCGCGGCTGAGCGCGTCGACCACCTGGGGTGAGGGGTTGCGCTCGCGGCCTTGTTCCAGGCGGGTGTAGTAGTCGGCGTTCACTCCGGCCAGGACAGCGACCTCCTCGCGGCGCAGTCCGGCGACTCTGCGGGCCCCGTAGCTCGCCATGCCGACGTCCTCCGGCCGCAGGCCGTCGCGGCGTGCGCGCAGGAAATCTCCCAGGTGGTTGTCGTCCATGTGTCCAGGCTAGGCGGCGGCCCGGTGCGCAGCCTGGGTGTGCCACACCCAGGCAGCGCGCGTCCTGGTTGAGAGACGCTGACCTGCCCAGACTCGGTGGAGCAGGAAGGACGACACCATTTGAGGAGAGGAGTCCGCCATGGCCGGAACCGTTGAGGGCAACCACGTCGACGTGGTCGGGATGTGGGTGACCGCGGATGGTCACATCCGTCAGGAGCTGCTGCCGGACGGCCGCTACGACGAAGCCCGCGGCGAGCGGCACAGCGCGTACACCGGCCGGTACACGGTGACCGGCAGCCACCTGGACTACGTCGACGACACCGGGTTCACCGCCACGGGCGACATCCGGGACGGGGTGCTCTATCACGAGCACCTCGTGCTCTACCGGGAGCAGAAGTCGTCGTAGGGAGGCCCGGCCACGGCTGCCCTGGGCACCGGGGCGAATCCGCCGTCGGCGGACCAGAAGTCCCGGCACAGCAGTCAGCCAGTCAGTCAGCAACGAGAATCAAGGACCGTATCCATGACAGGACAACGACTTGCCGGCAAGATCGCGCTGATCACGGGCGCGACCGGCGGCCTCGGCACAGCGACCGCCGAACTCTTCGCCCGAGAAGGCGCCAGACTAGTGATCACCGATCTCGCCGAAGGCCCCCTGCGGGACCTGTCCCACCGGATCGGAGCACAAGGCGCGGAGGTCGTCGCTGCTCGCCTCGATGTCTCCTCCGCGCGGGAGTGGGACGAAGTGATCACCGTCGTACGCGACCGGTTCGGAACGCTGGACGTGCTCGTGAACCTCGCCGGCATCCTGGACTGGCCAGGTATCGAGGACACGCGGGAAGAGGCTTGGGACCGCGTCATCGACGTGAACCAGAAAGGCACATGGCTCGGCATGAAGGCGGCGATGCCGCTCCTGCGTGCGAACGGCAACGCTTCTGTGATCAATACGTCGTCAGTACTCGGCCTGGTAGGAAGCGGTGCCGCTGCGGCCTACCAGGCGTCCAAGGGGGCCGTGCGCCTGTTGAGCAAGACCGCCGCGGTCGAGTACGCCCGGCAGGGAGTACGGATCAACACGGTGCATCCCGGCGTGATCGCCACGCCGATGATCCAGGAACTCCTGGACGACCAGGGCGACCAGCAGCCGGACATCCAACGCACCCCCATGCGCCGAGCCGGCCGCGCCGACGAGATCGCACCCGCGATCCTCTTCCTGGCCTGCGACGACTCCTCGTTCGTCACCGGCGCGGAGCTGGTGGTCGACGGCGGGCTCACCGCGCACTGAACAACCCAGCCGTATGACGTTCACGTGGGCCTGCTGTGAATGCGTCAACGGCGCGGCCCACCCGGTCCGCGCACCGCACCACTGCACAGCACTTCAGGTGCCCTGCACCGGCGCCCGCACTCACACTCGCCTTCTCCAGGGACCGCATCATGACACCTGCAACCGCATCCGCCGCAAGGTCCGAATCCACCGAGTTCGCTGGGAAGATCGCCCTCGTCACTGGAGCCGCGCGAGGGGTGGGCCGGGAGACCGTGGCGCTCCTCCACGCCCGCGGTGCCCGGGTCGTCGCCCTCGACCTCCGTCCCGACGTCACGAACCTGGCGGGGGAGTTTCCAGGCGTCGTCGCGACAAACGGTGACATCACCCAGGAGGAGACCGCCCACCGCGCGGTGGCAACGGCCCTGGACGTCTTCGGCGGACTGGACATCCTCGTGAACAATGCCGGGCGCACCCAGAACAAACCCGTCACCGAAACCACGGCCGAGGACTGGGACACCGTGATGGCGGTCAACGCCCGCGGCTCCTTCTTCTGCGCCCGCGAGGCATTCCGGGCCATGAAGAGCAGTGGCGGCGGCGCCATCGTCAGCACCGGCTCGTACGCCTCCACCGTCGCCCTGCCCGAAGGCGTCGCCTACAGTGCGTCGAAAGGTGCTCTGGCCCAACTGACCAAGGTGCTCGCCGTCGAGGGCGGCCCGCTGGGCATCCGCGCCAACCTCGTAGCCGCGGGCGTCATCGAGACGGACTTCCTCGACACGATCCGCCCCGACAGCCGCGCCTACCTGGCGTCCTTCGCCGCGGCGCAGCCACTGGGACGTGTGGCGCAGCCCGAGGAGATCGCCGAAGTCCTGTGCTTCCTCGTCTCACCCCGCTCCAGCTTCGTCACGGGAGCCGTGGTCGCCGCTGACGGCGGCTTCACCGCGCTCTAGCGACGCATCAGACAGCACATATCTGGCGACCACGGCCCGCAGGCCCTGGTCGTCGGCACTTCCACTGGATGATGTAACCGGAGGTGCCCGAGTCGCGCAACGGCATAGCCAGGCGCCCTGACCGTAGCCGCCGGCTCCAGCACTCCACGACAGGGACCACTACTGGCGGTACCGCGCACAGTTTTCCGCTGTCGCGTCTGCGCGGCCGAGCCTTCGGCCGTATCCGCCGCTCGCCATTCCTCCGGGCGCCGAAGAACTCTGCCGTGAGTTCTGGCGAGACGTGCTCGGCATGACGGGGCTTGAGAAGCCACCGGCGCTGGCCGCTCGCGGCGGGTGCTGGTTCCGAGGTGGTGGACTGGAGGTCCACCTGGGTGTCGAAGAGGATTTCCGCCCGAACCGGAAGGCCCACCCGGGCATCCTGGTGACCTCGCTCCACGCACTCGCCCAGCGGCTGGAAACCAGCGGAGCAAGCGTGACCTGGGACGACGACTTCCCGGGCCACGACCGCTTCCACACGTCCGACAAGCTGGGCAATCGGCTCGAATTCCTTGAACCGGTCCGCGACCACTGACACGAGCGCGAGGGGGCGAAGCCCCGGCCCCGGGACCCGAGAGGCCCTGACGGAAGCCGGGCCGGCGCCGGGTACGCGGAGCACACCTACTGCTGACAGGGGCAGAACGTGTCCCCACGCGGATGTGGCCGAAGTCCGCGAAGGCTTGATCCTTAACCTGGCAACAGTTAGTGTGTTAACTATGGAGAGAGTGAAGCGCGAGAGCACGCTGGAGCTGATGCGGTGGGTGGTGTGGGGGCAGCGACGCATCGCTGATGAATGGATACGGGAACGCGGCCTCACGCACGAGCAGAGTGCCGTGCTGGCGTACCTGACGAAGAACCCGGATGCCATTCAGCGTGACGTCGCGCGGGCCATGCGCACCAGTGCGCCGAGCATTTCCCGGCTCCTGGCCGGACTTGAGCGGCGCGGACTCGTGGAGCGCCAGACCCAGGAGGATGACACGCGCAGCCGTCGGGTGCTTGTCACTCCAGCGGGCTCCGAACTGATCCAGGGTTTCGAAGAGGCCATGGACCATGTCGAGGAGTCGATCCTCGCGCCGCTGGGCGCCGCAGGGCAGGCGCGGCTCCATGAATTGCTGGAGCAGCTCGCGTCCCGGATCGAGCCACCCCGCTCTCCCTGACCCGGCTCTACTACCCGCACGGCGGCCGGGTGCCCCAGCGGGCAAAGCCACCGGTTCACCCACCAGCAGCAAGGAACGCATGCATGACTCAGATCACGATCATCGGTGCCGGTCTTGCGGGACTGACACTGGCACGCACCCTGGCGGTTCATGGAATACCGGCCACGGTGTACGAAGCGGAGGCGTCTGCCCAGGCCCGGGGCCAAGGCGGCATGCTCGACATCCACGACTACAACGGCCAGCACGGGATCCGTGCCACCGGCCTGATGGACGGCTTCCGGTCCCTCGTCCTCGAAGGTCGCCAGGCATCCCGCGACGTGGCACCCGACGGCACCATCTTGGCGGACCGGCCCGACGACCCCGCCGGAGGCCGCCCCGAGGTGCAGCGCGGCGAGCTGCGACAGTTGCTGCTGGAATCCCTGCCTGCCGGCAGTGTCGTCTGGGGCCACAGGACCCGGAGCGTGCGGACCCTCGCTGACGGTCGTCACGAAGTGACCTTCACCAACGGATCGACGCTCGTCACCGACATCCTCGTCGGTGCCGACGGCGCCTGGTCGAAGGTCCGGCCGCTGCTCTCCGATGCCACGCCCGCCTATGCCGGACGCTCGATGGTCGAGACGTACCTGTATGAGAGCGACACCCGGCACCCTGCCACCCTGGCGCTGGTCGGCGGCGGGTCGATGACCGCCTACGACGAAGCCACCCGCATAGGTCTCGGCGTGCAGCGCGAGCGCGCGGACACCCTGCACGCCTACGCCATGTTCGACCAGCCGCTCGACTGGTTCGACGGCATCGACTTCAATGACGGCCCTGCGGCCGCCCGCACGATCGCCGCGATGTTCGAGGGGTGGGCGCCGGAGCTCGTCGCCCTGGTCGCGGACAGCGACATCCCGCCGATCTTTCGCCCCTTGTACGGGCTGCCGATCGGGCACCGCTGGGAACATGTACCCGGGGTCACGCTCATCGGAGACGCCGCGCACCTGGCACCGCCGGACGGCGAAGGAGCGAACTGGGCCCTCTTCGACGCAGGCCAGCTCGGCAACGCCATCGCCGAACAGCCCAAGGACATCGACGCGGCCATCCGCGCCTACGAAGCCGCGCTCTTCCCACGGAACATCGAGACCGCAACCGCCGCCGCAGCCTACTACCCCGATTTCACACCCTGCTGACCACGGCAACCAGGCAAGTCTGAGGTTCTACCGCAGGCGTTGGACGTGGCGGTGGGTGATCAGGCAGGTGGCGAGGCCGAGGAAGGCTTCGCGGCGGTACTTGTCGTGGCCGTAGCCGCGGCCGGCGAGGAGTGTGTCCGGCCGACGTCCGGGACGGCCGACGACGCCGGCCACGGCCGGGGCAGGTTGGCCTTGGCCAACGGGATGCCCCCGGCCGCCCGCAGCCGCGCAACCGCGGTCGCGTCCACGTCCGCGACATGATCCTTGAACAGGGCGGAGCCGCGGGCGCTCACCGCACCGGCCACGTCCAGCGAGTCCTTGACGGTGAACGGCACGCCGTGGAACGGCCCGAGGTCCTGACCGGCGGCCACTGCCGCGTCCGCTGCTGCCGCCGCGGCGAGCGCCTGGTCGGCGAGTACCGTCACCATGGCGTTGATCTTCGGGTTGACGGCCTCGATCCGGCGCAGGTGCGCCTCGGCCACCTCGGTGGCGGACACCTGCCGGCTGCCGATCAGCTCGGCCAGCCCGGTCGCGTCCCACCTGTGGAGCTCGTTCTCGTCCACGGCTCCTCCTGGGGTGTCTCGCGTCGGCAGGGCGGCGCCGGCCGTCCGGCGGAATCCGGCTGACCTTACCGGGCGGCCCTGGCCGGCACGTCCGCTGCCCTTCCGCAGGATGCCCCACCCTCCCGGGCAGGCAGCGGAGGGGGTCCGAGGCGTGCGGTCGAAATCCGCCCGCCGCGAAGGCGAGAGTTACGGACGACGCGGACCTGCTCCGGCTGACGTGCCAACAGCTCAGTTGGCGAGGGGGAGAGTTCCCGTCAGCGCAGGGCGGGGGCCGGGCGGCCGGCCTCGGTGGCGAACCCTGGCAGGTGCCGGTCAGGTCGGGGAATTCCATGGTCCGAGCCGGGGCCGTGCACGATGCGGATCAGGTCCTCGCACGGCCGCGCGGAGGTGTCCGCGGGGGGCGGTCGGGCGCGTCGAAGGTGGTGCCGGGCGGCGCGAGGCGCGGTCATCCGGCTGTCGATACCGCCCCCGGCGCCGGGTCCCGCCGGTGTGCCGGATCGGGATGTGTGTGGGCATCGGCTTGCGAACGCAATGGTCGCGTGAGATTCCGAACGCGGCAAGAAAGCGCGCGAATTGCACGGTCACGGCAATGGGGTGGAAATCAACTTCCGGTAAATCGTGACCACTTATCGTGCCGTCGGCTTCGTGGTGGTGGGGGCGGGGGCCCGGTGCGCTGCGGCGTGGCGCCTTGCGGTAATCGGTGAACGGTGTTTGCGGGGTTCCCGCCCGGGGAAAAGTGTCCGCCATTTGGGCAGGTCGGCCGATCGCGTGGGGCGGTGGGCGCGGGGTGGCCGACTGGTGAGAAGGTTTTGCCTGAGCAATGTTGAGCGTGGCGATCACGCTGTGATCATATGGCGTGAGAGTTGTCCGACCCCCAGCGGGAGTTGGCCCGGGTGTCGCTGCTTCGCCTATCGGCACCGCGTCTGTCGTCGATCGACGGGTGGGGGGCTTGACGGTATCGGTACCGCGTTCTTCCGGACGCGTCCTCCCTGCGGGGTGTGCCCGAGCGTGACGGGCCCTGGGCGACACTCATCGCAGGAGGTGGCATGAACTTAGTCGAGCGGGAAGCGCAGCTCCTGGAGCTCGCCGACCGGATCAGGACGAGCGCGTCGGGACGGGGAGAGTTCTTCGTCGTCAGCGGTCCGGCGGGGTGCGGCAAGACCGCGCTGCTGGACTCGGTGTCGGCGCTCGCCCGGGCGCAGGGCGTGCGGGTCCTGTCCGTGACCGGCCCCGGACTCGACGGGACACCCGAGGTCGATGTGGTGGGCGCGGTCCGTGACCTGCTGCCCCGCGTCCCGGAGGCCGCACCGCCGCGGGAGCCCCGTGAACTGGCGGAACACCTGGTGGCGCTCGCCTTGTCGGAACCGTTGCTGCTGGTGGTGGACGATGTCCACCGGGTGGACGCGGACTCCGCGAAGTTGCTCCGGGAATTGGCCCGGCGGCTCGGCAACGTGCCGGTGAACGTCCTGGTCTCCGATTTCCGGCGGACGGACGGCTCCCACGACGCTCCGCCCACCGTCCCCCTCTTCCCCCGTTCCCGCAGACGCCGGTTCGTCGTGGAACCGCTGTCCCGTACGGGGGTCGCCGAACTGGCCCGCGGCCGGCTCGGCCGCAATCCCCCACCCCGGCTGGTCGACGAGCTGTTCGCCGTGACGGGCGGGAACCCGCTGCTTCTCCAGGCCGCCTTCGACGACGTCGCGGCCGCGGACGGAGGCGGCCTCGAACCGGTCTTCGGTCCCACGTTCGCGGAGGCCGTACTGGCGCAGGTGCGCATGTCCGCCTGCGCGATGACGTCCGCGGTGATGGAGGCGGCGTCGGTCCTCGGCGCGTCCTGTGACCAGGACCGTTTGGCCCGCACCGTCGGCGCGGACGCGCGCGACCTGCACCGCGTCCTGGACGGGCTGACCGCGAGCGGGGTGCTGTCGCGGGACCGGGTGCTGCACCCGCACGTCCGGGCCGTGCTGACGGGGGCCATGGACCAGGAGGCGCTGCGCCGGCTGCGGCTGCGCGCCGCCGAGGTGCTCTACGAGGACGACGCGCCGGCCGACGAGGTCGCCGGGCACCTGCTCGCCGCCGGGGATGCCCCGTGGCCCTGGGCGGTGGGCATCCTGTGCGAGGCGGCGGAGCAGGCGGCGCGGCGCTACCGATACCGGGACGCCGTAGCGCTCCTCAAACTCGCCTCGGACCGGTGCACGGACTACATGACGCGGGTGGAGATCGAGGCCAAGCTGCTGGACATCACCTGGTGGGTCGATCCGGCCACGGTGTCCCGGCGCCTGAGTTCCCTGGTGGACAGTGCCCGTGCGGGCTGCCTGTCCGCGTGGTGGATGTCCCGGCTGTCCCGGCGCCTGGCCTGGCAGGGGCGGGCCGACGAGGCGGACGAGGTGTTCGGGCTGGCCAGGGCGGTCGGCCGGGACGACCCCGAGACGCCCATCGAACTCGCCATCAGCGACTTCTGGATCCGCCACCTCTTCCCCGGGATGCCGCACGCCACGGCTTGCGACGGATGCGAACTGAGTCCGGAACTGGTCAGCGGCGGATTTCCGTGGCTGACCAGCGCCAGCGAGCTGCCCGGGCTGCTCACCGGTGGCCGGCAGGACACCGTGGTACGTCACGCGGAGGAAATCCTGGAACGGGTGGGGCCCGGCCACTCGGACCTGGAGGCGGCACAGGCCGCCCTGTTCTCCCTGCTGGCGGCGGAACGGCTGCCCGGCGACGGGCTCCGGTCCGTGCGGGCCGTCACCGAGGACGGCGAGGCGGCGGTACCGGTGCAGTGGACGGCGATGCTGTCCGTGGCCCAGGGGGTCGCCGCCTGGTGGCGGGGCGACCCGGCCGGCGCGGTGGACTGCGTGGAGAGGGCATTGGACCAGCTCGACGCCCCGAAGTGGGGCATCCTGCTCGGGCTGCCCCGTGGCCTTCAGCTCCTCGCCATGACGGAGCAGGGGCGGCATCAGGAGGCCGCGAAGGAACTGGCGCGGCCGATGCCGGCGTTCTTCGCGCGCAGCCCGTACGGACTGGTGCACCTGCGGGCCCGCGGCCGTCACCACCTGGCCACCGGCGGACTGCGCGCCGCGGTCACCGACTTCCGCAGCTGCGGGGACATCCTGCGGTCGTGGAGGACGGAGCTGCCGGGGCTGGTGCCCTGGCGCCTGGACCTTGCGGAAACGTTACTGCGCCTGGGGGAGCGCGAGGAGGCGAGGGCGCTGGCCGACGAGCACCTCGACCTGTTCCCCGACGTCCCGGACACCCCCTCGCGCACCCGCGGGATCGCACTGCGGCTGCGCGCCATGGCCGGACCACCGGCACGGCGGGCCGCGGGCCTGCGGGAATCGGCGACGATGCTGGAACGCTGCGGCGACCTGCTCGAACTGGCCCGTACGCTCGGCGTCCTGGCGCAGACCTACCAGCACGCCGGTGAGCTCGCCTACGGGCGCCGGACGCTGCGCAGGGCGGAGCGGCTCGCCCGGGAATGCGGCGGCGTCCGGGCCCTGGAGGAGATCAGGACGGCCGCTCCCACCCGGACCGCCGGCGGCCCGCCGCCCGCCGCCCCCTCGGGACCGCCCGCCGCCGCGCGGACAACCGCCGCTCCGGCGCCGGGAGCACCCGCCCCGGCCGAGGGCAAGAGCGCCGCCACCCGGCCCACGTGGGACGCCGGGCGGACGCTGCTGACCCTCGCGGAGCGGAAGGTCGCCGACCTGGCGGCCGAGGGATACACCAACCGGGAGATCGCGGACGCGCTGTACGTCACCGCGAGCACCGTCGAACAACATCTCACGCGCATCTACCGCAAGCTCAAGATCCGCCGCCGTTCCGAACTGGGAGCTCAGGTGAGCAGCCGGTGACCGGCCGTGCGGACCGTAAGGAAGGAAACCGGTGACGCCACACAGCGCCCCGCAGGCCGACCGCTGGCTCGTCCCCTACGGGACCTGCCCCGAGCCGGAGTTCCGCGTGGTGTGCTTCCCGCACGCCGGCGGCTCCGCCTCGTACTACCCGTGGCTGCGCTCGGCGGTACCGCCGACGGGTGAACTGCTGTGCGTGCAGTATCCGGGGCGGCAGGAACGCCACCGGGAGGCCCCCGTCGAACGGTTCGGCCCGATGGTCGAGACCGTCACGGAACTGCTGCGCGCCCGCCCGCGCCTGCCGCTGGTGCTGTTCGGGCACAGCCTCGGCTCCTTGATCGCTTACGAGACCGCGCTGGCGCTGGGGGACGACGCCGGGCCGCTGCGCGGACTGATCGTGTCGGGCCGCCGCGCCCCCTCGGTCCGGCCGCCGAGCCGCGCACGCGAGATGACCACCCGGCAGGTCCTTGCCGAGGCACGCGTCCTGGGCGGCATCGACCCCGCCCTGCTGAACGACCCGGGCGTCCTGGAACTGATCCTTCCGGCGCTGCGCGCGGACTACCGGCTGGCCGAGTCCTACGTCCCGGAGCCCGGTGCGGCGGTCTCCTGCCCGATGACCGTTCTGACCGGCACCACCGACCCGCGCGTCTCCTCCGAGGACGCCGCGGCCTGGCGTACGCACACCACGGGCACCTGCACCGTGCACGAGGTCGAGGGCGGCCACTTCTTCTTCGAGAACGAGCGCCGCACCGTCCTCGGCCTGATCGGCCACGCGCTGGACGGCATGCTCGGCCGCGCGGTCCGCGCATAAGAGGGCGGCCGCGCGGCGTCCCGTCGTCGGGGGCCCGGACGGGACGCCGCGGCCCCGCCCACCCACTGAGCGCACCACCCCTAGGAGAGTCAGGAATGTTCGGTTCGCTGCGCGCGCTGTCCGAGGTCCCCAGACTGGGCATGCTGCTACCGCTGTCACTGATCAGCCGCATCCATCTGAGCGGCCTGCCGGTCGCACTGTCCTTCCTCATCGCCGGCTGGACCGGCGGGTACACCACCGTCGGCCTGGTGACCGGGGCGATGGCGATCGGGCAGGCGGTGGCCGGCCCGATCCGGGGCCGGGTCGCCGACCGCAGTTCCGCCAGCGCGGTGCTGTTCGTCACCGGCGGCGGCTACGCCGTGGGGCTCCTCGCCCTGATCCTGGCGGCACTGCTGCTGCCCGCCGGGGCCTGGCCCGTGGCCGTCGTCATCGCCTTCTTCACCGGCCTGACGCTGCCCCCCATCTCCCAGATATCCCGGGCCCTGTGGCCGCGGCTGGCGAAGGGCGACGTACGGGAGTCCCTGTTCACCCTGGAGGCCACGGGGTACGAGATCGTGTCCATGGCCGGTCCGCTGCTCGCGGCCGGTGTGGTCACCCTCTCCGGGGGCACGGCCGCCGTGGTGGTCTGCGCGGTGCTCGCGGTCGGCGGGTCGCTGCTCCTCGGACTGGTGCTGCGGGCGGCCGGACTGGACCGGTCCGAGCCGGCCACCAAGGGCGAGGAGGAGACCGGGAAGGCCGGCAGGCAGCGGTCGCTGCTGCGCGACCCGGTCTTCGTGCGAGCCGTCCTCGTCCCGTTCTTCCTGATGGCGGCACTGTTCTCGATCGACCTCTCGGTGGTCGCCTGGGGCCGGGACCGCGGCACGCCCGGTATCGCGGGCGCGCTGATCGCCCTGTTCGGCCTGGGGTCCGCGCTCGGCGGCCTGCTGTCCGTGGGCCGCGGCGGAAAGCGCAACAGCGCCCTGGGCATCGGCGGGCTGGCCATCGGCATCGGCGTCTTCGCCTGCCTGCTGTCACCGGCGTTCGACTCCACCCCCGTATGGCTGCTGGCCCTGGCGATGCTCGTCACCGGCAGCGTGGTCTCGCCGAGCATGGGCGCGTGCAATTCCCGGATCGGCGACCTGACGCCGGAGCACCGGCGCGCCGAAGCCTTCGGCTGGCTGGCCACCGCGATGACCGGCGGTGCCGCCGTCATGTTGCCGCTCAGCGGCCGGCTGCTGGACCTGGCCGGGCCCGCCGCGTCCATCGGATCCGGCGCGGTGGCCGCGGTGCTCGCCGCGGTGCTGGCCGTCACCCTGCCCCGGCGTACGGAGGAAGCCGCGGAGCCCGACGCGGCCGGCGAGAACGTCTCCGAGCCCACGGTGGAGGCGGGCTGACGATGCGTGTGGTCATCCTGGGCGTCACCACGGGACTCGGCACCTGCCTGGCGCGGGCCCTGCCCGAGTACGGCTGCACCCCGGTCGGGCTGATCCGCAAGGCGGCACAGCGGGAGCCGCTGCGGGCCGCGGGCGTCGAGACGGTTCTGCTGGACACCGCGAGCGACCGGGTACGTGACGGCCTGCGGGAGGCGGTCGGCGGAGCCGGCGCGGTGGTCCTGGCCGCCGGCACCGGCACGGGACCCGGCTCGCTGGGCGCGGCCACCCGCTCCGTCTCCCCGGCCGGTCTGCTGGCGGAGGCCGCGGAGCGGGCCGGGGTACGCCGGTACGCGATGGTGAGCGCGCTGCTGCCGGACGACGGCGTCCGGGCCGAGCTGGGCGACCTGCTCCCGGCGTACCTGCGGGAGAAGGAGAACGCCGAGCGGGACCTGCGCGAACGGGACCTGGACTGGTGTGCGCTGCGCCCCGGGCGGCTCGACGACACCGCCGCGACCGGACGCGTCCGCGTACGGGCCGGAACCGACCCCCGCCCCGAGGGACGCATCAGCCGGGCCGACCTGGCCACGACCCTCTGCGCGATCCTCACCGCCCCGCGACCGGTACGCGGCACGCTGGCCGTCTGTGCCGGGGACGTTCCGATCCGGGAAGCCGTCGCGGAAATGTGAGCGCGCGGCCCCGGCCTCACGGGTGACGTCTCCCGCGCGAGAAAGGCCGCCGGGCGGGACGCTCCGTCCCGCCCGGCGGCCACGCCCCGGCGCATACCCGCTCCAGGTGCCCGCCCGAAGCCTTCCGCTCAGAGCAGGTAATGGTCCTTCGGCAACGCGTCGGCCGCCGCGATGTTTTCCCGGGCCCGTTCGATCAGGGTGTCGTTCGTGTGCTCGCCGGTCTGTCCGAGATCTACGTCGAAATGCCGTCGCCGGGCATAGATCCAGCCTTCGATGGCGGCCCGCATCTTCAGCATCGTCGGCAGGTACGCGTATTCCTCGGGGGAAGCCGGTGACGTCTCCAGATAACCGGTCAGGAACGGCGTCGTGTCGATTTCCTCTTCCGCGAAACTCAGCGTGGACGCGACGTCCAGCATATGCGGGCCGTGCATCACCTCGCCCCAGTCCAGCAGTCCGACCTTGTCACCGTCGAAGCGGAACTCGGTGAGCCGGGGATCGCAGTGGATGATGCCGTCCGACAGGTTTGCGGGCAGCGCGGCGAATCCCTCACGGATGGCCTGCTGGATCCAGTCCAGGCCCGCCAGGAACGGCTGCGGTTCCAGCAGCCAGTCCATCTGCGACCAGACCATGGTCTCCGGCAGCGGCGGCACCGTGCGCAGACTCGCGTGAATGCTCCCCAACGCCCGCCCGGCCAGGGCAAGTTCCGTCGGATTGTCGGTGTCGGTCGGCCGGCCGTCGAGATGTTCCAGCAGCCCCCAGCACCAGTCGCCGTGCTCGGCGACAACCGCGCCGTCCCGGGTACGACGCGGCGCTCCGGAGGGTATGCCCGCCCGTTCCGCCATTTCCGCCGCCCGCAGCCCGGAGGCGAACTTCACGCCGTACGCCTTCGGTACGGCTTTCAGCACCGCGCGGTCCCCGTCGCGTTCCAGCAGCCAGGTGTGCGAGTTGTAGCCGATTTCCCAGGTGTCCGCCGGCCACGGCACCACCGTGAAATCCGCCCCGTCCCAGAAATGCAGCGGCAGGTCGCCGACTCCCGGCGCGTCGGGCAGGGGATCAAAAACTGGCATGTCTATCCGTTCTCGTCGGTGGGGGTGGATGGTCCGCCGGACGGCCCGGTGTTCCTTCGTTTTCGGCGGAGTGTACAGCCCGCGCGCCGCGCCCCGAGGCGGGCTTGGCGGACGTAACGGCACGGGGTGGGCAAGGAAATGGGGCGGGCGCGGGTCATCCCCTTAGGGGGTGCGGGGCTTAGGGGTGGTTTAGGGGGGAGGGTGGGGTGTCGCCGGGTGTTCACTCTTTGTTCAGCTACTGGAACGTTTCCCGTCACGGGAAAGCTGTCCGTGCTGAACGTTGGACCCCCGGGAGTGGTCGGGAAATGGCAAAAGGCATCCGCCCCGTCGTCGTCGCCGGTGTCGCGCACTCCGCGCCCCCGGGCGCCGGTTCGCCGGCCGGGACCGTATGGGCCGCGATCGAGGACGCCGGGGTGGTGCCCTCGGCCGCGCGTCCCGTCATCGTGTTCGCCGGAGCGGACGCCGAGGACCTGTCCGCGGGCCTGAACGGCATCCCCGGCGTCGAGGTGCGCGCACCACGGCGTCAGGAACCGTTCGCCGCCGCCACCACCCGCCTGCGTACGGCGGACCGCGACGGCGGCCGGGAGTCGGCCGGGGAGACGGACAGCGGCCGGGGAACGGACCGCAGCGTCGTCGTCGTGTACGAAGGCCCCGGCACCCCGGCCGTGGCCCTGACGCTCGACGCGCCGGGCCTGGACCACTACGGCGTCCTCGCCCGCGGCGCCGCCAAGCGGACCGCCCAGCTCCAGGGGCTGGCGCCGCGCCCGCACACCGCGACCCCGTCCCCGGAGGCGCCGTTCGCGGCACCGCTGCTGCTGTCCGCCCGCAGCGAGACCGCCCTGCGGGCACAGGCCGACGCCCTCGCCGGCCACCTCGACGCCCGGCCGGAAACCTCCCTGACCGACGCCGCCTTCACCCTGGCGACCGCCCGCACGGTCTGGGAACACCGCGCCGCCGTGCACGCCACCGACCGCCCCACCGCCGTCGCCGCCCTGCGCGACCTGGCGGCCGGGCGCTCCCACGACGCCGTGTCGCGCGGCACCGGCGCCACCGGCCCGTCCGCCGTGTTCGTCTTCCCCGGCCAGGGCGGCCAGTGGCTCGGCATGGCCCGCGAACTCGCCGACACCTCCCCGCTGTTCCGCGCCAAGCTCGCCGAATGCGGCCGGGCGCTCGCCCCGTTCCTGGACTTCACCCTGGACGACGCGCTCTGCGGCGGCGTCCCCCTCGAGCGCATCGACGTCGCCCAGCCCGCGTTGTTCGCGGTCACGGTCGCACTGGCCGAACTGTGGCGCGCGCACGGGGTGGCGCCGGCGGCGGTGGCCGGGGTGAGCATGGGCGAGATCGCCGCGGCGACCGTGGCCGGCGGACTGTCCCTGTCGGACGGCGCCCGGCTGGCCGCCGCCTTCAGCAAGGCGCAGGCGCTGATCCAGGGCCAGGGCGAGATGGTCGCGGTGAACCTGTCCGTGGCCGAGACACGGGACCTCATCGACGCCTGCGGACTCTCCCTGGAGGTCGCGGTCGTCAACGGGCCGCGCGCCACGGTCGTCGCGGGCGCCCCCGAGGAAGCCGCCGCCCTGGTGCGGCGCCTGGAGGACACGGACGTCCGGGCCAGGCTCCTGCCCATCGGCATCGCCGCGCACTCACCGCAGATCGAACAGATCCGCGCCTACCTGCTGCGGGAACTGGCACCGATCCGGCCGCGCCCCGCCACCGTCCCGATGTTCGCCTCCGCCACCGCCGGCCGCGTGGACACCGCGGACCTCGACGCCGCGTACTGGTACCGCAGCCTGCGCCGGACCGCCGACTTCCAGGGCGCCACCGAGGCCGCCCTGAACCACGGCCACCGGGTGTTCGTCGAGATGAGCCCCCACCCGGTGCTCGCCATGGCGATCGAGGACACCGCCGCCCGGCACGGGCACGACGCGGCCGTGCTGGACACGATGCGCCGGGACGCCGCCGGATACGGCCGCGTCGTGCGCTCCCTCACCCACGCCCACCTGCACGGCGTCACCCCCGACTGGAACCGGGTGTTCGACGGCGCCCACCGCGTGCCGCTGCCCGCCTACCCGTTGGACGTCGCGGACACCGACGACCGGGACACCGCCACCGCGGAGACCGGGGACACCGGCCTGCGCGAGGAACTGCGCCCGCTGCCGGAAGCCCAGCGGCTGGCCCGCGTCACCACCCTCATCACCCGGGAGCTGGCCGCCCCCGACGGCGAACCCGCCGTTGCGGACCGCGACTTCAGGTCGCTGGGCCTGGACTCCCTCGGCGCCCTCACCCTGCGCAACCGCCTCAACGACGCGACGGGCCTGCGGCTGCCCGCCACCTCCGTGTTCGACCACCCCACCCCGCGCGTCCTGGCCCTGGAGGTGCTGCGGCTCCTCTTCGGCGACACCACGGACGCCACCGATCCTCGCACCGCCGTCACCCCCGCCGTA
Organism: Streptomyces sp. NPDC026394; assembly: GCF_055567735.1. NCBI lineage: Bacteria > Bacillati > Actinomycetota > Actinomycetes > Kitasatosporales > Streptomycetaceae > Streptomyces > Streptomyces sp. NPDC026394. Next base: position 148,554 of record NZ_JBVHPX010000016.1, read on the forward strand.
CCGGCCGACCCCGACGAGCCGATCGCCATCGTCGGCATGGCCTGCCGGTTCCCCGGAGGCGTCACCTCCCCCGAGCAGCTCTGGGAGCTGGTACGCGACGGCCGCGACGCGGTCACGGAGTTCCCCGCGGACCGCGGCTGGGACCTCGCCGCCCTCCAGCACACCGACGCCGACCGTCCCGGCACCTTCTACCAGCGCGAGGCCGCGCTGCTGGCGGACGTGGACCGCTTCGACGCGGGCTTCTTCGGGATCTCGCCGCGCGAGGCGCTGGCGATGGACCCCCAGCAACGGATGTTGCTGGAGACCTCGTGGGAGGCGCTGGAACGCGCCGGCATCGACGCCACCGCCGTACGCGGCAGCCGCACCGGCGTGTTCACCGGGGTCATGAACCTGCCGTACGGCAGGCCGCTGCACCAGGCCCGGCCCGACCTGGAGGGCCACGTGCTGACCGGCACGGCCTCCAGCGTCGTCTCCGGCCGGCTGTCCTACGCCCTGGGCCTGGAGGGGCCGGCGGTGACGGTGGACACGGCGTGCTCGTCGTCGCTGGTGGCGCTGCACCTGGCCTGCCAGTCGCTGCGCCAGGGCGAATGTGACCTGGCCTTCACCGGCGGCGCCACCGTCATGGCCGAACCGGGCATGTTCATCGAGTTCAGCCGGCAGCGGGCGCTGTCCCCGGACGGCCGCTCCAAGCCGTTCTCCGCCGACGCCGACGGCTTCGGCATGGCCGAGGGCGTGGGTGTCCTGGTGGTGGAGCGTCTGTCGGACGCCCGCCGCCTGGGTCACGAGGTGCTGGCGGTGGTGCGGGGTTCGGCCGTCAACCAGGACGGTGCCTCCAACGGGCTGACCGCGCCCAACGGCCCGTCCCAGCAGCGCGTGATCCGCGAAGCGCTGGCCCACGCCGGTGTGCGGCCCGGTGAGGTGGACGTGGTGGAGGCGCACGGTACCGGCACGCGCCTCGGCGACCCGATCGAGGCCCAGGCGCTGATCGCCACCTACGGCGGCGGCCGTCCGGCTGGACAGCCGCTGTACCTCGGTTCGCTGAAGTCCAACATCGGTCACGCGCAGGCCGCCGCGGGTGTGGCGGGTGTGATCAAGATGGTGGAGGCGATGCGGCACGGGGTGATGCCGAAGAGTCTGTACGCGGACCGTCCGACCGGTGAGGTGGACTGGTCGCTGGGTGCGGTGGAGCTGCTGGCCGAGGCGCGTCCTTGGGAGCCTGAGGGGCGTCCGCGCCGGGCGGCGGTGTCCTCGTTCGGCATCAGCGGAACGAATGCGCATGTGGTGCTGGAGGAGTACGCGGGGGAGCCGGCCGACGAGGAGCCCGTCGCTGCCCCAGCTGAGGGCGGTCCGGTGGCGTTGGTGGTTTCGGGTAAGTCGGTTGCGGCGGTGCGGGCTCAGGCGGTGGTGCTGGGGGAGTTCGTGGCGGCGCGTTCGGAGCTGGCGTTGGGTGATGTGGCGTGGTCGTTGGTGGCGTCGCGGTCGGTGTTCGATCACCGTGCGGTGGTGGTGGGTGCTGGCCGGGACGAGGTGCTGGCGGGGCTGGGGGAGGTCTCCGGCAGTACGGCGGCTGGTGCGGGCCGTGTCGGGGTGTTGTTCTCCGGCCAGGGTGCTCAGCGGGTTGGTATGGGGCGTGAACTGGCGGGTGCTTTCCCGGTGTTCGCGGAGGCGTTGGGTGAGGTGTGCTCGTGCGTTGATTCGCTGTTGGGGCGGTCGCTGCGTGCGGTGATGTGGGAGGGTCCGGCGGAGACGTTGGAGCGGACGGAGTTCGCTCAGCCGGCGTTGTTCGCCTTTGAGGTGGCGTTGGCCAGGCTGTGGCAGTCGTGGGGAGTGTCGTTCGCCACGGTGGCGGGCCATTCGGTTGGTGAGATCGCTGCGGCTGTGGTGGCGGGTGTGCTGTCGCTGGAGGACGCGGCGCGACTGGCCGTGACTCGTGGCCGGTTGATGCAGGCGTTGCCGGAGGGCGGGGCGATGCTGGCCGTCGCCGCGTCCGAGGACGAGATCGCTCCGGTGATCGCGGGCGCTTCCGATGTGTCCGTCGCGGCGGTCAACGGACCCCAGGCGGTGGTGGTCTCGGGTGCCGGGGCCGAAGTGGAACGCCTGGGGGCGTTCTGGCGGGAACAGGGCCGCCGTACGACGCGTCTGCGGGTCAGTCACGCGTTTCACTCTCCGCTGATGGAACCGATGCTGGCCGAGTTCCGGACGGTTCTGGAGGGCTTGACCTTCCACGAGCCGACGGTGACGGTCAGCCCGTCCGCCGACTCCGAGCGCCCGTTCGCGTCTCCCGCGTACTGGCTGGACCACGCCCGCCATGCGGTGCGTTTCGCGGACGCCGTGGCCCGCATGGCCGAGGCGGATGTCCTCGTGGAGCTGGGCCCGGACGCGGCGCTCACTCCCGTCGTGGACGACAACCGTCCGGTCCTGGCTTCCGTACGCCGTAAGCAGCCCGAGTCCAAGGCCGCCTTGGCGGCGCTGGGCCAGGCGTGGGCCCACGGCGCGGCGGTGGACTGGCGGGCCGTCCTGCCCGAGGGCCGCCGGGTGGACCTGCCCACCTACGCCTTCCAGCGGGAGTCGTACTGGCAGAGCTCGGTGGCCGTCGGCGGGTCCGGCGTGGACGGGTTGGCCCATCCGCTGCTCTCCGGCATGGTGGAGCTGCCCGGTTCCGGCGGGGTGGCGCTGTCCGGCAGGCTGGCACCGCGCACCGAGCGCTGGCTGGCCGACCACGTCGTCGCGGGCGCCACCCTCTTCCCCGGCACCGGCTTCGTCGAACTCGCCGCGGAGGCCGTGCGGCACTGCGGCGCGCGGCGGCTGGGCGAGCTGGTCGTCCGCACTCCGCTGGTCGTACCCGCCGAGGGCATCGACGTCCAGGTGTGGGTCGCGCCGGACGATGGCACGGACGCTCCGCGTGAGCTGTTCGTCCGGGCTCGCGGCGCCGACGGCGCATGGGTCACGCACGTGTCCGGCACCCTTGAGGCGCAGGACACCGGAACCGGCTGGGCGGGTTGGGACCGGCTGCCCGCCGGCGCCGAACCGATCGCCCTCGACGGCGTGTACGAGGAGCTGGCCGCGCGGGGATACGCGTACGGGTCGGCGTTCCGCGGCCTGCGGGCCGTGTGGCGGGCCGGGGACGAGGTCTTCGCCGAGGTCGCGCTGCCCGAAGGCCCGCACGCCGACGGCTACGGCCTGCACCCCGCGCTCCTGGACGCGGCCCTGCACGCCCTGCTGGTGACCGGCGGAACCGGGGGAGTGCGGGTGCCCTTCTCCTTCACCGGCGTCACTTGGTACGACTCCGGCCCGCAGACGGCGCTGCGGGTGCGCCTCAAGGGCGACGGGGACACGGTCCGCCTCGACGCGGCCTCCCCGGCGGGCGGGCCCGTTCTGTCCGTGGACGCCCTGACCCTGCGCGCGGCGGACCGGCCCGCCGACGACGCGCTCTTCGTCGTACGGTCGCACCCGGTCGTGCCGTCGGCCGAGACGACCGACTGGACCGCCGTCGACACGCTCGCCGGCCTGGGCGACGGCCCCGTGCCGCCGGTCGTCGTGCTGCGGACCGGCTCCCCGGCCGGTACGGCGGGCACCGGGGCCGGTGACCCGGCCGCGGACACCCGCACGGCGGTGCGGTCGCTGCTGGAGACCGTGTGGCAGTGGCTCTCCGGCCCGCACACGTCCCGGCTCGTGGTGTGCGCCTCGCAGGACGACCCGGTGGGCGCCGCGCTCGGCGGGTTCCTGCGCGCCGCGTACGCCGAACACCCCGACCGCTTCGGCCTGCTCGACACCGACGGCACCGCGGCCTCCGAAGCGGTCCTGCCCCGCGCGCTGGGTCTGTTCCGCGACGAACCCCACCTGATCGTCCGTAACGGCGCCGTGACCGTGCCCCGACTGGCGCGCGCCGAGGGCGCGTTGGCCGCTCCCGACGGGCCCTGGCGCCTGGACCTGGCTGACACCCGCTCCCGGGAACTGGCTCTCGTACCGGACACCTCCGCCGGACGGCACCTCGGCGCCCACGAGGTACGCATCGGCGTTCGCGCCGCCGGGCTCAACTTCCGCGACGTCCTGATCCGGCTCGGCGCCTACCCGGGCGAGGCCGCGCTGGGCAGCGAAGCGGCGGGCGTCGTCCTCGAAACGGGCGACGCGGTGACCGACCTGCGCGTCGGCGACCGGGTCGCCGGGATGCTCACCGGTGGTTTCGCCCCGGTCGCGGTGGCCGACCGGCGCAGGATCACCCGGATACCGGCCGGCTGGACCTTCGCCGAGGCCGCCTCCGTCCCCATCACCTTCCTCACCGCCTACTACGGGCTGGTGGAACTCGCCGGCCTGCGGGCGGGGGAGACCGTCCTGATCCACTCCGCCGCGGGCGGCGTGGGCATGGCCGCCGTACAGATCGCCCGGCACCTCGGCGCGGAGGTGTACGCCACCGCGTCCCCCGCCAAGTGGGACGCGCTGCGCGCAGCCGGACTGGACGACGACCACCTCGCCTCCTCCCGCGACCTGGACTTCGCCGACCGGTTCGGGCCGGTCGACGTCGTCCTGAACTCGCTGGCCCGCGAGTTCGTGGACGCCTCGCTCGGCCTGGTCCGCCCCGGCGGCCGGTTCGTCGAGATGGGCAAGGCCGACCTGCGCCGCCCGGAGGACGTCCGCGACGCGCACCCGGACGTGGCGTACCTGCCCTTTGACCTCTACGAGGTCGAGCCGGACCTGATCGCCGGCATGAACACCCGCCTGACGGAGCTGTTCGAGGCCGGCGCGCTGCGGCTGCCGCCCCTCACCTGCTGGGACGTACGCCGCGCCCCCGAAGCCTTCCAGTACGTCGAACAGGCCCGGCACGTCGGCAAGGTCGTCCTGACCGTGCCCGCGCCGCTGGACCCGGAGGGCACCGCCCTGATCACCGGCGGCACCGGCGGACTCGGCGCGGAGACCGCCGCGCACCTGGTGACCGCCCACGGCGTCCGGCACCTGCTGCTGCTCAGCCGCCGCGGACCCGACGCCCCGGAGGCCGCCGCCGTACGGTCCCGGCTGGAAGCCCTCGGCGCCGACGTCCGCATCACCGCCTGCGACGTGACGGAGCGTGAGGAACTGAGCGCGGCACTGGACCGGATACCCGCCGAGCATCCGCTCACCGCCGTCGTGCACGCCGCCGGCGTCGTCGACGACGCGCTCCTGGACACCCTCACCCCCGGTCAGCTCGACGCCGTCCTCGCCCCCAAGGCCGACGCAGCCGTCCACCTCGACGCGCTGACCCGGGACCTGGACCTCGCCCGGTTCGTGCTGTTCTCCTCCGTCTCCTCGGTCCTCGGCGTGCCCGGCCAGGCCGGATACGGCGCGGCCAACGGCTTCCTCGACGCCCTGGCCCGCGACCGCCACCGCGCGGGACGGCCCGCCACCTCCCTGGCCTGGGGCCTGTGGGCCCAGCCCACCGGCATCACGGCCGGACTCGGACAGCAGGCCGTCGACCGCTGGGCCCGCCGCGGCATCGCCCCGCTGAGCACCGAGCACGGACTCGCCCTGTTCGACCGGGCCGCCGGACAGGGCCTCCCCGGCGTCGCGCCCTTCGCCCTGGAAGCCGCGGCGCTACGACGGCAGGACTCCATACCGAGCGCCATGCGCGGCTTCGCCCGCCCGGCGCCGGTACCCCGCGACCACGGCGGTCGCCCCGCTCCGACGGGCGCCGCCACCCCCACGCCCGGCACCACGGACCTGCTCCGGCTCGTCATCGACCACGCCGCGGCCGTCCAAGGACACCGCGACCCGGCAGCGATCGACCGGGACCGGGCCTTCAGGGACGCCGGGTTCGACTCGATGACATCCCTGGAACTGCGGCAGCGCCTCGCCGTCGCCACCGGGCTCACCCTCCCGTCCACCCTGGTCTTCGACCACCCCACCCCGGCGGCGCTCGCCGGCCGCCTGGAGGAACTGCTGGGCGGTACGAGCACGGGCAGCACCGCTCCGGCCACCGGCCCGGCCCCCACGGCCGGGGACCGGGACGGCGACCCGCTGGTGATCGTCGGCATGGGCTGCCGGTTCCCCGGCGGCGTCGGCTCCCCCGAACAGCTCTGGGACCTGGTACGCGACGGCCGCGACGCGGTCTCCGCCTTCCCCGCCGACCGCGGCTGGGACCTGGACGCCCTCACCGAGCCCGGCGGCGCGTCCGCCTCCGACGCCGCCGAAGGCGGCTTCCTCGACGCCGCGGGCGCCTTCGACGCCGAGTTCTTCGGGATCTCGCCGCGCGAGGCGCTGGCGATGGACCCCCAGCAGCGACTGTTGCTGGAGACCACGTGGGAGGCGATGGAACGGGCCGGTATCGACCCGGCGACGGTACGCGGCAGCCGCACCGGCGTGTTCACCGGCGCGGTGGCCCAGGAGTACGGGCCCCGGCTCCACCAGTCCGCCCCGGGGGCCGACGGACACCTGCTGACCGGCACCACCTCCAGCGTCCTTTCCGGCCGGCTGGCCTATTTCCTCGGCCTGGAGGGGCCGGCGGTGACGGTGGACACGGCGTGCTCGTCGTCGCTGGTGGCGCTGCACCTGGCCTGCCAGTCGCTGCGCCAGGGCGAGACCGACCTGGCCCTGGTGGGCGGCGCGACCGTCATGGCGTCGCCGGGCATGTTCGTGGAGTTCAGCCGGCAGGGCGGGCTCGCCCGGGACGGCCGCTGCAAGTCCTTCTCGGACGACGCGGACGGTACGGGCTGGTCCGAGGGCGTGGGTGTCCTGGTGGTGGAGCGTCTGTCGGACGCCCGCCGCCTGGGCCACCAGGTGCTGGCGGTGGTGCGGGGTTCGGCCGTCAACCAGGACGGCGCCTCCAACGGCCTGACCGCGCCCAACGGCCCCTCGCAGCAGCGCGTGATTCGCGAAGCTCTGACCAGCGGCGGCCTGGAGCCCGGCGATGTGGACGTGGTCGAGGCGCACGGTACGGGCACCCGGCTCGGCGATCCCATCGAGGCGCAGGCCCTGATCGCCACCTACGGCGGCGGCCGTCCGGCTGGACAGCCGCTGTACCTCGGTTCGCTGAAGTCCAACATCGGTCACGCGCAGGCCGCCGCGGGTGTGGCGGGTGTGATCAAGATGGTGGAGGCGATGCGGCACGGGGTGATGCCGAAGAGTCTGTACGCGGACCGTCCGACCGGTGAGGTGGACTGGTCGTCGGGTGCGGTGGAGCTGCTGGCCGAGGCGCGTCCTTGGGAGCCTGAGGGGCGTCCGCGCCGGGCGGCGGTGTCCTCGTTCGGCATCAGCGGAACGAATGCGCATGTGGTGCTGGAGGAGTACGCGGGGGAGCCGGCCGACGAGGAGCCCGTCGCTGCCCCAGCTGAGGGCGGTCCGGTGGCGTTGGTGGTTTCGGGTAAGTCGGTTGCGGCGGTGCGGGCTCAGGCGGTGGTGCTGGGGGAGTTCGTGGCGGCGCGTTCGGAGCTGGCGTTGGGGGATGTGGCGTGGTCGTTGGTGGCGTCGCGGTCGGTGTTCGATCACCGTGCGGTGGTGGTGGGTGCTGGCCGGGACGAGGTGCTGGCGGGGCTGGGGGAGGTCTCCGGCAGTACGGCGGCTGGTGCGGGCCGTGTCGGGGTGTTGTTCTCCGGCCAGGGTGCTCAGCGGGTTGGTATGGGGCGTGAACTGGCGGGTGCTTTCCCGGTGTTCGCGGAGGCGTTGGGTGAGGTGTGCTCGTGCGTTGATCCGCTGTTGGGGCGGTCGCTGCGTGCGGTGATGTGGGAGGGTCCGGCGGAGACGTTGGAGCGGACGGAGTTCGCTCAGCCGGCGTTGTTCGCCTTTGAGGTGGCGTTGGCCAGGCTGTGGCAGTCGTGGGGAGTGTCGTTCGCCACGGTGGCGGGCCATTCGGTTGGTGAGATCGCTGCGGCTGTGGTGGCGGGTGTGCTGTCGCTGGAGGATGCTGCCCAACTGGCCGTATCGCGCGGGGCGTTGATGCAGGCGCTGCCGGAAGGTGGGGCCATGCTGGCCGTCGGCGCTTCGGAGGAGGAAGTGGTGGCCTCGCTCAACGGCGCCGCCGACATCGCCGTCGCGGCGGTCAACGGCCCGCAGGCGGTGGTGGTCTCGGGTGCCGGGGCAGAAGTGGAACGCCTGGAGGCGTTCTGGCGGGAACAGGGCCGCCGTACGACGCGTCTGCGGGTCAGTCACGCGTTCCACTCTCCGCTGATGGAACCGATGCTGGCCGAGTTCCGGACGGTTCTGGAGGGCCTCACCTTCCACGAGCCGACGGTGACGGTCAGCCCGTCCGCCGACTCCGAGCGCCCGTTCGCGTCTCCCGCGTACTGGCTGGACCACGCCCGCCATGCGGTGCGTTTCGCGGACGCCGTGGCCCGCATGGCCGAGGCGGATGTCCTCGTGGAGCTGGGCCCGGACGCGGCGCTCACCCCCGTCGTGGACGACAACCGTCCGGTCCTGGCTTCCGTACGCCGTAAGCAGCCCGAGTCCAAGACCGCCCTGGCGGCGCTGGGCCAGGCGTGGGCCCACGGCGCGGCGGTGGACTGGCGGGCCGTACTGCCCGAGGGCCGCCGGGTGGAGCTGCCCACCTACGCCTTCCAGCACCAGACGTACTGGCTGGCTCCGCCTGCCGCGGAGCGGACGCCCGCCGGCGGGGACCCGCAGCCGCACCCGATGCTGACCGTACGGACCGAACTGCCCGGCTCGGGCGGGGTGGTGCTCTCCGGGCGGCTGACGCCGGGGAGCGACGCCTGGCTGCCCGACCACAGTGTGATGGGCACCGTCCTGCTGCCCGGTACCGGCTTCGTCGAGCTGGCGATGGAGGCCGCGCGGTCGGTCGGCGCCGACGAGGTGGGCGAACTGGTGCTGCGCGCGCCGATGGTGTTCCCCGGCGGCAAGCCGCGGGACGTGCAGGTGTGGGTCGCGCCGGGCGACGGTCCCGAACGGGAGCTGCACATCCGCTCCCGCGCGGGCAGCGGCGAGTGGACCCTGCACGCCACCGGTTCCGTAGCGACCACGGGCACCGCGACGGCCGCCGGTACGGGCTTCACCCCGGACTGGACCGGGACGGTCTGGCCGCCGGCCGGTGCGGTGGCGGTGCCCGTGGACAGGCTCTACCCGGACCTCGCGGTACGCGGCTACGAGTACGGGCCGGCCTTCCGGGGCGTCACCGGGGTGTGGGAGCGCGGCGCGGACCTGTTCGCCGAGATCGTGCTGCCCGAGGGGCAGCCCACCGGTTTCGGGCTCCACCCGGCGCTGCTCGACGCCGCGCTGCACGCCCTGCCGCTGACGGGCCGCTCCTACGAGGCGGACGAGGTGCGGCTGCCGTTCTCCTTCAACGGGGTGTCCCTGCTGTCCGCCGACGCCCGGCAGCTGCGGGTGCTCCTGCGGGTCGAGGGCGACGCGGTCACCGTGCTCGCCACCGACTCCACCGGGGCGCCGGTCATCGCCGTGGACACCCTGATCCTGCGCCCGGTGGACCGGGCCCAACTGGAGGCCGCGGGCGCCGAGGGCAAGGCCGCCCGGTTCATCGAGACCTGGGAGCACCTGGCCGACGCCGGCGACGGGCCCGCCCGGGTGCCCGGCACCTGGCTCCTGCTGGGCGACGCCCGGCCCGACCTCGCCCCGGTGTTCACGGCCACCGTCACCGCCGCCACCTGGGACGGTACGACCGTCCCGGACGGTGTCCTGGTCTCGGCGGGCCGCGTGGAAACCCTGCTGAACGCCTTGCACACCCTCCACGGCACCGACGCGCCCGTATGGTGCGTCACCACCGGAGCCGTCGCGACCGGCACCGACGACCCGGAGCCCGACGTGGAGGCCGGCGGCGTCTGGGGTATGGGTCGCGTCGCCGCACTGGAACTCCCGCAGCGGTGGGCCGGACTCGTCGACCTGCCCGCGCGGGCCGACGACGCCACCCGGCGGGCCCTGGTCACCGTCCTGACCGGTGACGGCGCCGAGGACCAGCTCGCCGTCCGGCGCGGCGGCCGGTGGGCCCGGCGGATCGTCCCCGCCCCGGCGGCCCCCGCGACCCCGTGGACCCCGAAGGGCACCGTACTGATCACCGGCGGCACCGGAGCCCTGGGCGGACACCTCGCCCGGCGGCTCGCCGCCCAGCCGGACATCCGCCTGGTGCTGCTGTCCCGCCGGGGCACCGACGCCCCCGGAGCGGACGGGCTGCTGGCGGACCTCACCGCGGCCGGCGCGCACGCCACCGCCGTCGCCGCCGACATCACCGACCGCGTCGCCATGGCCGAGCTGGTCTCCTCCCTGGACGCCGCGGGCGCCCCCGTACGCACCGTGGTGCACACCGCCGGCGTCGTACGGGATGTGCCCCTCGCCGACACCACCGCCGAGGCGCTGCGCGACGAGATGGCGGCCAAGGTGCGCGGCGCCCTGGTGCTCGACGAGCTCCTCCCCGACCTGGAGGACTTCGTCCTGTACTCCTCGGTCTCCGGGACCTGGGGCGCCGCCGGGCAGGCCGGATACGCCGCCGGGAACGCCTGCCTGGACGCCCTGGCCCGGCGCCGCAGGGCCCAGGGGAGGCCCGCCACGGCCGTCGCCTGGGGCCCCTGGTCGGGCGGCGGCATGGTCGAGCCGGAGATCGAACGCGAGTTGCGCCGTCGTGGCCTGACACCGCTGTCCGTGCCCGGCGCGCTCCAGGCCCTGGAACAGACCGTCGCCACCGGCTCGGACGCGGTCGTCGCCGAAGTGGACTGGGCGCGGTTCCTGCCCGCCTTCACCGCGTCCCGGCCGAGCCCCCTGCTGTCCCGGTTCGCGCCGGCACCCCGGCAGGAGGCCGCCCCGAAGGGCGGGGCCTCGCTGACCCAGCGGCTCTCCGCACTGCCGGCGGCCGAACGCGAAGCCGTCCTGCTCGACGTGGTCCGCGGCCATGTGGCGGCGGTCGTCGGCCAGTCCGACCCCGGCCGCATCGACGCCGACCGCGCCCTGAAGGACTTCGGTTTCGACTCGCTGATGTCGGTGGAGCTGCGCAACCGGCTCGCCGGGGCCGGCGGGGTCCGGCTGCCCGCGACGCTGGTCTTCGACCACCCGACACCGCACGCGCTGGCGCGGTACCTGCTCACCCAACTGGTACTCGACGACGAGGCCCCCGGCGCCTCCGGTGACGGTCCGGTGCTGGCGGACCTCGAACGCGTCGAGGCCAAGGCCCTCTCGGCGCTCACCGACGCGGCCACCCGCGCCGAACTGGCCACCCGACTCGGCTCGTTGCTGGAACGGCTCGCCGAACTGGACGCCAGGCCCGTCACCGCCACGACCGGCCTGGAGAACGCCAGCGCCGACGAACTGATGCGGTTCATCGACTCCGAGCTCGGAAACCCCTGACTCCCGACCCACGCCGATAGGTGCACAGAACATGGCAGACGAACAGCAGCTCGTCGAGTACCTGCGCAAGGTGACGACGGATCTGCAGAAGACCCGGACGCGCCTGCGTGACGTCGAGTCGAAGCACAGCGAACCCATCGCCATCGTCGGCATGGGCTGCCGCTACCCCGGCGGCGTGCGCACCCCCGAGGACCTGTGGCGCCTGGTCGCCGAAGGCCGCGACGAGATCAGCGGGTTCCCCACCGACCGCGGCTGGGACCTCGCCGGGCTGTACGACCCGGACCCCGACGCCGCAGGCAAGTCCTACACCCGCGAAGGCGGCTTCCTGACCGGCATCGAACGGTTCGACGCCGACTTCTTCGGCCTCAGCCCCCGCGAGGCCCTCTCCATGGACCCCCAGCAGCGGATGCTGCTGGAGACCTCGTGGGAGGCGCTGGAACGGGCCGGTATCGACCCGGCCACGGTGCGCGGCAGCCGCACCGGTGTCTTCACCGGCGTGATGCACCACGACTACGGCGGCCGGTTCCCGCAGGCCCCCGACGGGTTCGAGGGCTACCTGGTCAGCGGCAGTGCGGGCAGCGTCGCCGCGGGCCGCGTCTCCTACCTGTTCGGCCTGGAGGGGCCGGCGGTCACCGTCGACACGGCCTGCTCGTCCTCGCTCGTCGCGCTGCACCTGGCCGCGCAGGCCCTGCGCAACGGCGAATGCGACATGGCGCTGGCCGGTGGCGTGGCCATCATGTCCACCCCCACCTTCTTCGTTGAATACAGCCGCCAGCGCGTGCTGTCCACCGACGGGCGCTGCCGCTCCTTCGCCGAGGACGGCGACGGCACGAGCTGGTCCGAGGGCGTCGGCGTCCTGGTCGTGGAGCGCCTCTCGGACGCGCTGCGCCACGGCCACGACGTGCTGGCCGTCATCCGCGGTTCCGCCGTCAACCAGGACGGCGCCTCGAACGGCATGACCGCGCCCAACGGCCCCTCGCAGCAGCGCGTCATCGAGGCGGCGCTGACCCACGCCCGGGTCGCCGCCGACGAGATGGACCTGATCGAGGCGCACGGTACGGGCACGCGCCTCGGCGACCCGATCGAGGCCCAGGCGCTGATCGCCACCTACGGCACCGCCCGGCAGGCCGGACGGCCGCTGTACTTGGGCTCGCTGAAGTCCAACATCGGACACACGCAGGCCGCCGCGGGGGTCGCCGGCGTGATCAAGATGGTGGAGGCGATGCGGCATGGCGTGATGCCGAAGAGCCTCTACGCGGACCGCCCGACGACCGAGGTGGACTGGTCGGCCGGCACGGTGGAACTGCTGGCCGACGCCCGCCCCTGGGAACGCGCCGGCCACCCCCGCCGGGCCGCGGTGTCCTCGTTCGGCATGAGCGGCACCAACGCACACCTGGTGCTGGAGGAGTACGAGGCGGAGCCGGCCGACGAGGAGCCCGCCGCTGCCACAGCTGCGGACGGTCCGGTGGCGTTGGTGGTTTCGGGTAAGTCGGTTGCGGCGGTGCGGGATCAGGCGGCGGTGCTGGGAGAGTTCGTGGCGGCGCGTCCGGAGCTGGCGTTGGGGGATGTGGCGTGGTCGTTGGTGGCGTCGCGGTCGGTGTTCGATCACCGTGCGGTGGTGGTGGGTGCTGGCCGGGACGAGGTGCTGGCGGGGCTGGGGGAGGTCTCCGGCAGTACGGCGGCTGGTGCGGGCCGTGTCGGGGTGCTGTTCTCCGGCCAGGGTGCTCAGCGGGTTGGCATGGGCTGTGAACTGGCCGACGCCTTTCCGGTGTTCGCGGAGGCGTTGGATGAGGTGTGCGGGCACGTTGATCCGCTGTTGGGCCGTTCGCTGCGTGCGGTGATGTGGGAGGGTCCGGCGGAGACGTTGGAGCGGACGGAGTTCGCCCAGCCGGCGTTGTTCGCCTTTGAGGTGGCGTTGGCCAGGCTGTGGCAGTCCTGGGGTGTCACCTTCGCCACGGTGGCGGGCCATTCGGTCGGTGAGATCGCCGCCGCTGTGGTGGCGGGTGTGCTGTCGCTGGAGGATGCTGCCCAACTGGCCGTATCGCGCGGGGCGTTGATGCAGACGCTGCCGGAAGGTGGGGCCATGCTGGCCGTCGCCGCTTCGGAGGAGGAAGTGGTGGCCTCGCTCAACGGCGCCGCCGACCTCGCCGTCGCGGCCGTCAACGGGCCGCGGGCGGTCGTGGTCTCCGGCGCCGAGGCCGAGGTGGCGCGTCTGGAGGCGTACTGGCGGGAGCAGGAACGCCGCACCATACGACTGCGGGTCAGCCACGCGTTCCATTCGCCGCTGATGGAGCCGATGCTGGTCGAGTTCCGTACGGTCCTGGAGGGGTTGACCTTCCACGAGCCGACCGTGCCGGTCAGCCCGTCCGCCGACTCCCGGCACGCGTTCTCCACGTCCGCGTACTGGCTGGACCACGCCCGCCACGCGGTGCGCTTCGCGGACGCCGTCACGCGCATGACCGAGGCGGACCTCCTCGTGGAGCTGGGCCCGGACGCGGCGCTCACCCCCGTCGTGGACGACAGTCGCCCGGTGGTGGCCGCCGTGCGCCGCGCCCACTCCGAGCCGCGTACCGTCCTGGCCGCGCTGGGCCAGGCGTTCGCGCACGGCGCGACGGTGGACTGGCGAACCGTACTGCCCGAGGGCCGCCGGGTGGAGCTGCCCACCTACGCTTTCCAGCACCAGAGCTACTGGCTCACCGCGCAGCCGGCGGCCGGCGCGGGCGCCGACGTGGTGGACCACCCCGTGCTGACCGGCGCCGTCGAACTGCCGGCGGCCGGCGGGCTGCTGCTCACCGGCAGGCTGTCCCCGTCCACCGACCCGTGGCTCGCCGACCACGCCGTGTACGGCACCGTGCTGTTCCCCGGCACCGGCTTCCTCGAACTGGCCGCCCGGGCCGCCCGGCAGGCCGGTGCCGGTGAGATCGCCGACCTGGTGCTCCAGGCGCCGCTCGTCCTGCCGGACACCGGCACCGACGTTCAGGTGTGGGTGGCCCCGCCGGGCGACGCGGCGCGCGAATTCGTGATCCGCGCGCGGGACGCCGACGGGCAGTGGCAGGAGCACGCCGCCGGCACCCTCGCCGTACCGGCGGCGACGGCGGCCGTCACCGCCGCATGGGCCGCCGGTCAGTGGCCGCCGGCCGGCGCCGTGCCGGTCCCGGTCGGGGGAGTGTACGAGGAACTGGCCGACCGCGGGTACGCGTACGGGCCCGCCTTCCGCGGCCTGCGGGCCGTGTGGCGGGCCGGGGACGAGGTGTACGCCGAGGTCGCACTGTCCGAGGGGCACGGGGACGCGCGGTTCGGCATCCACCCCGCGCTGCTCGACGCCGCGCTGCACACCCTGCCGCTGACCGACGGCGCCTACCGCGAGGCGGTACGGCTGCCGTTCTCCTTCGCCCGTACCACCGTGGGCGCGTCCGGTACGACCGAGCTGCGCGTACGGCTGCGGGTCAGCGACGAGGCCGTACGGTTCGAGGCGGCCACCCCGGCCGGGGAGCCGGTCGTCGCCACCGAGCGGCTGGTGCTGCGGGCCACGGACGCCGGGCGGCTGCGCGCGGACACCGCCGCGCACCTCGACCGCCTGCGCCACGAAGTGGCCTGGCGCCCGTTCCCGGACGCCGCGCCGGCCGGTACGGTGCCCGGCACCTGGCTGGTGCTGGCCGCGCCGGGCGCCGACACCGCCTGGGCCACCGGCCTGTTCGAGGACGCCGTGACCGCCGGTCTCGACACCGCCGCCGGCCGCGCGGCCCTCGCCGGGGAGCTGGCGGAGGCACGTGGCAGCGGAGCCGGATTCGCCGGTGTGCTGTGCCTGGCCGCCTGCCCGGAGGAATTGCTGCTCGCCCTCCAGGCGCTCGCCGACGCCGGGGAGCACGCGCGGACGTGGTGTGTCACCCGCCGGGCCGACGAGGACCCGGACGCCGCCGCGGTATGGGGCCTGGGCCGGGTCGCCGCCCTCGAACTTCCCGACCGCTGGGGCGGGTTGATCGACCTGCCCGACGCCGCCGACGCCGCCGGGGAGACGGCCGGGCATCTCGCGGGCCTGCTCACCGCCGCGACGGACGAGGACCAGTTCCGCGTCCGCCCGGACGGCGTGTCCGTACGCCGTCTCGTCACCGCCCGGCCCGCGGAGGAACCGGCCCTCGACTGGACGCCGTCCGGCACCGTCCTGATCACCGGCGGAACCGGCTCGCTCGGCGGCCACGTTGCCCGCTGGCTGGCCGGACTCGGCGGCTGCTCGCTCGTCCTGCTCTCCCGGCGCGGCCCCGACGCCCCGGGCGCCGACGAACTGCTCGCCGAGCTGACCGCCACCGGCACGCCCACACGGATCATCGCCGCCGATGTCACCGACCGCGCCGCGATGGCCGCGCTGGTCGCGGAGGCCCAGGAGGCGGGCGAGCCGGTCCGGGCCGTCTTCCACGCCGCCGGAGTGGGCGCCGAGGCGCCCTTGCTGGAGACCGCGCCCGCGGACTTCCACGCCGTCATGGCCGGGAAGACGGCCGGCGCCCGCGTCCTGGACGACGTGCTCGGCGACACTGACCTGGACGCCTTCGTCCTGTTCTCCTCGATCTCCGGTATCTGGGGCGCCGCCGGCCAGTCCGGCTACGCGGCGGGCAACGCCGCCCTCGACGCCCTCGCCGCCCGCCGCCGCGCCCGCGGCCTGGCCGGCACCGCGCTCGCCTGGGGTCCCTGGGCGGGCGGCGGCATGGTCGATCCGGTCATCGAACAGCAGCTCCGGCGCCGCGGACTCACACCGCTGCCGGTCGCCGACGGCGTGGCGGCGCTGGCCCGCGCGGTCGCGCGCGGCACCGACGCCGTGCTGGCGGACGTGGCCTGGCCCCGGTTCCTGCCCGCGTTCACCGCGGCCC
Organism: Streptomyces sp. NPDC026394; assembly: GCF_055567735.1. Taxonomy (NCBI): domain Bacteria; kingdom Bacillati; phylum Actinomycetota; class Actinomycetes; order Kitasatosporales; family Streptomycetaceae; genus Streptomyces; species Streptomyces sp. NPDC026394. The sequence continues at coordinate 164,681 of NZ_JBVHPX010000016.1, forward strand.
GCCCGGCGCCGCTGTTCACCGAAGTGGCACCCCGGGAACGGGAGTCGGCGGCCAAGCCCGCCGGAGCCCGCCCGGATCTGGCCGGGCTGCCGGCCGCGGACCGCGAACGCGCCCTGCTGGACGCCGTACGCGCCCGGATCGCCTCGGTACTCGGCCACACGGACGCGGCCGGCATCGACCCCGGCCGGCCGCTGCGCGAAATCGGCTTCGACTCGCTGATGTCCGTGGAACTGCGCAACAAGCTCTCCGACCTGGCCGGTCTCCGGCTCCCCGCCACCCTGGTCTTCGACCACCCGACGCCCACCGCGCTCGCCGCCCACCTCGCCGACGAACTCTTCACGGACCCCGCCGAGGACGACGGCACCGCCCCGGCGCCCGTCGCCCCCGACGGCGACGAGCCGATCGCCGTCGTCGGCATCGGCTGCCGCTACCCGGGCGGCGTGGCCGGCCCGGAGGACCTGTGGCGCCTGGTCGCCGAAGGCCGCGACGCCATCGGCGGATTCCCCGCCGACCGCGGCTGGGACCTGGACGGCCTCTACGACCCCGACCCGGACCGCACCGGCACGGCCTACGCCCGCGAAGGCGGATTCCTCGACGACGTCGCCGGATTCGACGCCGCCTTCTTCGGCATCCCGCCGCGCGAGGCCCTGGCGATGGACCCGCAGCAGCGGATCATGCTGGAGACCGCCTGGCAGGCCGTCGAACACGCCGGGATCGACCCGCAGTCCCTCGGCGGCAGCCGCACCGGCGTGTTCACCGGCGTCATGTACAACGACTACCTCACCCGGCTGGGCGGCACCCCCGACGGCCTGGAAGGCATCCTCGGCATCGCCAACAGCAACAGCGTGATGTCCGGCCGGATCTCCTACCTGCTCGGCCTGGAGGGCCCGGCCGTCACCGTGGACACCGCCTGCTCGTCCTCGCTGGTCACCCTGCACCTGGCCTGCCAGTCCCTGCGCCAGGGCGAATGCGACCTCGCGCTCGCCGGCGGCGCCACCGTCATGGCCTCGCCGAACATCTTCGTCGAGTTCAGCCGCCAGGGCGGCCTCGCCCGCGACGGGCGCTCCAAGTCCTTCTCGGCCGACGCCGACGGCACCGGCTGGTCCGAGGGCGCGGGCGTCCTCGTCGTGGAACGCCTCTCCGACGCCCGCCGCAACGGACACGAGGTACTGGCCGTGATCCGCGGCTCCGCCGTCAACCAGGACGGCGCCTCCAACGGCCTGACCGCCCCCAACGGGCCCGCCCAGCAGCGCGTCATCCAGGCGGCGCTGCGCCGGGCGGACCTGCGCCCCGAGCAGATCGACGCCGTCGAGGCGCACGGCACGGGCACCCGGCTCGGCGACCCGATCGAGGCCCAGGCGCTGCTGGCCACCTACGGCAAGGACCGCACCGCCGGCCGGCCGCTGTACCTGGGATCGCTGAAGTCGAACCTCGGGCACACCCAGGCCGCCGCCGGCGCCGCCGGAGTCATCAAGATGGTGCAGGCCCTGCGGCACGGCACCCTGCCGCGCACCCTGCACGCCGAGACCCCCTCGCCCGAGGTGGACTGGTCGGCGGGCACCGTGCACCTCCTCACCGAGGCCCGACCCTGGCCGCGCGGCGAGCACCCGCGGCGCGCCGCCGTGTCCTCGTTCGGCATCAGCGGCACCAACGCCCACGTCGTCCTGGAGGAGGGCGACCCGGTCCACGAGCCCGCCCCCGCGCCGTCCCCCGGCCCGGTGCCCGTACCGGTCTGCGCGCGGACCGCGGACGCCCTGCCCGCCCAGGCCCGGGCCCTGCACGAGCACCTGCTCGCCCACCCGGGCCTCGGCACGGCGGACGTGGCCCGGACGCTGGCCGCCACCCGCGCCGCCTTCGAACACCGCGCGACGGTCCTGGCCGGCGACCGCGACGAACTTCTCGCCGGACTCGCCGCCCTCGCCGACCCCGAAGCGGTCCGGCCCGCCTCGGTGGCCACCGGCACGGCGCTGCGCGGCCGCACCGCGCTGCTGTTCCCCGGGCCGGGCGGCCAGTGGCTCGGCACGGCCCGCGCGCTGCTCGCCGGCAACGAGGTCTTCGCCGCCTCCGTCCGCGCCTGCGAGGAAGCACTCACCCCCTGGGTGAAGTGGTCCCTCACCGAGGTGCTGGACGGCACGGACGCCGTGACGGCGCTCCCCGTGGACATCGCGGAACCCGCCTCCTTCGCGGTACTCGTCTCGCTGGCGGAGGTCTGGCGCGACTGGGGCGTACCGGTGGACGGCGTGGCCGGGCACGGGCACGGCGAGATCGCCGCCGCGTGCGTCAGCGGCGCGCTCACCCTCGCCGACGGCGCCCGCGTCGTCGCCGTCCGCTCCCGGCTGCTGACCGAACTGTCCGGTGAAGGCGGCCTGTTGGCCCTGTCCCTGTCCGAGGACGAGGTGCGGGAACGGCTGGGCGGGCCGCTGTCGCTCGCCGCCGTGGACGGCCCCCGCTCCGTCGTGGTGTCCGGGCCCGACGCGGCACTGGACGAACTGGCGGACGCCGCCCGCGCGGACGGCGTCCACGTCCGCCGCCTCGACGCCGACCGCGCGCCCCACTCCGCCGCCGTGGAAACCCTCCGCGACCGGCTGCTCGACGCGCTCGACGGCATCGCCCCGCGCGACGGCGCCGTACCGCTGTACTCGACGGTGACCGGCACCCGCCTCGCCGGACACGAACTCGACGCCGCGTACTGGTACCGCAACCTGCGCGAGACGGTCCGGCTGAGCACGGCCGTCGAAGCGCTGGCCGACGACGGCTTCACGTTCCATCTCCCGGTCGCACCGCACCCCGCGACCACGGTCGGCGTGCGGCGGACGCTGGAGGCGCACGGCGCCGACGGCGTGGTGTGCGACGCCGCGCCGCGCCGGGACGGCGACGCCACCGGCCACCTGCTCGGCGTCCTCGCCGAAGGCTACGTCCACGGACTGGGCGTCGACTGGGACCGGGTCCTCCCGCAGGGCCGCCGCGTACCGCTGCCCGGCTACGCCTTCCACCACGAACGCTACTGGCTCGACCCCGTCGCCAACCCCGTCACGGCACCCGCCTCCGACGTGGACGCCCGCTTCTGGGACGCCGTCGAACGCGAGGACCTGGAACAGCTCACCGGACAGCTGGGCGCGGTGGACGGCCTGGACGGCGTCCTGCCCGCACTGGCCGCCTGGCGCCGGGAGAGCCGCCGCCGCTCCACGCTGGACTCCTGGCGCTACCGCATCACCTGGCGGGCCCGGCAGGCCGGGGCCGGCGCCGTGCCGCCCGGCCGGTGGCTGGTCCTCGACCCCGGCACGCCGGACAGTGGCCGCCTGCGCGCGCTGCTGGCCGACACCGGACTCGACCACACGCCGGTGACGCTCGGCGCGCCGGACACCGAGGACCGCGCGGCCCTCGCCGCCCGCATCGCCCCCGACGGGCCCGGCGCCTACGCCGGCGTCCTCTCCCTGCTCGGACTGGACGAGCGGCCCCACCCGGCGCTGCCCGGCCTGACCACCGGACTCGCGCTGACCGTCACCGCCCTCCAGGCCCTGGGCGACCTGGACCTGGACGCCCCGGTGTGGGCCGTGACCACCGGCGCGGCCGGTGTCGAGGATGCCCCCGCCCGCCCCGTACAGAACCAGCTCTGGGGCCTGGGCCGGGTCGCCGCCCTCGAACAGCCCCGGCGCTGGGGCGGCCTGGCCGACCTGCCCGCCGACCCCGGCGCGGACAGCGTCGCCACCCTCCTGGACGTCCTGGCCCGCGACGGCGACGAGGACCAGTGGGCGGTACGCGGCACACGGACGTGGGTGCGCCGACTGGTGCGCCACGACCGCACGGCCCCGTCCGCAGGTGACACCTGGCGGCCCGCCGGAACGGTCCTGATCACCGGGGCCTCCGGTTCGCTCGGGCCGCAGCTCGCCCGGTCGGTCGCCGAACGCGGTGCCACCCATGTGGCGTTGCTGAGCCGACGCGGCGCCGAAAGCCCCGGGGTGGCCGAACTGGTCGATGAGCTGGGTGAGTTGGGTGCCACCGCGCACGTCTTCGCCTGCGACGTGCGTGACCGCGACCGGCTCGCCGCGGTGCTCGGCGAACTCGCCGACGCCGGACACCCCGTCACCACCGCCGTGCACGCCGCCGCCCACCTGGACATCGCGCCCCTGGAGACCACCACCCTCACCGGCTTCGCCGACGTGATGGACGCCAAGGTCGCCGGCGCCGTCCACCTCGCCGAACTCCTGGACCGCCGGCACCTGCGCGAACTGGTGCTGTTCTCCTCCATCGCCGGCGTGTGGGGCAGCGGCGAACACGGCGCCTACGCCGCCGCCAACGCCTTCCTCGACGCGTACGCCGAACGCTGCCGCGCCGACGGCCTCCCCGTCACCTCGCTGGCCTGGGGCCTGTGGGGCGAGGAGACCAGTGGCGAACGCGCCGACCACGCCGGCCTCGCGGTGCGCCGCGGCCTGCCCTTCATGGACCGGGCCACCGCCTTCGCGGGCATGTACCGGGCGCTGGGGGACGGCGAGGCGTCCGTGACCGTCGCCGACGTGGACTGGGCGCACTTCGCCCCCGTCTTCACTTCCATACGGCCCGGCCCGCTCCTGGACGACCTGCCCGAAGCCGCGCGGGCCGCCGCCGAACGGCGGCCCGACGCCACCGACGCGGGGGAGCGGCTGCGCACCCGCCTGGCCGCGCTGACCCCCGCCGACCGCGAGCGCACCGTCCTGGACCTGGTGCGCTCCACCGGTGCCACGGTCCTGGGCCACGGCACGGACGGCGGTCTCGCCCCCGACACCGAGTTCAGCCACGCGGGCTTCGACTCCATGCTCTCGGTCGACCTGCGCAACCGCCTGAACCGTGCCACCGGACTCGACCTGCCGCCGACGCTGCTCTTCGACCACGCCACCCCGCGGCGGCTCGCCGCCCACCTGCTCGCCGCACTCGACCCCCGGGACGACACCTCGGCCGACGCCCTCCTCGCCCGCCTCGACCGGATCGAGACGGACATCAAGGCGCTGCCCGCCGACGACACCGCGCGGCTGCGGATGGCCTCCCGCCTCGGCGCGCTCCTCACCGCCGTACGGGGCACCGAGGCCGACGACGCCTACGGAGAACTGGAGACCGCGGGCAGCACCGAGGAACTCCTGGACCTGCTCGACAGCCGGTTCGGCGAGTCATGAGCGCCCGCCGCACCCCGACCACGTACCCGGCCCGACCCCGGTGGAGCCAGCAGTGACCAACGACAAGCCGAACCCGGCCGGCACCGAGGAACGCCTCGCCCGGCACCTGCGCACGATGAGCGCCGAACTGCGCGCCGCCCGGGCGCGGGCCAGGGAACTGGAGGACCGGCAGCACGAACCGATCGCCGTCGTCGGCATCGGCTGCCGCTACCCCGGCGGCGTGCGCAGCGCCGAGGACCTGTGGGGCCTGGTCCTCGACGGCCGCGACGCCGTCACCGGCCTGCCCGTCAACCGCGGCTGGGACCTGGCCGGGATGTACGACCCCGACCCCGAGGCCCCCGGACGCAGCTACAGCCGGGCCGGCGGCTTCCTGCACGACGCCGACCGCTTCGACGCCGACTTCTTCGACATCTCCCCGCGCGAGGCCGCCGCGATGGACCCCCAGCAGCGCCTGCTGCTGGAAACCTCCTGGGAAGCCGTGGAGAACGCGGGCATCGACCCGCACACCCTGCGCGACACCCGGACCGGCGTGTTCACCGGCTCCAACATCCAGGATTACTCCGACGTACTGGCGGCGGCGGGCCAGGCCGCCGAGGGCTACGTGGTCACCGGCACCACCGGAGCCGTCGTCTCCGGCCGGATCTCCTACACCCTGGGCCTGCGCGGACCCTCCGAGACGATCGACACCGCCTGCTCGTCCTCCCTGGTCGCCCTGCACCTGGCCGTGCAGTCGCTGCGCAACCAGGAGTGCGTGGCGGCCCTCGCCGGCGGCACCACCGTCCTGTCCACCCCGCGCGGCTTCACCGAGTTCAGCCGCCAGCGCGCCCTGGCCCCCGACGGCCGCTGCAAGGCGTTCGGCGCGGACGCCGACGGCTTCGGCCTCGCCGAAGGCGCCGGGATGCTGCTGCTGGAGCGGCTGGGCGACGCCCGCCGCAACGGGCACCCGGTCCTCGCCGTGATCCGCGGCTCCGCCGTCAACTCCGACGGCGCCTCCAACGGCATCACCGCCCCCAACGGCCCCGCACAGGAACGCGTCCTGCGCGACGCCCTGGCGGCCTCCGGCGTCCCCGCGGCCGAGGTGGACCTCGTCGAGGCGCACGGCACCGGCACCAGACTCGGCGACCCCATCGAGGCCAACGCGCTGATCGCGGTGTACGGGGCGGCACGCGACGCGGCCGACCCGCTGCTGGTCGGCTCGGTGAAGTCCAACATCGGCCACACCCAGGCCGCCGCCGGCGTCGCCGGAGTCATCAAGGCCGTCAAGGCCCTCCAGCACCGCGTCCTGCCGCCCACCCTGCACGCCGACGACCGCACCCCCGAGGTGGACTGGTCGGCGGGCACCGTCCTCCCCGTCACCCGGGCCCGCCCGTGGACCACGGACGGCCACCCCCGGCGCGCCGGCGTCTCCTCCTTCGGCATCAGCGGCACCAACGCCCACCTCCTCGTCGAAGAGGCCCCCGCCGCCGGTGCCGGAACCGACGAGGCGGACGCCGGTGCCGGGCACACCGACCCGCCGCTGCTGCCCTGGCTGGTCTCCGCCCGCACCCCCGCGGCCCTGCGGGACCGGGCCGGTGCCCTCCTCGACTGGACCGGCACCCACCAGGACGCCCAACCAGCCGACGTGGCGCGCGCGTTGGCGTTCACCCGCAGCAGTTTCGAGCAGCGCGCCGTCATCCTCGGCACGCCCGCCGGCCCGCCGCGCGAGGCCCTGACCGCCCTGGCCGCCGACGAGGAACACCCCGACCTGGTGCGGGACACGGCCACCGCGCCCGGACGCCTCGCCTTCCTCTTCTCCGGGCAGGGCAGCCAGCGTCCCCGCATGGGCGCCGAGCTGTACGCGGACTTCCCGGCGTTCGCGGCGGCCTTCGACGCGGTGTGCGCGGAACTCGACCCACACCTGCCCCGGCCGCTGCGCGAGGTCGTCTTCGCGGCGCCCGGCACACCCGGGGCCGCGCTGCTGGACGGCACCGGATACGCCCAGCCCGCCCTGTTCGCCGTCGAGGTCGCCCTCTTCGCCCTGCTGGAATCCTGGGGCGTGCGGCCCGACCGGCTGTTCGGGCACTCCATCGGCGAACTGGCCGCGGCCCACGTCAGCGGCGTCCTGTCGCTCCCCGACGCCTGCGCCGTGGTCGCCGCGCGCGGCCGCCTCATGCAGGCCCTGCCGGCCGGCGGCTCGATGGCCGCCCTCCAGGCCACCGAGGCCGAAGCCCTCGCGCTGGTCGCCGACCGCGCCGACCAGGTCGGCATCGCCGCCGTCAACGGCCCCCGCTCGGTCGTCGTCTCCGGCGACGAGGACACCGTCACCGAACTGACCGAACGCTGGCGGCGCCAGGGCCGCCCCGCCAAGCGGCTCAACGTCAGCCACGCCTTCCACTCCCCGCGCATGGCCGCGATGCTCGACGACTTCCTCACCGTCACCTCCCAGGTCACCTACGGCGAACCCGCCATCCCCCTCGTCTCCGACGTCACCGGCCGCCTCGCCACCGCCGCCGAACTCGCCGACCCCCACTACTGGGTCGAGCACGTACGCCAGGCCGTCCGCTTCCACGACGGCATCCGCACCCTCCAGGACGACGGGGTGACCACCTTCCTCGAACTGGGCCCCGACGGCATCCTGACCGGCATGGCCGCGGACTGCCTGGACGGCCGCGACGCACTGTGCCTGGCCACCGTGCGCCGCGACCGGCCCGAAACCCGCACCGCCCTGACCGCCCTGGCCCGCCTGCACTGCCACGGCGCCGACGTGGACTGGGCGGCACTGCTGCCCGGCCGTACACCCCACCTGAGCCTGCCCACCTACCCCTTCCAGCGGGAACGGCACTGGCTGGACGTCGCGCCGCGCACCGGTACCGCCCAGGACGCCCGCTTCTGGGACCTGGTCTCCGGCTCCGACCCCGCCGCTGTGGCCGCCGAACTCGGCGTCGCCCACGACGCCGGTCTGAACGCCGTACTGCCCGCCCTGACCCGGTGGCGCGAACGCGCCGCCGACACCATCGCGGGCGGCCTGCGGTACGGCGTCACCTGGCGGCCCGTACCGGCCGCGGCCGGACGGCTCACCGGCACCTGGCTGCTGGTCGGCACCGGCACAGCTCTCGACACCGCCCTCGAACCCGTCCTCGCCGGACTCGGCGCCAAGGTCGTCCACCTGCCGGCCGACGCCGCGACCGACCGCGCCGGATTCGCCCGGCTGCTGGCCGAGGTGCCCGCGGCCGACGGCGTCCTGTCCACCCTCGCGCTCACACCGGGCCCCGCCGGCCCTCTGGCCTTGAATCCCGACGCCGCCCACGGACTCGACGCCACGCTCGCCCTGGTCCAGGCGCTGGGCGAGGTGCGGACGGGGGCGCCGCTGTGGTGCCTGACCCGCGGCGCCGTCAGCACCGGCGGCGAGGCGCCCGACCCCGGGGCCGCCGCCCTGTGGGGGCTGGGCCGGGTCGCCGCGCTGGAACACCCCGACCGCTGGGGCGGCCTGATCGACCTGCCCGCCACCACGGACGAGGACCTGGGCCCGCGGCTCGCCACCGCGCTCACCGGCACCGAGGACCAGCTCGCCCTCCGGGACGGCACCCTGCTGGCCCGCCGCCTGGTGGCCCTGCCCGCCCCCACCGGCACCGCGCCGGAACTGCCCGGCACCGTCCTGGTCACCGGCGGCACCGGCGCCCTCGGCGGACATGTCGCCCGCTCGCTCGCCGCCCGCGGCACCCCGCACCTCCTGCTCGCCGGACGGCGCGGCCCCGACGCCCCGGGCACAAAGCAACTGCGCCGCGACATCGAGGCGTTGGGTGCGGAGGTCACCTTCGCCGCATGCGACGTCACCGACCGCGCGGACCTCGCCCGCCTGCTGGCCACCGTTCCCGAGGACCGGCCGCTGAGCGCCGTGGTGCACGCCGCCGGCATCCTCGACGACGGCATGCTCGACGCCCAGACCCCGCAGCGCCTCGCAGCCGTCCGCGCCGCCAAGGCACAGGCCGCGCTCGCCCTCCACGACCTGACGCGAGATCATCCACTGCGCGCCTTCGTGCTCTTCTCCTCCTTCGCCGGCGTCGTCGGCACCGCCGGACAGAGCACCTACGCCGCCGCCAACGCCGAACTGGACGCACTGGCCGCCCACCGCCACGCCCACGGCCTGCCCGCCACCTCCATCGCCTGGGGACCCTGGGACCAGGACGGCATGGCCCGGGGCGTCGATGCCGACCGCCTCGAACAGAGCGGCCTGCGCCCGCTGCGGCCCGAAGCGGCCGTCGAGGCCCTGTGGCAGGCGGTCGGCGACCCGGCCCCCGCCGTACTGATCACCGACGCCGACTGGGACCGCTTCGCCGCCAGGACCACCACCGGCCGCCCCGCCCCGCTCCTGGCCGAACTGACCACCGTCACCGCACCGGACACGCCGGACACCGACGCCCCGCTCGCCCGCGACCTGCTCGGCCTCACCCGGGACGAACAGCACGCCCGCCTGCTCGACGTGGTCCGTACGCAGGTCGCCCGCACCCTGGGACACGGCGTCCGACGGCGCCTGGAACCGGACCGGCCGTTCCAGAGCCTCGGCTTCGACTCGCTGACCGCCGTCGAACTGCGCAACCGCCTGGACACCGCCACCGGCCTCACCCTGCCCAGCACCCTGGTCTTCGACCACCCCACCCCCGGCGCGCTGGCGGAGTTCCTGCGCGCCGGACTCCTCAGCGAATACGCCACCGGCCCGGAACCCGTCCTCGCCGAGATCGACCGGCTCGACGCCGTCCTGGACGCCGTCACCCTCGACCAGGAGGGCCGCGCCGCCGTGGACGCCCGGCTGCGCGAACTGACCAGGAGCCGCACGGCCGCCCCGGAGACCGGCGCGGCGGACGGCCTGGAGGACGCCGACGCCGGAGCGGTCATCGCCTTCATCAACAACCAACTCGGCATCAGCAGCCAACCCCACGACAGCGCCGCCCCGGAAGCGAAGTGAGCATGGCCAGCGAGAACGAACTGCTCGGCTACCTGAAGAAGGTCAGCTCGGAACTGCACGAGACCCGCGAGCGGCTGCGCGCCGCCGAGGACGCCGCCACCGAGCCGATCGCCGTGGTGAGCATGGGCTGCCGCCTCCCCGGCGGCATCACCGGGCCGGACGACCTGTGGGACGTCGTCGCCCAGGGCCGCGACGTCGTCGGGGACTTCCCCACCGACCGCGGCTGGGACCTCGACGCGCTGTACGACCCCGACCCGGACCGGCCCGACACCTGCTCCGTACGCTCCGGCGGGTTCCTGGACGACGCGCCCGGCTTCGACGCCGAGTTCTTCGGCCTCTCGCCCCGCGAGGCCCTCGCCATGGACCCGCAGCAACGGCTGCTGCTGGAAGCCTCCTGGGACCTGTTCGAGGGGCTGGGCGCCGACCCCGCCACCCTGCGCGGCTCCCGGACCGGCGTGTTCGTCGGCGCGGGCGCGCAGGAATACCTCGGCCCGGCCGCGCACGGTACCGAGGACGTCGGCGGCCACCTCGCCACCGGCAACGCCCTGTCCGTCGCCTCCGGGCGCCTCGCCTACGCCTTCGGCCTCGAAGGGCCCACCCTGACCGTAGACACCGCCTGCTCGTCCTCCCTGGTCGCCCTGCACCTCGCCGTGCGGGCGTTGCGGGCGGGGGAGTGCGACCTCGCACTGGCCGGCGGCGTGACCGTCATCTCCGGCCCGCTGATGTTCGTCGAGTTCAGCCGGCAGCGCGGCCTGGCCCCCGACGGCCGCTGCAAGCCGTTCGCCGCCGCCGCCGACGGCACCGGCTGGGCCGAGGGCGTCAGCCTCCTCGCCGTCGAGCGCCTCGGCGACGCCCGGCGCAACGGACACCGGGTCCTGGCCCTGATACGCGGCTCCGCCGTCAACTCCGACGGCGCCTCCAACGGCCTGACCGCCCCCAACGGCCCCGCCCAGCAGCGCGTCATCCGGCAGGCGCTCGCCGACGCCCGGCTCTCGCCCGGTCAGGTGGACGCCGTCGAGGCGCACGGCACCGGCACCACCCTCGGCGACCCCGTGGAGGCACAGGCGGTGCTGGCCACCTACGGCCAGGGCCGCCGCGCCGGACGGCCGCTGTGGCTGGGCTCCCTGAAGTCGAACATCGGCCACACCCAGGCCGCGGCCGGTGTCGCCGGGATCATCAAGATGGTGCAGGCGATGCGGCACGGCACCCTGCCGCCGTCCCTGCACATCGACCGGCCCACCCCGCACGTGGACTGGAGCACGGGCGAGGTCCGGCTGCTCGACGCGGAACAGCCGTGGCCCGCCGGGGAGGACGTCCGCCGCGCCGGGGTCTCCTCCTTCGGCATCAGCGGCACCAACGCCCACGTCATCCTCGAAGAACCCCCGCGCGAGACCACCGTGTCGTCGGACGACGCCCCCGCACCGTCCCCGGTCGCCTGGGTGATCTCGGCCCGCACGGCCGCCGCGCTGGAGGAGCAGTGCGCCCGCGTCGCCGACGCCGATCCGACCGCGGCGGCCGCCGACATCGGCGCCGCCCTCGCCGGACGCGCGACCCGCTTCGCCCACCGCGCCGTCGTCCTCGGCGACGACACCGCCACCCTCGCCGAACGGCTGCGCACCGCCCCGGTCACCGGGGAGGTCACGGCCCCCGCCGCGGTGACCCTGCGGCTGTCCGCCCGAACCCCGGTCACGGCCGACGCCGTCCGCGCCCTGCGCGACACGCTGCCGCCGTTCGCCGCCGCCCTGGAGGAGACCGCCGCCGAACTCGCCGCCGCGACCGGGCGGGACGTGGCGGGCGCCCTCGCCGACGGCACCGACGCGAAGCCGGACGGCAGCGACGCGAGGCTGGACGGCAGCGACGCGAGGCTGACCGCGTTCGCCGGCTGGCTGGCGCTGGCCCGCATGTGGCGTGGCTACGGCGTGGCCCCGGCCGGCGTGCGGGGGAGCGGCGACGCCACCCCGGTCGCCGCATACCTCGACGGCGCTCTCACCCTGGACGCGGCCCTCACCGCCGAACCGGGAGAGCCCGCCGCCGGGCCGGGGGAGCCCGCCGCCGACGAACCGCGCGACGACGCGGCCCTGGTCCTCGACATCGGCTTCGGCGCCGGTTTCCCCGCCGACCGCGCCGCCCTCCTGCACGCCCTGGCCCACCTGTGGGTTCGCGGTGTGCCGGTGGACTGGCGCCGCACGTACGACGGCGGCCCGGCGCGCCCCGTACGCCTGCCCGGCCACCCCTTCCAGCACACCCGGTACTGGCCGGAGACGGCGGCCGGTGCGGACGTCCGCGGCGCCGGACTGGCCCCCGCAGGCCACCCGCTGCTCGGCGCGCTGATCACCGCCGTGGACGGCGACACCGTGACCGCCTCCGGCCGGCTGTCCCTGTCCGCCCAGCCCTGGCTTGCCGAACACGTCGTGGACGGGCAGGTCTTCCTGCCCGGCACCGCCTTCGCCGAACTCGCCCTGCACCTGGGCGCCACCGTCGGCTGCCCGCAGGTCGGCCAACTGGCCCTCGAAAGCCCGCTGGTGCTGGAGACGGGCACCGCGCGGCTGCTGCGCGTCGAGGCGGGCGCCCCGGACGAGCGGGGCCACCGCGCGATCCTGGTGCACTCCCGCGCCGAGGACGCCGACGAGAACTGGACGCGCCACGCCTCCGGCACCCTCACCACCGGGCCCGCGCCCGCCCCGGCCGCCCCGGCAGCGTGGCCGCCCGCCGACGCCACGCCCCTGGACGTGGCGGGGCTCTACGACCGGCTCGCCGCCGCCGGACTGGAGTACGGCCCGCTGTTCCGCGGCCTGACCTCGGCCTGGCAGGACGGCGACACCCTGTACGCGCACGTCCGGCTGCCCGAGGACAGCCATGGCCGGGCCCGCCGCTTCGGCCTGCACCCGGCGCTGTTCGACGCGGCCCTGCACACCATCGCGCTGCGCGCCGGGCGGGGCGGTGCGCCGCTGCTGCCGTTCCTGTGGGAGGACGTGAGCCTGCACGGCACCGGCGCCACCGAACTGCGCGTCCGCCTGACCGGCGGCACGGACGGGCCCGCCGCCCTCGAACTCGCCGACGGTACGGGGGCGCCCGTCGCCTCCGTCGGCGCGCTGACGGTCCGTCCGCTCACCGACGCCGCCCCGGGCGGCGACCGGGCGGTACGCGACAGCCTGTTCCGCGTGGAGTGGGTCCCGGCCGGCGCGGTCCCGGCCCCGGCCGGACAGCGGTGGAGCATCGTCGGCGACGCCGATGCGCGCGCCGCCCTGTGGAGCGACACCGTTACCGACCTGCACACCTGCGCGGACCTGCGCGAGGTGCTGGACGATCCGGAGCGCGCCGACGACACGGTCGTGCTCTGGTGGAATCCCGTGACGGCCAGGGAAAACGAACTCCCGCACGCCGCCCAGGAGTCGGCAGCCCGCGCCCTGGCGCTCGTGCAGGACTGGCTCACCGCCGAGCGCTTCGCCGACAGCCGCCTGGTCCTCCTCACCCGCGGCGCCGTCCGGGCCGGGGACGACGACCCCGCCGCCGATCCGGCCCAGGCCACGGTCTGGGGCCTGCTGCGCTCGGCCCAGTCCGAGAACCCCGGCCGCCTCGTCCTCGTCGATCTGGACGACCGGGCCACCTCGGCCGCCGCGGTCCCCGCCGCCGTCGCCCAGGGCGAGCCCCAGTACGCGGTCCGGGACGGCGACCTGCTCGTCCCCCGATTGCTGCGGGCCCCTGCGCCCGCACCGCGCGCCCCCGAGCCGGAGGCTGCGGAGCCGGGCACGGTCCTCGTCGCCCTGCGCGCCGTCGGCGCGGGCGGCGCCTCCGGAACCGTCGTGGAAACCGGCCCCGGCGTCACGGATGTCGCCGTGGGCGACCGGGTGCTCACCGGCCTGCCCGCGGCCGGGCAGCGCCGTGCGCTCGCCACGCCGGACGCCCTGCGGCCCCTGCCGGACGGCTGGTCGTACGCCCGGGGTGCCGCGGCCACCGCGTACGTCACCGCCGCGGCGGCCCTCGCCGACGTCCCGGCACACGCGGCCGTCCTGGTGCACGACGCGGTCTCGGCACCGGCCCTGGCCGTCGTCGCCCTCGCCCGGCACCGGGGCATCGAGGTCTTCGCCACCGCCCCGCCCGCGCTGCGCGAGACCCTGCGCGGCCTCGGCCTGGACACGGCCCACCTCGCCTCCTCACGGACGACGGGAGCCGCCCGCGTCTTCGCCGACACGCTCGACGGCCGGCGCCTGGACCTCGTCCTCGACCCGCCCGCCGGCGAACCGGCGCAGGAAACCGCCGCGTTGGCGTCGCCGGATGCCCGGTTCGCCGCGCTCGCCGACTTCACCGCGCCAGCAGGCGGCCCCGCCGTTCTGCTGGAACGGCCGCAGGATCTCCCCGAACTGCCCTTCACCGTCCCCGAACCGGCAGCCGCCCCGCAGGACCACGATCCGGCCGCCCCGGGCAACCCGGTCACCGCCGTCCCCGCCGACTGGAACCCGGACGGCACCGTCCTGATCACCGGCGGCACCGGCGGACTCGGCCTGCGCGTCGCCCGGCACCTGGTCACCGCCCGCGGCATGCGCCACCTGCTGCTCCTGAGCCGCCGCGGCCCCGCCGCCGACGGCGTGCGGGAACTGTGCGACGAACTGGCCGCGCTCGGAGCCGAGATACAGGTACGGGCGGTGGACCTCACCGACACCGACGCCCTCACGGCGGCGGTCGACGCGGTCCCGGCCGCCCACCCGCTCACCGCCGTCGTGCACGCGGCCGGCGTCCTGGACGACGGAGTGATCTCCGCGCTCACCCCCGAGCGGCTGGCCGCCGTCGCCCGCCCAAAGGCCGACGCCGCCTGGGCCCTGCACCGCGCCACCGCCCATCTGGATCTCGCCGGGTTCGTGCTGTTCTCCTCGGCCGCCGGCGTCCTCGGCGCCCCCGGACAGGGCAACTACGCCGCCGCCAACGCGTTCCTCGACGCACTGGCCCGGCACCGCCGGCAGGCCGGACTCCCCGCCGTTTCACTGGCCTGGGGCCTGTGGCGCACCACCGGCGGCATGGCCGCCGGACTGGGCGACGCCGACGTACGGCGGATGGGCCGCATCGGACTCGGCGCCCTGCCCACCCGGCTCGGCCTGGACCTCTTCGACGCCGCCGCCACCGACGACCTCGGCGCCACGCCGATGGCCGCCCTGCTCGACGTCCGCACCCTGCGCACCCGGGCCGCGGACCCCGGCCTGCCGCCGCTCCTGCACCACCTGGCCGGACGCGCGGAGCAGGCCGCCGACGGCACGGACCCCGGTGCGGACCTGCGCGCAGAACTGGCGGCGCTGCCCGAGGGCGAACGCCACGCACGGCTGCTGACCGTCGTCCGGCAGGCCGTGGCGGGCGTCCTCGGACACGCCTCCGACCAGGCCGTCCCCACCGAAGCCGCCTTCACCGACCTCGGCTTCGACTCCCTGACCGCCGTCGAACTGCGCGGCCGGCTCACCACGGCCACCGGCCTGACCCTGCCCGCGACGCTGGTGTTCGACTTCCCGTCCGCGTCCGCCCTGGCCACCCACCTCCTCGAACGGATCGAGCCCGGACCGGCCGCCTCACCGGTGCACGACGGGATCGACCGGCTCGCCGAACTGCTCGCCGCCGAGCAGCCCGGCCAGGCCGAACGCGGCCGCATCACCGCACGGCTGCGGTCCCTGCTGTGGCGGTGGACCGACGGCCACGACGAGGCCCCCACGGACGGACCACCACCCGCCGACTTCGACACCGCGTTCGCGAGCGAGAGCGACGACGCCATCTTCGCGCTGGTCGAACAGGAGCTGGGCACGGACTGACCCGACCAGCCCCCGGACGACCCCGCCGCGCACCGCACCCAGGAGCCCCACCCATGCCCAACACGTCCACCGAAGACAAGTACCGCGACTACCTCAAGCGCCTCACCGCCGACCTGCGGACCGCCAAGCAGAACCTGCGCGAGGTGCGCGAGCGCTCCACCGAACCCATCGCGATCGTCGGCATGGGCTGCCGGTTCCCCGGCGGCGTCGGCTCCCCCGAGGAACTGTGGGACCTGGTCGCGGGCGAGACCGACGCGATCGGCCCGCTGCCCACCGACCGCGGCTGGCCGCTGGACTCCCTCTACGACCCCGACCCCGACAAGCCCGGCAAGAGCTACGTCACCGAAAGCGGTTTCCTGGACGACGCCGCCGCGTTCGACGCCGCGTTCTTCGGCATCTCGCCCAAGGAAGCCCTGGCCATGGACCCGCAGCAGCGGCTGCTGCTGGAAACTTCCTGGGAAGCGGTCGAACGTGCCGGCATCGCCCCGGACGCGCTGCGCGGCAGCCGCACCGGCGTGTTCGTCGGGGTGTCCGCGTACAACTACGGCGCCGGAACGACGGTCGCCCCTCCGGAGGCGGAGGGCCACCTGGTCACCGGCACCGCACCCGCCGTGGCCTCCGGCCGCATCTCCTACACCATGGGCCTGGAGGGCCCGGCGATGACGGTGGACACCGCCTGTTCCTCCTCGCTGGTCGCCCTCCACCTGGCCTGCGAGTCCCTGCGGCGCGGCGAGAGCGACCTGGCCCTGACCGGCGGCGTCGCGGTCATCGCCACCCCCATGGTCTTCAGCGAGTACAGCCGGCAGCGCGCCCTCGCCCCCGACGGGCGCTGCAAGGCGTTCTCCGCCGACGCCGACGGCACGAGCTGGTCCGAGGGCGCCGGGATGCTCGTCCTGGAACGGCTTTCCGACGCCCGCCGCAACGGGCACGACGTGCTGGCGGTCGTCCGCGGTTCCGCGCTCAACCAGGACGGCGCCTCCAACGGCCTGACCGCGCCGAACGGGCCCGCCCAGCAGCGCGTCATCGAAGCGGCGCTGACCGCCGCCGAAGTCGCCCCCGACCAAGTGGACATGGTCGAGGCACACGGCACCGCCACCCCGCTCGGCGACCCCATCGAGGCACAGAGCCTGATCGCGGTGTACGGCCGGGACCGCGACCCCGCCCGGCCCCTGCGGGTCGGCTCGCTGAAGTCCAACATCGGGCACGCCCAGACCGCCGCCGGAGTGGGCGGCGTCATCAAGACCGTCCTCGCCCTGCGGCACGGCCTGATGCCCCGCACCCTCCACGTGAGCACCCCCACCCCGGAGGCCGACTGGGACGCGGGCCACGTCGCCCTCCTCACCGAGGCACGTGCCTGGCCGGAGCTGGACCGCCCGCGCCGGGCCGCGGTGTCCGCGTTCGGCATGAGCGGCACCAACGCCCACGTCGTCCTCGAACACGACCACCGGCCCGCCCCGGCGGACGAGGAGACGGGCACCGCCCGTACGGCCGCCGCCCCGGCCGACGCGGTGACCGGCCCGGTGGGAGAGGCCGCCCCGGTCCCCGTCGTCCTGACCGCCAAGTCACCCGCCGCGCTGGCCGCGCAGGCGGACCGGCTGCGCGCCCACCTGCTCGCCCGGCCGGACGCCCGGCCGCGGGACGTGGCCTGGTCGCTGGCCACCACCCGCTCCGCCTTCCACCACCGCGCCGCCGTCCTCGCCACCGACCGCGACACGCTGCTCGCCGGACTCGACGCCCTGTCAGGCGGCGCGAGCCTGCCGCACGGTGTGGTCTCCGGCGTGGCCGGCGACGGCCGCGTGGTCCTGATGTTCCCCGGCCAGGGCGGCCAGTGGGCGGGCATGGCCCGCGACCTGACGGCCGCCTCCCCGGTCTTCGCCGCCGCCCTGCGGGAGTGCGCCGAGGTCATGGACCCGATGACGGACTGGTCGCTGCTGGACGTCGTCACCGGCACCGACGAGACGCCGCTGGAGCGCATCGACGTCGTCCAGCCCGCGCTGTTCGCCGTGATGGTCTCCCTGGCCCGCGTCTGGCAGTCCTGGGGCGTCCGCGTGGAAGCCGTCGTCGGCCACTCCCAGGGCGAGATCGCCGCCGCCTGCGTCTCCGGCGCGCTCTCCCTCCACGACGCGGCCCGTATCGCCGTCACCCGCTCCAAGCTGCTCACCACCCTCTCCGGCCGTGGCAAGGCCCTGTCGGTGGGTCTGTCGGCCGAGCGGGTACGGGAGTCCATCGCGCCCTGGGGCGAGGACCTGTCCCTCGCGGCGGTCAACGGCGCGGACTCCGTCGTCGTCTCCGGCGCGAAGGAAGCCCTGCGCGCGTACGCCAAGCAGTGCATGGCCGACGGCGTGTGGGCCTGGTGGATCGACGTGGACTTCGCCTCCCACTCGCCCGAGGTGGAGGCCGTCCGCGCCGAACTGATCGCCGCCCTCGACGGCATCGAGCCGGTGGACGGCACGGTGCCCCTGTACTCGACGGTGACTGGCACCCGCCTGTCCGGCCACGAACTCGACGCCGAATACTGGTACCGCAACCTGCGGCAGACCGTGCTCCTCCAGGACGCCGTGGAGGCGCTGGCCGCCGACGGCTTCCGCTTCTTCGTCGAGTCCAGCACGCACCCCCTGCTCGCCGTCGGCGTCCAGCAGACACTGGAGGCCATCGGCGTCGACGGGACGCTCGTCGGCTCACTGCGCCGCGACCACGGCGGCCCGGACCGCATGCTGCTGTCCCTGCTGGAAGCCGTGGTCCGCGGACTGCCGGTGGACTGGGCCCGTGTCCTGGAAGCGGGCCACCGCGTCCCCCTGCCCACCTACGCCTTCCAGCGCTCCCCCTACTGGCTCACTCCCCGGGCCCCCGCCGCCACCGCCCCTGCGGCCGAGGACTCCTGGCGCTACCGCGTCCACTGGACCACCCTGCCCGAACCGCCCGCCGCCGACCGCGTCCCCGGCCGCTGGCTGCTCGCCGCCGACCACGACGGCACCGGCCTGCCCGCGGAACTCTTCGACACCACCGTGCCGCTCACCCTCCGCGAAGCCGACCGCACGACGCTGGCCACCGCGCTCGCCGACGCCGGCCCCCTGGACGGCGTGCTCTGCCGCTCCGACCGCGCCGACGCCGTACTGGCCCTCGCCCAGGCACTCGGCGACGCGGAGGTCCAGGCACCGCTGTGGTGCCTCACCCGGCAAGCCGTCGGCACCGGGCCGGCCGACCCGCCGCACAGCACCGACGGCGCCGCCGTATGGGGACTGGGCCGGGTCATCGGCCTGGAACACCCCGAACGCTGGGGCGGCCTGATCGACCTGCCCGAGCGGCCCGGCCCCCGCGAACTCACCCACTTCCTCGGCGCCCTGACCGCCGCCGGCCCCGAGGACCAGCTCGCGATCCGCCCCGACGGGGTCCGGGCGCGCCGCCTGACCACCGCCGACCCCACCACGCCGACCCGCGCCTGGCGCCCCTCCGGCACCGTCCTGGTCACCGGCGGCACCGGCGCGGTCGGCGGCCACGTCGCCCGCTGGCTCGCCGCGCACGGCGGCTGCTCGCTCGTCCTGCTCTCCCGGCGCGGCCCCGACGCCCCCGGCGCCGCCGAGCTGATCGACGAACTCACCGCCGCCGGGACACCGGCCCGGGCCGTCGCCGCCGACGTCGCCGACCGCGACGCCATGGCCACCCTGCTCGCCGACCTCGCCACGGCCGGCACCCCCGTACGCTCCGTCTTCCACGCCGCCGGCGTCGCGCAGAACACCCCGCTCGACGAGATGACCGCCGACGAATTCGCCGCCGTCGTCGCCGCCAAGACCGACGGCGCGCGCATCCTCGACGACCTCCTCGCCGACGCCGACCTCGAAGCGTTCGTCACCTTCTCCTCCATCTCCGCCGTCTGGGGCAGCGCCCGCAGCGGCGCCTACGCCGCGGGCAACGCCCACCTGGACGCCCTCGTGGAACAGCGCCGGGCCCGCGGCGCCGCCGGCACCTCGGTGGCCTGGGGCGTCTGGGCCGACGCGGGCATGGTCGATCCGGACATGGCGCGGCAACTGCGCCGCATCGGCCTCGGCGCCCTGCCGCCCGCCCGCGCCATCGCCGCCCTCCAGACCACCCTCGACCGGGACGAGACCACCGTCACCGTCGCCGACGTCGACTGGGAACCCTTCGCCGCCGGCTACACCGCCGCCTGCCCGCGCCCGCTGATCGAGGACCTGCCCCAGGTCCGGCAGCTGAGCACCGGCGACGACGGCGCGGACGGCGCGCCCGCAGACGCCTTCCGCCGCCACCTCCTCGGACTGGACCCCACCGCGCGGCACGAGGCGATGCTCGACCTGGTCCGTACCGAAGCCGCCGCCGAACTCGGCTACGCCGACCCCGCCGCCCTGGAGACGAACCGCTCCTTCCGCGACCTCGGCTTCGACTCGCTCGCCTCCGTCGGCCTGCGCAAACGCCTCGACACCCGCACCGGCCTGACCACCCCCGTCACCCTCGCCTTCGACCACCCGTCACCCGCGGAGACCGCCACCTACCTGCTCGACACCCTGCGCGCCCAGGACGGGCCGGCGGCCGGGACCGCGGACGAGGAACTGGACCGGCTGGAAGCCGCGCTGGCCGCCCTGGAGACCACCTCCGTCGGCCGCTCCCGGATCACCATGCGCCTGACCGGCATCCTCGCCCGCTGGAAGGCCGCCGGAACGGCCTCCCCCGAGGAACCCGCCGGGGACGCCGACAGTCCCGACGAGACCGGGGCCGACCCCCACGAGACCGAGGACGACGACGCCCTGCTCTCCGCCCTCGGCCGCGAGTTCGGCATCTCGTGACCCGGCACCCGCTGCCACCCCCACCGCCCCTCCCGAACCGGCACGTCCGCGAAAGGCCCCACCGTGTCTGAACCCACCCCGGCAACCCGGCCCACCGAGGACCGGATGCGGTCCTTCCTCAAGCAGGTCAGCGCCGAACTGCGCAACGCCAACCAACGGCTGGGGGAGTACGAGGCCCGGGAGAACGAACCGATCGCCGTCGTCGGCACGAGCTGCCGCCTGCCCGGCGGCGTGACCACCCCGCGCGACCTGTGGGAACTGGTGTCCACCGGTACCGACGCCATCGCGTCGTTCCCCACCGACCGCGGCTGGGACACCGAAGGCATCTACGACCCGCACGGCGAACGGCCCGGCACCACCTACACCCGCGAAGGCGGCTTCCTCTACGACGCCGGAGCCTTCGACGCCGCGTTCTTCGGCATCTCCCCGCGCGAGGCCCTCGGCATGGACCCCCAGCAACGGCTCCTGCTGGAGTCCACCTGGGAGGCGCTGGAACGCGCCGGCATCGAACCCGCGGGCCTGCGCGGCAGCCGCACCTCCGTGTACGTGGGCGCGGCGACCCAGGGTTACGGCTTCGACGTGGCGAGCGGCGGCATGGGCGTCGAGGGATACGGCATCACCGGCGTGTCCACCTCCCTGCTGTCCGGCCGCATCTCCTACACCCTCGGCCTGGAGGGCGCCGCCCTCACCATCGACACCGCCTGCTCCTCCTCCCTGGTCGCCCTCCACCTGGCCGTCCAGTCGCTGCGCCGCGGCGAATGCGACATGGCGCTGGCCGGCGGCGTCACCGTGATGGCCGCGCCCAGCGTCTTCGTGGAGTTCAGCCGGCAGGGCGGGCTCGCCCGGGACGGCCGGTGCAAGTCCTTCTCGGACGACGCGGACGGTACCGGCTGGTCCGAGGGCGTGGGCATGCTGGTCGTGGAACGCCTTTCCGACGCCCGCCGCCAGGGCCATGACGTACTGGCCGTGGTACGGGGTTCGGCCGTCAACCAGGACGGCGCCTCCAACGGGCTCACCGCGCCGAACGGCCCCTCCCAGCAGCGCGTCATCCTCGAAGCGCTGACCAGCGGCGGCCTGGAGCCCGGCGATGTGGACGTGGTCGAGGCGCACGGTACGGGCACCCGGCTCGGCGACCCGATCGAGGCCCAGGCCCTGCTCGCCACCTACGGCCGGGACCGCAAGGGCGAACCCCTCTGGCTCGGCTCCCTGAAGTCGAACATCGGCCACACCCAGTCGGCGGCGGGCGTCGCCGGAGTGATCAAGATGATCGAGGCCATGCGCCACGGGACGCTCCCGCCGACCCTCCACTCCGCCACCCCCACCACCGACGTCGACTGGAGCGCGGGGGAGGTGCGCCTGCTCACCGAGGGCCGCGCTTGGCCGCAGACCGGGCGTCCGCGCCGGGCGGCGGTGTCCTCGTTCGGCATCAGCGGAACGAATGCGCATGTGGTGCTGGAGCAGCCCGCCGGAGAGGAGTTGGTGCCTGCGGCGGAGTCCGCTGAGGGCGGTCCGGTGGCGTTGGTGGTTTCGGGTAAGTCGGTTGCGGCGGTGCGGGCTCAGGCGGTGGTGCTGGGGGAGTTCGTGGCGGCGCGTTCGGAGCTGGCGTTGGGTGATGTGGCGTGGTCGTTGGTGGCGTCGCGGTCGGTGTTCGATCACCGTGCGGTGGTGGTGGGTGCTGGCCGGGACGAGGTGCTGGCGGGGCTGGGGGAGGTCTCCGGCAGTACGGCGGCTGGTGCGGGCCGTGTCGGGGTGCTGTTCTCCGGCCAGGGTGCTCAGCGGGTTGGTATGGGGCGTGAACTGGCGGATGCTTTTCCGGTGTTCGCGGAGGTGCTGGGTGAGGTGTGCGGGCACGTTGATCCGCTGTTGGGGCGGTCGCTGCGTGCGGTGATGTGGGAGGGTCCGGCGGAGACGTTGGAGCGGACGGAGTTCGCTCAGCCGGCGTTGTTCGCCTTTGAGGTGGCGTTGGCCAGGCTGTGGCAGTCGTGGGGAGTGTCGTTCGCCACGGTGGCGGGCCATTCGGTTGGTGAGATCGCCGCCGCTGTGGTGGCGGGTGTGCTGTCGCTGGAGGACGCGGCGCGACTGGCCGTGACCCGTGGCCGGTTGATGCAGGCGTTGCCGGAGGGCGGGGCGATGCTGGCCGTCGCCGCGTCCGAGGACGAGATCGCTCCGGTGATCGCGGGCGCTTCCGATGTGTCCGTCGCGGCGGTCAACGGCCCGCAGGCGGTGGTGGTCTCGGGTGCCGGGGCCGAAGTGGAACGCCTGGAGGCGTTCTGGCGGGAACAGGGCCGCCGTACGACGCGTCTGCGGGTCAGTCACGCGTTTCACTCTCCGCTGATGGAACCGATGCTGGCCGAGTTCCGGACGGTTCTGGAGGGCCTCACCTTCCACGAGCCGACGATGTCGGTCAGCCCGTCCGCCGACTCCGAGCGCCCGTTCGCGTCTCCCGCGTACTGGCTGGACCACGCCCGCCATGCGGTGCGTTTCGCGGACGCCGTGGCCCGCATGGCCGAGGCGGATGTCCTCGTGGAGCTGGGCCCGGACGCGGCGCTCACCCCCGTCGTGGACGACAACCGTCCGGTCCTGGCTTCCGTACGCCGTAAGCAGCCCGAGTCCAAGACCGCCCTGGCGGCGCTGGGCCAGGCGTGGGCCCACGGCGCGGCGGTGGACTGGCGGGCCGTACTGCCCGAGGGCCGCCGGGTGGAGCTGCCCACCTATGCCTTCCAGCACGAGACGTACTGGCTCACCGGCGAAACGGCTGAAGCCCCCCGGGTGGCCGGGGGCGACGAGCGGTTCTGGACCGCCGTCGAGCAGGAGGACCTGCGGGCCCTGACCGAGACGCTGGGCGCCCCGGCCGAGCTGGAGTCGGCGCTGCCCGCACTCGCGCGGTGGCACCGGGGCAGCCGCCGCCGGCGGACCATGGAATCGTGGCGGTACCGCGTCTCCTGGAGCCCGGTCGCCGAGCCCGCCACGACCGCCCAGGCTCCCGGCTCCTGGCTGGTCGTGGTGGACCGCGACGGCGGCGACCCCGACGTGCTGCGGGCGTTGACCAGGACGCTGGCCGACATGGTGACCGTCGAGGCCGACGCTTTGCGCCCGGACCGTACGGAGACGGCGCACGCCCTCGCCGCCGCTGCCATCGGGCTGCCGCCACTGTCCGGAGTGATCAGCCTGCTGCACCGGCCCGAGGCGCTGCTCACCCTGGTCCAGGCGCTGGGGGACACCGGCATCGGCGCCCGGCTGTGGTGCCTGACCCGCGGCGCGGTGGCCATCGCCGGGAGCGAGGCGCCGTACGACCTGGACGCGGCGGCGAGCTGGGGCCTCGGCCTCGTCGCGAGCCTGGAGCACCCCGACCGCTGGGGCGGCCTGATCGACCTGCCCGACCGCCTGGACGACCGGACCGCCGGGCGGCTCGCCGGGGTCCTGTCCGGTGACGGCGCGGAAGACCAACTGGCGCTGCGGCCGGGCGGATTGTTCGTACGGCGGGTCGTGCCCGCGCCCATCGCGCCGCCGCGCCGGGACTGGCGCCCGAGCGGCACCGTCCTCATCACCGGCGGCACCGGCTCCCTGGGCGCGCGGGTCGCCCGCCGGCTGACGGCACTCGGCCCGTGCTCACTGGTGCTGCTCTCCCGCGGCGGCCCGGCGGCACCGGGCGCCGCCGAACTGGCCGCAGAACTGGAGGCCGCGGGCGCCCGCGTACGGGTCGTGGCGGCCGATGTGACGAACCGCCGGGAGATGACGGAGCTGGTCACCGGGCTCGCGGCGGACGGCGAACCGGTACGGGCGGTCTTCCACGCGGCCGGAGTCGGGCAGGACACCCCGCTCGCCGTGATGAGCCCCGAGGAGTTCGCCGCGGTCTCCGCCGTCAAGACCGAGGGGGCCCGCGTCCTCGACGACCTCTTCGACGCCCCCGGCCTCGACGCCTTCGTGCTGTTCTCGTCCGTCTCCGCCGTCTGGGGCAGCGGCCGGTACGCCGCCTACGCGGCGGGCAACGCGTACCTCGACGCACTCGCCGCACGGCGACGGTCCCGGAGCCTGCCCGCGACCGCCGTCGCCTGGGGCGTCTGGGCGGACTCCGGCATGGTGGACGCCGACGCGGAGCAGCAGTTGCGCCGCCGGGGCCTGGTGCCCATGCGGCCCGAGGACGCCGTCGACACGCTGATGCGGGTCCTCGACGCGGACGAGAGCGGCGTCGTGGTGGCCGACGTGGACTGGGAGACGTTCCTGGCCGGCTACACCGCCGCCCGGGAACGCCCGCTGGTACGGGACCTGCCGCAGGTGCGGGCGCTGCGCCCGCGGGCGGCGGCACCGGCCGCCCCGGAAGGCGGCGACATCCGCCACCGGCTGGCCGGTATGTCCGGCGCGGAGCGCGACGCCGCCCTGACCGACCTGGTACGCGGCACGGTCGCCGACGTCCTCGGCCACTCCGGCGCCGCCGCCGTCCCCGTGGACAAGCCGTTCGTGGAACTCGGCTTCGACTCGCTGTCCGCCGTCGAGGTCCGCAACCGCCTCAACCTCGCCACCGGCCTCACCCTGCCCGCCATGCTCGTCTTCGACCACCCGACGGTGGCCGACGTACGGGCTTTCCTGTCCGGCGAACTGGCGGGCGGCGCGGCACGGCAGGCGCCCGCCGCCACCGGAGGGACCGAGGACTCCGCGGAGTCCTTCGCCGCCATCTACCGGCAGATCGCGTTGCGCGGCCGGATGACCGAAGTGGAAGCGCTGCTCAGCGGCGCCGCCGCGCTGCGCGACCGGTTCACCGACCGGTCCGAGGCGGACACCCGACCCGGCTTCGTCCGCCTCGCCACCGGGGACGAAGGCCCGGCGGTGATCTGCTTCCCGCCGTTCGCTCCCGTCGAGCAGTCCCTCCAGTTCGCCCGGCTGGCCACGTTCTTCCGCGGCCGCCGGGACCTGTCCATGGTCACGGTGCCCGGCTTCCTGCCCGACGAGCCGCTCGCCGCGGACATCGACGCCCTGGTGGACGTGCTCGCCGACGCCACCCTGCGCTGCGCCGACGGCAAACCCTTCGCGCTGCTGGGCTACTCCTCCAGCGGCTGGCTCGCCCACGCGGTGGCCACCGCCCTGGAGAAGGCCGGCACCCCCGCGAACGGCGTGGTCCTGCTGGACACCTACCTGCCCGACAGCATGCCGCTGAGCCTGCGCCAGGCCATGACGTACGAGGTCAACGAGCGGCGGTCCCGGTTCACCACGATGAACTTCACCACCCTCACGGCCCTGGGCACCTACCGGAAGCTGTTCCGCGACTGGACCCCGCTGCCGGTCGCCGCCCCCACCCTGTTCGTCCGCCCGGAGGAGTGCGTCCCCGGCGACCCGGCGGCCCCGCCGGTCACCGAGGACTGGCGGGCCCACTGGCCGCTGCCGCACACCACCGCCACCATCCCGGGCGACCACTGCACGATCGTCGCCGAGCACGCCGACGCCGCGGCCACCGCGGTGCACGACTGGCTCGATGCCCGCTGACCCCCCATCCGCACCACCCACCCCGGAGAGAGCAACCATGACCCCACCCCTGCGCACCATCGGCGTGGTCGGCGCCGGCTGCATCGGAGCCACCGTGTGCGTCGACTTCGCCGTCCACGGCTTCCGCGTCGTCGCGGTCGACACCGACGCGACGGCGCTCGACGCCACCCGCACCCTGCTGCGCGACGTGAACCGCTTCCTGCCCGCCGTACGGCCCGGACTGACCCGCCTCACCCCGGCGGAGGTGAAGGAACGGCTGGTGACCGGCACCGACCTGGCCGCCCTCGCCGACTGCGAGTTCGTGGTGGAGAACGTCAGCGAACGCTGGGAGACCAAGCGTGACCTCTACCGGCGGCTCGACGCCGTCCTCCCCGCGGGCACCGGCATCGGCGTCAACACCTCCAGCATCCCCGTGGGACGGCTGGCCGCCGAAACCGGCCGCCCCCAGGACGTCGTCGGCATCCACTTCATGAACCCGTCCTACCTCAAGGACTCCGTGGAGGTCATGCGCGGCGCCGACACCGGCGAGAAGTGCCTGGACCACGTCCGCGAACTGCTCTCCCTGCTGGGCAAGCAGGCCATCGTCGTCGGCGACTTCCCCGGATTCGTCAGCAACCGCATCTCCCACCTCTTCTTCAACGAGGCGATCCGCACCGTGCAGGACGAGGGCGTGGAGCCCGCCGCGGTCGACGAGATCTTCAAGAAGTGCTTCGGCCACACCATGGGCCCACTGGAGACGGCGGACCTGATCGGCCTGGACACCGTCCTGCTGACGCTGGAGAACCTGCACGACAGCTACCGGAACGAGCGGTACGACGGCTGCGCGCTGCTGCGCGAGATGGTCGCCTCCGGGCGGCTGGGCCGCAAGACCGGCCAGGGCTTCTACCAGTACGACGGCACGGCCGCCGCCTGAGCACCCCGTACACCTCTCAACACCCCCGCACACCTCTCACTTCCACCGTTCCCCTCAGCAGGAGAAACACGATGACCGCCCAGCAGCAGACCGACATCGACCGCACCGTCATGGACTTCCTGGCCACCCGCGCCCCCGGACCCGCCCCGGAGCGTGACGAGGACCTCTTCCAGAGCGGACGCGTCAACTCCCTCTTCGCCCTCCAGCTCATGAGCTTCCTGGAGCGCGCCTTCACCATCGAACTGGACGTGGACGACCTCGACCTCAGCAACTTCGCCAGCATCGCCAGGATCACCGACTTCGTGCAGCGCAAGCAGCTCGCGTCCGACCCGGCCTGACCCGAAGGGAAGGACGCCCACCATGGAGCACCTGCTGAACCCGCGGGAACGCGAGCACCGCGCACGCATGCTGGAACTGGTCCTCGGCCGCTGGGAGGACACCGCCCACACCTGGGAGAACGGTGAGATGCTGCCCGAGGAAGTGGTGCGCTGGTGCGCCGAACAGGACCTGTTCGGCGCCGCGCTGCCCGCCTCCGTCGGCGGCGCCGGCTGGAACGCCGTCGAGACCGGACTGATGTACGAGGCGCTCGGCAGGGCCGGCGCCTCCCTGGCCTCCCTCGTCAACGTGCACGGCATGATGGCGCAGACCGTGGCGAAGTGGGGCACGGCCTGGCACCGCGAGCACGTCCTGCCGGCCCTCGCCGACGGCAGCCGCGTCGCCGCGATCTGCATGACCGAACCCCACGCCGGCAGCGACCTGGCCGGCATCACCACCACCCTGGCCGAGAAGGACGACAAGCTGCTCGTCAACGGCACCAAGGTGTACATCACCTTCGGCCGCCGCGCCGACGACTACCTGGTGTTCGCCCAGTGCGACGGCCGCCCCGAAGCGTGCCTGGTGCGCCGGGACAACCCCGGCGTCGCGGTCGAGCCGATGGGCGACATGCTCGGCCTGCGCGCCGCCGGACTGGCCCGCATCACCTTCACCGACTGCGAGATCGCCCCCGAGGCCCTCGTCGGCAAGCCGGGCTTCGCCCTGTCGGTGCTCATACCGACCGCCCTGGAACACGGCCGGCACGCCGTGGCCTGGATGGCGCTCGGCATGCTCGAAGCCTGCTTCGCCGAGTGCGCGCGCTTCGTCCGCACCCGCCGGGCCTTCGACCGCACCCTCGTCGAACACGGCCAGGTACAGACCCTGATCACCCGCATGGGGGCCGACCTGGAGGCCGCCCGGCACCTGTGCGTCTCCGCCGCGCGGGCCATGGAGTCCAAGGACCCCGCCGCCACCGAGCGCATCCTGCTGGCGAAGTACTTCGTGTGCCGCGCCGCCCAGGAACACACCGCCTCCAGCGTCCAGCTCCTCGCCTCCTCCGGGGTGAACGAGCGATCGGTGACCGCCCGCGCCTACCGGGACAGCAAGGTGCTCACCATCATCGAGGGCACCGAGCAGATCCTCGAACGGTCGCTGGCCCCGGCCCTGGTCAACGCCGTGGGGAGGACGGCACCGTGACCGACGCCCCGGCCGCAGCCCCCGCCCCGGCCGGGACGGAGGCGGCCCTTCCGCACGGGAGGGCCGCCTCCGTCCGGCTGGCCGCCGCCGTATTCGGCCTGTCCTGCGTCACCCACGACGACACCCCCGTGGTGCGCGTCCTCCCGGAGGACGCCCCGCCGCGCACCCTCGCCGTCCCGGTCGATCCCACCGCGGACTTCGCCGCCCTGGTGACCGCCGTCGAGCAAGCCCCGCACACCGATGCGGCCACGGACCTCGTCGTACGCCTCGGAGCCGGGCCGACCGGGGCCGCCCGGCCGACCGGGTCGGCCGGGGGCACCGGACTCGCCGAAGCCACCGATCCCGCCGGAGACGTCCGGCTCGCCCTGACCGTGACGGACGACGGCGCACGGTGCGCGCACAACGGCACCCCCGGCGCCGCCCTCGACGCCCGGACCCTGGAATCGCTGTACGGCACGGTCCTGGACCGCGCCCGCACCGGCGACTCGGGGCCGGTCGGCGCGTACGACCTGCTCACCGGCGCCGAACGCGACCGGGTGCTGCGGGAGTTCAACGACACCGCGCGCGACTTCCCCGACCGCACCACCCTGCACGCGATCTTCCACGCCCAGGCCGTCCGCACCCCCGACGCGGTCGCCGTCAGTACCGACCGCGCGTCGCTGACCTACCGGGAACTGGACGAACGCACCGACCGGCTCGCCCACCACCTCGTCGCGCGCGGCGTGGTACCCGGCACGATCGTGGCGGTCCACGCGCAACGGTGCCTCGACCTGCCGGTGGCGCTCCTCGCCGTCCTCAAGGCCGGTGGCGCCTACCTGCCGCTGGACCCGACGGCCCCGGCCCGCAGGAACGCCGAACTCGTGGACCGCAGCGGCGCGCCGATCGTCCTCGCCCAGCCCGGCACCGACGTACCGGACGGCATCGCCGCCACCGTCCTGCGGCTCGACGACCCGGACCTGTACGCCGGGCCCGCCCCCGGGCCGCAGGACCACGCCGGCCCCGAGGACCTGGCGTACGTCATCTACACCTCGGGCTCCACCGGCAAGCCCAAGGGCGTCATGGTCGAACACCGCTCGGTGGTCAACCGCCTCACCTGGATGCAGCGCCGCTACCCGCTGACCGCCGAGGACACCCTGCTCCAGAAAACCCCCGTGATCTTCGACGTCTCGGTGTGGGAGCTGTTCTGGTGGTTCTTCGCCGGCGCCCGCCTGCACCTGCTCGCACCGGGCATGGAACGCTTCCCCCTCGCCATCGGGAAGACCGTCCGCCAGCAGCGGATCACCGCCCTGCACTTCGTGCCCTCGATGCTCGGCATGTTCCTGGAACATCTTCAGGACGGCGGCGAGCCCGCGATGCCTGGCCTGCGCTGGTGCTTCTCCAGCGGCGAGAGCCTGCCGGCGAGTTCGGTGGCCGCCTTCGGTCGGCTCCTCGGCCCGCAGGGCACGACCCTGGTGAACCTCTACGGGCCCACCGAGGCGACCGTCGACGTCACGGGCCACGACTGCCCGGCGACACCGCCCGACGGGCCGGTGCCCATCGGCCGCCCCATCGACAACACCCGCGTCTACGTGCTGCGCCACGGCCGGCCGGTACCGGTCGGGGTGTACGGCACACTGTTCCTGGCCGGCGCCGGGGTCGCGCGCGGCTACCTCGGCGACCCCGACCTCACCGCCCGCAAGTTCGTCCCCGAATTCGGCGGCGGGAACGGCCGGATGTACGACTCCGGCGACATCGGCCGCTGGCTGCCGTCGGGCGAACTGGAGTTCCTGGGGCGGGACGACAGCCAGGTCAAGATCCGGGGCATCCGCATCGACCTGGGTGAGATCGAGAGCGTCCTGCTGGAGGTGCCGGGCGTGACGGAATGCGCGGTGCTCCTGGACCGGCCGGACCCGCTCCACCCGGTCCTGCGCGCCGCGGTGTCCACGACCGGGGACCTCTCGGAGGCGGACCTGCGCGAGCACGCGGCGCAGCGGCTGCCGCAGTACATGCTGCCCACCGTCCACCACCGGTTCGAAAAGCTGCCGCGCACCGGCAGCGGCAAGACCGACCGCCGCACGCTCGCGGACCCGGCCTACGCCGAGGCGAACGCCCTTGCCTGGTGACACACGCCCGTACGTGGTACCGGGGCGCCCGACGGGACCCCGTACCACCTCACCCCAACCGCCGGCACCGGTCCCGCGGAGCTGGCTCGTCCGCTTCACCCTGGCCTGGCTGGGCCTGTGGATGGCGTACCTGGTGCCGAGCCAGCTCACCCTGCCCGACCAGCTCGACCGGCTCGACCACTCCGGCCGGATCGGGGACTACGCCGTCATCAACGCGGTCGCCGGCGTCGCCGCCCTCGTCACCCTGCCGCTGTTCGGCGCGCTGTGCGACCGCACCCGGACCCGGTTCGGGCGGCGCCGGACATGGATGGCGGCGGGCCTGGGCGTCTTCGCCGCCGGACTGGCCGCGACCGGTGCGCAGACGACCGCGACCGGGGTCGGGGCCGCCTGGCTGGTGGCCACCCTGGGGTTCAACATGGCGACGGTCGGTTTCACGGCCGCCGTCGCCGACCAGGTCCCCGAGGCCCAGCGGGGCAAGGTCTCGACCGCGATCTACGGGCCCCAGGCCGTCGGCCTGGTCCTCGGCCTGGCGGCGCTGTCCTCCTTCCGCGACACCCCGCTGCGCTACGCCGCCCTGGCCATCGGGGTCGTCGCCTTCGGATGGCCCTTCGTGCGGCGGACCCGCGACACCGCGCCCCCCGCCCCGGACGCCGCCGCGCCCTGTGCGGGCACCGGTCCGCCGCGCCCGGCGGCGGGCCGGCGCCCGGCCTCGGCCCCGCGGCCGTACGGGACCCGGCGGACCAACGAGTTCGCCTGGGCGTTCGGCAGCCGGCTGCTGATCAACCTCGCGAACGTCCTCACCAACAGCTATCTGCTGTTCTTCATCAAGGACGGGCTCAAGGCGGCGGACCCGGACCGGGCGCTGCTCGCCCTCACCTCTGTGTACCTGGCGTTCACCCTGCTGGCCACGTACGGCGGCAGCGCCCTGTCGGACCGGACGGGGCGGCGGCGCGTCTTCGTGGCGGGTGCGGCGGCCGCGCAGGCCACCGCCTGCCTGGTGCTCGCCCTGGTGCCCGCCTTCGGCGCGGCCTTCCTCGCGGCGGCCCTGCTCGGAGCGGGATACGGCGCCTACATGGCCGTGGACCAGGTCGTCATCATGCAGGTCCTGCCCGAGGAACGGGACCGCGCCAAGGACCTCGGGATCATGAACATCGGCGCGTTCGTGCCCTCGTCCCTGGGCCCCCTGGCGGCCGGTGCGCTCATCAGCGCGTCCGGCGGCTACCGCCTGCTCTTCGTCGTGGCCGCGGTCGTCAGCGTCCTCGGCGCCGCCGCCGTCTCCCGCATCACCTCGGTCCGGTGAACACCCTGCACCCACCAAACGCCACCCACCCACCAAACGCCAACCAACCACCAAACGCCACCCACCCACCGAACGACATCCACCCACCGAACGACATCCACCCCACAACAACGGCGGAGCGTCCGACGACGACTCCGCGGAGGAATTCCGAGGACATGACGCAGACCAACCCGACCACGCCGGATACGGAAGCCCCGCAGCCGACCATCCTTCTCCTGGGCGGCAAGCGCTCCCTGCTGCTGAAGGCACAGAAGCTGGGGCTGACGGTCCTGCACATGCAACTCGCCAAGGAATTCACCCCCGACCAGGCCGAACTGGCCGACCTCACCGTCCTGCTGGACTACGAGGACGTGGACAAGGCGGTCGAGGTGGCCCGCGGGCTGCACGCCTTCCGCCCGTTCGCCGCGGCCGTCACCATCACCGAATGGGCCCAGCTCGCCACCGCCCACATCAACGAGGCCCTCGGCCTGCCGGGCGTCTCCCCGCGTACGGTGGAACTGGTGACGGACAAGTTCGCCATGCGCGAGGCCCTGAACGCGGCCGGCGTCGGTGAAGTGGGCGCGGTCCGGGGCCGCGACCGCTCCGACCTCACCGACTTCGCCTCCACCTACGGCTACCCCTTCCTCATCAAGCCGATCGCCGCGTCCGGCAGTTACGGCGTCTTCCGGGTCTCCGGCCCCGAAGACATCGATGCGGTCTGGGAGAAGCTCAGCGCCCTCGGCCTCTCCACCTTCCTCGTCGAGGAATTCCTCGAAGGCCGGGAAATCGGGGTGGAGGTCCTCACCTTCGGCGGGCGGCACGTCCCGCTCGGTTGCACTGACAAGGAAATCAACGCCGATTTCATGGAAGTGGCGCACTACAGCCCGGCCGAGCTGCCCTCGGAACAGCGCGCCGAACTCTTCGCGTTCGTCGGCCGGGTCCTCGACACGCTCGGCGTCGACGAGGGCGCCTCGCACACCGAGCTGATGCTCACCGCCAAGGGCCCGAAGGTCATCGAGACCCACACCCGCCGGGCGGGCGACCGCATCGGCGAACTGACGCGCCGGGTCTACGGCATCGACATGGAGGCGTACACCCTCGGCCACCCCGCCGGGGTACTCGACGCGCTGACCGAGAGCCCCCGGCCCCGGCTGGGCGCCTCGGTCCGCTTCTTCGAGGCCGAGCCGGGCATCCTGCGCGAGGTGCGGGGCGCGGAGGAGGTGCGCGACAAGGAGGACGTCGTCGAGTTCTACGTCCAGTTCAAGGCCGGTGACCGCGTCCCGCCGCTGCGCTGGGCGCTCGACCGGGTGGGCCACGTGATGGTGGAGCGGCCGACCGCCCAGGAGGCGTTCGCCACGGCCACCGCGTACGCCGACAGCCTGGAGTGGGTCGTCGAGCCCGACACCGACGAGGTGCCGCAGCCCGGCGGCACCTCCGTCCCCGGCCACGAGATCGACCAGGCCGCCAAGTTCTACCCCGCGGGCTGACCTGCGGTAACCCTCCGGCGGCCGGAACGAACGAGGCGGTCGGGCCCTCGAATCTCAAGGGCCCGACCGGCTCGTCAGGGGACCGCGGGGAATCAGGCCACCGCACGCAGGAGAAAACGCCCCTCAGAGGTCGTTTTCTCCCGTTGTTTCATCCCGTCATGCGTGTTTGATCCGGTGATGTCGGGTCGCGCCAGGAGATGGTGTTCTCGCCGGTGAGGCGGCGGGCCATGAGGTCGGTCATGGCCAGGTGGATCAGGGCTTCGGAGCGGGCCGGGAGGGTTTCGTAGTCGCGGACCAGGCGGCGGTGCAGCATCAGCCAGCCGTAGGTGCGCTCGACCGCCCACCGCTTCGGGAACGGGGTGAACCCCCTGGCCCCGGGGGTGCGTTCGACGATTTCCATATCGATGCCGAGGGCGGCGGCGTGCTCGACGAGGTGCTTGCGGTAGCCGCCGTCGACCCAGAACTT
Organism: Streptomyces sp. NPDC026394; assembly: GCF_055567735.1. Classification (NCBI taxonomy): domain Bacteria; kingdom Bacillati; phylum Actinomycetota; class Actinomycetes; order Kitasatosporales; family Streptomycetaceae; genus Streptomyces; species Streptomyces sp. NPDC026394. The sequence goes on from NZ_JBVHPX010000016.1 coordinate 198,589, forward strand.
GCGCAGGCGCGGGTGGTCGGCGGCGACCTGGTCGAGCAGCTGAGTGCCGGCGGTGGAGTCCTGGACGCCGGCCGCGGTGACCAGCACCGCAAACAGGAGGCCGAGCGTGTCGGTGATGATGCTGCGCTTGCGGCCCACGATCTTCTTGCCCGCGTCCATGCCCTGGCTCCTGGCGGGGACGCCGGTGGCGGTCTTGACGCTCTGCGCGTCGATCACGCCGGCCGATGGTTCCGCGTTCCGGCCCTGCTGCTGGCGTACCAGGTCCCGCAGCAGGCCGTTGAGCTGGGCGAAGACGCCGCCCTTCTGCCACTTGGCGAAGTAGCCGTAGATCGTTTCCCAGGGCGGGAAGTCGTGCGGCAGGTAGCGCCACTGCACGCCGGTGCGGTCGACGTACAGGATCGCGTTCATGATCTCGCGCAGGTCGTGTTCGGGCGGTCGCCCGATGTCCAGGGCCCGGCCGCGGCGCTCGAAGCGCCAGGCTGTCAGGACAGGCTCGATCAGCTTCCAGCGGGCATCGGACAGATCGCTCGGGTAGGGGCGTCGTGCGCTCATGACTGGGGCGTACCGCCGGTGCGGGCGCGCGCCCAGGCGCGCGTCCGCACCTGTGGCAGCGCGGCCGCGGAACGGGCGTCCTGGGATGAGACAGGCGCAAGCCGCCTCGCCCCCCCAGGCGTCACCCCCTCCGGCTCCCAGGAACCAACCGCGCCTCAGATCCCATCAGCATCACGTTCTCGCAGTTCACAAAAACCTGTCTATTGCAATGAAACAGGAGAAAACGACCTCTCAGAGGATGTTCTTGTCGATTACGTGCAGGTTTAGGCGTTTCGTCGGGCACCCAGTATCAACTGGTTGGTACCTATTCACGGCGAATGTGC
>NZ_JBVHPX010000017.1:0-177320 GCF_055567735.1 Streptomyces sp. NPDC026394
CATGCTGTTCCACTGCCTCCAGACCGGTCACACCTACAACGAAACGATCGCTTTCCCACAAGCCCCAGCGGAGGTCCAAGCAGCGGCGGCTTGACTTATCCGCGTGGGATGTCTTGTCGCCGCGTACCCGGTCCGGACGGCGGCGTGGGCGGCCGGGCCCGCGCCGGGCCATGCGCAGCGTCTGAAGCACCGGCCAGAGCATGGGGCTGTCGCCCCGCCGGCCCGGCGAGGTGAGCCAGGTCAGCGGGCGGGCCCGGGTCGTCAGCCGGCAGATGGACCTTGGTGGTCAGTCCGCCCCGTGAGCGCCCCAGCGCCTCCCGCCCATCGGCCTCACACACGGGCCCGCCCCCTTTTGCGGGAAGTCCCGCGGCGGCCGGTGACGGGCCCCGGCCGCATGCTGATGAGCCCGGCACGTGGTGGAGTCGATGTCCACCGCCCAGTCCTGCTCCAGCTCACGGGCCAGGACACCGTCGGGATCGCCGGCGTCGGCGACGACCTGCAGCTCGGCCAGGATCCGCTGCCAGGTGCCGTCCGCCGACCATCGGCGATGCCGTTCGTAAACGGCCTGCCAGGGCCCGTACCGCTCCGGCAGATCCGGTCAGGGCACTCCGGTGCGGGCCCGGAACAACACCCCGTTCACCACTGTCCGGTGATCGGACCACTGCCCGCCAGGCCTGCCGTTGGCCGGCAGCAACGGCTCAATCGCCCGCCACTGCGCATCGGTCAGTTCGTGCCGTCGCACCATGCCCCGACGCCTGCCCGGCCCCGGAGCTGATCCACCCCGCCCGACAAGAGCCATCAGAAACGGCCTAGCCCTCTGGGTAGAAGAGGAACAGCGTGCAGCCGGTGGCGGTCGAGGGTACGTGCCACGACCCGGCCGGGGCGTGCAGGAACGTGCCGGCTGGGTAGTCGCGTGCTCCGTCGTTGAAGGTGCCGGCGACCACGTAGACCTCCTCCGGGCCCGGCTCGTGGACATCGCGGTGCGGCCAGGAGGTACCCGCCTCCATCTCCAGCACGTTGGCGTGTGCGCCGGTCGGCCCCCGCCACAAGGGGCGCAGCCGGATCCCGGGGAACAGCTCACGGGCCGGGGATTCGTCGACAGAGACGGAGGTGTAACCCTCCTGCGTGAGAATTTCAGGGTGCATGCCTGCAACAGTGCCGTGCGCGGGCCGGGGCAGACAGAGACTGTGATGACGCCATGGGGTACTTTCCTGCCATGCATCGTGTGGTGGCTCTGGTACGGCCGGTGCAGTCGGTCTTCGAGCTCGGCTGCGCCGTCGAGGTCTTCGGCACGAAGCGGCCGGGGGTGCCGCAGTACTACGCATTCGAAACGTGCGCGGAGACGCCCGGTCCCGTGCCGACCACGGGCGGGTACGCGATGACCGTGTCGCAGGGCCTCTCGGCGCTGGAGACCGCGGACACCGTGATCGTCCCGGGCTGGCTTCCGGTGGAGGAGCCGCTCTCCGACCCGGTGTGCCGGGCACTGCTGCGGGCGCATGCGCGTGGGGCCCGGCTGGTCACGATCTGCTCCGGGGTGTTCGCACTGGCCCGCACCGGACTACTGGACGGCCGCTCGGCCACCACGCACTGGGCGCGTGCCGAGCAACTGCGGCGTGAGTTCCCCCGGGTGCGCGTGGAACCGGACAGGCTCTACGTGGATCACGGTGACGTCGCCACCAGCGCCGGCGCGGGCGCCGGGTTCGACCTGTGCCTGCACCTCGTCCGGAAGGATCACGGGGCCGCGTACGCCGCTGTGCTCAAGCGGCACATGGTGCTGCCGCCCCGCCGCGAGGCCGGCCGAGCGCCGTACGCGCCGCCCCCTCCGCCCGGGAACGCGTTCGACGGCCTGCTCGAGTGGGTCGACGAGCGCCTCGGCACACCGCTGTCGGTAGCCGACCTGGCCGCGTACCTCGGTGTCTCGTCCCGCACCCTGGCCCGGCGCTTCGCCGACCAGCTCGACACGAGCCCGGGTGCGTGGTTGCTCTCCCGTCGGGTGGCCGCGGCACGCGCCCTGCTGGAGGAGACGGAACTGCCGGTCGAGGCGATCGCAGCCCGCGTCGGCCTCTCCTCCGCGGTCAACCTGCGCCGCCGCTTCCGCTCCGCAACGGGCACGACCCCGGGCGCCTACCGGCGAGCGCTCCGGGTCCCGTGATCCGCCGGACTGCCCGCCCCGGGCTCGGTCTCGCGGGTGGTCTTGGGCCAGCCGGTGTGGCCGCGGAGCATGCGGAAGAGGGCGCGCCAGGCGCACAGGAACGACAGGTAGTTCATGACGACGAAGGAGTGGCCCAGGAGGAGGGCCCGGCCGGGGCCGACCTGCCTGTCGCGGCGAAGGTGGGTGAAGGAGGTGGCCAGGGCGGGGGCGGAGGCGAGGAGGTACCAGGCGGTGAGGTTGGCCGGCACACTTCAGCCAGGTGGCGTTGAGGGCCGAGGTCCTTTTGCTCCGAAGGACCAGGACGTTGGGGCTGCGCAGGAACCAGATCAGGCAGTACTGGAAGAGCAGGGACCAGGGCAGGTCGAGGACCCAGGGGACGAGGAGGTAGGCGAACATCACCAGGGCGGTCAGGTGCCGCATGCGGGGCGCCCGCCAGTTTTCGCCCATCCGCACGATGGACGTCATGTGGCCCTGGTACCAGCGGGTGCGCTGGCGGATGAGGCGCCGCAGGTCGCTCACCCCCTGTTGGTCGACGCAGGCGTGGGCGGTGGTGCGCGGGCGCCATCCCCGTACGGCCAGACTGATGGCCAGGTCCAGGTCCTCGGTCAGTGACTGGGACCAGGGCCGTTCGCCCAGCGCGTCCAGCGCCGAAAGGCGGGTGAACTGGCCGTTTTCGCCGAGGCTGACGGTTGAGGTGAGGTTGCGGCCGAACTGGGTGACGGCGGCCATCGCCCAGACCTGGTAGTCCTGGAACCAGGTCAGGACCAGGCGCTCTCCAACGACGAGGTCAGCAGTTCGTGGTGCGGCCAGTGCGCCGGCCCGAGAACCAGAAGGCGAAGGGGCGCGGCGGCCGCGACGAGCCCCGCTACGACCAGCTCGGGATACGCCGCGTTCAGGCGCGCCGTCACCGGCTGGCCGAGCAGCTTCATCTGAATCGACCAGGCCCGTGTCAGGCACCGCACATGCAGCCGCCTGCCGGCGTCGAGCCGGACGGGCTGCACCCAGTAGGCCAGGTCTTCGCCGACCGCCTCACGCCACCAGGCGCCCAGCTCGGAAGGTTCCTGGGGAATCTGGTTCATTACGCCACCTCTCCGGCCAGCTCCTGAGAGCGATGGCGGGCGCAGACCTCGCGGGACGGCAGGGCTTGTCGGCCGCACGGTACGTTTCCGTCCCGTCGCGAGCAACTGCCCATTTGATCCGGGGCAGCGGAGCGCGTGGGAGTGGCGGTGGCGGATTCCTCGCAGCAGCGCACCGGCAGGAGCAGAGACCGTCCGCCTTGACCGGTTTCCGGTGCCTTCCCCAGGGCCACTACTGCTGACAAGGGGAGACCTGTGGCCCGTACGGGCCGGGGAGGGCAAGCTTGTGAACTTCGTGTTCGAGTGTGGGCGGTGTGGCGAGGACTGCGTCGTTTACGGCGAGCCACCGGTTTCTGGCGGGAGCTGTACCGGGTCCCGGACGAGTGGAACTGCTGGTCCTGCGATGGGCTGAACTACACGCACGGGCGGCCTCCGCCTCGTCCCGGGCCCGCTGCGCGGCCGCAGCGCGGGCGGCCTCGGCCTCGGCAGCCTGTCGACGGCGCTGCTCGTCACGGGCCAGGTCCGCGGTCACCACGTCACGCAGCCGACCTTCCACGGCCTGCCGGCGTATCTCGGAGTCGGCGTCGGGCAGCTCGGTGCGGACCTGACCGGTGACGCGGGCGCGGCGCCGGCGCCGGTCGGTGAGCAGGTCGACGCACCGTTCACACGCGGCGCCGGTGGGCATCAGGACGCCTTCGTCGCAGTGGGCGTCCGTACACGGGCTGGACCTGGGCAGGCCGCGGCCGAGCAGCCAGCCGACCGGGTCGGTCACCGCGTCCGGCCCGCCCGCCTGGGCCGCCAGACGCCGCGTCAGCCGCTCGGCCAGGATCTCCACGGCGCGGTCAGGGCCGACGACACCGGCCGCGTAGCGTAGTTCACGGCGGACCGCCTGCTCCACCACTCGACGGGCCCCGGACGTTTCCAGCCGGTCCCAGAGCACCCGCACCGGTGACAGAACGGCTTCCAGGTCGCGCGCGGCCGCGGAACCACCCCCGCGCCCCCTTGGCGTACCCCAGGCCGGGCCTGGTGCGGAGCATGCATGCGCGCATGCTCCTGTTCCGAGGGGGCCTCGGCCGAGACCTTGCCTGTAACGGCCGCCTGGGGCTGTCCGTTCTGCTGAGGGATGGGGACGGGAAGACTGTTCGGCTTGTCGCCGCGCAGCGGGCCACCCGCACCCTCTGCCGTCTGCGGCTGAGCCTCACCCTGGCCGTCCGCGGACTGGTCCTCACGCCTGCACGCGCGCTCCGGCCGCCCACCGGACCCACCACGGCCTTCGCCGGCGCACCCACAAGCACCCGCACCATCCCCCACCTCAACTGCCACAGAAGGGTGACCCATGTGAAGGTGTGCGGTATCCGCGCGGTCCCGAAACCCGGCGTTTCCCGCGCCGTACGGCCGGTCGGCGTCCGTACGGCGACCCCGCGCCTTCGCCTCCGGCACCACACACCCGGCCACGGCCCCGCATCCGCGCCGCCGTCTCCCCCGCGACACCCGAGCCAGCCCAGCACGGTCGAACCGGCCCGGCATCCGGGCCGCGGCATCCGCGGAACACCTCAGCAGCCGCGCCACGGTGGCCGCCGGACGCCCCGGTCGCCGGACACCGTGCCCGGACACAGCCGCAGCCGCCCCGACGGAGCCGTCGACAGCACGATCAGCAGCAGCCCGAGCCGGTCCATCGCCGCACCCTTGCCGCACCGCCCCGCCAGCAGCCCCCGGCCCTGACCGCCCCAGGCCGGGGCGAACAGCTCCTCGCACAACGCCAGCAGCACCGCGAGCTCCGAACGCGACAACGCCAGCGGATCCCGCCGCTCCCCCGCCGCCTGCGCCCGCACCAGCGGCACCACCGCACACTCCGGCGCCGGGCGCCCCGACCCGTCCAGCACCACACGGTCCACCAGGCCCCCGGCCTGCCGCAGCTCGGGCAGCGCCGAACGCGCCACCTGCTCCCGCCCCATCCCCCCAGCCACCGGCCCTCCACCGAACGGGCCCGGCCGTACAACCTGGTCGTCACCGGCCTGCACACGTATTCCGTGCTGGCCGGCGGCGCCCCCGTCCTGGTGCACAACTCGACCTGCATCCGTTACGGTACGTCCCTCTCGGCTGCCGAGGCGGCCAATCCGCTGGTGGAAAGCCTCCGTGCGGCAGGGAAGCTGCCCGGCAATTACCTGACGAAGAAAGAAGCCGAAAAGGCCGGCTGGAAGAAGGGCAAGGCGCTGGGCAACAGCGTCCCGGGCGGACAGCTCGGTGGGGACGTGTTCGAGAACAGCGACAACTTGCTCCCCTCCGCCCGGGGCGGGTGTGGCACGAAGCGGATGTCGGCCTGAACGACATGATGAACCGGCCGAGGCAGCCGGGAACCCGACTGCTCTACCCGGACGACAGGCTCGCGTTCGTGACCAGCGACCACTACCGGACTTTCCACCCGCTGCCCGAATGGAAGTGATGCACATGCGAGCAGAAATCGACGGTGCGACGGTCCGCACCGCGGCAGATCTGCATTCCGCCTTGTCCCGGGCCCTGGATTTCGGCCCCTACTACGGCGGGAATCCGGCTGCCCTGTGGGACCGGCTCACGACGGATGTCGAGCGTCCGGTCGAGCTGGTCTGGTCGGACTCGGAGCTCAGCAGAGCCGCCTTGGGTGAGACGGAGTTCGCGAAGTTCCGGAGCCTGCTGCTCCGCGTCCAGGAGCAGGATCTCGCCTACGGGCCGGCGGAACGCTTCTCGGTGACGTTCGCGTAGCGAGCCGTCGCACGACGAGGGCCCGGGACACACCCACCGGTGTGTCCCGGGCCCTCCGTCTCACCGGCGCACGGCCCGGCGGCGCTCCGTTCAGGCGTTGACCTTCGGGATGACGTCCCTGGCGTACGCGTCGATCACCGCTTCCTTCGCGTCGTGCATCGCGTACAGCGCGAACTGGTCGACGCCCAGCTCACGCAGCCTGTGCAACTTCTCGACCTGCGCGTCCGCCGTGCCGATGAGGCAGAAGCGGTCGACGATCTCGTCGGGGACGAAGGCGGTGTCCGGGTTGCCCGAACGGCCGTGGTGGGCGTAGTCGTAGCCTTCGCGGGACTTGATGTAGTCGGTCAGCTCCTGCGGCACCGCGCCCGAGTCCGTGCCGTACTTGGACACCAGGTCGGCCACGTGGTTGCCGACCATGCCGCCGAACCACCGGCACTGTTCCCTGGCGTGGGCGAGCGCCTCGGGCGAGTCGTCTTCCGTGACGTAGGCGGGGGCCGCGACACAGATCTTGACGTCGGACGGGTCGCGGCCCGCCCCCGAGGCGGCCGCGCGTACCGCCTTCACCATCCACTCCGTGAGGAACGGGTCGGCGAGCTGGAGGATGAAGCCGTCGGCCTCCTCGCCGGTCATCTTGAGCGCCTTGGGGCCGTACGCGGCCATCCAGACGGGAAGCCGCGCCCCTTCGCGTACCCAGGGGAACTTGACGACCATGCCGCCGCCCAGGTCGGCCTCCTCGCCGCGCCCTAGAGCACGGACGATTTTCATGGTCGCGCTGATCCGCGCGAGGGTGTTGGGGGCGCGGCCGGCCACCCGCATCGCCGAGTCGCCGCGTCCGATGCCGCAGACGGTGCGGTTGCCGTACATGTCGTTGAGGGTGGCGAAGGTGGAGGCGGTGACCTCCGGGGTGCGGGTGGAGGGGTTGGTGACCATCGGGCCGACGGTCAGGCGTTCGGTGTGTTCCAGGATGCGGCTGTAGATGACGAACGGCTCCTGCCACAGCACACACGAGTCGAAGGTCCAGCCGTGGGTGAAGCCGCCTGCCTCGGCGCGCCGCATGAGGCTGACGACCTGGGAGGCCGGCGGGTCGGTCTGCAGAACGAGTCCGAAGTCCATGGTGATAGCCCCTTCCGCTGTTCAGTTCAGGTACTGGCAGGTGCCGCGCGGGGTGTACGCGCCGTGCCCGTCCCGGCCGGTGAACTCGCGCGCGGTGATGACGGGTTCGCCGCGCGACAGGACCGTCTCGACCCGCCCGGTCAGGCGCCTGCCCTCGTAGGCCGAGTAGTCGACGTTCATGTGGTGGGTGGCCGCCGAGACGGTCTGCTCGGCGTGCGGGTCGTAGATGACGAGGTCGGCGTCGCTGCCCGGCGCGATGGTGCCCTTCTTCGGGTAGAGGCCGAACATCCTGGCCGGGGTCGCGCAGGCGATCTCGATCCAGCGCCGCCGGGAGAGATGTCCGTCGACGACGGCCTGGTGCAGCAGGTCCATCCGGTTCTCGACGCCCGGCATCCCGTTCGGGATCTTGGAGAAGTCCCCGCGGCCGAGCTCCTTCTGCCCGGAGAAGCAGAACGGGCAGTGGTCCGTGGACACCACCTGGAGGTCGTTCGCGCGCAGACCGTGCCAGAGTGCCGCCTGGTGCTCCTTCGGCCGCAGCGGTGTGCTGCAGACGTACTTCGCGCCTTCGAAGCCGGGTTCGGCGAGGTTGTCCGTCGACAGGAACAGGTACTGCGGACAGGTCTCGCCGAAGACCGGCAGGCCCTCGTGCCGCGCGCGCGTCAGTTCGGCGACCGCCTCCCGCGCCGACACGTGGACGACGTACAGCGGCGCTCCGGCGACCTGGGCCAGCTTGATCGCGCGATGGGTCGCCTCCGCCTCCAGGAGCGCCTTCCTGACCTCGCCGTGGTACCGCGGATCGGCCTGACCGCGCTCCAGCGCCTGCTGCACGAGCACGTCGATCGCGATGCCGTTCTCGGCGTGCATCATGATCAGGCCGCCGTTGTCACCGGCCCGCTGCATGGCGCGCAGGATCTGTCCGTCGTCGGAGTAGAAGACGCCCGGATACGCCATGAACAGTTTGAACGACGTCACGCCTTCGCCGACGAGCCCGTCCATCTCCTTGAGCGTGGACTCGTTCACATCCGACACGATCATGTGGAAGGCGTAGTCGATCGCGCATTTTCCGTCGGCCTTCGCGTGCCAGGCGTCCAGCCCGGCGCGCAGCGCGGCGCCCTTCGACTGCACCGCGAAATCGATGATCGTGGTGGTGCCGCCCCACGCCGCCGCCTTCGTGCCGGTCTCGAAGGTGTCGGAGGAAGCGGTTCCGCCGAACGGGAACTCCATGTGGGTGTGGGCGTCGACGCCGCCGGGGACGACGTACTTCCCGGTGGCGTCGATGACGCGCTCGGCGGCCCACTGCTGACTGCCCGGGGTGGCCAGTGCCTCGACACGGCCGTTCTCGACCAGCACATCGGCGTGCACTTCTTCGGCGGCCGTGACGACCAGGCCGCCGCGGACGACTGTACGGGTCATGCTTCCGGTTCTCCCTTCCACACACCAGTGGTGCTCGGCGGCGCCGGAAGGGACACGGCCCGGCGTGCTCTGCCGTCCGGGCGGACCGCCCCAGGTGACGCCGCGTCATGACCGGTCTACACCCGTAGAGCGCGGCCGTGCAGCCGACCGTAGAAGCATGTCACCCACCGTGGCAACACCATGACCGCAGTTCAGGGGAGCCGACCGACGGCCGGGCGCTCTTACTTCATTGATTGCGCAACTCGGGAACCCTGCCTTCTCCCGCCGCGTTGCCCGATGGGGGACAGCACGACACACCGGACCGCACGCACACGCAACAGGAGACACAGCACCATGGGCGTCAGCCTCAGCAAGGGCCAGAACGTCGTCCTCAACCAGGACGGCACTCCCCTCGCGGACGTCACCGTCGGCCTGGGCTGGGACGCCCGGCCCACCGCCGGCGCGGACTTCGACCTCGACGCCTCGGCGGTCGTCTGCGGCACCGACCAACGCGTCCTGTCCGACGCGCACTTCGTCTTCTACAACAACCTGACCAGCCCGGACGGCGCGGTCCGGCACACCGGCGACAACCTCACCGGCGCGGGCGACGGCGACGACGAGCAGATCCTCATCGACCTGGACCGGCTCGGCGAGGAGACCGGCCAGGTCGTCTTCACCGTCTCCATCCACGACGCCGAGCGGCGCGGCCAGAGCTTCGGCCAGGTCGAGGACGCGTACATCCGCGTCGTGGACAACCTGACGGGCCGCGAGATGTGCCGCTACGAGCTGTCGTACGACGCGGCGGGCGAGACGGCGATGGTCTTCGGCGCCCTCTACCGGCGCGGCGGCGAGTGGAAGTTCCGGGCCATCGGCCAGGGCTACGCGTCGGGGCTGGCCGGTATCGCCACCGACTACGGCGTCAACGTCGGCTGACCCGCGAGACACGGAAGCGGCACACCGAACGACACACGGAAGGGGCACACGGAAGGGCGCGCCCGTCCGGGCGCGCCCCGCGTCGTGCCTACAGGTGCGAGGCGATGGCCGGCATCAGGTCCTGGAAGGTACGGCCGTTGGCGGGCTCGCCGATGGCAGCCATCTCCCAGCCGCCGCCGGCCCGGCGCACCTTCGCCATGATCTGCGCGGTGTACGGGCCGCCACCGGTCAGGGTGTAGCGGGCCAGCTCCTGGCCGTTGGTCTCGTCGACCAGGCGGCAGAACGCGTTCTGCACCTCGGCGAAGGTCTGCCCGGTGAAGGAGTTCACCGTGAAGACGATCTGGTCGACCCGAGCGGGCACCCGCTGGAGGTCGACGAGGATCACCTCGTCGTCGCCGCCCTGCCCCGCGCCGCCCACCAGGTTGTCGCCGGTGTGGCGCACGGAGCCGTCGTCGCTGACCAGGTGCTGGAAGAAGACGACGTCGACGGGCTCCTGCCCGGCGAAGAGGACGGCCGAGGCGTCCAGGTCGATCTCGCGGGCCATCAGCTTGGCGAGGAAGCCCTTGCGGGCGGCGGCCTGCCAGCCGAGTCCCATCCGTACGACGCTGAGCTCGCCTCCGCCGGACTTGCTCAGACTGATCTTCTGACCCTTGTCCAGGTTCACGGTCATGTGCTGTCACTCCTGCGTCGGGATGGCGTGCCTTGGGCAGGCGGCGGCCGTCGCCACCGGCCGGGGATCAAAAATCTACAGCACTGTAGAGGTAATGGAGAAGTAAAGACGCGCACGGTGGAGCGGGTGAACACAGGCGCCCGGCAGCCGGTACGGGCCGCGGGCACCGGGCGTTCCGCACTTGGCGGGCCCCGCCGGAATGCTCACAGCGGGGCCCAGTCGTACGGTACCCAGCCGGGCGCCCGGGCAACAGGGCGCGTCGCCGTTTCACGGCACCGAGGACACCCGCTCCGCCGGCGGCTGCGGGAGGCGGCGGCCCGGCTCTTCCGCGAGGCGTGCGTCCGACTCCGCCGCCCCTTCCGCCAGCCTGCGCAGCGCCCGCGCCGACGGCGATCCGGGCTCGGCGTGGTACGTGATGAGCTGCTGGTCCGGATCGGCCGGCAGGGCGAGCGTCTCGTACGCGAGCGACAGCGGCCCCACCGACGGGTGCGTCAGCCGCTTCCTGCCGAAGCCCTTGTCCTGGACGTCGTGTGCCGCCCAGATCCGCCGGAAGTCGGCGCTCCGCGCGGACAGCTCGTCGATCAGCGCGCACAGCTCCGGGTCCTCCGGGAACCGGCCGACGTCCCGCCGCAGGTGGGCGACGACATGCGCCGCCTTCTCCGCCCAGTCGGCGTACAGCTCGCGCGCCGCCGGGGCGAGGAAGAGCTGCCAGGCCAGATTGCGCTCCTCGGCCGGCATCGCGGCGAAGTCACCGAGAAGGGCGCGGGCGAGCCGGTTCCAGCCGAGGATGTCCAGCCGCCGGCCGACCACGTACGCGGGGACGCCGTCCATCGCGTCGATCAGGTCCTGGAAGGCGGGACGGATCCGCTGCGGACCGGGAGCGGGGCGCAGGCGCCGGGGGGCCGGTCCGGCCAGGTGGGTCAGGTGGGAGCGCTCGGCCCGGGTCAGCCGCAGCACGTCCGCGATCGCGTCCAGCACCGCCGTGGAGACGTTCTGTCCCCGCCCCTGTTCGAGCCGTATGTAGTACGCCACGCTGACCCCGGCCAGCTGCGCCAGCTCCTCCCGTCGCAGGCCGGGCACCCTGCGGCGCCCGCCGTGGTGAGCCAGCCCGACGTCCTCCGGCCGGAGCCTGGCGCGGCGGGAGCGGAGGAATTCGCTCAGTTCGGTGCGCTGGTCCATCCCTGAATTATGACGGGCGTCGCCCGGGGAGCGGTATCGACGGCCGACGGGCACCGGGCGCCGTCCGGTCGGGGCGCCGGACGCCCTGGGGTCAGGGGGCGTCACCCCCGTGCCGCCAGGGTGGTCCTCGCAGTAGTAGGAACGCCGAGCGTAGGTTCAACGGGGTACTGGTTGCTCCGGGCATGCAAGTCCACCGTGGAGTACATGAACCGCACCTCTGTTCCCGCATACGCAGCTCCCGCCCCGAAGGCTCCGCTGGAGCGCACCACCATCGAGCGCCGTGAGCTGGGCGCACACGACATCCTCATCGACATCAAGTTCGCGGGCATCTGCCACTCCGACATCCACACCGTGCGGGCGGAGTGGGGCGACGGCGGGCACTTCCCGATCGTCCCCGGCCACGAGATCGCGGGCGTGGTCAGCGAGGTCGGCTCCGAGGTGACCCGGTACGCGGTCGGCGACCGGGTCGGCGTCGGCTGCTTCGTCGACTCCTGCCGGGAGTGCGAGAACTGTCTGGCCGGCCTCCAGCAGTACTGCACCGGCGAGCTGGGCCAGGTCGGCACGTACAACGCCGTCGGCCGGGACGGCGTGGCCACCCAGGGTGGCTACTCCACCCACCTCGTCATCGACGAGAACTACGCGCTGAGCATCCCGGACAGCCTGCCGCTGGACGCCGCCGCGCCGCTGCTGTGCGCCGGCATCACCCTGTACTCCCCGCTGGCGCACTGGAAGGCCGGCCCCGGCAAGAAGGTCGCCGTCGTCGGTCTCGGCGGTCTCGGTCACATGGGCGTCAAGATCGCCCACGCGATGGGTGCCGAGGTCACCGTGCTGAGCCAGTCGCTGCGCAAGCAGGAGGACGGCCTGCGGCTCGGCGCCGACCACTACTACGCCACGTCCGACCCGGAGACCTTCAAGGAGCTGGCGAACAGCTTCGACCTGGTCGTCAACACCGTCTCCGCGCAGCTCGACCTCAACGCCTATCTGGGCCTGCTGCGCACCGACGGCACCCTCGTCCAGCTCGGCGTGCCGGAGCACCCGCTGTCCGTCGAGCCGTTCGCCCTGATCGGCAACCGCCGGTCCTTCACCGGCTCGCTGATCGGCGGCCTGCAGGAGACCCAGGAGATGCTGGACTTCTGCGGCGAGCACGGCATCACCTCGGAGATCGAGGTGATCAGCGCGGACCGGATCAACGAGGCGTACGAGCGGGTGCTCGCCAGCGACGTCCGCTACCGCTTCGTGATCGACACCGCGACGATCTGACGGCCGCGGGGCCCGGCCCCGCTCCCCGGGGTGCCGCCGCGGCGGCACCCCGGGACACCGCCGACGCGACCCGGGCGACACCCGGAAATCACCGTGGGTACTGTTCCGGCGACTGGTTCCGTGCTACCTTCGAATCAGTTGCAGTTTTGGTACCCATAAACGTTATGTGCGCCTGACGGTATGTGACCGTCGGGCGCATTTTGTTTCTGCCGGTCACATCCGGATGGGCTCAATTGCGGCGACCCTGGAAACCGCGCAGTGCGGAATCCTCAACTGCCTCGATCGAAGGATAAAGACATGGCAACCGGCACCGTGAAGTGGTTCAACTCCGAAAAGGGCTTCGGCTTCATCGAGCAGGACGGCGGCGGCGCCGACGTCTTCGCCCACTACTCGAACATCCAGGCCCAGGGCTTCCGTGAGCTCGTCGAGGGCCAGAAGGTCTCCTTCGACGTCACGCAGGGCCAGAAGGGCCCGCAGGCGGAGAACATCGTCCTCGCCTGACCGACGCGCAGGCCGGCCGGTCCCAGCGGACCGCCGCCGCGACGGTAGGACTGCGTAGACGCGAGCCGGAGCTTCACCCGAAAGGGTAGGTCTCCGGCTCGCGTCTTTTGGTGCGCGGCCCGGGAATCCCTCCGGAACCGATCGGAACCGGCCGGAACATTCAGGCGGACGACAGTCCGCGTTCGGCCGCCCGCAAGGATTCCGTCAAGATCTCGGCGCCTTCCGCCGCCTCCTCGGCGGTCAGCGACAGCGGGGGCGCGATGCGCAGCGCGGCGCCCGCCAGGCCGCCCTTGCCGATGAGCAGCCCGCGCTCCCTGGCGGCCTCCACGACGAGGTCGGCCGCCCGCGGCGACGGTTCACCGGTGTCCGGCGCCACCAGTTCGACACCGATCATCAGGCCGCGCCCGCGCACCTCCCGTACGATCCCGAGCCCGGCGCCGGCCGCCCGCAGCCGCTCGATGAGCGGGCCGCCGACCCGCCGGGCGTTGCCCTGGAGATCGTGTTCGAGGAGGTGGTCGAGATTGGCCAGGGCCGCCGCCATCGTGACCGGGCTGCCGCCGAAGGTGGAGATGGAGTTCGCGCCGAGGCAGTTCATCACCTCGGCGCGGGCGACGACACCGCCGACGGACATGCCGTTGCCGATGCCCTTGGCGAAGGTCAGCAGGTCCGGCGGGCCGTTGCCAGCATGCGCCTGCCAGCCCCAGAAGTGGTCGCCGGTCCGGCCCCAGCCGGTCTGCACCTCGTCGGAGATCCACAGGATGCCGTGCCGGTCCAGCACCTCGCGGAAGGCCGCGTAGAGCCCGTCGGGCGGCGAGGTGAAGCCGCCGACGCCCTGCACCGGCTCGGCGATCAGCGCGGCGACACCTGCCGTCTGGCCGAGCAGGTCCTCCAGGTCGGCGACGCAGGCATCGATGTACGCGGCGTCGGACAGCCCGGCGTACGGGCCGCGGGTGCGCACGCCACCGTGCACGTACAGCGTCTGGAGCGGCGAGAGGCCGGTCGGTGACCAGGCGCCGTTGCCGGTGATGCCGACGGTCGAGAAGGACCGGCCGTGGTAGCTGTTGCGCATCGCCAGGATCTGGTTCGAGCCCCGGTACGCCGTCGCCAGCAGGAGCGCGGTGTCGTTCGCCTCCGTACCGGAGGTGGTGAAGAAGACCCGGGCGTCGGGGATGCCGGAGAGCGCGGCGATCCGCTCCGCCAGGTCCACCATGGGGCGGGAGAGGTAGAGCGTCGAGGTGTGCAGGATGCGGCCCGCCTGGTCGGCGACCGCCTTGGTCACCTCGGGCAGCGCGTGGGCGGTCATCGTGGTCAGGATGCCGCCGAAGAAGTCCA
This sequence comes from Streptomyces sp. NPDC026394, assembly GCF_055567735.1. Taxonomy (NCBI): domain Bacteria; kingdom Bacillati; phylum Actinomycetota; class Actinomycetes; order Kitasatosporales; family Streptomycetaceae; genus Streptomyces; species Streptomyces sp. NPDC026394. Next base: position 14,348 of record NZ_JBVHPX010000017.1, read on the forward strand.
GGTAGCGGTTGCCGTCCGCGTCCCAGACGTGGCGGCCCTCGCCGTGCGTCAGCTCGATGGGCCGCTCGTACAGCAGCGTGAGCCAGTCCGGCAGGACGGCGCGGTGCCGGGAGCGCAGGTCGGCGGCCGGGCCGGGGGTCCCGGAGCCGTTCCGGGGCGCGCGCGGGGCCGTCATGGCCGGACCAGGCCCTCGTACGCGTCGGGGCGGCGGTCGCGGTAGAAGGCCCACTGCTGCCGCACCTCGTCGATCAGGCCGAAGTCCAGGTCGCGGACGACCAGTTCCTCCTTGGTGTCGCTGGCGACGCCGCCGACGAACTGCCCGCGCGGGTCGACGAAGTAGCTCGTCCCGTAGAAGTCGTTGTCGCCGTACTCCTCCACGCCGACCCGGTTGATCGCCGCGACGAAGTACTCGTTCGCCACCGCGGCGGCGGGCTGTTCGAGCTGCCAGAGGTAGGCGGACAGGCCACGGGAGGTGGCGGAGGGGTTGTAGACGAGCTGCGCGCCGTTCAGGCCCAGCTGGCGCCATCCCTCGGGGAAGTGGCGGTCGTAGCAGATGTAGACGCCGATCCGGCCCACGGCGGTGTCGAAGACCGGCCAGCCGAGGTTGCCCGGCTTGAAGTAGTACTTCTCCCAGAAGCCCTTGACCTGCGGGATGTGGTGCTTGCGGTAGGTGCCGAGCACGGTGCCGTCGGCGTCGATGACGGCGGCGGTGTTGTAGTAGAAGCCGGACTGCTCGACCTCGAAGACCGGCACCACGATCACCATGCCGGTCTCGCGGGCCAGCTCCTGCATCCGACGGGTGGTGGGGCCGTCCGGCACCGGCTCGGCCCAGCGGTAGTGCTCCGGCTCCTGCACCTGGCAGAAGTACGGGGCGTTGAAGACCTCTTGGAAGCCGATCACCTGCGCGCCCTGCGCGGCCGCCGCCCTGGCGTGCTCCTCGTGCTTCGCGATCATCGAATCGGTGTCGCCGGTCCAGGACGCCTGAACCAGTGCGGCGCGTACGACGTTACGGACAACATCGGCCATGAGCTGCTCCTTCGTCGAGCCGTCGGCCACGGGCCATGCGGATCTACGCGTGTGGAGGCGACCGTAGGCCCCGTGCAGCGGCGAGGCAAGACCATCTCCCCCGAGGGCGGGACGCGGGGCCGGACCGGCCGCCGGGCCGGCGTCAGCTTCTCGGGCCGCCGGCGCGCAGGGCGTGGCTGATGTCGCGGTGCCGGTGCGGCGAGACTCCGGCGGCGGCGTCCAGGAGCAGCGGGGTCAGCTCGCCCGGCGCGCTCGCGGTCGCCTCCACCGCCTCCTCGGGGGTACGGGCCCGGACGAGCGCCGCGAACAGTTCCCTGGCCTGGACCGGGCGGCCCGCGCCGAGCAGCGCCAGCGCCGTGTGCGCCACTTCCTCGACGGGGCGGGTGACGCCTTGGCGCAGCAGGCGTGCGCTCTCGGCCGTACGCCCGGCGGCGGCGAGCGCGTCGGCGGCAGCGGCGAGCCGGGCGGGCGGCAGACAGGCCGCCTCCCAGAGCAGCGTCGGCACTTCCGTCACCAGCCCGGCGTGCTCCAGCTCCGCGATGAGCAGCGGCAGCTCGGCGGGGGGCGCGTGCGCGGCGGCGCACAGCAGGGCGTGCGCCTCCCCGCCGCGCCCGGCCGCCCGCAGCCGCGCGAGCCGGGCGGCGCTGGTGGAGGTGCGAGGGGCGGCGGGGGCAGGGGGCGGGGCGGGGTGCGGGGACGGGCGGGGTGCCGCCGCCTGTTCGGCCAATGCGTCGATACGGGCCTGGAGTTCGCGGGCCCGGGCCCCGGACCGCGCGTGGTCGTCGCGGGCCCAGGCCAGTTCGCCGGTGAGCCGCTCCGTCCCGGGGCCCCCGGCCGCCGCCCGGAGTTCGGCGAGCAGTTCCCGGCCGCGGAGCGCCGCGTACTGCCGTTCGCGCAGCATCACGTCCAGCCGGTCCTCCAGCCGGGCAAAGGCGTCCGGCCGGGCGTCGTACGCCGCGACCGCCTCGTGGTGGAGCCTGCGCGCCCGTGGCCCGGCGGTACGTACGGTGTGTGCGCCACGCCGTTCGGCGAGATCGTGCAGCAGCGATTCCACGACGTCCCAGGGCGGTACGTCCCTCCCGTCCAGGCAGGCCCGTACCCCTTCGGGGTCGCGGAGCGTGAAGACCCCGTACCACCCGGCCGTCTCGTCGAGCAGCCGGGTCAGCCCGCGCAGGAACCGCGCGAACTCCTCCACCGGCGTCCCCGGTTGTTCCCCTGCCACGGTCCGCTCTCCCTCCCCCGGCCCCCGTACACCCGCCCGTCCCCACCCCACGCCCGCACCGCACTCGGCACCAGCCGGGTTTCGGCCTGGATCGCGGTCGGGCCGCGGCCGGTTTGCGCGGGCCTCCCGCACGGGTGGCCCGGAGGTCCGCCGTTCTCGGTGGCGGGGCCCGGTCCGCGGACCTGGCCGATACGCACCGGTCCGCCGGCGCGAGCGGCCGCAGGTCCGTCCGGGGGAGCCGGGGCGCGGCCGTGCTTCGGGCGGGTCCGGCGGGGCACCCGCTGTCGTATGACCGACAACGGCAGTCGCACGACCGACCACGGTGGACCGTCCGGCCTGGGCGAGTCGTACTGGATCGCCACCACACCCGGCACGTCCCACCCGCCGCTCACCGAGGACGCCGAGGCCGACGTCACGGTGATCGGCGCGGGGATCGCCGGGCTGAGCACGGCCTGGGAGCTGGCCAGGATCGGCCGCCGTGTCGTCCTGCTGGAGGCGGACCGGATCGCCGCCGGGGTCACGGGCTGCACGACCGCGAAGCTCTCCGCGCTGCACACCCTGGTCTACGACCGGCTGCGCCGCACCCGCGGCCCCGAGGGAGCCCGCCACTACGCGCGGTCCCAGCAGGGCGCGGTCGAGCACGTCGTCGAGACCGCCCGGCTCCTCGGTGTCGACTGCGACCTGGAGCGCGGGCCCGCCTTCACGTACGTACGGGACCCGGAGGGCACCGGACAACTGCGCGCCGAGGCGGATGCCGCCCGCGCGGCCGGGCTGCCGGCCTCCTTCGTCACCGAGACCGGGCTGCCGTTCCCCGTGGCGGGCGCGGTGCGGGTCGAGGACCAGGCCCAGTTCCATCCGCGCAAGTACCTGCTCGCGCTGGCGGAGGACTTCCGCTCCCGGGGCGGCGTCATCCACGAGCGCACCCGGGCCACCGGCCTGCACGAGGGGTCGCCCTGCCGGGTGACGACGGAGACGGGCGCCACCGTGACCTCGCGGGACGTCGTGGTCGCCACCCACTACCCGGTCTTCGACCGTGCCCTGCTGTTCACCCGTCTGTCGCCGCGGCGGGAGGTGGTGGTGGCCGCCCCGATCGACGCCGGCCGCGACCCGGCGGGCATGTACATCACACAGGAGGAGGGCAAACGGTCCGTCCGTACCGCGCCGTACGGCGACGGACAGCGGCTGCTCATCGTCACGGGCGAGACCTTCAAGTCGGGCACGGCCGACGCCGGCGAGAAGTTCGCGGCGCTGACCGCCTGGACGCACCGGCACTTCCCCGGTACCGAGGTGGCGTACCGGTGGGCCACCCAGGACAACGACGCCACCGACACCGTTCCGCTGATCGGCCCGTTCCACCCGGGTGCGCGGCACACCTACGTCGCCACCGGGTTCGGCGGCTGGGGCCTGAGCGGCGGCGTGGCCGCCGGCCGCCTGCTGGCCGGACTGATCGCCGGGGATCCGCCGCCGTGGGCCGGCCTGTACGACCCCCGCCGGCTGTGGAGCACCGTACGGGAGGCCCCCGCCTTCCTCAAGCACCAGGCCGAAACCGGCCTGCACTTCGTCGGCGACCGGCTGCGCTCCACGCACGTCGACTCGGCGGCGGACGTCGCGCCCGGCACCGGCGCGGTCGTACGGGTGCGGGGCCGCCGCTGCGCGGTCTACCGCGACGAGGACGGAACGGCCCGCGCCGTGTCGGCGCGCTGCACCCACCTGGGCTGCCTGGTCGCCTTCAACGCGACGGAGAAGGCGTGGGAGTGCCCCTGCCACGGCTCGCGCTTCGCACCGGACGGCTCGGTCCTCCAGGGCCCGGCCACCGAGGCGTTGGAGGCGCGGGAGGTGGAGTAGGCGGGACGTGGTCCCGGAAGCGCCCTCCGGATTTCGCGCTATCTTGCTCGGACAAAGGTCCGCTTCCGAGATCAGCCCGGCGCCACCGCCGTCCCCTCGGCCACGCGTCACTTCGCCGTGGCTCCCGGGCCCCCGGGGAAACCGGGGGAACCCGGATACAAGGGCCGTCTCGTCAGCCCGGCAGGGTGTCGCAGGCAGGGAGTTGAGGATGGTCGCGGAGGGCGCGCCGGCCACGGCCGGGAGACTGCGGGCGATCAGCGAGGAGCTGTCCGACCGCTTCTACGAGCGGGCCGACGTGGTGCGGACGCTGGTGGTGGCGCTGCTGGCCGGGCAGCACTCGCTGGTGCTCGGGCCGCCCGGCACGGCCAAGTCCGAGCTGGCCAGGGAACTCACGGGCCGGATCGAGGGAGCGGCCTACTGGGAGATCCTGCTGTCGAAGTTCACCGCGCCGACGCGGATGTTCGGCCCCGTCGACGTCGCCGCGCTGGCGCGGGGCGAGTACCGCCAGGTGTACGAGGGCCGGGCCACGACCGCGCACGTCGCGTTCATCGACGAGATCTTCAAGTGCTCCACGGCGGCGCTGAACGAGACGCTGGGCTATCTCAACGAGCGGATCTACCATCCCGAGAGCGGCGGTGCACCGATCCACTGCCCCTTGATCGGGGCCATCACGGCGAGCAACGAACTGCCGTCGGGCGAGGACACGGCAGCGATCTACGACCGGCTGCTGGTGCGGATCGAGGTCGGGTACCTGGAAGACCCCGCGAACTTCGCCGCGCTGGTCCGCTCCGCCGTCCGCCGCCCCGCGGCACCGCAGCGGACCACCGTCGCCTTGGCCGCGTTGCAGCACGCCGTGACCGCCGCGGTCCCGGCCGTGGACGTCCCCGACGCGATCGTGGACGCGGTGTGCACACTGCGGGCCGCCCTGCGCCGCAAGGAACTCGTCGCCTCCGACCGTCGCTGGCGGCAGGCGGTGGGCCTGCTCCAGGCGTCCGCCTACCTCGACGGCCGCGCGGCGGTCGCCGAGAACGACCTGTCGGTACTGACGCACGTACTGTGGGACTCCCCCGCCCAACGCCCGATCGTCGAGCGGGAAGTGCTGCACCTGGTCAACCCGGACGCCAAGGAGGCGCTCGACCTGGCCGACACCATCGAGGAGCTGGAGACCGAACTCGACGCGATGGCCGGGCAGTCCCGCGAGGCGCTGAGCGACTGGGTCATCAAGAACGCCCACCACAAGCTCGCCAGGGCGGGCCAGCGGCTGGAGAAGCTGCGCGAGGAGGCGGCGGGCGCCGGGCGTTCCACCGCCGCGATCGACCGGGTGGCCGGCCGCCAGCGCGCCGTCCGCGCCCGCGTCCTGACCGAGGCCCTCGGCGTGGACGCGAGCATGGTGCAGGTCAGGCGCTGAGGGGTTGCGGATCATGGGTGGGACACCGGGCCGGCTCGACGCGCTGGTGAGCCGGGCCGGGACGTGGCTGGGCCGGTCCGGCGCGGTGTCCGGGCAGCACACCACGGCCGTGGTCGCGGACCGGTTCGACCGGTTCACCTGGCGCGACACCTACGCGCAGGCGGCCGGGCTGCGTGAGCTGGCCGAGGAGCTGGGCGGGCACCACGACGGCAGCGCCGACCTGCTGACCGACGTGTTCCTGGCCGCCTACAAGACCGGCCCGCGGCTGCGGGAGCCCGCGGAGATGGCTCCGTCCCGGCTGGTCAACCACCAGGTCGTCAGCTCACTGGTGGAGTCGCCGGAATTCGCCGAGCTGCACCGGGAGACGGCCGGCGACCCCTACGCCGCCGCCATGGCCGTACTCGCCCAGGCAACCGCGCTCCGCCGGATGCTGGAGCACGCCCGGGGCGCCCAGACACGGGCCGAGCGGGCGCAGCGGGCCCGGCAGGCCGCCGACGGCGCGGTGGCCGCCGTGGGCGAGGCACTTCGGCAGGCCGCCGAAGGGGCCGCCGAGGACGGCACCGTACCGGGCCCGGCCGCCGACGCCGTACTACAGGCGGTCGAGGCCGCGGAAGCCGCCGAGGCCGCCGGGCGGCGGGCCGCCCAGGGCGCCGCGCAGGCCCGCACGGCGGCGGCCCCCGGCATCCGTGCCGCCGCCGGGAACGCGGTGGCGGAGGCGGCCGAGACCGTGCAGGAGGAAGCCGCGCTGATGCGGGCCTGGGGAGTCGGGGCCGGCGAACTGGAACGGCTGCCGTTCGACGAGCGCGCCCGGCTCGCCGAGCGGCTGCGCACCAGCCGCCTCGCCCGGTGGGCCGACCTGATCGGCCGCTTCCGGCAGATGGCGAGCGGTGAGCGCGCCCGCAAGGTCGAGAACACCGCCGGGGAGCTGGTCGGCATCACACTCGGCGACGATCTGTCCCGTATCGTCCCCTCCGAGCTGGCCAGCCTCGGCCTGCCCGCGCTGCGCGCGGTGTTCGCCGCGCGCTACGCCGCCGGGGAGCTGATGCTCTACGACAGTCAGGGAGAGCAGACCGCCGGACAGGGCGCGATCATCGCGTGCGTCGACACGTCGCACTCCATGTACACGGAAGGGCCCGGCGGCGGCACCCGGGAGGCGTGGGCCAAGGCATGTGCCCTGGCGCTGCTGGACCAGGCCCGGCACGCCGGGCGTGACTTCGTCGGCATCCTGTTCTCCGCCGCCGACAGGCTCCGGGTCTTCCGCTTCCCGGCCGGCGAACCGCCCGGCATCGACCGGATGCTCGCGTTCGCGGAATCCTTCCTGGGCGGCGGCACCAGTTACCAGACGCCCCTGTCGGCCGCCCGGGAGCTGCTGGAGGAGGAGTTCGGCGACGCCGCCCGCAAGCGCGGCGACATCGTGCTGCTCACCGACGACGAGTGCGACGTCACCGAGGAATGGACGCGCGACTGGAACGACGCCAAGCGCCGGCTGGGCTTCCGGGTCTTCGGGGTGGCCATCGGCGCGCCGGGCGCCGCCGAGACCGGTTCGGTTCTGGAGGCCCTGTGCGACAACCTCCGCTCCGTCGAGGATTTCACCGATGTGCACACCGCCGCCGATCTTTTCCGGGTGATCTGACGCCGCCTCCCGGGCGGCGCCGCGGGTGAGACTGATCACCGTGCCGCCCGCGCCGCCCCCGGCACAGGCCGCACTATCAGCCGCAACGCGAGGAATCAGCCATCTTGAGTGGGTGTTTCCCCCAGGTGGTGAGTACATTGGCCCCTTGCCGGCCGGGGTGTCCTCGTCCGTCGGGGTGCACCGCCGGGCCCGTACGCCGCGCCGACGGCGGCAGCGGCCGGCCCGCCCACGAGAGAATGGACCTTCCTTGAGCACGCCCCGCCTCGTCCCGCTGTCCCCGACCACCTGGGCGTGGACGCACGACAGCACCGCCTGGGGATTCAGCAACTGCGGGCTCGTGGCGTCCGACGGCGAAGCGCTCCTGATGGACACGCAGTTCACGCTGCGGGCCACCCGGGAGCTGCTGGACGCGATCGCCGGCGCCGTACCGGACGCGACGGTGACCACCGTGGTCAACAGCCATCAGAACGGCGACCACACCTGGGGCAACGAGCTGGTCGCGGACGCGGAGATCATCACGTCCGAGGCGTCCGCGGCGCACCTGTGCCAGGAGATGACCCCGGACATGCTGGCGGCCCTCAGCCGCAGCGAGCCGACCACCGCGGTCACCGCCTACGCCGTCGAGCACTTCGGCGTGTTCGACTTCGGCGGCATCACCGTCACCCCGCCGACCCGTACCTTCACCGGCAGCCTGGACCTCACCGTCGGCCGCACCGCGGTACGGCTGCTCGACCTCGGCCCCGGGCACAGCGCGGGCGACGTCGCGCTGCACGTCCCCGAGGACGGGGTGGTGTTCACCGGTGACGCGCTGTTCGACGGCGGCCACATGATCGTCTGGTCGGGCTCGCTCACGTCCTGCGTCACCGCCTGCGACACCCTGCTGGCCACCGGCGCCACGACCTTCGTGCCCGGCCACGGCCGGATCACCGACCGGGCGGGCGTCACGGCCTTCCGCGACCGGCTGTCCCGGATCATGGACACGGCCACCGCCCACGCCCGCAAGGGTACGGAGCTGGCCGAGGCGGCCCGGCTGGTCCAGCAGGAGTACGCCGGCGGCCTGGCGCACCCCGAGCGGCTGTTCACCGCGGTCGCCGCGGCCTACCGGGAGGCGGGCGCGGAGAACGTCCCGTCCACCACGTTCGAGCTGGTCGAGGGGATGGCTCAGCTCGCCGCCGGATAGTCGCACGGCACCACCAGCATGAACCGCTGCGTACGGTCGCTGAGCGGCGCGAAGCAGCGGAAGGTGACCTCGAACTCCTCGTCCCCGTGGCCGGGCAGGTACAGCCAGCGCCGGTCACCGTCGGGGTGGGTGACGGTCGTGAGGTCGTCGGTGAGCAGCCGGGCCGCGACCTTGTCGCGTTCCTTGATCTCGGCGACGACCTCCGCCAGCCTCCGGTTGTCCGGCTGTTCCGCGGCGGCCAGCCGGAGCTGCGACGCCATCGGCTTGGCCCAGGACTCCTCCCAGTCGATCAGTTGGAGGCGGGCCTCGGGGTAGGTCAGCGCCCAGATCATGACGTTGACGCCGTGCTTCATCCACGGCCAGTCCTGCTCGCACGCCGTGTTGTACAGGAGCACGTCCCACGCCGCGTCGGACAGGTACGCCGGCCAGGGCTGCACCTGGATGAGCGCGGACGTGGACGGGTCGACGAAGCCGTCGGGGCGGTACAGGGGCGGCGGTACCTGGCCCCGCGCGTAGACGAAGAGGGTGTGCCGCTGGGCCTCGTCGAGGTCGAGGATGCGCACGATGCGCTCCAGCCATTCGGCCTTCGGCCGCTCGATCCTTCCCGACTCCAGCCTGCGGTACCAGCCCTCGGTGACCCCGGTGAGCGCCGCCGTCTCGGCCTGGGTGACGCCGCGCCGGTCCCGGTGGCCGAATGTGGCGGTGAAACCGGGCACCTGGGTGGGGTCCCGGCGGCTGCGCCAGTTGCGCAGGAAGTCACCGAGCAGGTGCTTACTGGACATATATTGCCAAACTCCCCGCGGGATTCGGTAAAGGGATCGAAAAGTTACGGCCGACTTTAACCCGGCGTCGCTACGCGCCGGACCCGTCCCTCCCCGGCCCGCCCGCCCCGCAATGTGCAGTAAATCCAGCAAATCACCCCATCCCACTCTCCGGACCGGCACCGTGCCTACCGGAACTCCTGGTGCCGGTCACCGCAGGTGACCGGCGCCGGACGAGAACGATCAATCGGTTTGTGCCAGAGTGACTGACCGCGCGAGGGCACCCGCGCCGCGGCATCCCCGCGGCCGCACCGCCACCGCGCCGCCGGCGGGAGCCGGGCGTCCCAGCAGCAACCGAGAGGCATCCATGAGCCGCAGCGTCTTCATCACCGGTGGCAACCGGGGTATCGGGCTGGCGATCGCGGAAGCCATGGCCGCCGACGGGGACAAGGTCGCCGTCACGTACCGCTCGGGCGAGCCGCCGGCCGGTGTCCTGGGCGTCCCCTGCGACATCACCGACCCGGAGCAGGTCGAGGCGGCCTTCCGCCAGATCGAGGAGGCGCACGGCCCGGTCGAGGTCCTGGTGGCCAACGCCGGCATCACCCGCGACGCCCTGCTGATGCGGATGTCGGAGGACGACTTCGAGGCCGTCGTGGCGACCAACCTCACGGCCGCGTACCGGCTGGCCAAGCGCGCCACCCGCGGCATGCTGCGGGCCCGCAAGGGCCGGATGGTCTTCGTCGGCTCGACCGTCGGCCTGCGCGGCGAGGCCGGCCAGGCGAACTACGCGGCGGCCAAGGCCGGACTCGTCGGCCTGGCCCGCTCCCTCGCCCGCGAACTGGGCTCGCGCAACATCACCGCCAACGTGGTCGCCCCCGGCCTCACCCGGACCGACATGGCCGCGGCGCTCCCCCAGGAACGCCTGGACGCCATGGTCGAACAGATCCCCCTGGGCAGAATGGCCCGCCCCGAGGACATCGCCGCGGCGGTGCGCTGGCTGGCCGGCGACGAGGCGTCGTACATCACCGGGGCCGTCGTCCCGGTGGACGGCGGCGCCGGCATGGGCCACTGAGCCCCGCGCGCAGCCGCACACTTTCACCACATCCCCGCGCCCTTTCCGGCGCGGGCGGACAGACCTGTCCCCACGAGGGGCGGTGCCGTGAGTGCTTGGACGGGGGTCAGGCGCTCACGCACCGGGGGACGGCGGGGAGCCTGTGAGACGCCGGTCGCCGGCGTCTCACAGGCACAGCACGGACGGCCGCGGCCGGCCGCCGCCCCGGCGCGGTACGCCGACTCGTCCGACGGGCGGGCTCAGTGGCCGCCCCGGGGCTCCTCGCAGCCGCCCTCCATGTAGGCGCCGTGCGGCTCGATGTCGAGCGGCGGGCCCAGACGGCCGGTGAGGCACGGGCCGTCCGGGAGGGACAGCGTGAAGCCGAGGGAGCCGCCCGAGCGGTGGACGCCGGTGCCGTCCTTCGGGTAGGCGAGCCGTTCGAGCAGCGCCGCGAGGTCCCCCTCGTCGCGCACTCCGGCCGGACCGGCCTTCCGCAGCGCCGCGGCGACGCGTTCGGCGTGCGCGGTCCCCCGGCAGCGGGCGTTCGGCGTGAGCTGCACCGTCTGCCGGTAGCCGTGGTTCTCCGCGTAGCGCGAGTTCTCGGGGTCCTGGGCGACGCCGCCCGGCGGATCACTCGCCGGAGGGCTCGGGAGACGCGTGGAAGCGCCCGCACAGCGGGCGGCGATGTCCTGGAAGAGACGGGAGCCGGTGGCGTGCTCCGGGCCGGTGGCAGGCTTCGAACCGGTCGTGCCCTCAGCCCCGGTGGCGCGCTCGGTGCCGCAACCGGTCAGCGTCAGCAGCGCGGCAGCGGCTGCGGCCGCTCCTGCTGCGGCCAGGCGTTTCACAGATCACTCCGATTTGGCTGGGGCACAGCGGACAAGGGCAGATTGTGCCCGTACGCGCCGTAACGGTCATGAGTACGCGTACTCAGACGCCGCGGTCCCTCGACGCGGGAACGAAGGAGGGGGCCGCCGGTGCCGCACCCCTGGCCAGCAGCAGCAACGCGTCGACCAGGTCCTCGGCGGTCGAGCCGGTGGCCAGACGCCGCAGTTGCTGCCCCGTGACCAGGGCGACCACGGTGCCCGCCAGGCGCTCGGCGCCGGCGACGCCCAGCGCCGTCAGGATGCGGGCGGCGAGCCGGTCGTACGCGGCGAAGCACTCGACGGCCGCGGCCCGCAGCCGCTCGTCGCGGCCCGCCTGGACGTACAGTTCGAACGGCGCGATGTGCTCGCTGTCGAACTCCGTGCCGCCCGCGACCTGCCCGACCAGCGCGGCGGCCTCGGGCAGCCCGATCCGGTCGAGGCGGCTGTCCGCCGCCAGTTCGGTGAACCGCCGGGTCTCCTCGGCGACGAACCGCAGCAGGCTCTCCCGCAGCAGGTCGTGCTGGGTCGCGAAGTGGTACGTCACCGACCCCGGCGAGACACCGGCCTCCCTGGCGATGCGCCGGTTGGTGACGGCAGCGACACCGTCGCGGCCGATGATGCGCAGGACGGCGCCGATGATGCGATGCCGGGTGTCTCCCGCCCGCTTCGGCGCGCCGGAGGGGCCCGGCTCCCGCACCGGCCCGGCTTCCGTACGTCTCGGTTCGGCTTCCGTACGTCTCGGCCCGGCCTCGCGCGCCGTCACCGGCCCACCGCGTCCGCAGGACCGGATCCGCCCACCGTGTCCGCCGGCCCGGGCCCGCCCACCGTCCGGAACCGGTCCACCACCACCTTCGGACCGCGCGGCCGCGCCCGCCCCCGCACCCCCGAGCCGCCGTCCGTCGCGGGCACCGGCACCGCGCTCTCCGCCGCGCCCTCCACCGCCGCCGCTTCGGGCCACCGTTCGTACCAGCGCAACTCCGCCTCCAGTTGGGCCGCCACCGAGATCAGCAGGGGCTCCGAGTGGGCGGGGCCGAGGAGTTGGGCGCCCAGCGGGAGCCCGCCGACGGTGAATCCGGCGGGGACGCTGACGCCCGGCCAGCCGAGGACGTTCCACGGCCAGGCGTACGGGCACGCGGCGATCATGGCCCGGTCGGTCTGCCAGCCGTTCATCCGCGCGAGCGTGCCGATGCGCGGCGGCGGCGCGGCCGTGGTCGGTGTCAGGACGAGGTCGTACGGGCCGAACAGGGCTCCCACGCGCCCGTGTTGCCTCCGTTCCGCCACCCGGGCCCGGCGCAGCACGGGCCCGCCGAGCAACCGCCCCAGCCGGGCCGCCTCACGCGTCCGGCGGTCCAGCAGCGCGCGGTCGGGCGCCCGCGCCACCCATTCCCGTACGCCCGCCGTCGCCCGCGGCACGAAGGCGAGGCCGATCAGCCCGTAGTCCGGTTCGGCCTCCTCGACGTGGTGGCCGAGGCCCGCGAGGGTGCGGGCGAGGGCGGTGACGGCGGACCGCACCTCCGGATGGAGCGGTTTGGGCGTACCGGTGAAGGCCGGTTTCCAGGAGAGCGCGATCCGCAGCCGTCCCGGGTCGCGGTCGGCCGCCGCGCGGGCCGCGACCGGGCGGGGCCGGTGCAGGTCGCCGTCGTGGTGGCCGGCGGCGGCGTCGAGCAGGAGGGCCGCGTCCCGGACCGTACGGGCCAGCGGGCCCAGCACCGTGATGCCCTGGAAGGATTCCGGGTCGGGCCAGGTGGAGATGCGGCCGCGCTGGGGCTTGATGCCGACGAGGTGGGTCCAGGCGGCGGGGATACGGACCGAGCCCGCGCCGTCCGTGCCGAGGGCGGCCGGGACCAGGCCCGCGGCGACGGCGGCCGCCGAGCCGCCCGACGAACCGCCGGGCGTGTGGCCCGGGTTCCAGGGGTTGCGGGTGTCGCCGAAGGCGGGTCCTTCGGTGAACGGCCACTGCCCCAGCTCGCACGCGTTGGTCTTGCCGACGACGACCGCGCCGGCCGCGCGGAGCCGCCGTACGACTTCGGCGTCCGCCCGCTTGGGCGGGAACTCCCCGGCGCACCCGAACGCGGTGGGCTCGCCCGCCACATCGGTGTCGTCCTTGACCGCGACCGGCACGCCGAGCAGCGGCAGCCGCTCGCCCGCGGCCAGCCGCCGGTCGGCCGCGGCGGCCTCGGCGAGGGCTGCCTCGGCGCGCACCCGGCGGAAGGCGTTGACCGTGTCCTGGGTGGCGTCGATGCGGGCCAGCGACCGGCGTACCAGCTCGGCCGAGGACACCTGTCCCGCCGCCAGCGCCGCGGCCTGCTCGGCCAGTCCTTCGTACTCCCTGGTGCCGGTGTCCCGTATGCCCATGGCTCCCCCTCGGCGGCACTGTTCGTTCGAACGAACAGCTTCGACGGTAACCGGGGGCCGCGCCCGCTTCAACGGCACGCCCGCTTCAAGGGCGCACCCGCTTCAAGGGCGCACCCGCGGCGTCACGGCCGGTGCCGGCCGAGTTCCGCGAGGCGGGTCAGGGCGGGCAGCGCTTCGGCGAGCGCCTGCCGCTGCCCGGAGGTCAACTGCGCCACCAGCGGTTCCAGGTGGCGCGTCCGGTGCGTGTGCCGGGAGCGGCCGATCCGCCGTCCCGCCTCGGTGATGCGGACCAGGACGGCGCGCCCGTCGCTGGGGTCGGGGCGGCGTTCGACGAGTCCGTCGCGCTCCAGCCGGGTGACCAGTTGGGTGATGCCGGGCTGGCTGACCTGCTCGGTCCTGGTCAGTTCGGTGAGCCGCATGGGCCCTTCGGCGTACGCGAGGGTGTCCAGCACCGACAGGGTCGTGAGGGACAGTTTCTCCGGCGTGGGCAGCCGTACGTAGAAGCGGTTGAAGTACTCGACCGCGGTGGCGAAGGCGTCCACGTCCAGGTCGCCGTCCGGGGAGGGAGGCGGGTGGTCGTTCAGGTCGTCGTTCACCCGCAAAACATATCGTACGGTTATTTAACGCGCTTATGCTCCCGCTGTGCCCGGATTCGGGCGGACGCGACGCGTCCGGTGAGCGACACGCGACCACGCGTCACCCACCGGACCCGGCACCTCCGCTCACGGCAGCGGCCTCACCCCTCGGGGCGTACCACCATCGCCGCCCCGCCACCGCGCCGCTGCTTCTCCGCCGCCGCCAGCCAGCGGCCGTCCGGCAGGCGTTGCACGCCGGTCGCGGCGCCGATCTCCGGGTTGCGGGTGAACCGGTGGCCGATGGCCTCCAGTTGCGCGCGGACCGGGCTGTCCCACAGGCCGGGTTCCAGCTCGGTCGCTGCCGCGTTGCGCTGGCTGGCGCGGGGCGCGGCGATGGCGTCGACCAGCGGCATGCCGCGCTCCAGGTGGTTCAGCAGGCTCTGCAGGACGGTCGTGATGATCGTCGCGCCACCGGGCGAGCCCAGGGCCACCACCGGACGGCCGTCCCGCAGCACGATCGTCGGGGACATCGAGGACCGCGGCCGCTTGCCGGGGCCCGCCAGGTTCGGGTCGTGCACGGCCGGGTTCGCCGGGGCGAAGGAGAAGTCCGTCAGCTCGTTGTTGAGCAGGAAGCCGCGGCCCGGTACGACGATGCCGCTGCCGCCGGTCTGCTCGATGGTCAGGGTGTAGGCGACGACGTTGCCCCACTTGTCGGCGACGGTCAGGTGGGTGGTGTTCTCCCCCTCGTACGTCGTCGGAGCGGCCCGTCCGCCGGCCTCGCAGGGCCGCGGGTCGCGCGGGTCGCCGGGCGCCAGCGGGCTGGTGAGCACCGCGTCGTCCTTGATCAGGCAGGCCCGGGAGTCGGCGAAGCGCTGCGAGGTCAGGCCGCGCGTCGGCACGTCCTCGAACTCCGGGTCGCCGACCCAGCGCCCGCGGTCGGCGAAGGCGATGCGGCTGGCCTCGATGTAGCGGTGCAGGTATTCCTTCTGGCTCAGCTTCGACAGGTCGCTGTGCTCCAGGATGTTGAGCGCCTCGGCGATGGTGGTGCCGCCGGAGGAGCCGGGCGCCATGCCGTACACGTCCAGGCCCCGGTAGCGGGCCTTGGTCGGCGCCTGGCGGCGCACCTCGTACTCCCGCAGGTCCTTCGCCGTCAGGTCCCCGGGCCGCACCTTGCGCTCGGCGCCGGGACGCACCGGCGGCTTCCGGACGGTCCGTACGACGTCCTTGCCGAGCCGCCCGTCGTACAGCGCGTCGACGCCCTTGTCGCCCAGTTCCTTGTACGTACGGGCCAGATCGGGGTTCTTGAGGGTGGAGCCGACGACCGGCAGCTTGCCGCCGGGCAGGAAGAGGCGGGCGGTGGCGGGGAAGTCGCGGAAGCGCGCCTCGTTGGCGGCGGTCTGCGAGCGGAACGTCTCGTCGACCGTGAAGCCGTCGCGGGCGAGCTTCTCGGCGGGCTTCAGGAGTTCGCGCAGCGGGCGGGTGCCCCAGCGTTCCAGCGCGGTGTCCCAGGTCGCGGGCGTGCCGGGGGTGCCGACGGACAGGCCGCTGGTGACCGCCTGATCGAACGGGATCGGCTTGCCGTTCTCCAGGAAGAGGCCGCTGTCCGCGCTGCGCGGCGCGGTCTCCCGGCCGTCGAGGGTCCGTATGGTGCGGGACTTGGCGTCGTACGAGACGAAGTAGCCGCCACCGCCGACCCCGGCGGAGTAGGGCTCGGTGACGCCGAGAGCCGCCGCGGTGGCGACCGCGGCGTCCACGGCGTTGCCGCCCTTGCGCAGCACCTCGATACCGGCGGCGGAGGCGTCGGCGTCCACGCTGGAGACCGCGCCGCCGTAGCCGGCCGCCACGGGGACCTTCGGCGGGGTCTTGGCCGGGGCGGCCGTCGACGGGTCGGCGGCAGGCGGCCGCGCGGTGGCGGCCGGTGACGCGGCCGAGGCCGGGACGGCGGTCAGCGAGCCGGCGAGCGCGACGACCACTCCCAGCGCGGAAAGACGTCGGGCAGGTGTCATGCGGCGTTCCCTCCTGGCCTGTTCGGGCGGCAGGGGCCGGAGCCTACCCGCGTGATCACGGGGGCGACAGAGGGCGCGAGCGCGGGGCGCGAAAGGGGCGCGAACGGCCGATCGGCCCGCCGGGGCGCAACGGTACGGGGCGCCGTATAGCGGACGCTGTCCCGCATGCCCGTACGGACCCGGGCAAGGCCGCCCAGCCGCCCGCCCCGCGTTCGAACACACTCCCGGTCAGCCGCTACGCTCCCCCGCCATGGACGACTCCCTGCTCCTCGTGACCGTGGCGGCGGCCGCGCTCGTCGTGGGTGCCGCGGCCGGCTGGGCCGCGCACGCCGCCGTGGCGCGCCGCAAGCTGGACCGCGAGCAGAGCTTCTTCGGGCTGCCCGACGGATCGGAATGCGTGCTGGTCACCCACCGGGACAGCACCTCGGCCCACTGGAGCATCCCGCGGCACGACGCACTCGCGCTGCTCGGCCTGGCCTCGGTGGTGGAGACCTGCGGCGCGCACGCGGAGGTCGCGCCGCACGACACCGGGCTCCAGGGCTTCGGCGCGCGCACCGAGTTCTGCGTGGGCGACCCGACCGCGCACAGGCGGCTCGCGGCGTACCTGGCGAGCCTGCTGCCGGGCGTCGCCGTCCACCCCGGCGACGAACACGGCATCGGGCGCGGCACCTTCGCCGTCGGCGGCTCGACGTACCGGATGGAGCCGGGCGCGGTGGAGTACGTGCTGCTGGCCCGGCTCACCGCCGTCGAGAGCGGCCGCCCGGTCTTCCTCGCGGCCGGGCAGCGCCCGGTGACCCACCGGGCCGCCGTACGGCACCTGGTGCGCAACCGGGCGCGGCTGGCCCGCAAGTACGGCGCCGACGGGCAGTTCTGCCTGCTGCTCAAGGTCGTCAACTCGCAGGCGTACGGCCCCGACGTGGTGGAGCTGGTCGCGGACGTGACGAAGGCCGCGCTGGCGCCGGCCGAGCCGAAGGGGCACCGGGCGGGGGTGTGACGACCGCCGCTGTGCCGCACGGGCCCTCGGGGTCAGCCGAAGTACATCACCTCGGGCGCCGGCCCGCCGAGGTAGGGCTGCCAGTCCGCGAGCCCCGGCCCGTCGGGCGTGCCGGTGGCCGCGAAGGCGGCCAGCGCGCCGCCGAACGCGTGCGCCAGACGGCGGTCCTCCGCGCCGGTGTGCCCCAGCATCGGGCTTTCGGGGTAGGCGTCGAACGTCCCGAAGAGGAACGGCAGTTCCGCGCAGTGGGTGGCGCCGAGCGTGCCGTCGTCACCGTCCGGGGCCCGGTCGAAGCGGTAGACGTACGCGGGCGTCCCCTGCGCGGCGCGCTGCTCCGCGATGGCGGTCGCGCCGTCCCGGAACATCCAGCCGGTGGCCGCCTCGGCCAGGAGGTCCACGGGGGACGCGTCCGGCCGCAGCCGCGCCAGGTCGTCGTACGCGACGGCCGCCGCGTCGGAGTCGCCGCAGGCGTCCTCGCGCATGATCCGCAGGACGTCGGCCCGGGTGAACGCCCGGGCCTCGGCGTCGAAGGCCAGGAACGCGGTCATCTCGTCCCGTACCGTACCGATCAGCAACCCGGTGCTGCCCAGGCCACCTTCGGCCACGGCCTGCACGGGCGGTACCGGCAGGCCGGTGCCGCCGAGCACCGGGTACATGAGCGGTGTGAGGCGGCCCGGGCGGGCGCGGTCCGCTGCCAGCCGGGCGTACGCGGCGAGCAGCCGCTCCACCGGCAGGGCGCGCAACTCCCGCAGCGCCGCGGCCTCGTTGCCGGGTACGGCGGCCTTGTCCGGCAGCCCCAGCAGACGGAGGTAGTCGGCCGTGATCCCGGCCGCCTCGGCCGGGTCCTGAGGCTCCAGGCCCCACGGGCCGCTCTGCGCGACGACCCGGCGCATCAGCCCGCGGGTCTCCGGGGCGACCGCGAGGGACAGGGCCGTGTACGCGCCCGCCGACTGGCCGCCGACGGTGACACGGCCGGGATCGCCGCCGAAGGCCGCGATGTTCTCGTGCACCCAGCGCAGTGCCGCCGCCTGGTCCTGGAGCCCGAGGCCGGCCACGCCCGCCTCGGGCAGGAAGAGCCAGCCGAGCGGCCCGAGACGGTAGTTGGCCGTGACCACCACGAGGTCGCCGAGCGCCGCGAGCCGGGCACCGTCGTACCAGTCCCAGCCACCGGACCCGCTGGTGAACCCGCCGCCGTGGAACCACACCAGTACGGGCCGTCCCGCGCCCGACGGCTCGGCGGGGCTCCAGACGTTGAGGGTCAGGCAGCCGTCCTCGCTCCAGTCGGGTGTACGGGGCCCCATGACCCGCTCCAGCCGGGACGGGCCCTGCGGCACGGCGGGCCCGGGGCGTACCGCGTCCCGCACGCCGGTCCAGCCCTCGTGCGGGCGCGGCGGCGCGAAGCGCAGTCCGCCGACCGGCGACGCCGCGTACGGAACGCCGCGGAAGGCGGCCACCGACGGCAGGTCCGCCGCACTCCCGGCCGCGGCGCCCCCGGTCCGCCGCCCCGGGGCCGCTCCGCCCTCCGCCACCGGCGCCGGCACGCCGCGCACGCGCCCCCGCTCCGTCTCCACGGCCCGCCACCACTCGCCGACTGCGGCCATCGGTCACGCCCTTTCCTCCGGATCGCCCCCGCACAGACCGTTCTACGCCACCGACGGCCACCCGCGTACACGGCGCCGCCGCCCGCCCCGGACACCCGCAGTCGGCCACGCCCGCGACATCCCCCTGTGGTACTTGTGTACGGACGGCCCCCGCACCCCGGGGCCGAGGGTGACCGGCCGCATTCCCACCCCAGGGAGCCCCGTGATGACCGAGCGCAAGCCCCCCGGCGTCAGCTTCGAGACCTGGGCCGACCGGCAGATCCGCGAGGCCGCCGAGCGCGGTGAGTTCACCGGCCTGCCCGGCTTCGGCAAGCCGCTGACCGGCCTCGACGAACCGTACGACGCCATGTGGTGGGTCAAGGAGAAGATGAGCCGGGAGAACCTCTCCTTCCTGCCGCCCACCCTCGCGCTGCGCAAGGAGGCCGAGGACGCCCGGGAGGCCGCGGCGCGGGCCCCCTCCGAGCGGGCGGTGCGGCGCATCATCGGCGAGATCAACGCCAAGATCCAGGAGGCGGTCCGGCAGCCGCCGCCCGGCCCGCCGCTCAACCTGGAGCCGTACGACGTGGAGAGCGTCGTACGGGAGTGGCGCGAACGGCGCGGGACGTAGCGGGCCGGGCAGCCCGCGCCGGGGGCGCAGCGTCCTTCCCCGCCCCCGGCCCGGTCGGCTGAGTTACGGCCGCAGTGCCTCCCGTACACCGTGGCAGGCGTCTATCGCGCGGGTCGTGGCCTGGGTGCACAGGCGGCAGTGCTCGTGACGGCCGGCGTGTGCCCGGCACAGTTCGTTGCTGCGTTCGCAGGCGATCGCGCACGCGTCGAGCTGCGCGGCCAGCAGCCGGGTCTCGCCGCCGCCTTCCCTGAGCAGCAGTCGCAGGGTGGCTCCGACGACGTCGTGGCAGTCCAGGTCGGCGCGGGCCGCTTCCCGCATCCGGTCGGGCTCGTCGGAGGCGAGCATGCCCGTCGCGCAGACGAGGACGGCCTTCTCGCACTCGGCGAGGGCGTCGGTGGCCGGGGCCAGCACGTCGGTGCCGAGCCGGGCCTTCGTGGTGATGCTGTCGAGGAGGGTGCGGGTCGGGAGCATGGCGGCCTCCAGGCGCGGTGGTTCGGGGCCGGTTCCGGCACCGCATCCCGGTGGCCGGAGGGTGGCCCGTGGATGCCCTTCGGGCCGACCGTACTGCTGCCCGGCGCGGGGGGACAGGCACGCGGCCGCCCGTCTTGGCGGCCGCTCCCCCGGCGCGCGCGGCCGGTCCGGTCCGACCGGCTCGTCCGGTCCCGCGCGACATGCCCGGTCCCGCCCGCCCCGTCCGCCGCACCCCAAATTGGCATCCAAAAATCCAATTCAGTACGGTGTGCTCGTGCGACTGACGAAGAGCACCGACATCGCGCTCCGCATCGCCATGCGGCTGGCGGTCCTCGACGACCGGGGTGACGCGCCGACCACCCGCGAGGTGGCGGGCGCCGTCCAGGTCCCGTACACGCACGCCGCCAAGGTGGTGAGCAGACTCCAGCACCTCGGCGTCGTGGAGGCCCGGCGCGGACGCAACGGGGGCCTGTCCCTGACCCGGAAGGGCCGTACCGGCTCCCTGGGCCGCCTGGTGCGCGAACTGGAGGGCGTCGGCGACGTGGTGGGGTGCGAGGACGATCCGCCGTGCCCGCTGCGCGCGGCCTGCCGCCTGCGCGGCGCCCTGCGTGCCGCGCAGGAGGCGTTCTTCGCCGCGCTCGATCCGCTGTCCATCGAGGACCTGGTGGGTTCCCCGACCGGCCCTGTGCTGCTCGGCCTGACTCCCCGGCCGGAGGGCTGAACGGCCCTACGCACACCGCCACCCCGGCTCGTACGCTGGCGGCGAAATACGAATCTCAGATGCAAGTTATTTGCGCCACCGCGTGCCCACCGACCACCACCGACCCCTCAGCACTTCCCGAGAACCGGAGCACCCGATGCTGTCGTCCACGTCCGCCGAAACCGTCCGCGCCACCCTTCCCGCGGTCGGAGCGGCCATCGGTGAGATCACCCCGCTCTTCTACGACAAGATGTTCGCCGCCCACCCCGAGCTGCTGCGCGACCTGTTCAACCGCGGCAACCAGGCCAACGGCAGCCAGCGTCAGGCGCTCGCCGGCTCCATCGCCACCTTCGCCACGTACCTGGTGGAGCACCCGGACGAGCGCCCCGACGCGATGCTGGAGCGCATCGCGCACAAGCACGCCTCGCTCGGCGTCCGCGCCGACCAGTACCCGATCGTGCACGAGCACCTGTTCGCGGCCATCGTGGAGGTCCTGGGCGAGGCCGTCACCGAGGAGGTCGCGGCGGCCTGGGACGAGGTGTACTGGCTGATGGCGAACGCCCTCATCGCCGCCGAGAAGCGCCTGTACGAAGCGGCGGGCACGCCGGACGGTGACGTCTGGCGGGAGTACCGCGTCGTCGGCCGCCTCCAGGAGACCGAGGACGTGGTGACCTTCGTCGTCCAGCCGGTGGACGGCGCCCCGGTCCCGGCCTCCCGGCCCGGCCAGTACGTCTCCGTACAGGTGCAGCTCGCCGACGGGGCCCGGCAGATACGGCAGTACAGCCTGTCCGGACAGCCGGACGGCGGCCT
Source organism: Streptomyces sp. NPDC026394 (assembly GCF_055567735.1). Taxonomy (NCBI): domain Bacteria; kingdom Bacillati; phylum Actinomycetota; class Actinomycetes; order Kitasatosporales; family Streptomycetaceae; genus Streptomyces; species Streptomyces sp. NPDC026394. Next base: position 35,456 of record NZ_JBVHPX010000017.1, read on the forward strand.
TCAGTTTTCGGTGAAGCGGGTGACCGGTGACGCCTCCGGCTCCCCGGCGGGCGAGGTCTCCAACCATCTGCACACGGCGCTGCACAGCGGCGACGTCCTGCGCGTCAGCGCCCCGTTCGGCGACGTGGTGCCGGAGGAGAGCGACCGCCCGATGCTGCTCGTCTCGGCCGGCATCGGCTGCACCCCCATGATCGGCATCCTGTCCCGGCTCGCCGCCGACGGCTGCGACCGCCGCGTCGTCTCCGTCCACGCCGACCACACCCCGGCCACCCACGCCTTCCGCGCCGAACTGCGGCAGCTCACCGGGAAGCTGCCGCACGCCACGGCCGAGGTCTGGTACGAGCAGCCGGAGGCCGCTGCCGGGGCGGGCGACGGCGAGGGCGTCGTCACCCGGCACGAGGGGCGGATCGACCTGAGCCGGATCGACGTCCCGGAAGGCGCCGTCGCCTACCTCTGCGGCCCGGTGCCCTTCATGAAGGAGGCCCGCGGCCAGTTGCTCGCCGCGGGGGTGGCCGCGGCGGACATCCACTACGAGGTGTTCGGTCCGGACCTGGGCCTCTGACCAGGAAGTGCGCCCGGCCTGTCGGCCGGGCGCACCGTCCGGCCCGGCACAGCCGGACGTTACCCATCCGTAACCTACCGACGGGTTACCAGCGGTAAGAAGCGCACCTTACTCTCCAGTCACTTCAGTCTTGAAGCACTAGGAGCAGTAGATGTCGCCCTCCCGCACCACGCTGCGCACCACCGTCGGCACCGTCTCGGCCGCCGTGCTCGCCACCACCCCCCTCGCGGGCGCCCCCCTGGCGCACTCCGCCACCACCGCACCGCCCGCCCCCGCCGCGAGCGCCCCTGCCACGGGCGCCCAGGCGACCGGCGCCGCCACGCAGCAGCACCTCGCGGCGAAGTTCCCCGACGTGAAGTTCGTCGACATCGTGGGCGACGGCGGCATCACCCTGAAGGCCAACGTCTTCACCCCGGGCGACGCCGTGCCCGGCCGCCGCTACCCGCTGATCGTGCTGCCCACCAGTTGGGGCATGCCGCAGATCGAGTACGTCGTGCAGGCCAAGAAGCTCGCCGACGCCGGGTACGTGGTGGTGGGCTACAACTCGCGCGGCTTCTGGCAGTCCGGCGGGCAGATCGAGACGGCCGGCCCCCCGGACATCGCCGACGCCTCCAAGGTCATCGACTGGGCGCTGGCCCACACCGCGGCCGACCCGGCGAAGGTGGGCATGGGCGGGGTGTCGTACGGCGCCGGGATCAGCCTGCTGACCTCCGCGTTCGACAAGCGCGTCAAGGTGGTCGCGGCGCTCAGCGGCTGGGCCGACCTGATCGACTCGATCTACAGCGGCCGCACCCAGCATCAGCAGGCGGCCGCCTTGCTGGGCGGCCTCGGGGCGGTCACCGGGCGCCCCAGCCCGGAGCTGAAGACCATCCTCAAGGACTTCCTCGCCTCCGACCTGGCCAAGGAAGGCGACATGATCAAGTGGGGCGCGAAGCGGTCCCCGGTCACCTACCTCGACAAGATCAACGCCAATGGCGCGGCGATCATGCTGGGCAACGCCTGGGGCGACTCGCTCTTCCCGCCCAACCAGTACGCCGACTTCTACGAGAAGCTCAAGGGGCCCAAGCGGCTGGAGTTCCGGCCCGGCGACCACGCCACCGCCGAGGGCCTGGGCCTGCTCGGACTGCCGAACGACACCTGGGACCACACCAAGCGCTGGTTCGACCGCTACCTCAAGGGCGCCGACAACGGAGTCGACCGCGAGGCGCCCGTACAACTGAAGTCCCGTTCCACCGGCGCCTACGAGGGGTACAAGAGCTGGCAGGACGTGCCCTCCGGGAACCGGAGGATCGCGCTGAACGGCACGCAGCGGATCGGCACCCACCGCGACTCCGGCGCCAACGGCGGCACGATCTTCCTCTCCAGCCTGCTGGACCAGTTCCTCCGGCTGCCGCCGATGGCCTCGATCCCGCTGCTGCCGCGCTCGGCCGCCGCCGTGTGGCAGTCCGAGCGGTACACCTCCGCGCAGCACGTACGCGGCACGGCGAAGCTGCACACCACCGTCACCGGCACCGCCGAGAGCGGCACCGGCATCGCCTACCTGTACGACGTGGGGCCGCTCGGCGTCGGCAAGCTGGTCTCGCACGCGCCGTTCACCTTCCACGACAAGGCTCCGGGCAAGCCGTTCGGCGCCGACCTGGAGCTGTTCTCGACGGCGTACGACGTCCCGGCGGGCCACCGGCTGGCCGTGGTCGTGGACTCCGTCGACCCGCTCTACATCGAGCACAACCCGTCCGGTGCCGAGCTCACCTTCTCCTCCCCCGCGAACGATCCGTCGTGGGTGTCGGTGCCGGTACGCGACTGAGGTCCGGGCCGGGGGCCACGCTGCTGCTGCCTGACCGAGGACCGGGCCCGGGCGTCATCGCTGCTGCTGTGCCCCCGGCAGCAGCGTCCCCGGTTCCGGCGCGTTGACGTCCACCGCGTCCGTCTTCGGGCTCTTGCGCTGCCGCTTCGCGACCCGGTACGCGCACCACGACAGCAGCATGCACAGGCCGATGTAGATCGGCGAGACGATCATGACGACCGGGATGAAGGGCAGGTCGTAGTCGAGGTTGGAGGCGATCAGCTTGCCGGCGTGCAGGAACTCCTCGTAGGTGATCAGGAAGCCGAGCGAGGTGTCCTTCAGGGCGACGACGAGCTGGCTGATGATCGTGGGCAGCATGGCCCGGACCGCCTGCGGCACCAGGACGTACGTCATGACCTGCGTCTTGCGCATGCCCAGCGCGTACGCGGCCTCCCGCTGCCCCCGGTCGACGGAGTGCACACCGGCCCGGAACACCTCGGCCAGCACCGAGCCGTTGTACAGCGTCAGTCCCGCGATCAGCGCGTACAGCGGCTCCGCCTTCAGCGCCACGTACACGAAGAAGATCATGACCAGGACGGGCATCGCCCGGAAGAACTCGACCAGCAGCGTGCTCACCCACCGGACCGGTGCGTGGTCGGAGAGCCGGCCCGCGGCGAGCACCGCGCCCAGCACCAGCGACAGCACGGCCGCGCACGCGAACGCCTTGAGCGTGTTGCCCAGCCCTTCGAGCAGCAGCTTCTGAATGCCCACGTACGCGAACGGGGTCCACTTGCGGGCGCTGAACTGGCCGGTGTCGATCAGCAGGTACCCGGCCCAGGCGAGGACGGCGAGGATCACCACCGTCGCCGCCGCCCCGTAGAGCCGGTGCCGGCGCCTGGTGTGCGGTCCGGGGACGTCGTAAAGGGCGGTGGTGGCGGTCATCGGGGAACCCCCCAGCGCTTTTCCAGCACGTTGAACAGCGCGCTGATGGTCAGGGTCACGATCAGATAGCCGACGGCGATCCAGACGAAGGTCCAGATGATGCTGTAGCCCAGCTCGTTGAGCGTCTTGTAGGTGCCGAGGAGTTCGACGACGCTGAACGAACCGGCGATCGCCGAGTTCTTCGCGAGGGCGATGAGCGTCGAGCCGACGGGCGGGATGACGGTACGGAACGCCTGCGGCAGCACCACGTCGCCCAGGACCTGCGAGAAGGTCATACCGAGGCTGCGGGCGGCCTCCCCCTGCCCGACCGGCACGGTGTTGATGCCGGAGCGCACCGCCTCGCAGATGAAGGCGGAGGTGTAGCAGCCCAGCGCGAGGACGGCGAAAATCTTGAAGGGCAGGACGACGCCGAAGCGCGGCAGACCGAGCAGCACCGCGAAGAACAGCAGCGTCAGCGGTGTGTTGCGCAGCACCGCCACCCACACGGTGCCGAACACCCGCAGCGAACCGACCGGTGCCACCCGGAAGGCCGCCATCAGCACCCCGACGACCAGTGCGAGCAGCGAGGCGAAGACGGTCAGTTCGACGGTGCCGAGCAGCCCTTCCCCGTAGAGGGAGAAGTTGTCCGTGAGCACGTTCATGGGCGGTCCTCGTCCTCAGCTCGCCGGGTAGCGGTCGATGGCGGGCGGCCGCGGGGCGGGGACGCCGGACAGGCCCAGCGTCGCGTCGTACGCCTTCTTCCAGTCGCCGTTCTTCTCGTGGGCGGCGAGCGCGTCGTCCAGCGCGAGGCGCAGCGCGGTGTCCCCGCGCGGCACGCCGATGCCGTACGGCTCCTCGGAGAACGGCTTGCCGGCCAGCTTCAGCTCGTCGGGCACCTTGGCGGCGTAGCCCATGAGGATCGCGTCATCGGTCGTGACGGCGTCGACCTGATAGGTGAGCAGGTTGTCCACACACACCGAGTACGTGTCGTAGGCGACCAGGTCGGCCTTGGGATAGTCCGCCTGGATGCGCTGGTACGGCGTGGAACCGGCCGCCGAGCAGACCTTCCGGCCCGCCAGGTCCCGCGGCCCGTCGATGCCCTTCTGGTCCTTGCGCACCAGCAGGCCCTGGCCCGCCATGTAGTACGGCCCGGCGAAGCCCACCTGCTGCTTGCGCTTGGCGTTGATGGTGTAGGTGCCGACGTAGAAGTCGATCTGGCCGTTCTGCAGGGCCGTCTCGCGGTTGGCGGAGGCGATGGTCTTGAACTGGATCGTCTTCGGGTCGAACCCGAGGGAGGCGGACATCATCTTCGCGATCTCGACGTCGAAGCCGGTGTACGTCCCGGAGGCCGGGTCCCGCTCACCCATGTACGGCTGGTCCTCCTTGGCGCCGACGACCAGCCGGCCGCGGCTCTCGGCCTTGCGCCAGGTCGCGGAGGCGGGCAGCCGGAAGCCCTCCGCGGTCGCGTAGCGGGGCAGTTCGCTGCCCTTGGGGCCCTTGACCGGCGGGCTGCCGGACCTGCCGCAGCCGGCGGCCAGCAGGGCGGCCGCGGTCAGCGCGAGCGCCACGAGGGCGGTTCGGGTCTGGTGCATGGCGGCGCCCCCGGTCAGTGCTTGAGGATCTTGGACAGGAAGTCCTTGGCGCGGTCGCTCTCCGGCGCGGTGAAGAACTCCTCCGGCGTGCGGTCCTCGACGATCCGGCCGTCGGCCATGAAGACCACCCGATTGGCGGCGGAGCGCGCGAAACCCATCTCATGGGTGACGACGACCATCGTCATGCCCTCCTGCGCGAGCTGCTGCATGACCTCCAAGACCTCATTGATCATCTCCGGGTCGAGGGCGGAGGTCGGCTCGTCGAAGAGCAGCGCCTTCGGCTCCATGGCCAGCGCGCGGGCGATGGCCACGCGCTGCTGCTGGCCGCCGGAGAGCTGCGCCGGGTACTTGTCGGCGTGCGTGGCCAGGCCCACCCGGTCCAGGAGTTGGCGGGCCCGCCGCTCGGCCTCCTCCTTCTTGCGCTTGCGGACCTTGACCGGCGCGAGCATCACGTTGGCCAGCACACTCTTGTGCGCGAAGAGGTTGAAGGACTGGAAGACCATGCCGACTTCGGCGCGCAGTCCGGCCAGTTCGCGGCCCTCCTCCGGGAGCGGGCGGCCGTCCAGGGTGATGGTGCCGGACTCGATCGGTTCGAGGCGGTTGATGGTGCGGCACAGGGTGGACTTGCCGGACCCGGAGGGCCCGATGACGACCACCACCTCGCCGCGGCCGACGGTGAGGTCGATGTCCTGGAGGACGTGCAGCTTTCCGTAGTGCTTGTTGACCCCGCGCAGCTCGATCAGCGCATCACCGGCCATGTGCAGCCTGCTCACTCTCATCCGTACCGCCAGGACACCGCAAGACCCCGCAAACTACCTGCCCGAAAGCAGTACTTTTCCCCTGACACGCACGAATGCCGCGATAACCCCTGATTACTCGGGAAAGTGCCCACGCGCGTCCGGCGCCGCGCCCCCGGCCCGCGCCGCCAGCCGGACGGCACCGCACCACCGGCCCGGGCCGCACCGCACCACCGGCCCGTCCCCCTCGGCGGGCGGCTGCCCCGGCGCCTTCCCCCTAGGTACACAGTGCCCGCCTGCGTACCTAGCCTGTGGGGCATGGGTGACAACCGACCCGTCTTCCAGCGCATCGCCGACGACCTCCGCCGCCAGATCGACGACGGAGCCCTGCCCGTCGGCGCGCGGATTCCGTCCCGGTCCGAGCTCAAGCGGGCGTACGAGGCCAGCGACCAGACCGTCGACCGCGCGGTCCGCGTCCTGAAGGCCGCCGGCTACGCGGAAGGCCAGTTCGGGCGCGGGGTGTTCGTCGCCGACCGGGCGCCGATCGGGACGCTGCTGCGCTCCACGGGCGCCGTGGACTCCCCGTTCGCCGCCCGGATCGCCCTGGAAGGGTCACCCGAGGGCACGCCGCTGACCTGGGAGGTGTCCTCGACGACGGACGCGGCGTCCGACCGGGTCGCGCGGCGGCTGTGCATCGTGCCGGGCACCGGCGTCGTCCGGTCGGTGTACGAATACCTGGCCAACCGGCAGCCCGTGCAACTCGCCACGAGCTGGGAGCCGCTCGCCATCACCGAGGGCACGGACGTCGTCTTCCCGGAATGCGGACCCTACGCCCGGCGCGGGGTGCGGGGGCGGATGGCCGCCATCGGGATCCGGGTGGTGCGCGCCGAGGAACGCGTGGGTTCGCGGCCCGCTTCCAGCGCCGAGGCGGAGGCGCTGGGCTGTTCCCCCGGGCAGTGCGTGACCTCCGTGGAACGCACCCACTACGACGCGGACGGGCGGGCCGTCGAGACCTCGGACATCGTCGTACGGGCCGACCGGTGGCGCCTCGCGTACGACATCGGGTTCGTGTGACCGGGCCGCCGGCCGTCCAGGGCCTGTCGTCGCATTTCCGCCTGCCGCGCGGGTCAGCTCTCGGCGGCCTCCGCGTAGAGCTGGCACAGTTCGGGCGCGCCGGTGGCCGCCCAGTCCCGGCCCGCCGTCACCACGTCCACCTCCCGGCCGGAGGCCAGCCGTACCACCGGCTCACCGCCGGGCCACACCTTCCAGGCCGCGCCCGGCACCGTCCGTACCAGCACCGTACCCAGGTAGCAGCCCGCGTCGTTGCCGAGCCAGGTCACCACCTCGGGGTCGTCACGCCACGCGGGCCGCAACTGGTCCAGCGCCTCCAACGAATGCACCGAGTCGTCCAGTTCCACGCCCTCGGTCTGGGCCTGGGCACGCAGCAGCTCGCACTCCGCCAGGAGCATCGCCGCGCCTTCGGGGTCGTCCACGACAGCAGGGACCGCTTCCGGCCGCTTGCGCCACTTGTCCAGGAAAGACATGTTCATGGGCGTAGCGTCCCACCCGGGCCGGGACGGTGGCCACAGGCGCGCGGCAGGCCGGTGACCGGATCAACGACCCGGCGACCGGCTCCGGCCGGACCCGTACTCGTCACCGGTACCCGCGGAAGGACGCCCATATGCGCGTACGACTGTGGAGCGGGGCACTCGCCCCGGCCCTCTCCCTCACCCTGGGCGCCACGGCCGCCCCGGCGGCGCCGCTCCAACGGCCAGCCGGTCCGGCGCCGTTGGAGCGCCTCTTCGACAACAGGGCCATCAGCGAGCCGTCCGCGTCGACCTCGGCGGACTTCGACGGCGCGGGCAATTCCCTGTCCGCGCGGGACCTGGCCGCGGCGGGCTGGACGCCGGGCCGGGTGCTGACTCTCGACGCGGCCCGGCTGCGGTGGCCGCGCACCGCGCCGGGCCGGCCCGACAACGTACGGGCCGACGGCCAGACCGTACGGCTGCACGGGCGCGGCGACGCGGTGTCGCTGCTGGTGGCCGCGACGGGCGGCGCGGTGACCGGCACCGGCACGGTCCGCTACCGGGACGGGTCGCGCAGCGCGTACCGGCTGAGCGCGCCGGACTGGCGTACGGGCCCGCCGGCCACCAAGGCGGTGACGCTGCCGCACATCAACACGCCGGGCGGCCAACGGGCGGAGCCGGCGCGGCTGTACGCGGTGAGCGTGCCGGTGGTGCGCGGGCGCGAGGTGGCCGCCGTCGTACTGCCCCGGGACCCGGGGCCGGGCGCGGATCTGCACGTGTTCGCGGTGGCGGTGCGCGACAACGGTGCCGGGTGGACGGGCAGTTGGGGAACGAGCACGGGCGGGTACGCGAAGGCCGGTCCGTGGGGCGGCCGGACGCTGCGCCTGGTCGTGCACAGCGGCACGGGCGGGCCGCGGGTACGGGTCCGGCTGGCGAACACCTTCGCGGCGGCGCCGGTGGGCTTCGCGGCGGCGAGCGTGGCCGTACAGGGCGCGGGCGGCGGCGCGGGAGCCGCCCGCGCACCCGTACCGCTGACGTTCGGCGGGCAGCGCGGCGTACGGGTCCCGGCCGGCGCCGAGGCGTACAGCGATCCCCTCCGGTACACCGTGCCCGCGGGCCGCAACCTGCTGGTCAGCCTGTATCTGCCGGGCACGGTGACGGCCGCGCCGGTGCACGGGCGGTCCGAGCAGGTCTCGTACGTGAGCGCACCGGGCTCCGGCGACCGAACGGGCGACAGCGGCGCCGCGGCGTACCCCGGCACGCTGACCGGCTGGCCGTTCCTGACCGGGGTGGAAGTGGCGGGCGGTCCGGGCACGGTCGTGACGCTTGGGGACTCCGTCACCGACGGCCAGGGTTCGACGGCGGGCGCCAACCGGCGCTGGCCGGACGTGCTGGCCCGCCGCTTCCGGACCCAGCACGCACTCCCGCGCTACGGCGTGGTCAACAGCGGCATCGCGGGGAACCGGGTCGTCACCGACCGCTATCCGGGTGACGGCGTGAGCACCGACGTCAGCGGGGTCAGCGCACAGCACCGGCTGGAGCGGGACGTGCTGGCGCGGCCCTCGGTCCGTACGGTCGTGATCTTCGAGGGCGTCAACGACCTGCGCACCGGCACTCCGGCACACGAGGTCGTGGCGGGGCTGCGGGCCCTCGCCCGGCGCGCACACGAGCGCGGGCTGCGCGTGGTGGCCGCGACCGTCGCGCCGTGCGAGGGCTTCCCGGACTGCACGGCGGCGGTCGAGACGCGACGCACCGCCGTGAACACGGCCCTCCGGGCACGCGGCGCGGACTTCGACGCCGTACTGGACTTCGACGCGGTGCTCCGCGACCCGCGGCGCCCGCAGCGGCTGCTGCCCGCGTACGACAGCGGCGACCACCTGCACCCCGGCGACGCGGGACTGCGGGCGCTCGGGGAGTCGGTGGACCTGCGGGCGCTGCTGCCCAGGCCCTGAGCCGGACCGCCGGAAGGGCGTCAGGCCGGACTCATACGTCCAGATCCACCACCACCGGAGCGTGGTCCGACGCGCCCTTGCCCTTGCGCTCCTCGCGGTCGACGTAGGCGTCCGAGACGGCCTTGGCGAACGGTTCGTTGCCGTACACCAGGTCGATGCGCATGCCCTTGTTCTTCGGGAAGCAGAGCTGGCGGTAGTCCCAGTAGGTGAACGGCTTGTCGTACTTCAGGGGGCGCGGCACGACGTCCGACAGGCCGGCCTCCCGCAGAGCGGCCAGGGCGGCGCGCTCCGCGGGCGTCACATGCGTCATGCCCTCGAAGACGGTGGTGTCCCAGACGTCGTCGTCGGTCGGCGCGACGTTGAAGTCGCCGAGGATCGCGAAGGGCCGGGGGCCCGCCGCGTCCTCGGCGACAGCCGCCTTCAGGGCTTCGAACCACTGGAGCTTGTACGCGAAGTGCGCATGGTCGATCTCGCGGCCGTTGGGCACGTACACCGACCAGACACGGGCCGGGCCGCAGGTCGCGGAGACGGCGCGGGGCTCCTGGACCCCCTCGTACTCCGGACCGCCGGTCAGCCCGCTGGTGACGTCCTCCAGGCCCACCTTCGACAGCAGGGCGACGCCGTTCCACCGGCCGGTGGCGTTGACGGCGGCCTCGTAGCCCAGCTCGCGCAGTTGGTCGTACGGGAACTGCTCGGCCGAGCACTTGGTCTCCTGGACGCACAGCACGTCCGTGCCGGTGTTCTCCAGCCAGGCCAGCAGCCTCGGGAGGCGGGCGGTGATCGAATTGACGTTCCAGGTCGCGATGCGCATGTCCGTAAACCTACAGCGGGGGTCCGACAGTCAGTTCAAACCGGTGTGGTCACCGGGGGTGAGGCGGGCGTGATCGGTGCCGCCGAGCTTGTCGATCAGGCCGTCGTACACGGGACGGGCGTGGTCCTGGAGCAAGCTGTCGTGCACGTCGATGGCGCGGCGCGGCCGGACCTCGCGGACGTAGTCGATCACCTCGGAGACCTTGTTCCACGGCGCGTGCACGGGCAGCAGCAGGGTGTCCACCGTACGGCCCTGGGGGACGGTGAGCGCGTCACCCGGGTGGAAGACGGTCGCGCCGTCGTCCTCGGTGGTGATCAGATAGCCGACGTTGGTGACCCGCGGGATGTCCGGGTGGATGACGGCGTGCAGCTGTCCGTGCACCTCGATGTCGAACCCGGCGGCGGTGAACGCGTCCCCCTCACCGACCGTGTGCACCCGCCCCGGGAACGCCGCGGAAATCTGCTCGGCCACACTGGCCAGGGTCCAGATCTCGGCGCCCCGGTTGGCCTCCATGCCCGCGCGCAGCCGCTCCTCGTCGAAGTGGTCCATGTGCTCGTGGGTGATCAGGATGGCGTCGGCGCCGACCGCCGCGTCCCGCTCGCTGAAGACACCGGGATCGATGACGAGCACCTGCCCGTCCTTCTCCAGCCGGACACAGGCGTGCGTCTTCTTCGTGAGTTCCATACCCCCATCTTGCCGCGCGGGTGCCCGGCGGGCCCTCAGGGGAGGCCCCCACCGCCCTCGCCCCGCCCTCCTCACCCCTCCGGCGTCGTCTCCTCCCGTATGACGCGCTGCGCCACGGCGAAAGCGGCATTGGCCGCCGGCACGCCGCAGTACACCGCGGTGTGCAGCAGGACTTCCTTGATCTCCGTGGGGGTGAGCCCGTTGCGCAGCGCGGCGCGGGTGTGCAGCGCCAGTTCGTCCTGGTGGCCGCGGGCGACCAGCGCGGTGATCGTGATGATGCTGCGGGTCCGCCGGTCCAGTCCGCCGCGGGTCCACATCTCGCCCCAGGCGTACCGGGTGATGAATTCCTGGAAGTCCCCCGTGAAGTCGTCCGTGTCGGCCTCCACCCGGTCCACATGCGCATCACCGAGCACCTCACGGCGGACCTTGACGCCCTGCTCGTACGCGCCGCCCCGGACCGCTTCCGGCTGGGCGAGACCGGACTCGATGGCCGCGGGCACCACGGGCGGGGGCGGCGTGGCGGGCCCGAGCACCGGCTTGGGCGCGGCGGCGCCGATCGCCGTCTGAGTCGTGCCGCCCGACTTGTCGTGCCAGGCCGCCGTGAAGTGCCGGATGAGCAGTTCGGTGACGGCGGCGGGCTGCTCGACGGGCGCCAGGTGGGACGTACCGGGAACCAGCGCGAGACTCGCGTCCGGTATGCCCGCCACCAGGGTGCGGGCGTCGGTGGTCGGGGTGACCTGGTCCTCGGAACCGGCGACGACGAGGGTGGGCACCCCGATCCGCTGGAGCGAGGAACGGACGTCGAAGGAGGCCATCGCCTCACAGGCGGCGATGTAACAGCCGGGGTCGGTGGTGCGCACCATCTGGACGGCCCACTCGACGATCGCCGGCTGGGCCCCCGCGAAGCCGGGCGTGAACCAGCGCTCGGGCGAGGTACGGGCGATCGGGTCCAGCCCGTTCGTACGGATCACCACACCGCGCTGCCGCCAGGAGTCGGCGGTGCCGTAGCGGGGCGACGAGGAGATCAGAGCGAGCGAGGTGACCCGCTGCGGCCGGGTGAGCGCCAACTGCGCACCGATCGCCCCACCGATGGAACACCCCGCATATCCGAACCGCTCCACACCCAGCACATCGAGCGTCGCCACCAGCCGGTCGGCCAGCTCGGCGACGGAGGCCGCCGGATACGCGGGCGACCCACCGTGCCCCGGCAGATCGAACCGGACGACCCGCCAGTGACGGGTCAGCTCGGGTATCTGCCGGTCCCACATGTGCCAGGTCGTCCCGAGCGCCGCCCCCAAAACCAGACAAGGCGCGTCTTCCGGGCCGTCAGAGCGGAATTGCAGGGTCTTCACCGTCGTCTCACTCACCCGCCTGACCCTCTCATCTGTCGCGGGATGTCATATCGCCAGGGTGAACCTAGCGGTCTTGACTCTCCTGCGACAGCGGGTCGGGACACTGACGGAACACTCGAACCGCCAGGTATCCGTTCACTGGCGTGTACGCGTGACCGCGTCGGCAATGGGAGCGCGCGCCTGGTAGGAGACTTGGCCGCGGCCGGACTGGCTCTCCCGTTCATGGCTGTCGGTCCGCAAGCGGTAGCCGGACTCCGAGTTCGGCTCGACTCCTCTCGCCCCCGTGCAGGCCGTCCCCTGAGGCGGCGGCTCCGTGGAGGCCCTCTACGTCCGGCCCGGCATACCGCCTCATGGTCGTCTTGATGTTTGTGTGCCCGACCCAGCTCCGTAAGCCAGTACGCGCGCGCCGACGAAACTGCCTCATCGAGAGAGCTTCCCCTGACTCATGTACCACCACGTAGCCGGACCCGACGTACGCCTCCCCAGAACCAGCTTCTCCTCGGCCGGAAGAGACCTGAACGCAGCGGGTGTTGAGCTCGTGTATCGGCGCTGCGGTACTCGTGTACGCGGCCACCGCCGTGTCCCCGGCGCCAACGGCCGCCGGGGCCGCAGGTCGGGAGAGTGCAGTTCGCGACCGGCGAGGGCCCGGGCGCCCCCGAGGTGCAGGCCCGCCGGGGCGCGGTCGGCCTCGGGCGGGGCGCAGCAAAACGCTGAACAGACCGACGCAGATTCCAAGGCGCCATAGGTGACTGGTCGACATATGCCGATGGGCGACCTATGGTGAGGACGTGACTAGAAGATCTCTGCAGGAACCGACCTCACTGATCCTGTGCGCCGTGGCGGACCGGCCCCGCCACGGCTACGCGATCACCCAGGAGGTCAAGAAGATGTCGGACGGGCGTGTGACACTGCGAACCGGCACCCTCTACAGCGCCCTGCAACGCCTGCTCGAAGACGGACAGATCCAGGTTCACAGCGAGGAGACCGTCAGCGGACGGGCCCGTCGCACCTATGCCCTGACACCGCAGGGCCGCGCCACGCTGGCCGCCGAAGCCGAGCGTCTGCGCGCCACCGCCGTCGAGGCCGAGCGCCGGCTCGCCGTCCACCGGCCCGGCCCGAAGGGGGCCACCGCATGACCGAGGCGCCTGAACAGGCCCGTACCACACGGCTCTTGCGCCTGTACCCGGCGTCCTACCGCCGCGAGCACGGGCCGGAGATCGCCGCCATCCATTCCGACGTGATCCGGGACGCCGGGCGTCTGGTGCGCCTGCGAGAAGCGGCCGACATGGTCCGGCACGCACTTCGGGTGCACCTGTGTCTGACCTCCGCGGACGGCCCCGGGCGCTTTCTGGCCGCCGCCGCTCCCTACGTCCTGGCCGTCGTGTGCGCCCCCGCCCTGTTCGGATTGCTGGGCAACAGCACGCTGTGGGCAGACGGCTGGACAGCGCAGTACTGGGCGGACGGAGGGCAGACGGCGGACCGGGTGGTGTGGCTCGTCCATGAGTGCGGCACGCTGGCCTGTGCGCTGGCACTGCTGTGCGGGGCCGCAGGACGGTGGGCGCCGGCAAGGATGCTCGCCATGTTCGGTGTGGTGGCCCTGCCCGTGGCCACCTGGGTGTTCGAGGCGGACTACCTCGTCTACTTCCGGTACCTGAACCGCCCGCTGCTCGCCACCTCGGACATCCTCTGTCCCGTACTGATCACCCTGATCCTGCTGTGCTGCCCGAAGGACCTGCCACCCGTCCGTGTCCGCGACCGGACAGCGATCGCGGCCGTGGCCGTGGCGAGTTTCCTCACCCATACGCTGGCCTGGGCCACAGGCTCCCTCGGGGAGATGACGTGGGCCACCCAGACGCTGTGGGGGCTGGAAGCTCTGGCACCCCTGGCCGTGTTGGCGGTCTTCCTGTTCGCCGCGCTGGCACGGCGCGGGCGAAGCGCGCGGTTCACGGCCGCGGGAGTGGCCACGGCCATGCTGTTCTGGCTGTGGCACGACTACGGGCTTCTCGGCAGCGTGCCGTACGGCGGCCTCCTCGCCGGGACGCTCCTCGGTACGGCCGTAGCGGCGGCCGCCGTGGTGCGCCGCCGACGCCACACCACACGCAGCAACGGGCCCGCCGCTTCCGGCACCTGACCCCCGCAGCGGCAGTGCGCGGGGACCGGCGGAGAAGGGCCTGCCTGTCCCCGGCCGCAGCAGCGCCGGGGACAGGAGGTCAGGCGGCGTGTCAGGAGGGCGTGGCCCCCGCCGCGACCACCTTCGCGTTCAGGTCGCACCAGGTGGTCGACGTTCCACCGGACGGCACGCGGTTGCCGAAGTGCCGGTAGGTGCCGTAATTCGCCTTGTAGCAGTCGATGTATCCGGTGAAGGACGAACCGGTGCACCGGATGGAGGCACCGTGGTGCCCTCCGCTTCCGACCAAGTACGAGGGTGTGCTGCAGGAGAGTGCTGCGGTGGCGGCGGAGGCATGGGGGGCCATGCCCAGCAGGCCGCCACCCGCCAGTGCAACGGAAGCTGCGACAGCCGCGAAACGGTACCGAGTACGCACGATGGTTCCCCTCTGGGGCGGCAGACAAGGCGATCAGTGCGGTCGTAGCCTGACCCAGCCCGTACGGTCCCACCAGATCACCCATCCGAACTGGCGCAAAGACACCGCTCAGGACCAGGTTCGCGTCGTATCGTCATCGCCACACGCGGCCACATGGGGCCGCAAACGGCCATGGACGGTTCTCTGAGTCTCTGAGTGAAGCGAAGGCGATCCCGCGCAGCGGGCGGACAGGTACGGCGACCGGCTGCGACCACCGGCGGGCGGCGTCCTCGGAAAGCGCGCGCCGTATGGTGCCGCGCGGGGGCGTGGCCGGAGCGGGCTCCGGTGTACCGCGCGCGGCCCGCTCCACCCGCCCGTCGCTCACCGCCCACCACAGCACCCGATCGCGTTCGTCCCGCCAGGCCAGATACAGCAGCGCGCGCCCTGCCGCCATGGCCGGGAGGCGCTCCGTCGATGCCGCGCCGAACACCCGCTGCTGCGACGCACAGCGGCCCACCGCCCTCCCACGCGAGACTCCGTGCGGGCGCAAGCACCCGCACCATCGAAGAGGTCGCGTCGCCCACCGGCATTCCCTGTGCCGAACGACGCGCCCCTTTACGGCTTGCAGGGTGACCGTGAGTCGGTTTGCCGGAGGGTGGGGCAAGAGTCCGCGGAGACCGCAACACGAGCGGGCCGCCTCGGCGCAAGGGCAGGCCGGCGCGGATACCGCCCTGGACGTCAGCCCGTTCAACGCACATGCCCTCCTGCCAGCTCGGGGCATCGCTCGGCCCGGGTACGGTGCGGCGGTTTCCGGCGCGGTCGCGGGCTGCTCGGCCCGGCGAGTGCGGGCTGCGCCGATGGCGGTTGCGGCCAAGGCGACGGCACCTGCTCCGCACCGCTCACGTCGGCGAACCAGACAGAGGTCCCGGAAGAGTCCGGCATTGCCCAGTCCGGCCAGTTCTTCCCGCAAGGCGAGATCAGCAGTAATGGGGACGGCCTTGAGCTGGTTGATTGCCTGCGTACGGGTCTTGACGGCCGACACCTTCGTCAGTTTGCAGCGCGCTTCTGGCGGAGGACGCGGTAGGTGACCGTGGCGGGGTTCCCCTTTGCCGGCCTGGGCGGGCGTCGAGGAGCCGGCGCGGGCCTGACGCGATGCCGGCAAGTCGCCGGCTTCGCTGCCTCCCGTGGCCGGCCCGCGGCCGCGGGCGCGGCCCGTGGCTCTCAGCGTGAGCTGAGCGGGCCGTGGGTCGCGGCCGGGCGCGGTGGCCAGGCGCGGGGGGCGAGGATGCCGAGGACGTAGGCACGGGCGACGAGGGCGGGCCTGGTTTCGGCGTCCAGCAGGTCCCGGAGCCGGCTGAGGTGGTAGTCGACCGCCTGCCGGGAGAGCTTCAGCGAGGTGGCGATCTCGCCGTTGGTGCGGCCGCCGGCGAGGAGGGACAGTATGCGGATCTGCGCGGCGGTGAGCGGCGGGTGGGCCTCGTGGGCGATGCTCTGGTCGGTGACGACGGCCCACACGTGCGCGACACGGCCGACGGGCCCGCTCACCGTGGACAGGTGGAGCTGTGCGCGGCGCTGGCGCCCCTCGGCGTCCAGGAGTACGGCGGAGGTCTCCGCCCGCCTGATGCGGCGGGTGATCAGCCCCTCCCAGGCGCGACGCAGGGGGCGGAGGTCGGGCGTGGCGGCGAGCAGAGTGTGCGCGCGGCGGCCGACGAGGTCGGACAGGCGTGTCCGGAACAGTTCGGCGGCGGCCGTACCCGCCTGTTCGATACGGCCGCCGACCGAGAGCAGCGCGCAGGGCAGGCCGCTGTGATCCCGCAGCGCGCGCAGATTCTCCTCGGCCTCCTGGCGCTGGCTCGTCGCGCGGACGTGGTCGGTGATGTCGACATAGATCCCGGCCACACAGGTACGGCCGTTCTCCTGGGCCGGGAAGCGGTGGCCGGCCGCCTGTCCTGTGCTGCCGTCCGAACGGTGATAGCGCAGGTGGTGGCGGACCGGCTTGCCGCGGCTGAGGATCTCCTGGTCCAGGGCCCGGAACTGGGCGGCGTCGGAGGGGGTGTCGAGGTCCTCGATACGGCTGCCGACGACCCGCTCCGGTGTGGTGCCGTAGAGATGCGCGTAGGCGTGGTTGGCCCATAAGTAGCGGCCGTCGCGGTCGCGGAGGAAGGCCGCGGCCGGTGCGAAATCGGCGAAGTCCGCGAAAGCGGCGTACGGCCGGCCGCCCGCGGGCAGCGTGCCGGCCTCCATCGCGAACCCGCGCGTCCAGCCCGGGCTCCCGTCCTGGGGCCGTCTCACGTCGAAGGTCCGGCCGTCGAACCGGACCAGGTGGCGGTCGTCCTGGAGAGCGGTCCCCGGAGCGGACAGCTCTTGGCGCACGCGGTCCAGGAAGCGCTGCGCGGTGGGCAGGTCGGCGAAGGCCCCGCCGCCCTGCTCCTCGACGCGCCCCTGCTCGTCGGCCTCCCACCAGGACACAGGGAGGCGCTCCAGCAGTGCTCTGAGACCGGGATCGTCCACGGCGGCCTTTCCGTCCATGTCCCCGCCGGGTGGCGGGAAGTGACATGGCGATGCCTATCCCGTGCGGAGTCCGGCCATGCTCGGTTATCGGCCGACTGCGATACGTGAGCGCGTCGCCGGGGCGGCTTGCCTCAGGTGATCCCCACCGTTCGTCCGCCCTCCAACGATGTCCACGACTTTGGCATTTGCCTGATTGGCGCCCGCCTCCGGTGGCATTTCCGGCACTCACCTTCTGTTTCCCTTGTGTGTGTCACCGGTTACCCGCCGTGTTCTACGCGGGTTGCGTCACCGTGTCCGGGTCCCGGCCCGACGCCTCCGGACGGACGAGCGAACAGAACAAGCGATGGGAGACGAATTTCCGTGAGCACGGTGCTGTTGGTGCACGCCAAGGGTGGTCCGCCGCTCGGCCATGTCCTGTCCCGGGCAGCCGCACGGGCGGACGTGCACCTGCTGGCGCTCAGCGCGCTTCCGCCGTCGGTCGCCGCGTCCGCGGAGCGGCTGTGCGCCTCGGTCGTGCTGCCCACCGACGCGGAGCGGTCCGACCTGGTCTCGTTGATCGTCGCGCGAGCCGAAGCCGTCGGCGCGGACGCGGTTCTCACCTTCTCCGAGTACGCGGTCGTTGCCGTCGCCGAGGCGTGTGAGGCGCTCGGTCTCGCCGGGGCGGGAGACGCCGCCGCGCTCGCCCGCGACAAGCGGATGATGCGGCACACCTGGCACCGGCACGGTCTGCCGCAGCCCGCGTTCCGCCCCGTAGCCACCCAGGCGGACCTCCACGAGGCCGTCGCCGCCCTGACCGCTCCCCTGCTGCTGAAGGCGGCCTGGAGCGCCGGTTCCACCGCCCATCAGATCATCGGCTCCCCGCAGGAGGCCGACGCCGCCTGGCGGCGCTCGCGCGAGACCATGGCCCTGTCCGCCCGGCTGGGCTTCGCCGAACTCCATGTGGCCGAGGCAGCCGGACACTTCGTGGTCGAGGAGATCGTGACCGGCGACACCGCGGGCTGGTTCGACGAGCCCGGCTGGGGCGACTACGTCAGCGTCGAGGGCGTGGTGACCGGCGGCGTCTTCCGGCCGGTCTGCGTCAGCGGCCGGATGCCGACGGTGCAGCCGTTCACCGAGCGCGCCGGCATCACCCCCGCGTCGCTTCCCGCGGACCTCCAGGACCGCGTCGTCGCCCTCGCCCGGGAGGCCGTCGACGCCCTCGGCCTGCGCGACTGCGGCACGCACACCGAGATCAAGCTCGGCGCCGACGGGCGCATGTGGCTGATCGAGACGGCCGCCCGGTTCGGCGGCGCGATGACCGTCCCGCAGATCGAGGAGGTGTTCGGGCTCGACGTCGTCGGCATGCTCGTGGACCATCTTCTGGGCCGTCCGGTCGCCTGGCCCGAGCGGGTCCTCGGCCCGGAGCAGGCGCGGGGCGCCGCGGGCTCCCTAGTCGTGCTCGCGGTGGACGGCCGCGGCGCGGCCTGGCGGGACCGCAGGCGGTGGGACTTCTCCGTGGTGCAGGAGGCCGTCGCGCTGAGCGCGGGCAGCACGCTCTCGGTGGTACCGGAGAGTTCCCTGCCCGACGGCAGCACCGTACCGGTCTACGACCCCGCCGGCGGCGCCAACACGATGGCGGCCCTGTGCCTGCTCTCCGCCGCCGACGCGCGCACCGTGCTGCGCGACTTCACGGCTCTGGTGGACGCGCTGCCCGACGTGCTGCCGCCCGCCGTACCCGCCGCGCCGCGGTCCGAGGCTCCGGCCGCCCGGCCCCCGGCCACGGTCACGTCCACGGCCACTCCGTTGCCATCCCCCACCCGCCCGCGCGTCCGGCCGGCCGTACCGTCCGAGGAGGTCGCCGTATGACCACCACTCCGCTCCCCGTCAGCGTCGCGGATCCCGCGACCGACCGCACGGTCGTCGGGGAGAACCTCTCGCTGCCGCTGTTCCGTACGCTGTCCGGGGTCCTGGCAGGCCACCCGTACCTGAAGGTCGTCGTCGACCGCGCCGAGGCCACCTGGCACCTGCTCGACACGGCCGCCCACCCCTTCCACGTGAACTACATCGCCACCCGTGTCCTCGGCATGGACCTCTCCGAACTTGACGCCCGGCTCGACGAGTTCAACGCGTCCGTCTACATGGACCCCGAGCGCCGCTTCCTGCTCGGAGTGCTGTCCCTGCACACCGACGAGGACCGGGAAGGCCGGGAGGGCCGCGAAGGCACCTTCCTCGTGCTGGAGACCACCGAGGCCGACACCATGCACGGGGAGTTGCTGGAGTTCTTCTACAGCTTCGTCCGGGAGCGCGTCGACGGCAGGCTGCCGCTCCTGCTCAAGCCCGCCAACCACGGTCAGGAGGAGGCACTGGCCTCGGTCAGTGAGCAGCGGGTGCCGCGCATCCTCGGCCACCAGCTCTTCGGCTCCAAGGTCCGAGTGCCGCTCAACGCCGGGGAAGCCACCGGCCGGCTGCGCTGCTTCGAGACCGTGGCGGAGTACGAGGCGGCGGCCGGCGGACTCGGCTGGTCGGACATCGTCGCCATGCCCTGCCTGCCGGACGGCGTGCAGCGGGTGGCCGGATTCATCAACACCGCGCCCATCACCCCGCTGTCCCACACCAACGTCCTCGCCTCCGGATGGGGCATCCCCAACGCGATCGTCCGCGACCTGGACCAGCTCGTCGAGAGGGACGGTCTGGACGGGGCCTGGGTCAGCTACCGGGTCCGCGAGGACGAGATCACCCTGGAGCGGCTGGAGCAGGCCCCCGAGCTGCGGGCCCCGGCCTGGCACCAGCAGCGCATCCGCCTGGAACCACCGCTCCTGGAGGACGCGCCCGTCCTCTCCCTGCACCGGCTGCGCAGCGCCGACCGGGACCGCTACGGCACCAAGGCGGCCAGCCTCGGAGAGCTGCACCACGTGCTCGACAGCCGCACGGCCGACCTCACCGCGTTCTACGGCCGCCCCCGCCCGCCCCGTAAGAACCTGTACGGGCACCTCGCGGCCCGGCTCGGCCTGGACGCGCCCTCCGCCACCGAACTCCGGGCGGCCGCGTCCGCCTTCGTGGCCGGCACCGTCGCGGCCCCCGAGGGCATGGCCCTGCCGTTCTCCCTCCTGCACCGTTTCCTCACCTCCTCCCCCGCGCTCCAGCAGGGCATCGGCAAGCTGAAGATGGCGCTCGAACTCGACGCCATGGGCGTCCTCGACTCGCTCTGCCTGGAGATCCAGCACCTGATCCGGCACACCGCGATGCCCGACTCCGTCACCGGGGAGATCACCCGGTCCCTCCCCGCCCCGCTCGCCGCCGGCGGCCGCCTCGTCGTACGCTCCTCCTCCAACGCCGAGGACCTGCCGGGCTTCTCCGCGGCCGGCGTCTACGACTCCGTCACCACCGTCCGCGGCACCGGCGAACTCCTGGACGCCGTGCGGCAGGTGTGGGCCTCCCTGCTCTCGCCGCGCAGTGTGCGGCTGCGCCACCAGGTCGGCATATCCCTGGACGACACCTACATGGGCGTGATCATCCAGGAGTACGTCCCCGCCGCGCTCGGCGGCGTCCTGGTGACCTGCGACCCCACCCGGCGCGAGGACTTCCGCAACGTCTACCTCAACTGTTCGCCGGGCTCGCCCGAACAGGTCGTCGAGGGCGAGGTGCTGCCGCAGCAGTACCTCTACAACACCGTCGAGGGCGGCGGGCGCACCGTCGCCCTCGGCTCCTGGAGCGAGGGCCTGCCCGCCACCGCACGGGCCCGGCTGGCGGACCTGTCCCTGACCGGCCGGCTGCTCCAGTCCCACTTCAGCGCCCCCGAGGTGGACGACCCCCTGGACATCGAGTGGCTGCTGACCGACCAGGGCGACTTCCGCCTGGTCCAGATCCGCCCCTACGCGCTGTGAGCCCCCGCCCCCCGCGCTCCGCGGCACGGCCCGCGGCCACGCCCCCGACCGGCACCGCCCGCCGTGTCATCCGCCTCAACTACGGCTTCCAGCTACTGTTCAACCTGCTGTGGTGGATGCCGGTGTTCTACGCCTACCAGAAGGACGCCGGCCTCTCCGACGGGCAGATCTTCGGTATCCAGAGCATCTACTACGTGGCCTTCTGCCTCTTCGAGATCCCGACCGGACTGATCGCCGACCGCATCGGTACCCGCAACTGCCTGCGGGCCGGCGCCGTCGTGATGACCGCGGCGAACCTCGCCCCGGTGGTCAGTTCCTCGTACTCCGGTTTCCTCGTCCACTTCCTCGCCATCGCCGCAGGCCGCTCCCTCACCTCGGGCGCGGCCAGCGCGTACCTGTACGACGGGTTGCGCGCCGAGGGGTGCGAGGAGCACTACCTCAAGGCGGAGGGGACCGCCCGGGCCCTGGGACTCGCCGCGAAGATCCTGTGCTGGCCCCTGGTCGGGCCGCTGATGGTCCTCGTCCACCCGGCCCCGTACCTCCTGAGCGCCCTGAGCGCGGCGGGTTCCCTGATCTGTGTCATCGCCCTGCCACGAACGGCGACGTCCGCCGAGGCACGCGGTACGGCCTCGCCGGGCCGGACCGGAAAGCCCCGGGCACCGAGGGGCGAGCGCGGCACCTCACTGGGCGACGCGAAGGCCGCACTGCGCTGCGTCGTCTCCTCGCCGTGGCTGGCGCTGGTCATGGTGCAGGGCGTGGCCGTGTTCACTCTGTCCAGGATCTGTCAGGTCAACCTCTTCCAGCCGATCCTGCTCGACCACGGCATCGGCGAGTCCGCGCACGGCGGGGTACTCGCCGCCATGACGGTGGCGGAGGCCGTGGGCTCGGCCCGCCCCCAGTGGCTGGGCCGCCGCCTGACACCGGTGGCCTGGGTCTCCGTCCTCAGCCTCGTCCTCGCGGGCACCCTGGCGGGCATCACCCTCGGCGGGCCCTGGACGGTCGTCGCTCTCCTCTGCGTGTTCGCCGCCGCGGCCGGCTTCGCCTATCCCGTCCAGCGCAAGCTGGTCAACGATGCCGTACCTGCCGGCGCCCCACGGGCGACGCTGCTGTCGGTCGAGTCGATCGTGGACCGCGCGGTGTGCGCGCTGGCGGCCGTCGCCGTGGGCGCCTACCTCTCCGCAGGCCACCTGGACGCCCTGCTCTGGCACAGCGCCCTGGCGACGGCGGTGCTGCTCGGCGCCTTCCAACTGGTCCTGCGAAGCATGCGGACGCGGCGCGGTGTGGAGGGGACGACGGAGGGGGGTGCGGTCCTGGAGACGACGGAGCGGCCGGATTCCGAGACGGCAAAGGGACCGGGTCCCGAGGCGACAGAAGGGCCGGGTTCCGAGACGGCGGAGGAGCCGGGCTCCCGTCGAGGGCATCCGGGAGGCGCGGCGTCCGGCGCGCCGGACACACATCCCAAGGCCGCCGTGTAGGACGCCCGCACTCCCGCGCCCACTTCGGGGCGCGGGAGTGCGGGCGTACGTACGGGCGCAGGCGCACACACAACTGCTCAGGCGCGCCGACGGGAGCCGTACGTCAGGCACTCGATCACTCGGGCCGGGAGGTAGGCGGGACGGAAGGGCCGTCCGACCCGATAGGCAACGTAACCGAGCGAAGCCGCCACGTACGTCTCCTCGGCAGTCTCCCCCTCGTAGACGAGGCGACAGCCGTGCGCCGCGGCCTTGGCCCGCTTCCAGAGGGCGGGTGCCGGCTTACGCTCCGCCTCGGTGCGCGGAGTGAGGATCCGGTCGCCGAAGTCCTCCCAGGCGAACGGGACGGGCCCCTTCCACGCGCCGTCGACCTCCTTCTTCAGGGCGGCAGCGCGCTCGGCATCCGTGGTGCCCCACGAGGACGGCACGTTGGTGATCAGCCCGACCTCGATGTGCCGCTCCCGCAACGTGCGCAGGTACGCGGCGGCACCCGGCAGATAGCGGATGCCGGAGTCCGCGGCCGTGTGCACCAGAGTCTCGCCCAGATCGAAGTAGACGATGGCACAGCCGCGCGCCGAAGGGGTCCGCGCCCCCATCGGAACGCCGTGCGACACGTCCGCCGGCACGGCCGCACTCGCCGCGGTACCCGGCATGACCGACGCCACCGCGACGGCCGACACCACGAGTCCGGTACGGAAGAAGCCACGGAAAGACGTTCTCTGCATGGCGTTCGGCGCCCCTCTCATCGACGCGCCACACAGGCGCGCCCCCCGTCAGATGCGTGACCGACAGACGCACGAAGCACCCCTACGGCCCCTCGCACCCCCGGAAGAGACCCGCTCCCCCGTCATCGCTGCTTCCCGCCATACCCCTGAACAGCACACGCCACTCGCCGACACACCACCGAGCACGTCGGCCGCCTCCTCGCGGGCGGCCATACTCAGGGCTTCCAGAACACGTGGACGCTGGAGAGCAGTTGCGCCTACCTGTGCAAGGTCGTCCCGTGAAGCGTCAGGTGGCGCTGTCCAGACCGTTGGGCAGGTCGTTGGGCGCGGCGGCCGCGACGTCCCTCGTACCTCTCCGGGACGCCCTGGCGTTGGCCTACCCCCCTGTCCGTACATCACGGCCGTGATCCCACAACGATCACGATCCGGGGCCGACCGCCTCGCGGATCTTGTCATATGCACATCCAGCGTGCCTACTGTGAAGAACCCGTGCCCTACCGACGAAGAACACGCCCGTTGACATAACCGGGCGGCCATCCCATTTGCTGACGCCCTGGCGTCAACCCCCGGCAGCAGGCGCGGGTTTCACCTGATCCGTCACACGCATGTTTCGCGCTGCCCAGGGCCGCGTGGAAGGAGTCGAGTTGTTTCTCAGAGGTATGGCGGACAAGCGCCGAAAGCGAAGACTTGCCCGTTTAGCTCCGGCGCTGACCCCGGTCACCGCGCTGGCTCTGCTGGCCGGTCTTGCTGTTCAGCCGGAGGACCTGACGGCGAAGCAGGCGGGACGCACCGCCAAGGCCGCCGACTCCTACGGCCGGCTCAGCGTTGCCTCGGCCGAGCAGTTGCGCGAAGACCAGTGCCTGATGAACGACGTGCTGCGGCTGGGTGGGGCGTCCATGGCCGCGGCAGCCCAGGACGGTCTCAACCAGCCGCCGGACAAACTGCGGGTGCTGGCCAACCGCGATTACTGGGAGGACACTCCCCTCGGCCGGGCGTATGCCGCTGACGAAAGTGCCGCGGACAAGGCGGTGGAGTCCCTCGACGCCCTGGTTCAGGGGTGGAAGGCGCCTCTGGACGGCCTGGACACGCCGGGCGGTTTCACCGAGACCGGCTTCCACTGGCCGCCCGGCTCTCCGGGTGACGGAAAGAAGAATTTCTACTACCAGACCGGCCTCTGGCAGTGGCACGCAGGGCAGTTCTGGAAGGACGAGGAGGAGTTCTACAAGGACCCCACCCCCACTGCCGACGACGCCACCAAGAAGGCGGTGACCGACCTCGGCGGTCCGCTGTACTCCAAAGATCCGGACACCGGCCTGCCGCCCGACGAGTGGAACCGGGCCAACGCCGAACACGATGCGTACGTATCTCTCACGGACGACGTGTTCGAGCCGATGGGGGCCGACAACGCCCGGATCTTTCTGGAATCGGGCGGATTCCCGAAGTCGGCTCCGCAGCCGGACAGCGCCGAGTTCCGCGTCGCGGTCGAGAATCTCAAAGCCCGCTTCGCCGCTTGCGCGTGGCGCGACCCGATCGACCCGGGCAAGGTGCTCGGCGACGAGGTGAGCAGCGCTGCCCAGGAGTGGCAGCAGGAGATCGCCTCACAGGCCGCACAGCGCAACCAGATTCTGGACGCCAACACCGGGGCGACGACGGCGCTGGCCTCCGGGGCGAAGATTCTCGGCAATATGCTGGGCAACTCCTGGGTGGCCGACCATGTCGCCCGGTGGCAGTCGTACTGGTCGCCCGGTGGCGCCGGCAGCAAAGAGCCCAGTAAGCCCGACGCCGCGCAGTTCGCCAAAGCCAAGAAGAGCCTGGGGCAGGCACGAGCGGTGGCGAAGGCGCAACTGATTCTGCTCACGCAGCAGGCATCGGCGGCCAAGCGGGCGGTCACCGCCTCCGACACCGCCGAGCAGGCCGCCCACGCCATCGCCGACACCAATGGGGCGCCGCGCGGGCGCGGGTTGCTGGTCGCGCAGCAGAAGGCGCAGGTCACCCATGGGGTGGCGGCGGCGCTGGAGGCGATGGTCGTCGCCGGGCAGACAGCGGAGTCGGCCACGCGGGCTTCGGCCTCCGACAGCGCGACCATCGCGCAGCGCGCGCTGGCCCAGGCGGCGCAGTCGAAGGCGGAATTCCGTAAGCAGGCAGCACAGTACGCCGAACAGCAGGCCAAAGCCTCGGCGGCCTCCGCGAAGGAGCACCGCGACAACGCGAAGAAGGACAAGGAGACCGCCGAAGCCAAGCTGCGGGAAACGCTCAAGGCGGAGGCCGACGCCAAGACCGCGGCGGCCGATGCGCACGCCAAGCGGCTGCTTGCGGAGGCCGAGGAGAAGACGGCCAAGGCGGAGAAGGAAAAGGCGGACGCCAAGAAGGCCGATGCCGCGCAGCACCGGCGCAACGCCGAGAATTACCGGTCCACGGCGGAAGGGGCGAAGCAGCAGGCCGATACCGCGGCCGCCACTGCCGCCGACCGGCGTAAAGCGGCGGAGTCGGCCCGCGACAGTGCCAAGGCCAAGCGGGACGATGCCTGGGACGCCGAACAAAAGGCGGACGCGGCCCGTGCCAAGGCGGACGCGAAGGGCGCGTACGCCGACGCGCACGAGGCCGACGACAACGCCAAGGCGGCCCGTGCGGCGGCCGATGACGCGGATCGGGCGGCCACCGCTGCCGAATCGGCAGCGAAGTCGGCCCGTGGCGAGGCCGATGCGGCTTCACAGGCCGCCGCGGACGCGGATGCCGCCGCCACGCGTGCCGAAGCCGCCGCGAGCCGGTCCCGCGCCGCTTCCGACGCGGCCCAGGCCGACAAGCTGAAGGCCGATGCCGCGGTCAGGACGGCCACCAGCGCCGCCGCTGACGCCATCGCCGCGTCCCAGCACGCCGCTGCCGAGGCCAACGCCGCGGTCAAGGACGCCGAGGCGGCCGAGCAGCACGCCAAGGATGCCAAGGCCCACGCCGACGAGGCCGGGAAGGAGACCGTCAAGGCCCGGGCGGCAGCGGCGAAGGCCGCCGGCTTCGCCTATGCCACCGCGCAGGCGGCCGCGGACGCCCGCCAGGCGGCGGCACAGGTCGCCAAGCCGGCCAACGACGCCATCCAGCTGGGCTCGCGCTACGCCACCACCGACTCCGCTGCCCCGCTGGTCGTGCTCACCGGGCAGGCGTCGAAGACCATCGCCGAGCAGCAGGCCGCGGTGGCCGAGGCGCATGCCAAGAACGCCAAGAAGGAAGCCGAGCTCGCCAAGAGCCTCGCCGACAAGGCCGCCGCGGACACGAAGGCCGCTTACCAGAGCGCCGCTCGGGCCGCCGATTACGCGGCGGAGGCCCGTGGTTACGCCAATGAGGCGCTCGGCCATGCTGCCGAAGCGGCCGCGGCGGCGTCCAAGGCCGCGCAGTCGTTGAGCCGTACCATCGAGTACGACCGGCAGGCCACCGTGGACGCTGCCGCGGCCGACGCGGCCGCGGGCCGGGCGGAGGGCTACGCCAAGGGCGCCCGGGCCGCTGCGGACGCGGCGGCCCTCGACGCCGAAGCGGCCCACGCGGCCGCCGACGCGGCGGAACAGGCCGCCCGTGATGCCCGCGCGGCGGCCGACCGCGCGGACGCGGACGCCACCGCCGCCGAAGAAGCGGCCAAAGACGCGCAGAGGTATGCCGACTCGGCCCAGGACGCAGCGGACGAGGCCGAACGGAAGCAGGCCAACAAGCAGGTCTCCACGGGGGCCGGTACCGGTGTCGGTGGCGTGTTCTATGTCATCGACGAGAGCGCGTCCAAGCTGATCAGCGCGGACCAGATCGGCGAGTGCCCGGCCAACGCGCCCCTGGTCGGCTGCAATGCGACCTATACGCTGCACATGGACGTCGTCGCCGACTTCTACCTGTGCACCGACGCGAACGCCCTCGCCACCGCCGCGGGCTGCCCCAAAAAGGCCTGGCGCTACGTCGACCGGCAGACGTTCAAGAACCAGACCAGCCAGTGGAACCATCACTTCAGCGGCAGCGACATTCTCCGTCTGGGCTGGCAGAACCTCTTCGGTGACGCGCTGGGTACGGTGCTCTACGAGGTCATCCTCGGTGATTTCGTCAGGTGTCTGCACGGCAGCTCGTCCAGTTGCGCCTGGGCACTGGCCATGTTCGCTCCCGTCGGAAAGCCGCTGGGCGCCCTCGCCGACGGAATTCGGGCCCTCGACGCGTCGGCCAGGACCGGCATCGGATTCGCGGACGCATGGAAGGGGCTGCGGGCCCTCGGCGTCTCGGAGGAAGTCCTCCTGGGCACCGGGATCAAGGCCGTCGACGACCTTCTCAAGTCCTGCACCAGACGCTCTCGTACGGTCGCCTTCGCCGCTTCCCGGCCGAACTCCTGCGAAGGGATCATCGCCTACAATAGCGATGCGCTGAGCCGCGCCGCTTACCAGGGCAGGATCGGGACCGGAGTGACGCCCGGACGGAATTTCGCGGCCGCGCGGGTGCCGGGGTGGAACGACCCCAAAACCGGTGACATCGTGGTCGGATTCAGCAAGGGCAACAGCTACCACTCGGAAAACCATATTCTGGACCAACTGGCGGAACGGGGCTTCAAGCCGACGCAGATCACCGAGCTTTACAGTGAACGTCAGCCCTGTGGAGCGTGTGCACCCCTGCTCGAAGGGGCGTTGAAACCGGGTACGCCCATCAGGTGGTCCGTCCCCTGGACGGACGATTACGACCTGAACCAGCTGTACGCAGTGTCCCTGCGCGACATGATCCGCGACGCCAGGGGCTGAGCCGGGCAGTTGATTCGGGGCCCGGCGGGAATCAGCAGCACGGGGAGACCGGCCGGGCCCCCTTCGGGGCAGCACACACCACGAGCACTGGAAGAGTGAGCAGAAATGTATGACTACAGCGAAGTGACCGGTGAGGTGCTGAACGAGAGGAATGCGCTGGCTGTCCGGGCGCTCCGAGAGCTGGAACTGGCGGGTTTTACCGCGTTCTTGCAGGACGGTGCCGGAGGCCCGCCCGGAGCAGAGGTCGAAGTCGACCTCGGGGACGACGCAGCGGGAGGGGTCTACGTGACCTGGAAAACCCACCCGACGCTTACGCGTACCGCGCTTGAAAAAGTACAGAGCGGCCAGCTCCAGGCGCGAGAGATCCGGCATTCCGGGGCAGTTGGCCGGTATATGCAGGACGCGATGATTCACATCCTTGCTTCCGCGGGACTTCAGGCCGAAGCCGCGGAGGACGACATGCGCCCGACGGCAGTCCGCGTGCGGGAGGTTGCGGACGAGGATCAGGGTGCTTCTTGAGAGATGCCGGCAAGAACGAGCGAGGCTGAGTCCGACGCTCACGTCGAGGCAGGTTTCTCGGCTCGGCGGCGACAACTCCGGGACTCGTCGGCCATGCGGGCCAGGGCCCCAGCACGCCGCCGGGAGAGCCGCCGCAGGCTCATGGACAGAACGGCGAGGGGCGGGCACAGGTGGTGAGTCGCAGGCGAGGAGACACGCCGGTGACTGGTTCGCGGGCGGCCCGCCATGCCGGGCAGAGCCGACCGAGCCGGGGACGGCTGGGGCGTCGCGCCGACGGGACTTGCCTTCCGCGGCTCGCCCGCCGCGACGCTCCGGCTCCTCTCCCCCGCACAGCAAGGCTCACCGGTCCCCCGGGAACAGCCACCGCGCACCCTATTGGCCCCGACTCCCCCGTGTGGTGCCATGAGGCGAGTTCTGCCGGGATGACCGAAGTGACCTAGAAGCAACTCACTGAATGCGAGGATTCATGGCTGTTTCTCGCAGGCACCAGCAGGCACCCGCGGCACCCGCCCCGTACGGGGACGGCCTCCCCCACGGGCCCGACGCGCCCGCGCCCGCGCCACCCGTGTTCGGGGGTGACGGCGGCCGCACGGTGGCGGAGTGCGGGCACGAGCGGGGACACGTACTGGATTCGCTCTTCCACGGGCAGGGGTACGCCACGGCCACCAGCCGCCGGATCTTCTGTGACCGATGTCGGCTGCAACGATGGCTGCGGGTGGAGGCGGCCCTGGCGGCCAGTCAGGAACGGCTCGGCATGCTCGCGCCCGGCACGGCGGCGCAGGTGGCGCGGGCCTGTGAGCCGGGCCGGATCGACCTGGTCTCCCTGGCGCCGGAGTTCCGCCGTACGGGCCACTCCCTCGTACCGCTGCTGCGCGGCCTGGCGGCGGCCTGCGAGGCGGACTCGGGTGAGACGGTGCACCTGGGAGCCACCACCCAGGACATCCAGGACACCGCACAGTCCCTGGAGATGCGGGACGTGCTCGACGAGGCGGACCGGGAACTCGCCGCCATGACGACGCGGCTGATCGCGCTGGCCGGGACCCACCGCGACTCTCTGATGGTGGGCCGCACCCACGCCCAGCCCGCGCTGCCGATCACCTTCGGTCTCAAAGTGGCGAGCTGGCTCGACGAACTGGGGCGGCACGGCGAGCGGCTGGCCCAGTTGCGCGAACGGGCCCTGGTGGCCCAGTTGCACGGCGGCGTCGGCACCATGGCCGGGTTCCACGGGCGCGGGCAGGAACTGCTCACCGACTTCGCCGCCCGCCTCGGACTCGGGGAGCCCGCCGTCGGCTGGCATGTCGCGCGGGACCGGGTGGCGGAGTACGGCACCACCCTGGCCCTGCTGACGGGGACGCTGGCCCGGATCGCCGAGGAGATCCGGGTCCTCTCGCGCGCCGAGGTCGGCGAACTGTCCGAGGGCTGGGAGTACGGGCGGGTGGGCAGCAGTACCATGCCGCACAAGCGCAATCCCGAACGCTCCGAACAGGTCGTCCTGCTGGCCCGGCTGGCCCGCTCCGCCGCCGCGCTCGGCGTCGAGGGCATGGTGCAGGAGCACGAGCGCGACGCGCGGGGCCTGCGGATGGAGTGGGTCACCGTCGCCGATGTGTCGCACTACACGCTGGCTGCGCTGGCGATCCTGAACGACGTCCTCGCCGGGCTCCAGGTGCACCGCGAGCGGATGGCGGCGAACGCGGCCTCGGTGGCGGAGTTCCTGTGCACGGAGGCGCTGATGCTGGCGCTGGGCGAACGCATCGGCAAGCAGACCGCGCACACCCTCGTGTACGCGGTGAGCCAGCGGGCACAGAGCGACGGCCGCCCCCTGCGCGCCTGCGTACGCGAGTGCGCGGACATCACTTCCCGGATCCCCGCCGCCACGCTCGACGATCTGCTCGATCCTGCCCGTTACGTGGGCGAGGCCGGCGCCCTGACCGACCGGGCGGTGGCCCGCGCCCGGCTCCGGCCGCCCCCGCCCGCAACGCCCGGCGTGCCCCGGGCGGATCGCGCGGAGGAGGGGGTGCCCTCATGACCGCGCTCCTGCGCTTCGACGGCGAACGGGCCTGCGAGGCCGACATCGAGGCGCACACTCCCGAGATGCGCGGGCAGCGGCGGCACCTGCTCCGGCAGCTCGCCGTGACATCCGGGCAGCGGGTGCTGGACGTCGGCTGCGGCCCCGGCTACCTGGTCTCGGAGCTGGTGGACCCGGTCGGCCCGGACGGCGCGGTGTACGGCATCGACATCAGCGCGTCGATGCTGGACCTGGCGAGGGCACGGTGCGCGCCGGCCGGCGCGCGGGTCAGCCTGGTGGCAGGGCGCTGCGAGCAGATCCCGTTCCCCGACGCGTCGTTCGACGCCGCCGTCTCCTCACAGGTGTACGAGTACGTCGGTGACATCGAACAGGCGCTGGCCGAGCTGTACCGGGTGCTGCGCCCGGGAGGCCGCGCGGTGGTGCTCGACACCGACTGGGACTCCCTGGTGTGGCACTCCGCCGACCGCCCCCGGATGCGGCGCGTCCTCACTCTGTGGGAGGACCATGTCGCCGACCCCCGGCTGCCCCGGCGGCTCGGCCCGCTGCTCCGGGAGGCCGGGTTCACCGAGGAGAGCCTGACCACGCTGACCTTCCTCAACCGGCGGTGCCACCGCGACGCCTACAGCTACTGGCAGGTCGGCTTCATCGAGGCGTTCCTCGTCGGCCACCCCCGCGCGGACCCGGACGAGACCAGGGCCTGGGGCCGGGAGCTGCGCGAGCTGGACGCGGCGGGCCGGTACTTCTTCAGCCTCGGCCGGTACGCGTTCACCGTGGTCAAGCCCGGAGACTGAGCGAGTCCGTGGGGCCCGGCGACTGAACCGCTCCGAGGGGGCCGGACCGCCTCTCGGGCCGGGCCCCACCCCACCCTCCCCGCAGGCGCGGCCCGCCCGCCGCCTCACCCCCGTACTCGCGCGAACTCCCGGAGGAAATCGGCCAGCGCCCGTACGCCCTCCAGGGGCATCCCGTTGTAGACGGACGCCCGCACCCCTCCCACCAGGCGGTGCCCGGCCAGCCCGAGAAGCCCCTCCTCCCGCGCGCGGTCCAGGAACTCCCCGGTCAGCGATTCGTCGGCGAGCCGGAAGACGATGTTGGTGACGGAGCGGTGGGCCGGGTGGGCGGTGGGGCGGTAGAACGCCGTACGGTCCAGTTCCTCGTAGAGCAGCCGTGCCTTGGCCAGGTTCGTCCGCTCGACCGCCGCGAGGCCGCCTTGGTCGCGTATCCACTCCAGCGTGAGGGAGAGGACGAAGACGGCGAAGGTGTTCGGGGTGTTGTCGAGGGACTTGGACGCCGCGTGGACGGAGTAGTCCAGCAGCCGGGGCGTCTCGGACAGGGCGTGGCCGAGCAGGTCGTCGCGGACGGTCACCAGGGCCGTGCCGGCGGGCCCCAGGTTCTTCTGGAACCCGGCGTAGACGATGCCGAACCGGCTGTGGTCCAGCCGCCGGGAGAGGATGTCGCTGGTGGCGTCGGCCACCAGCGGGGCGGGGCAGTCCTGCGGAAAATCGTTCCAGCGGGTGCCGTGGACGGTGTTGTTGCTGGTGAGGTGGAGAAAGGCGGCGTCCGGCGGGCAATCCCGTACGGTCACCTCCGGTATCCGGTCGAAACCGGTGTCCTGGCTGCCAGCGACGGTCACAGCGGTGCCGTAGCGGGCGCCCTCGCGCTGCGCCTGCTGGGCGAACAGGCCGGTGACGACGTACCCGGCGGTGCGGGTCGGTGACCGGCCGATGAGGTTGAGCGGCACGGCGGCGCACTGCATCCGGGCGCCGCCGTGCACGAACAGCACCTGGTGGTCCGCCGGGAGCCCGGTCACCTCCCGGTACAGCGCCACGGTGGAGTCGAGTACGCCGGTGAAGCGGGGATGCTTGTGGCTGATCTCGATGATCGACGCACCGTCGCCCGCGTGCGCCGCGAACTCCTCGCGCACCCGCCGCGCCACCGGCCGGGGCAGCGTCGCGGGTCCCGCGGAGAAGTTGTACGCGTCCCGGGGCTCCGGCGGCGTGCCGGGCGCGCCCCGCCGGTTGCCCTGCGTCTGCAGCCGTCCCATCCCGCCGCCCCTCCCGGTCGTCTGTACGTCCTCAGGCCCTCCGCACGGCGCGGGCGCCTTCACGTACGGCCACCGCCCCCACCCCCTCAGCACATCCGCAGCCCCTCCACGAACGCCTCGATGCCCTCGGAACGGACCTGCGCGACGGCGTCGGTCGCCGGGCTCGTCCGGTCCCGCAGCCGCCGGGCCAGCGGTTCCAGCTCCTCGACGGGCGCCACCGGCTCCCGGCGCAGCGACTCGGCCGCCAGGTCCAGGGCGCGCCGGCCCCACTCCGGCAGCGGCACCCCGGCGACCTCGGCCGCCCAGCCGCGGGTCTGGACCTCGGCGGCGGCCGTACGGGCGTCCTGGAGCGACCAGCCGCCGAACAGGTCGCGGCAGCCCTCGGTGTCGCCCAGCCAGCCCAGCAGGACGGCCAGCCACGCGAACGTCTCCTCCCGGTTCATCGTGGGCAGATGGCGGATCTCGACGAAGGTGCCGCGTCCGCCGTCCCGGAGCACCGCCTCGCCCCGGCCCGCCGCCACCGCCTCCAGCACCTCGGCGACGGTGCACGACTCGTCCAGCCGCATCCGTACCCGTACGGCCGGCCAGCAGAAGACGAGGCCGGACGCCAGGTCGGCGGTGGTGCAGTGCAGGATGCGCTTGGTGCCGTCCGGGTCCACGAATTCGGCGTGGCCCGCCTCGGCGAACTGCCGCGTCGTCAGCTCGGGCACCAGCGGGGTGTGGAGGACGCCGTGCCGGGTGACCTCGAAGATCGGCAGCGCCCAGGCCGCACGCATGTAGTCCGCGAGGCTGCCGTACAGGTGGCGGGGATAGTGCAGACGGTGGGCGAAGAACGGGTTGGTCTCGGACAGTTCCGTGTAGCCGCGCAGCCGCAGGGAGTGCCAGGGCTGCACCCGGCCGCCGAACACCGCCGAGTTGGCGCCCCACGCGAAGATCAGCGGTGTCATCTTGATGAGCGTGTTGCAGGCGTCGATCACCCGCGGCAGCGGGACGTCGACGTTGAACTGGACGGCGGCGAACCCGGGCCAGGCGTCGCTGGCGTAGTGCCCCGGATACCGCTCGGCCTGTGCCAGCCACAGGCCGTAGTGCGCCTTGTCGGCCAGGTACGGGCCGCCGAGGGTCTCGGTCAGCGGCTGGCAGCCGTGCGCGAGGGCGGACAGCCCCTCGGCCGCCAGGGCCGGGAACACCACGTCGTCGAGCGTGCGGTGCCAGGCGGCCTTGGCGGCGGCGAACCCCTCTTCCGGCGGCAGGGCCGCCTCGACCGTGCAGACACCGTAGTCGTTGCCCACGTCCAGGGTGCCGTGGTCGCGTGCCGACCGGGCGCCGACCAGCGTGCCGGTGGTCGCGTCGTGGTACGGGTCGAAGTCCGGTCGGGCGGCGAGCCGTTCGAAGACGGCCTGTACGGCCGGGCGGTCGGCCGCGGCCCCCCGGCGGTCGACCACGGGCAGTTCTGACTCGATGCCGATCTTCATGTTCCAAGCTCTCCGTCGGAAGAGGGGGCGGCGGTGGCGGGGCCACGCTAGGGCCCGGAACCGGGCCCTCGCCGAACGCCGGGCCGCGCTTCACGCTTTACGGTGAACTCGACCCCGTCCCCGATCTTCAGTACCTGGCTCTGCGCGTCCGGCATGCCGCCCACGTGCCGCCGGTACGCGGCGATGACCTCGGCGTTCTTCTTCGGGACCAGGATGTTGTCGGCCACCACCAGGCCGCCGGGACGCAGCGCCGGCCAGCAGGCGTCGAAGTCCCGTACGTACAGCTCCTTCCAGTGGTCCAGGAGGACGAGGTCGACGGGGCCGGACAGGGTGGGGACGAGGGCGGGCGCCTCCAGCGCGGTCAGTTCGACGACGTCGGCGAGCCCCGCCTGCGTCACGTTGTCCCGCTGCTCGGCCCGTTTCGCGGGGTCGACCTCGATGGAGTACAGGCGTCCGCCGGTGGCCCGTACCGCCTCGGCGAGCCAGAGCGTGGAGTAGCCCACCGAACCGCCGACCTCCACGACCGTGCGCGCGGCCACCGCCCTGACCAGGGTGTTCAGCAACTGGCCGACCTCCGGGCCGACGTCGAGCATGAAAGACCCGGCGCGGGCGCGCAGGGCGGTGCCGCCCTGCGCGCGCAACGCCTCCAGCTCCCGCTGCTCCTTGAGGGACCGTTCCTCCAGCTCCGTCAGAACAGCCGTGAACCGGGTGTCCGGTTCCGCGGGAACCCGCCCCATCAGCCGATCCCGAAGAAACGGCGGGCGTTGTCGCAGAACAGTTGCCGCTTGGCCGCCTCGTCGATGTCCTTCCGGTCGGTCAGAGCCGTGACCGCGCCGGGGAACTTGGCGTCGAAGTGCGGAAAATCGCTGGCGAAGAGCAGATTCTCCCCCAGTCCCTGCTCGATGAGCGTGGGCAGCAGCGGGTCCTCCGGCTCCACCCCCAGGTAACACTGCCGCTTGAAATACGTACTGGGCCGCTCGGGCAGCGGCGGCCGGTCCTTGGCGAACTGCTCGGCGTGGTCGTCCATCCGGTTCAGCCAGAACGGGGCCCAGCCCGCCCCGCTTTCCATGAAGGCGAACCGCACTCCGGGAAAGCGCTCCAGGACACCACCGGTGATGAGCAGCATGACCGCCATCATGTGCTCGAAGGTGTGGCTGACGAGGTGGCCCTGCATGGTGTCGTGGGTGCGTTCGGTGCCGATACGGGGAATGCGGGCGACCCCGAACCCCTCATGGAAACACACCGCCACATCGTGTTCCTGACAGAACTCCCACAGCAGGTCGTACACCGGGTCGTCGATGTTGGTGCCGGCCACGGTGTTGGGCCGCAGGATGACGGTGCGCACACCCTGTTCCAGGACCCGGCGCGCCTCGTCCACCGCCAGCACGAGGTCGTGCTGCGGCAGCGCGGCCACCGGGAACAGCCGCTCCCGGTCCTCGGCGCAGTAGGCCAGCACCCAGTCGTTGTACGCCTTGGCCACCTCGTACGCGAAGGCGGAGCTGCGCAGGGCCGGAAGCAGTCCGAGGACCTTGGACGGGAAGATGTAGGCGCGGCTGATGCCCTCCCGGTCCATGGCGGCGAGCCGGTCCTTCGGATCCAGGCCGCCACGCCGCAGGGCGCCGAGCACGTCCACGGCGGCCGGATCGTCGAACTTCCAGCTCCCCGGGGTGTAGGTGGCCCCCTGGCTGCCACCGAACCAGGCGGCCTGCGTGGGCCGGCCGTGGAAGGTGGACGAGGGCTGTTCGATGACCCGCCCCTCGGCGGTCAGCCGGTCGTCCCGGTAGGACGGCATCCAGGCGGCATACTTCTCGGGCAGCCTCCCCCGCCACCAGTCGTCGGAGTCGGGCAGCACGATGTGGCTGTCGGCGTCGATGACGGGGTAGTCACGATGAGCGACCATGTACCACTCCTTCGGGAGATCCCAGGAAGGTCTGTCGGTCGGCGCGCCCGGCCCGCGGGCCCGCGCACACAGTGTTTGTGCACCCGTACGGATATCGTCCCCGCGTCCGAGACTCCGGACCATTGTGGCCGCCCCGCGGGCAAAGGGAAGACCGCCACCCGGCCAATGAATCCTCAGGCAGTTCCCGTTGTTACTTCCGTCCCGCCGGTCTCTTCCGTGTCCGGCTGGGGAAGCGGGGAGGGGCGGGACGGGGTGGGGTGGTTGTGCTGAGGTTTCGCCGCATCAGCTTGCCGCGCTTCGCCTGCCTGCTGCGAAGACGTGCCGGATCTTGCGCAGGGCACCCAGATCCGTCAGAGGGTTGCCGTCGGTGACGATGAGGTCAGCACTCATTCCCGGGCCCAGCGCGCCAGTGCTCCGCGAGCCGAGAGCCTCTGCGGGGTTCACGGTGGCCATCTCAAGAACTTCGCGCGGGCTGAAACCCACACCGGCGAAAAACTCAAGCGTTCCGACGTAATCATCGAATCGGGCCCCTGGCACACCCGCGTCGGTACCGGCCAAGAAACGGACACCGTCGTCCCGCATGCGCTGCCGGCACCGCTGTGAGCCATGGGCTTGGGCAGCCGGACACCCGAAGAGCCGGCTCCGTCTCACCGGGACGGAGCCGGCTCTCTGCCGGCGCTGCTGTCACAGGCGCCTTCCCGAGGCGCGGTGACGCGTCAACCGCCGACCCGGCCTCCGCCTTCAGCAAGCGCGCTCTGCTCTTCCGACTGCCGGGCGGCTGTCGGCTGCGGGACGGCCTCACTCTCGGCGCCGGCGCCCGGCTGGGCCGGAGCCGGGGTCTCGGGGCGGCCGGGCAGGAAGGAGCTGGCCACCAGAATGACCACGGCTACCGCCAGTACGAACCAGTAGGCGTCCTGGAACCCGTCGATCTTTCCGCCTGCCGCGGTTCCGGTGCCGACGGCTGCGAGGATCAGAGCGACGCAGGCAACACCGAGCGCGCCGCCGAGCTGGTTGAGGTTGTAGAGGATGGAGCTGCCCTGCGGGACCTTCTCGGGCGGCAGCGTCCGGTACAGCGATCCCATGGTCGGTGCGCCGACAGCACCGAGCCCCACGCCGATGGCGAACGCGGCCGCTGCCGACCACACCTCGCTGCTGTCCGCACCGAGCCGTGCGAGCACGACCGCGCCGGCCGCTGCCAGAACTGCTCCCGCACGCACCAGGCTCCGGGGGCCCAGCCGGTCACTGAGCCGTCCCGCCAGGGGCATGGCGAGAGCCGAGCCCAGCCCCAGCGGAGCCACCAGCAGCCCCGCCGCACGGGCATCGTGCCCGTGCACCATCTGGTAGTAGAGGGGCAGCGCGAACAGTCCCGCATAAGTACCCAGCCCGACCAGCCCCTGCACGGTGACGCTCGCGGCAAAGCTGCGGCTGGCGAAGAGCCGGATGTCGATCAGCGGTTCCGTGTCCCTGGCGCGCAGCGCGTGAACCATGTACGCGGCAAGCAGCACGAGGCCGATGACCAGGGGAATGAGCACGAAAGGCGTGCCGAAACTGGCGTGCTCGCCAGCCTGGGTGAGCGCGAGCACCAGCGCCGCGAAACCGGGAGCCATGAGCACGGCGCCGAAAATGTCGAGACGGGCACCGGACGACCGCACACCAGGGGGGTCGGCCGGGATCACCCGCAGCGCGAGCAGGAAGGCGATGATGCCGATGGGCAAGTTGATGTAGAACATGGAGCGCCACCCCATGGATTCGAGCACGATGCCGCCCAGCACCGGGCCCAGAACCGGTCCCAGGGACAGCACCACTCCCATCATGCCCATGACACGCCCAGCCCGGCTGGGCCCGGCCGCCCGCGCCAGGATCACCAGGACCAGCGGGTCGACCACACCGGCGCCTACACCCTGGACCACCCGGAAGCCGATCAAACTCGCCACATCCCACGCGAGAGCGGAGGCGAGCGAGCCGACCAGGAACAGGAGCAGACCGAACAACCAGAGCCGCTTGACGCCGAACCTGCCGATGGCCCAGCTGGTGATGGGGATGGTGATCGTGAGCGCGAGCAGGTAGCCCGTCGAGGCCCAACTGATCGAACTCAGCGAACTGCCGAACTCGCCGGCGAGCGTGTCGGCTGCGACGGTGACCATGGTGCTGTCGAGGATCCCCATGATCCCGCCCAGCAGAGTGACACCGATCAGCCGTAAGAGGCCGGGATCCAGCCGGTCGTCGCTGGTGTGAGACATGACTTCAACTCCGCCGGGCGTAAAGGAACTTGAACCAGGTGGTTCAACGTAACGCCCCAGCGCTTAGCAGCACAACCAGGAAGCGACTTTTTTTGTACTTCCTGGTTCAATCGTCGAGTACTGTCGGTATGATGCCGGGGTGAGCGAAGCCAAGAAGACAGCATCGGGCAGGCGCGGGGAGACGCGCGGGCGCATCGACAAGCGGCAGGCCATCCTTGAGGCGGCGTTCCGCACGTTCGCTCGCGAGGGATACGGGCAGTCCTGCGTGCGAGAGATCGCGTCCGAGGCCGGCGTGGCCAAGCCCACCATCTACAATCACCTCGGCGACAAGGAGACACTGTTCCACGAGTCGATGCGGGCCGCCCTCCTCCGTACAGCCAGTCGGCAACTGGCGGCACTCGACCAGCTGCGCAGAACCGACGGTGACGTGTGTTCCCTGCTCCAGGAAGCCGGTTACCGCTTCCTGGGCGCCTACTGCGGCGAGGAATCGCGGGCGCTGCGCGGGCTGCTGTGCGCCGAAGCCGCACACTTCCCCGACCTGCTCGACTTCGTCCAGCAGGAAGGGGCGCAGCGCATCCACGACACACTCGCCGATCGCTTGGCTCGCCTCGCACTGGCCGGCCGACTCAGCCTGCGGTCACCGGAGTTGGCGAGCGAGCAGCTCCTGGCGCTGCTGACGGGCCCCATGGAGCTGCGCTCGCGGCTGGGCAGCCGCGAGGTACCCGACGCCGAACTGCGCTCCGTGGCACATGCCGCGATCGACACGTTCCTGTGCGCCTACGGCCCCCGCGACGCGAACACTTAGAGGCTGACACAGGGGATGTCCGTCTGCTGCCGGCGGCCGCCCCGAGGCGCCGTCTGCGGAAGAGCGGTTGCCTCCTCCGTGAATCCATGTCCGAAAAAGGAGCAGGACGCCTTGACCACGACACTGATCACTGGCGCGAACAGAGGGCTTGGTTTTGAAACCGCCCGACGCCTGAGGGAAGCGGGGCACACTGTCTACGTGGGGGCGCGCGATCCGGAGCGCGGCCGCGCGGCAGCGGAGGCGATCGGTGCCCGGTCCGTCTTGCTCGAGGTCACCGACGACGATTGCGTTCTGGCCGCCGCGGAGTACGTACGGGAACGGTCCGGCCACCTCGACGTTCTGGTCAACAACGCAGGCGTCGCAGGGCCGCGGAAGGAAGCCGCGGACATCACGGTCGAGGACATCGAGGCGGTGTACACACCGAATCTTTTCGGAGCCGTGCGCGTGACACAGGCGTTTCTGCCGCTCCTGCAGAAAAGCAGCGCGCCCGCCGTGGTGAATGTGAGCAGCGGGCTGGGATCGCTCGCCATCGCCGCCGACCCGGAGCAGCACGTCTCCCACGTACCCGTGTACTACGCCAGCCTCGGCTACAACACCTCGAAGGCAGCGCTCAATATGCTGACCGTGCAGTACGCGAAAGCATTCCCGGGGATAGCGTTCAACGCGGTGGACCCCGGATGGACCGCCACGGATCTGAACGGCCACACAGGCATCCAGACCGTCGAGGAAGGGGCGCAGGTCATCGTGCGTCTGGCGATGGAGGGTGGCGGCGGCCCCACAGGGGAATTCTTCGGGAATTCCGGCATCGTCCCCTGGTAGGGCAGCACAGGTACCCGCGAGACAGCGGCATACCTGACGAGCCGGCACCCGCCTACCCGCGAGTTGTCAGCGCTGAACGACCCAGAAGGCCGAAAAATGGATAAGTTGCAGGACAAGGTGGCGCTCGTCACTGGAGCCAGTCGCGGGGTCGGGCGCGGCATCGCGCTGCGTCTGGCGCGCGATGGCGCATTGGTCGCCGTCCACTATGCGGTCAATGAAGCAGCGGCGCAAGAAACCGTCGATCTGATCGAGAAGGAGGGAGGACGCGCTTTCCCGCTGCGCGCGCAGCTCGGCCGCCCCGAGGCCGTGGAGGAATTATTCACATCCTTGACCAAGGAACTCACAGCACACGCACGCGAGGAAGTGGTGGACATCCTCGTGAACAACGCGGCCCGCACGGGGTTCGGCGGCTCTCTGCCTGATGCAGTAACTTGCGACATGCTCGATCAATACTACGCGGTGAACGCAGCGGCGCCGTTCCTCATCATTCAACGCGTTTTGGACATCATGCCGTCGGGCGGGCGCATCATCAACATCTCCTCGGGCATCACACGCTCTTCCTTCCCGCTCCAGATCGCTTACGCGATGAGCAAGGGAGCCATGGAGCAGATCACTCTGCACATGGCGCCCATTGCCGCAGCGAAGAACATAACGATCAATACCGTCGCTCCTGGCGTGACAGACAACGGCGACCCCGTGTTCGGCGACGCGGAAGCAGTCGGCGAGATGTCGAAGTTGTCGGCGTTCCAACGGGTCGGGCGGGTCAGCGACATCGCCGACATCGTGGCCTTCGTCGCCTCGGACGACTCTCGCTGGATCACAGGATCCTTCATCGACGCGACCGGTGGCACGTTGCTCGGCTGAGGGGCGGCCCAGGCCCTGCGGGAGCGGGCCGGGGCCGTTGTCAGTGGGGCCGGATATCTTCGGGGGAGATCTCTGGGGTGGGGGTCGGCAGGAGCGTGGCCGGAGGAGGTGGCGCCGTGGTCGGGCAGGGCGTCGGAGGCGGGGCGGAGAGTGCGTACGCACGCGAGTTGCGTGCGTACGCGGACACGGTGCTGAGAGAGTGGCAGGGGGCGCCCACATGGCAGCCCGGCTCCCAGTTGCGTGCGGTCTCGTACATGAGCGCCAGGGATTACGCGGGCCGTTTCCTGCTGGAGCTGCTGCAGAACGGTCACGACGCCCACCCCGGTGACCGTACGGACGGGCATGTGCACGTGCTGCTGGACGAGCGTGAGGGGCCGTACGGCACGTTGTACGTCGCCAATGCCGGGGAGCCGTTCGCGTGGCGTCAGGTGGACCGGGTGTGCAAGCTGGCCCGGAGCGACAAGCGGGTCGGTGACGGGATCGGCAACAAGGGGCTCGGGTTCCGCAGCGTTCTGGAGATCACCGAGTCGCCTGAGATCTACAGCGACCGTCCCGGCGCTCCGGATCCCGGGCAACTGGCCGGCTACCGCTTCCGTTTCGCGGTGAAGGACGACCTCCGGGTCCTGCTGCGGGACGAGGCGCTGGCCGAGAAGGCCGACAAGGAGTTCCCGCCTCTGCAACTGCCTTTCCCGGTGGCGGAGCTGCCGGTGACGTGCGCGGAGTTGGGGGCCGCGGGGCATGTGACCGTGGTGCGACTGCCGTTGCGCAATGAGGCGGCCCGGCAGCAGGCCGTCAGGCGCCTGAAGGAGCTGGCCAGGGCCAGGACCCCGGTCATGCTGTTTCTCGACCGCCTGAGCCGGCTGGTGCTGGAACACCGTAAGGCGGACGGGACCGTCGACCGGGTGGACCTCGTACGTCAGGAGAAGCCCTCGGGCCTCGTACGGACGCAGGCGGCGGACGCGGGGGCACCGTCCGCGCCCGTCGTGTCGGTCTCCCGTGTCAACCTCGGCGCGCTGGGGGAATTCCTGGTGGCGCGCGGTGTCGTGCCGGACCGGCGGCTGCGCGACACCCTCAGGCACGCCGTCGCGGCGGAGAACCTGGACGAGACCTGGCTGGACTGGCGGGAGGCCGCCGTGGTGGAGGTGGCGTTGCCGGCCGGGGGCGAAGCCGACCGGCGCGGTCAGCTCTACACCTTCCTCCCCCTCGGTGACGACGTGGCCGCGCCGCTGCGCGGTCATGTGAACGCGCCGTTCTACACGAAGATGGACCGCACCGCGCTGGACCGCGAACACCCCCTCAACGCCATGCTGTTCGACGCCCTGGCGGAGACGTGTCTGCTGGCGGCCGAGGAGTGGCGGACGCTGCCCGGGGCCGAACACCGAAGCGCCGCCGTGGACGTTCTCGCCTGGGAGACGGGAGCGCAGTTCGCCGGCCTCCTGGCCACGGCCGCGCAGCGCGTGTACGACCGTGCCTTCGAGGACGTACCGCTCGTACCGGTCCTGAGTCCGGGGACGGCGGATGCCTGGACCACGCCCGCGGACGCGGTGCTCTGGCCGGGAGGAGAGCTCACCACGCTGACGGCCGACGCCGCGGGGCAGGTGGGGGTGGCGGTGGCCGATCCGGGCGTGGGCGGTGGCAGGCTCAGACGTCTCGCCCGGGTGTGCGCCTCGTTGAAGTGCCCGCTGGAGCCGTCGGCGCCGGACCGTGCGCAGTATGTGGAACGCATCGTCGCCGCCTTGCCGACGCCCGCCTCCGGGGAGCCCGTCGGCCCTTGGGACGGGGTGTACACCGACCTGGCCCAGCTCTTCGCCGACGACGCGAGAGTGCTGCGCGGCCGCAAGCTCCTGCTGGCGGACGACAGTACGGTCGGCCGGTGCAACACGAGCGCCTGGCGGGCGCCGGCGAAGCCGGGGCAGAAGGCGCGCAGAGAGGCGTTCTTCCAGCCGTCGCGCGGCGAGGCGGGCGGCAAGGACGAACTGGCCGTGCCCGAGGCGCTGCGCAAGCGGCTCTTCTCCCTCCACCCGGGGCTCACCTGGCAGGAGAAGGGCAGCCCGCGGCGCGCGGAGGCCAAGCTGTTCCTGGAGCACAACGGGCTGGTGCGGCGCTTCGACGTCGACGGACTGCTGGAACACGTCCGGTCGG
This sequence comes from Streptomyces sp. NPDC026394, assembly GCF_055567735.1. Taxonomy (NCBI): domain Bacteria; kingdom Bacillati; phylum Actinomycetota; class Actinomycetes; order Kitasatosporales; family Streptomycetaceae; genus Streptomyces; species Streptomyces sp. NPDC026394. The sequence goes on from NZ_JBVHPX010000017.1 coordinate 78,048, forward strand.
CCCTCGCCGGCAGCAACGCCCGCAAACTGCGCGTCCAGGCGCTGAGGTTCGTGTTCCGGCTGTACAGGTCCCGCAGGCCGGGTCAGTTCCTGGACGTCGAAGGGCTGGGCCTGTACGTGCCGTCCGCCGCCGGCGGACCGATGATCCGGGCGAGCGGCGCGGCGTTCGGAGCGGGCTGGCACGGCACTCACGGGGACGATCTGACCGCCGTCGTCGCCGAGGGCCGGGACGCTTCCGGCGGCCTGCTGTGGATGGAGGGCCTGCTCGTCACGCCGTCACCGGAATTCATCGGCCGCAAAGATTCTTTGGACGACTGGCGGGACTTCCTGCGGGCGCTGGGAGTCACCGACGGACTCATCCCCTGCCTCTCCAAGGGAGCGGAGACGCGGACCGACGGCCAACTGCTGCGGACGTACTGGCTCGTCCGTCTGGCCAAGCCCCCGCAGGCCGTCAGGGAGCAGTGGGAGCCGTTCATCGACCGTGGCCACAGCGAGGCGCAGTACCCGCAGACGCCGTACGTCGGCACACCCGCCTACCGCCTGCCGGGCCAGGAAGTGGCCGGCAGTCTCAGCGAGCCGGGGCGGCACGCCTACGCGCGGCTGGTCCTCCACGGACTGTCGCACTGGGACAGCAGGAAGTTCACGAGCCTGTGGACCCGGGACAGGGCAGGGTTCAAGGACCCGCAGGAAGTGCTGACGCCGCTGGCCGCTTTCGTACGCGAACAGGCGTGGATCCCCGTGCGCGGGCGTGAGCGCGGTACGGCCTTCGCGCGGCCGAGGGACGCATGGCACTACTCCGGCGCTCCGGAGGAGGAGCCCGCCTTCGCCCAGACCGTCGCCAGGGGGTTCCGCGGCCTGCTGGAGGCGGGGGACGTCCTCGTCCGGCTCCGTGAGTACGGGCTCCCCACCTGGGACGATCCCCGTGACAGCGCCCGGCTGATCGCCTTCCTCGGGCGGGTGGCCGGTTCGGGGGCGGCCGGGCCGGAGGACCGGCCGGCCCTGCAGCGCGCCAACCAGCGCGCGTGGAAGGACCTGGCCGTACTCGCCAGGGCGCGCGTCCTCCCACGGGCCGTGACCGAGCCGCTGGCGGACGCGTCCTTGCTTGTCGAATCGGGGGAGGAACTGGACACGGTCGGCATCGAGGCGCTGGGCGAAGGCGATCAGACCCTCTACGTCACCGGCGACCGCGACACGTTGCCGGCCCGCCTCATCCGGGAGACCGGCAACCCCCTGCTCGTGGTGCCGGGAGCGGCGCGGGAGGCGACCCGGCTGCTGAGGGACCTCTCCTCGGGCACGGTCCGGCTGGTCGACGAGGCGGAGCTGTCCGTGGAGGTCGACGGCGGCGAGGCGGAACTGCCCGGCCTCGGGCAGCCTCTGCGCGCAGCACTGCCCTGGCTGCCGGTGGCCATCGGCGTCCTGGCCGACCACACCACCGGCGGGATCCGGCCCACCGACACGGCCCTGACCGAACTGGTCGCGACGGCCCGCAGGGTACGTCTGCACGGCTATGCGACCCTGAGCATCACTCTGGACGCCCTGCCGATCACCATGCCGGAACACCTGGCCGGGTTCCTCCCCCTGCCCGACAGCCGGCAACCCCTGATTCTCGCACCGCGGGCCGCCGTCCGGGAGCTCGACTGGGACGCCGTTGGACGGCTCGCGGACGCGACGGCCCATGTCGTGGGGCGCCCGGAGTTCGCGATACGCCTCAGACTCGCCGCTCACGTGCTGCGCACCGCGTACGCCGACACCGTGGCGCCGCCGGAGAGGGCCCTCGCCGAGGCGCTGGGGGTCTCCGGCACGCAGTTCGAGGACACGGTCCAGCGTCTCGACGGCGCACTCGCCGGGGTACTGGAACGCTGCCTGCCGGTACTGGTACACGTACTCGGCGAAGCACGGGCCCGTGAACTGGCCGACTCACCACCGTCCGACACCCGGGAGTTCGCCGCGCTGCTCGCCGCGCACGCGAGCGAACTACCGCTCACCCCGGAGCAGTTGATAGCGGCAGCGCGCGGCGCCCGCGATGCAGGCGAACTGCGTGCCGCGGCGGGCATCGACTTCGCCGGGTTCAACCGGACGCTGGCCGGGCTCGGGGAGCCGTACAAGCCGGACAGCCGGGCCGAGGCGCACGAGGAGTCGGTCCGTGAGTACGTCGACCTGCACCGGCCCCGGCTCCTGGACCGCCTGCGGTGGGCGGCCCTGGCACGCTTCGACCGGCGCGAGCCGGTGCACGGCTGGCCCGAACTGCGCTCCCTCGCGTGGATCAAGGCTCCCGACGCCTGGTCGCTGACGAAGGAGCACGCCGACGGTGCGGCACTCCGCGCCCACGTCGAAGAAGCGCTCACCCATCGGCTCGGCCACACCGCGCCGACCCGGGGAGAGCGTCTGCCCGGCACCGAGCAGGTGCGCAGCCGCAACGGCGCGCTGGTGCGCGACGTGGCCGCCGATGCCGTCACCCTGATGAAGGCGGCAGGCCGCACCCCGCCGAAGGCATACGCCGCGCCCGATCCGGCATGGGAGATCACGTCACTGCTGGACGCGGCGGGCGCCCTGGACTTCCGGGACCTCACTGCCGACGACGTGGTGGCCTGGCTGGCGGCGCTGGGGCAGTGGCCTGCCGGAATGCCCCCGGCCTTGGACGCCGGGGCCCATGGGCTCACCCGACAGGACCTGGACCGCGTCCGCCGGGGCGCCGAGAAGGCACGCGAGGAGCGCGCCCGCCGCCAGCGGGTCATCTCGATCGGCGCCACCGAGTTCGACATCGCGTCCGGCGACTACACCGAGCTGGTGGGCGAACTGCTGCGCACGCTGGCGGCGGACCCGGGAATCGTCCGCGGACGCAAGGGATTCACGCAGCTCGAAGCCCTCGGGGCACGCGGTGCCGGAGCGCCGGGGCCACCCGGTTCGCCCGGTTCGCCCCGTCAGGGCCGGTACGCCCACGCCGACCGGGGGCTTTCAGCGGCCCAGCGCCAGGCGATCGGTTTCGTGGGCGAGTGGTTCGCGTACCAGTGGCTGCGTGAGCACCACCCGGCGACGAACGAGACCAGCTGGGTGTCCACCAACCGGCAGAGCGTCTTCCCCGGCTCCCCGGGGGACAACAGTCTGGGCTACGACTTCAGGGTCGGCTCGGGCAAACACCCCTTGCTGTTCGAGGTGAAGGCGACACAGGGTGAAGGCGGGCAGATCGAGCTGGGGGACAGCGAGGTCAGGGCGGCACAGCGGTACGCGGGCAGCGACCGGTGGCGCATCCTCTCCGTCACCTCGGTCCACGACCCGGCAAAGCTGCGCGTCCATGTGCTCCCCAACCCGTACAGCGCGCGCGGCCGGGGAGTGTACCGGGAGGAGGGCGGCGCGTTGCGCTTCTCGTACCGGATGTGACGGGGCGTTGAGGGGAGGGTTGGGGGGCGAGGACGAGGCCAGGGCTCGCTGCCGCGTGCGCCCGAGTACCGCCGGGCTGCCGGTCGCCGCGTAGCCGCACGCCTGGTGTCAGCGCAGGCCGCGGGCATCGCCGCCGCCGTTCCGCTGCTGGTCCTCGGCTTCTGCCGGCGCTCCGCCTTGGGTGAGGTCGCGCCGGCTCCGCCGTACCCAGAGCGGGGAGGCGGGCGAAGACTTCCGGGTGAGCGGAGGCGGTCGGGCCGCACCGGCCGCCGCGAGCAGCAGCGGGGGCACCACCGGCCACTTCACACCGACGGCGAGCGTCAGAGGCGGCGCCTCGCGCCGACGGGCCGCCAGGAGGGCCACGGCGACGAGGGCCGTGGGAGTGATCAGGAGTTCTAGGGGGCCGGGAAGCATGCCCTGGCCGGGCGTGAGCAGCCAGGTGCGGAACCGGCCGCCGAGCGCGGCACCCTGGACGAGTCGCCCGTCGGCCGGGCGCTCGGGCCGGGCCGGGCCGGCTTACCGGCGCAGCGCCCGCGGTCTGGAGATCACCCTGTACCGAGGCTGATCCGTCGTCTCCGCCTCGTCCGGCTCCGCGCGGGGCTGCTCGGTCCGCCCGTACGCCGCTCAGCGTTCGAAGCGGACCGTCGAGACGACGTAGACCACCGGCTGGCCCGGTTCGTCGAAGTTGACGGTGATGTTCTGGCTCGGGTGGGGGTCCTCGGCCTTGAGGGAGGTACCGGCCCACTGGCCGCCGCTGAGGTCCCAGCCGACCTTCGCCGCCTGAGCCCCGGTGATGGTGATCTCGCCGTCCTTGAGGGCGTCACGGCTGGTGCCGATCCACTTCAGGTAGTGGTCCAGGCCCCAGTCGTTGGTGCGGAACTGGACGTACAGGGAGCTGCGGTGCCAGGCGTTGGACTCGTAGTAGTAGACCGGGGTGGCACCGGCCGGGACCGGGACGTTGTAGATGCGCTGCTGCACCTTGGAGGGGTAATCGTTGTAGAGGCCGGTGGAGGCCGCCTCCTCCTCCTTGCTCTGGCCGCTGTCCCGGCTCTGCTCGGCGGAGATGACGATGTAGCCCGCCGGGATGGCGATCAGCAGGAAGATCACCAGTGCGGTGAGCCAGCGGCGGCGCCGGCTCGGCCGGGCAGCCGCGGACGCGCCGGCCGAGGACCCGGGCGGCGGCCCCGGCGGGGGCCCGCTCGGAGCTCCGGCCGAGGACCCGGACGGCACCTCCGGACGCTCAGGGGTCTCGCGCGCGGCCGGCCCCGCCCCGGGTGGGGCCGGATCGTGTTCCTCGGTCATGGGTGGGTTGTCCAGCTCCGTCATCGCCGGCCCGATCGTTCGTACCTCTCATAGCGTTCCACGCGCCGACGGTTGGCGCGCCGGAAGCGGCGGGCCACCAGGCGTGCCAGGTCGGCGGCGCCGACCATGCCGGCCTCGGGGCCCAGCTGTGCCTTGGCGATACGGGCCTCGGGGCGGTAGCCGCGGCCGGTCAGGGTGCGCCGGAAGGCGTCCCGGGCCGGGCCGATGAGCAGGTCGTCGGCGGCGCTGACGCCGCCGCCGATCACGAAGCAGGAAGGATCCAGCGCGGCGGCGAGATTGGCGATGCCGACGCCCAGCCACTGGCCGATGTCCTGGAGCAGTTCGACGCACATGGCGTCGCCCTCGCGGGCCAGCTCGGTGATGAGCGGGCCGGTGATGTCGGTGACGCGCCCGCCGACCCGGTCGATGATGTTGTACGCGACCGGGGAGTCCGCGGCGGCCAGCTCGCGGGCCTCACGGACCAGGGCGTTGCCGGAGCTGTACTGCTCCCAGCAGCCGCGGTTGCCGCACGGGCAGCGGTGCCCGGCCGGCACCACCTGCATATGGCCGAACTCGCCGGCCACCCCGTACTTGCCGCGCTTGACCGCGCCGTCCTCCAGGATCGCACCGCCGATGCCGGTACCGAGCGTGATCATGACGAGGTGGTCCTCGCCGCGGCCCGCGCCGAAGCGCCACTCGGCCCAGGCGGCCGTGTTGGCGTCGTTGTCGACCATGACGGGGACCGCCAGGCGGCCCGCGAGGCGGTCCCGCAGCGGCTCGTTGCGCCAGTTCAGGTGGGGCGCGAAGAGGACGGTGCTGCGTTCGGCGTCGACCCAGCCGGCCGCGCCGATGCCCACGGCGTGCACGTCGTGCCGGTCGGAGAGGTCCAGCACCAGCTCGGTGATGACGTCCTCGACGACCTTGGGGCTCTTGGACTTGTCGGGCGTCTCGGTACGGACCTTCTCCAGGATCGTGCCGTCCGCGTCGACGACGCCGGCCATCACCTTCGTCCCGCCGATGTCGATGCCGACGGTCGGCACGCGGGGCGCGCTCAGATGGGAGCGCCGCTCGCGGGTGCCCACCGTGCGCAGCACGGTCGCTCTGGCGGATCCTCGGTGCACCCGGTCCCGGTACGTGCTCATCGACCCACCTCTTCGCCGTTGCGGTGGCGGCGGCTGCGTGCTCGCAAGAGTCGTCTCGTCCCTGCGGGTGTCGGGAGGCCGGGGCCTCGGGCGTGCATGGTCCGGTGTCGTGCTCGTTCGGTGCCGTACGCGTGTACGGGTTCGTGCTCGTGCGGTGTCGTACGCGTACGGGTCCTGCTCGTACGGTCTCGTACGCGTACGGGCGCTCGCGGGGCCGGGCCCCGAGGGCGCGCGGTGGCCGTGCCGGCGGCGGTGACGTGCACGGTCCGGTGCGATTGTGCCCTAACAGCGGTACACGGCGCATGGCGGCGCGGGCCCGTCGGAACCCGCGCCACCGCCCGTGGACCGCCCCGCTCAGTGCGTGGGGTGGCCGCCGAGGTGGCTGGGCTCGGGCGCGCGGGCCAGCTCGTGGCTGAGCTGTTCCAGCTCGCTGCCGCCCGCCATCTGGCGCGTCAGCTCGTCCAGGGCGATCTCCGACCGGGTGTGGCGGCCGGCCATCGTCCCGCGCTTGAGGAGGACGAAACGGTTGCCCACGAGGTAGGCGTGGTGCGGGTTGTGGGTGATCAACACCACGCCGAGCCCGGCGTCCCGCGCGGCCGCGACGTACTTCAGGACGACGCCGGACTGCTTGACGCCGAGCGCCGCCGTCGGCTCGTCCAGGACCAGCACCTTCGCGCCGAAGTAGACGGCGCGGGCGATGGCCACGCACTGCCGCTCGCCACCGGAGAGGGTGCCGATGGGCTGGTCCACGTCGCGCAGGTCGATGCCCATGCGCAGCAGCTCGGCGCGGGTGGTCTCGCGCATCAACTGGACGTCGAGCCGCTTGAAGGGGCCGACGCCCTTGGTGGGCTCGGAGCCGAGGAAGAAGTTGCGCCAGACCGGCATCAGGGGGACGACGGCCAGGTCCTGGTAAACGGTGGCGATGCCGCGGTCCAGCGCCTCGCGCGGGGAGGACAGCCGGGTCTCCTCGCCCTCGATCGCGAAGCGGCCCGCGTCGTGCTGGTGCAGCCCCGCGATGATCTTGATAAGGGTGGACTTGCCCGCGCCGTTGTCACCGAGCACACAGGTGATCTCCCCCGCGTGCACCTCCAGCGAGACGCCTTCCAGGGCCTTGACGTTGCCGTAGAACTTGCTGACGTCCGCCAGCTCGACGAGGGGCGGGGTGGTGTCAGCGGCGGACGGGTCACCCGTGGCGGGCAGGCCGTCCGTGGCGGCTGGGGTCCCCGGGGCGGGCGAGGCGTCCGTCGCTTCGCCCGGGGATGTGCCCGGGGCGTCGCCCGGCACTCCGTCCGGCGCTTCGTCCGGATTGCTCATTTTGTCGCCTCCGCGCGCTTGCGGACCCATGCGTTCAGGAGCGTGGCCAGCAGCAGCATCGCTCCGAGGAAGAACTTGTACCAGTCCGGGTTCCACTGGGCGTACACGATGCCCTTGCTGGCCATGCCGAAGATGAAGGCGCCGACGGCGGCGCCGATCGCCGAGCCGTAGCCGCCGGTCATCAGGCAGCCGCCGACCGCGGCGGCGATGATGTAGAGGAACTCGTTGCCGACGCCGTCGCCGGACTGGATCGCGTCGTACGAGAACAGCAGGTGCTGCCCGGAGATCCAGGCCGCCAGCGCGACCCCCATGTACAGGCCGATCTTGGTCCGGGTGACCGGGACGCCGACCGCCCGCGCGGCGTCGGAGCCGCCGCCCACCGCGAAGATCCAGTTGCCGACGCGGGTGCGCAGCAGGACCCAGGTGGCGAGCGCGACCAGGCCGATCCACCACAGGATGGTGACCTGGATGTCCACACCGCCGACGCTCAGGTGGGACGCGAAGAGCGCCCGGGCCGAGTCGAAGCCCTCCATGTCGGCGATGGACTTCGTCGAGACGGTGCCGCTGATCAGCTTGGTGAAGCCGAGGTTGAGGCCGGTCAGCATGAAGAACGTACCGAGCGTGATGATGAAGCTGGGCAGCTTCGTACGGGTCAGCAGGAAGCCGTTGAAGACTCCGATGGCCAGGGTGACCAGCAAGGACACCCCGACGCCCACCCAGACGTTCGCCGTCATCTGATAGCTGAACATCGACGAGACCAGCGCCGAGCTGACGACCATGACACCGGCCGACAGATCGAACTCGCCGCCGATCATCAGCAGCGCCACCGGCACGGCCATGATGCCGATCGTGGACGACGCGTACAGCACGGTGGAGAGGCTGGAGGCCTGCAGGAACGTGTCGGCGGCGAAGGAGAAGAAGAGGAAGACGGCCGCGGCGCCGACCACCGCGCCCAGCTCGGGACGGCTCATCAGGCGGCGCGCCGGCGAACGGGGCACCAGCCGCTCGTCCGGCTCCTTGCCGTCCTGCGGTCCGCTGTCCTGCACAGGGGTCTCCGCGGTGCTCATCGGGTCCCCCGCTTCGTGTACTCCTGCAGGGCCGCCGCGTCCTTCTTGGTGATCACCTGGGGGCCGGTGAAGACCGGCTTGCCGCCACCGAGGACATCGGCGTTGTACTTGTAGAGCCACAGCAGGTCGACGGCCTGGTACCCCTGGAGGTACGGCTGCTGGTCGACGGCGAAGCCGAGGGAGCCGTCCTTGAGGCCGTCGGCGACCTTGGCGTTCAGGTCGAAGGTGTCGATCTCGGCGTCGCTGCCGGACTGCTCCTTGGCCTTGACGGCGGTGGGCGCGAACGGCGCGCCCAGCGTCACCACGGCGTCGATGCCGCGGTCCGACTGGAGCTTGGCCTCGATGGTGGACTGGACGTCGGGCATGTTGGTGCCCTCCACGTACAGCTTCTGCATCTCGCCCTCGAACGTCTTCTTCGCGCCGTCGCAGCGCTGCTCGTGGCCGACGTTGCCCTGCTCGTGCAGGACGCACAGTGCCTTCTTGCGGCCCCGCTCGTTCAGCTCCTCGCCGACGGCCTCGCCGGCCACCGTCTCGTCCTGGCCGATGTGGGTCAGGGCGCCGTACGCCTTGGACGCCTCGGCGCCGGAATTCACGGTGATCACCGGAATGCCGGCCTTCTCGGCCCGGGCGACCACGTCCTTCATCGCGTCGGGCTTGGCCAGCGTGACGATCAGCCCGTCCACCTTCTGGTCGATGTAGGACTGCACCAGCTGGCTCTGCCGCTGTGCCTCCTTGTCGTGCCCGTAGACGAATTTGATGTTGTCCTTGTCGGCGGCCTGCCGGGCGCCGTTCTGCACGATGTCCCAGAAGGTGTCGCCGTCGCCCGAGTGGGTGACCATGGCGAAGGTCCACCTCGGGGTGTTGACGGCCGCCTTGCCGCCCGCGGTCTGGGCGGCGCGCGCTTCCTCGGCGCGCTTGCCGCCGGTGCTGCTGCACCCCGCCAGGGACGCGGCGAGCACCGCTGCCAGCACCGCGGTCACCGCGCGTACCCCTGTCCGAACCCTTGCCACGAGGTCGAGCCCTTCTCGTTGCTGTTGCTGCTGTCACTGCGCGCCTGGGGCGCTGTGCCGGGTTTGGGCCGAAAATGATCGGTCCCGGCCGCCCAAGTATCCGTTACGCCTGTTCCGCGTGGGGTCATCGGGTCCCGCGCCCGGGGTACTCCGCCGGCTGCGGTGCGCCCGTCCCCGGCTGTGACACGCCGACGTCCGGCCACCGTACGCCCGTACCGGTGGCCGCGCGGACGGGCCGGTCAGCGCCGGATCGCCGGGAGCCGGGCCCTGCGGACGGGGACGGTCCGGGGCACGGAGGTATCAGGCTCGGTGACACCGGGCTGGGTGGTACCGGGCTCGCTGGTGGTACGGGCCGTGCGCGCGGTACGCCTCATGGGGCCGCCCTCTCTCCCGTGCCGCCCGACGGCGACTGGAGGAGTTCTAGCGGCGCGCACCGAGCCCCGTCAATGGTTTGTCAGAACATTCTTACCCGGGCGGTGTCCGGGCGGCCGGATTTCCGGCGCCCGGCGCCCACAGGGCCGTACGAGGTACCGGAACTCCGGCATGCGGCGCCCTCAGGGCCGTACGAGCAACTGGAACTCGAAGGCGTACCGCGAGGCCCGGTAGACGTGCGAGCCGAATTCGACCGCTCGGCCCGTGTCGTCGAAGGTCGTACGCTGCATCGTCAGCAGCGGGGCACCCTCGGGCTCCCCCAGGCGCTCCCCCTCCCCGGCCGTCGCGGCGCGCGCGCCGACGGACTGGCGGGCGCTGTGCAGGGTGATGCCGGCCGCCCGCATCAGGCGGTACAGGCCGGTCTCCTCCAGCCGCTCGGTACCGAGATCGAGCAGTCCGGCGGGCAGGTGGTTGCGCAGGTGGGCGACGGGTTCACCGTGCGCGAGCCGCAGCCGCTCGACGAGCGCGACCTCGGCCCCCTCCGCGACCCCGAGCGCGGCGGCGACCTCGGCGGTGGCTTCGGTGGTGGTGTTGAGGAGCACGCGGGTGGCGGGCTTCTGCCCGGCGGCCTCCAGGTCGTCGTAGAGGCTGCTCAGCTCCAGCGGGCGCTTGACCTGGCTGTGCACGACCTGCGTACCGATGCCGCGGCGCCGCACCAGCAGCCCCTTGTCCACCAGCGACTGGATGGCCTGGCGGACCGTGGGCCGGGACAGCCCGAGGCGTCCGGCCAGCTCGATCTCGTTGCCGAGCAGGCTGCCCGGAGCCAGCCTGCCGGTCTCGATCGCCGCTTCCAGTTGCTGGGACAGCTGGAAGTACAGCGGGACCGGGCTGCTCCGGTCCACACTGAACTGGACGGGGCTCTCGGTTCCCTCGGAGTCTGTATCGCGTTTCCCCACGGGCGGGAGCGTATCCGGCCGCGATGATGACGGGAAGTCCGGAGGTCACATTGTCCGGACAATCACGTCAGGGGCTGGTACGTACCAACGGTTTCAGCCACCGTCATCACCGGCACCGTGGCCGGTGTCCCCTTCACTTCGCCATCCAGGCGTCCTCGTACTTCTTGTACGTGCCGTCGTGCTTCGCCAGGTGGACCCACTGGTCGACGTACGCCTTGAACGGGAAGTCGGCGCGCGGTACGGCGTACGCCTTCTCGGAGAAGGTGAAGGGCCGGTCGGGGTGGACCGCGCACAGCTCGGGGTGGATCTTGGACTGGTAGCGGGTCTCGCTCGCGTCGGTCATCATCACGTCCGCCCGGCCCGCGATGATCTCGTCGAAGATGGTGGTGTTGTCGGGGTGCGCCTTGATGGTCGCGCGCTTGATGACGGACCGGGTGAACTGTTCGTTGGTGCCGCCCGGGTTGACGATCACCGTGGTGCCCGGACGGTCGATCTCGTCCAGCGTCCGGTACTTGTCCCGGTCCGCGCAGCGGACGACGGGGGTCTTCCCGTCGGTGCGGACCGGCTCGCTGAAGGCCGCCTTCCGGGCGCGCGGCAGGGTGATCGACACGCCGCCCATGGCGATGTCGCAGCGCCCCGCCGCCAGGTCGTCGACCAGTTTCGCCCAGGTCGTGGGCACGTACGTGGGCTTGGCGTCCAGGCTCCGGGCCAGGTCGCGGGCCATCGAGATGTCCACACCGCGGTACGCCCCGGACGCCGGGTCGCGGTGGGTGAAGGGGCGGTAGTCGCCGGTGGTGCAGACGCGGAGGACACCCCGGCGGGGAACGGTGTCGAGGAGGGAGGCGGGGCCGGGAGCGGGGTGCGTCGTGGGGTGCCCGGCGGTGGCCGGCCGGTCCGGGCGGGCGGCCTGGGCCGCTGGGGCGGCCGACGGGGCGATCGGCGGGGCAGTCGCCGGTGCGGCCATGGTGAGGGCGAGGACGCAGGCCAGGGCGGAGAGGGCTACGGCGCGGCGCATGGGGCGGCTCCTGTACGCGGCGAGGGGCGGGCGACGGGCGGAACACGCGGATCGGGCCGTCAGCGTGGCAGAGGGCCGGACGGGAGTGAAGGGCGTGACCGGCTGATGGGACGGGGGCTGAAGGGCGTGATCGGCTGTCGGGAGTGAAGGGCGTGACTGGTGGGCGGGGCGGGAGTGAAGGCCGGGGCCGGTGGGCGGGACGGGAGTTGAGAGCGGGGCCGGTGGGCGGGACGGGGCACCGGCCGTCACTGCGCGTCGGCGGCCCAGTGTGCGCGGGCGATGCCGGCCAGGGCGGCGAGGGCCGCGGTCGGACTCCGGTCCTTGTGCCGTACGAGATGGACGCCGAGCGCGGGCCGGCAGGTCCACGGCAGAACGGCCACCTCGCCACGCGCCACCTCGTCCGCCACCGCCACGGCGGGCAGCAGCGCCACACCGAGACCGGCGGCGGCGCAGCGCTTGAGAGCCTCCACGCTCAAAAACTCCATCACGGCCGGCCGGACACCCGCCGACCGCAATTCCCGTTCCATCAGCTCGCGTTGGGCACAGGTGTGGTCCATCAGCAGGAGGGTCTGCGTGGCCAGGTCGGCGGTACGGACGCGGGTACGGCGCGCCAGCGCGTGGTCGGGGTGGGCGATCAGGACCATCGGTTCGTCCGTGAGGCGTTCCGCGCGCGCCACCGGGTCCCGTACGGACTCCTCCAGCAGGAACCCCGCGTCCAGGGCGCCGTCGCGGAGGTTGGCGAGCAGCGTCGTCCTGCTGTCGGGGCCGAAGACGACGCGCAGGCGCGGGAAGCGGTCCTGGAGTGCGCGCAGCACGGGCGGCAGGCGGTACGCGCACAGCGTCTCGGGGGCGGCGATGTGCAGGGTGCCGCGGACCTGCGCCGGGTCGCCGGCGCCGCGTACGGCGTCCCGGGCCTCGTCCGCGTACGCGAGCATCCTGCGGGCGTGACCGCGCAGTTCGCGCCCTGCCTCGGTGAGGGTGACGCGTCGGCCGAGCCGTTCGAAGAGGCGCGTACCGAGGTCGTTCTCCAGCGCTTTGATCTGCGCGGTGACGCTGGACTGGACATAGCCGAGTTCCTGGGCGGCGCGGGTGAAACTCAGGTGCCGGGCCACCGCCAGGAAGGTCGTCAGATGCTTCAGTTCCATGAGCGGATCGTAGGGCGGGCCGCAGGAGCCGGACCGGGAGTGCGGGACAGCAGGGCGGCGGGCCATCGATCGGCTGCCGCGATGCTCCGGATCGGAAACATTCGTTGGACGCGATGGTTCCGGGGCCCGTAGAACGGCAGGCATGGCTGCGTTCACCTCCCTCTTCCCGTCCGGGCGCCGGCAGCGGCCGCCACACCGGGACCGGCGGCCGGCGACGGGTCTGGCCGGCCGGGACTTCCTGCTCCTGCTGCTCGCGACCCTCGGCACCTTCGCGAACTACGCGCCCATGCTGACCGTCGTCCCGCTGTGGACCGCCCGCGGCGCGGCGGGCGAGGGCGTGGCGGGCGCGGCGACCGCCGTCACGATGGCGACGACCGTGGCCGTCCAACTGTGCATGGGGTGGCTGACGCGGCGCTTCTCCCTGCGCCGTCTGCTGGGCGCGGGTGCGCTGCTGCTCGGCCTGCCGACGTTCGGTTACGTGCTGTCGTCCGGGCTCGCGTGGGTGCTGGCGGTCTCCGCCGTACGGGGTGTGGGCTTCGGCGTGGTGGCGGTGACAGGCAGCGCGCTGGTCGCCGAACTGGTGCCGCCGGAGCAGCGCGGGCGGGCCGTCGGCTGGTACGGCGTCGCGGTGGGACTGCCCCAGGTGGTGCTGCTGCCGCTGGGGGCGTGGCTCGCCGCCGACGGGCACTTCGGCGCCGTCTTCGCGGCGGCGGGCGCGCTGAGCGTGGCGGCGGTGCCGCTGGTGGCGACGATGTCCGGGCGGCCTGCGGCGTCCCTGCGACCGTCTCCGGCGCCGTCCCGGCCCCCGGAGCCGCCGGCGTCCGAAAGCCACCGTCCACTGCTCCGCCCGGCGCTCCTGCTGGCCGCCGCTTCGGTGGCGCTCGGCGGGCTCACGTCCTTCCTGCCGTTCGTGCTGGCGCGCCCGGAACTCGCGCCCACCGCGCTGCTCGGGCTCTTCGTCGCGATGATCGCGGGCCGGTGGGCGGCGGGGGTGTGGAGCGACCGGCGGGGCCCGGGGCGGCTGGTGCTGCCGGCCGCGGCGGTCTGCGCACCGGCCGTCGCCGTCCTCGCCCTGACGGCCGGGCACGAGGCGACCGTACCGGTGGCGCTCGCGATGGTGGCGCTGTACGGGCTGGCCGACGGCGCTCTGCAGAACGAGACCCTGGTGCTGATGTTCCGGCGGGCCGGGCCGCACGGCAGCGGCGCCGCGGGCACCGCGTGGAACACGGCGTACGACGGCGGCACCGGACTCGGTTCGGCCGGTGTCGGGCTGGTCGCGCCCTGGCTGGGGCCCGGTGGCGCGTTCGGGGCCGTTGCGGCACTGATCGCGCTCTCCGTCCCGATCGGTGCGCGCCTGCGGCCCGGCGTACGGGCGCAGCGGGCACGCCGGGCCGAGACGCCGCCCAGCCGTACACCCGACAGCACACCACCGCGCGGGCACCTGTGACCGACCAGACCGCGCCGCAGTCGGCTTGGCCGCATTCCCCCCTTTGTGCCGGGCTGCTGCGTGGCAGGGGCGGGAAGCGTGTGCCGTTTGTACGCAGTCATCGCTCGACGCACTCCGTGAGAGAGGGCGCGCTCCGCCGGAGAGGGCGTCCGTCCCTGGCTCCGATCCCGGCCAAGCCCGGCAAGGACAAGATGCACGCGCACATCATCGGTCCCAGCAGCCTGCTGACGGCCACCGAGTACGCCGTCCAACACGGTGCTCCCGTCATCACCGACCGCCTCAACCCGTCATCGGCGGCGTCGAGATCCTGTCGGACAAGGGACTCGCCCTGCGTGCCGGGCACCGCGGCGCGCGGATCACGCTCGTACCGCCGAAGCCCGAGTTCCAGGAGACCTGGGCGCCGGAGTACCTGGGCCCGATCGAGACGCAGCGGTCGCGCCGGCGCAGGGCCCGCCGCTCCGCTCACCGCGGGGCCCGCACCTGCCCGAACGGCGCACCTAGCGCCAGCGCACCGGCAGTTGCTGCGGCCCGCGGATCGTCATGCCGGGACGCCAGGTCAGCGCGTCGTTGTCGGCGTCCAGTGCCAGGCCGGGGCAGCGTTCCAGGAGGGTGCGGATCGCGATGCGGCCTTCCATACGGGCCAGTGGGGCGCCTAGGCAGAAGTGGATGCCGTGGCCGAAGGCGACGTGGCCGCGCGTCTCGCGGGTGATGTCGAAGGTGTCGGGGGCCTCGAAGCGTTCGGCGTCGCGGCCGGCCGCCGCCAGGCCGACGATGACGACGTCCCCGGCCGGGATGACCTTGCCGCCGATCTCGACGGGCTCGGTGGCGAAGCGCCAGGTGGAGTTCTCCACGGGGCCGTCGTAGCGCAGCATTTCCTCCACGGCGTTGTCGAGGAGGGAGAAGCCGTCGCGCAGGGCGGCCAGTTGCGCGGGGTGCCGGAGCAGTGCGCGCACACCGTTGGAGATCAGGTTGACGGTGGTCTCGTGGCCGGCCACCAGGAGAAGGAAAGCCATGCCGAGGAGTTCCTGATGGGAGAGCTGGTCGCCGTCCTCGTCGCTCGTCCGCACCAGGGCGCTCAGCAGGTCCTCGCCCGGTGACCGCCGCTTGGCCTCGATCAGGCCGTCCAGGTACGCGGCCATGTCGCGGGCGGCGGTCATCGTCGCCTCGTGGCTGGTCGGTGAGACCAGTTCGTTGGACCAGACGCGGAAGGTCTCCCGCTCGATGTCGGGTACGCCGAGCAGTTCGCAGATGACGGTCATCGGGAGCGGGAAGGCGAGCGCCTCGACGAGGTCGGCGCGGCCGTCGGGGGCGGCCAGCATGGTGTCCAGGAGTTCGTCGGTGATCTGCTGGACGCGCGGGCGCAGCGCCTCGACGCGGCGGGAGGTGAACTCGCGGGCCACCAGCTTGCGCAGCCGGGTGTGCTGCGGCGGGTCGGCGTCGAGCATGTTCATGAGCTGCCACTCGGCGTCCTCGTCGGGGCCCAGGAGCGGAGCGGCGGAGCGGGTCCAGTCCTTGGCGAGCCGGGCGTCGGCCAGTGCGGCCCGCACCTCCTCGTACCCGACCACGAGCCATACGTCCATGGTGTCGGCTTCGGGGACGCGGACCCGGTGGACCGGTGCCTGGGCACGCAGCTTGGCGTAGTACGGGTGGGGGTCGGCGACGAAATCCGGGCCGTACGCGCCCAGGTCGATGATGTCCGGCATGGTCTGTCCGCCCCTCGTAGACGTTTTCGTCACCGTACGTTCGCCGGGGGCGGGCGGCATCGGCCCCACGGAGGAGCCGGGAGTCCCGGCATCCTCCGTACGGAGTGCTTCGCCTGCGGTACTGCCGCGGTCGGGGCGGCCTCAGACCTCGTAGAGGCCCGGCGTCCCCGGGCCGGCCGGCGGCTGCGGCGCGGCGTCGGCGAGGCGGGCGAGCAGGTCGGTGGCGCGCTTGGCGACCGTCTCGCGGTCGCCTTCCGAGAGCGCCGAGCCCATGCCCACGGCCACCGCGCCGGCGGCTATCCACTCGGGCGCCGTCTCGACCGTCACACCGCCGGTGGGCAGCACCGGTGCCTGCGGCAGGGCGGCGCGTACGTCACGGAGCCAGTCCGGGCGGTGCGCCGAGGCGGGGAAGAGCTTGAGCGCGTCGGCGCCCAGCTCCAGGGCGCGCACCATCTCGGTGGGGGTGGCGACGCCCGGGAAGACCGGTACGCCGTAGCGGTGGCCGGTGCGGATGACCTCGGCGTCGAGGCTGGGCGAGACCAGGAAGCGGGCGCCGGCGTCCACCGCCATCCGCGCCGAGACGGCGTCCAGGACCGTGCCGGCGCCGATGACGGCGTCGTTGCCCAGCTCGCGGCTGAGGGTGGTGACCGCCTCCAGCGCGAACGGCGTGGTCAGCGATATCTCCAGGCTGGTGATCCCGGCGGACAGCAGGGTGTCAGCGGTGGCGCTGGCCTCGTCGTAGGTCTCGCTGCGGACGACGGCGAAAACACGCTGCGCCAGAGCGGCCCGGGTGATCTCCCAGCGGTACACGGCAGTTCGCCGCCTTCCTTGTCTCTATCGCCAAACCCGTCGCGGTACGCCCGCGGAACGGCCGGGCACACGGCGTCTCCTGGGCCGTGCCGCGTCGCAGGTGACCACACCTCCTGGTCCCTTTGCCGCCGTTGCCCGCCCATTCGTCGTTTCTACCGAAACGCTACCGGGGACCGCTGACAATCCTCTCGCGGGGGTACGTCACGGCGCCTGCCGAACGCCGGGAACCGGCCCGGCCGCAGGGCCGCGGCACCTACGGTGACGGCTTCCGGGCCGAGCCGCCCGAGCCGCCCCGGTTCGATGACGGTGCGCTCGAAGGTCGGTCGGGGACCCGCGCCGAGTGCTCGGCGGTCTCGGCCAGAAGAGCTGGACAAGCAGTACGCCGGCCTCATCGCGGAGGAGAAGATCGCCGCGCCGACTCCGCCTCCGGGTCGCTGCCACCGGTCGAGGGGGCACAGTAGGGCCCCGCGTTCGACGCGCCCGAGCAGGCCATGCAGCGCGCCGCACTCGACGCCATGCCGCGCCGCTCCCCCAGGCCCCGAGGAGAGCCGGTTCGAGGCGCTCGTCGGCACGGCGGTCAAGGAGCTGTTCGCGGACGCCGCGGCGGGCCGCCCGGTCACCACGGACTCCGTCGAGCAGCGCTTGACCAAGGCGCAGCGGCAGACGGCCAAGTGAAGGGCGCGTGGAACCAGCCCGCCGGAAAGGGGGCGCGGGTCGGCGGGACGGACGACGGCGGAGACCGGGACACCGCCCCGACCTCCGCCGCGCCCACCATCTGATCGTTTCCGCAGCTACCCGCTGGTCGCTTCGGCAGCTACCGGCTGATCGTTTCCGCGACCACTGACCGATCGTTTCAGCAGCTCCGGTCGACCAGGTCGAACGACCGGTAGTGGTCGGCGGTGTAGTAGTCCTCGTTCTTCTTCTCACCGGTCACGATGCGCCGGGCACCGCGGTCCGGGGAGCCCGGCGTCTTCACGGTGTACTCGTGGTAGTAGCCGCTCTGCTGCTTGGGGAGGACGCCCTCCCGGTTGCTGAAGACCGTGCCGTCCTTCGGGTACGGGAAAGGGCCGCCCTTGGCGATCAGGTCCAAGGTGTCGTGGGCCTGCGAGGGCAGCTTCGAGTAGCAGATGTCGCCGACCGCGTTGATGTGCGCGGCGGGGCGGACGGTGGCCGTGTGCGCCACAGGGGCGGCGGCCGTCGTGGTGGGTGTGGCCGCGATGGCGGGCCCGCCGACGAGGAGGGCCGACGCGAGGGCGCCGACGGCGCCGAACCGGGTGATGCGTGGGGGGATCTTCATGGACCCAGCATGACGCGCGTAGACAGGTACCTGTCAATGCCAAGGGGCGGATGTTTCCCGCGAGTTCACCGGAGACCACCCGACCGGGTGAGCGCAATGCCCGGAAATGATCCACTTGCCTGTGAGGCAAAACTTTTGCCCGAGAGGCGAAACCTGGCTATACCGGTTGCATGAGCGACACCGCTGCCGAGCCCGCCCCTGGCGAGCTGCCCGAGGACCTGCCCTCCGTCGCGCCCCGGCTGCGCGAGCTGCGGCGCCGTACCGGTCTCACGCTGGAGACGGCCGCCCGGCGGGTGGGCCTGTCGCCCGCGCACCTGTCCCGGCTGGAGACCAACCAGCGCCAGCCGTCGCTGCCGATGCTGCTCGCCCTGGCACGTATGTACGGGACAACGGTATCCGATCTGCTGGGCGAGGCGGCGCCGGAACGGGACCCGATCGTCCGGGCCGGCCGCGCCGAGCCGTCCGAGGCGGGCGGCTGGACGTACTGGACCCTGGGCGGCGCCGGACGGGCCATGCAGGCCCTGCGGGTGCACGTGCCGCAGCGCGCGCAGGGCGACCTGGTGCGGGTGCACCCGGGCGAGGAGTGGCTCTACGTCCTCAAGGGGCGGCTGCGGCTCACGCTCGGCGAGACGGCCCACGTCCTCGACCCCGGCGACGCCGCCCACTTCGACTCGCTGACCCCGCACCGCATCGCCGCCGCCACCCGCGGCGGCACGGAGCTGCTGTTCGTCCACACGCTGCTGCAGAGCGGCGCGGCCGAGCTGTGCCTCGGCGACGCCGTTCCGCGCCGCGGCCTGTGACCGAGGAAGGAACCTCTGCCATGTCCGACGACCCGACCCCCCAGGCCCTCCCCGAAACCGCCCCCGCCCCCGCGCGCAAGTACGTGGAGAACAAGCCGCCGCGCGGCGTCTACGTGCGCGTCTTCATCTACGTCGTGGCCACCCACGTCCTGCTGGCCTTCATGAGCATCATCTTCATCATCGCGAAGAACCGCTGAGGCGCCGCCGCGCGGTGCCGCTGAGGCGCCGCCGCCCGGGACCACCGAGAGGCGCCGCCCGGCGCCCCCGAGCGGGGCACCGCCACCGGAACGTCCCACCACCCGGCGCAAAAGTCCATTGTCCTCCGCCCGCGACGGGTGAACCCTGCTGTCGCTCGCAGCGCACGCACCACGGCTGATCCGCGCACCTCGTGGCACCGAGGAGGACTCGAAGGATGCACCGTACGCGCACCGTCGCCACCGCCGCCCTCGCCTTGGCCCTGGCCGCCGTCCCGCTGACCGGCCCGCCCGCCGGGGCCGCCGGTCGGCAGGACGACGGCGGACGGGACAGACCGCCGTCCGCCGGGCCCGCCATCACCCCGGCACCGCAGTCCGTCCGCGCCCTCGGCGGCCGGGTCACCATCACCCCGACCGTCACGGTCGTCGCCGGCCCGAAGGCCGACGGACCGGCGCTGGAGGTCGTCGAGCGGTCACTGAAGCGGGCCGGCGCCGACCGGGTCGTACGGGCCGGAAAGGCAGGCCGCGGCCTGACCGTGTACGTGGACGGCCCGGGCGCCGACCGCACCCTGGCGGACCTCGGCGCGCGCGGCACCGCCGGGCTGCCCGCCGAAGGGTACGCGCTCGCCGTCGGCGACGGCCGGATCGCCCTGGCCGGCGCGGACGCCACCGGCACGTACTACGCCGCCCAGTCGCTGCGCCAGCTCCTCCCGCACCGCGACCGCCCCGGCGCCCGCATCCGCGGCACCGCCGTACGCGACTGGCCCGCCACCCCGCTGCGCGGCGTCATCGAGGGTTTCTACGGCACCCCCTGGTCGCACGCCGCGCGCCTGGACCAGCTCGACTTCTACGGCGCGCACAAGATGAACACGTACGTCTACTCACCGAAGGACGACCCGTACCTGCGGGAGAAGTGGCGCTCCCCCTACCCGGCAGAGCAGCTCGCGCAGCTCAAGGAGCTGGTGGACCGCGCGCGGGCCCGGCACGTCGAGTTCAGCTACGCCCTCTCTCCCGGCCTGTCCGTCTGCTACAGCTCGGACGCCGACCTCAAGGCGCTGACCGGCAAGTTCCAGGCACTCTGGGACATCGGCGTACGGACCTTCGCGGTGCCGCTGGACGACATCAGCTACACGGACTGGAACTGCGCCGCCGACAAGGAACGGTTCGGCACCGGCGGAGGCGCCGCCGGCACCGCCCAGGCGCATCTCCTCAACCGGGTGAACCGCGAGTTCATCGCCGCCCACCGGGACGCGGGGGCACAGCCGCTCCAGATGGTGCCGACCGAGTACTACGACGTGAAGGCGACGCCCTACAAGGCGGCGCTGAGGGAACGGCTCGACCCGGACGTGCTCGTGGAGTGGACCGGCGTGGGGGTCATCGCGCCGGTGATGACCGTCGCCCAGGCGGACGCGGCCCGGCAGGTCTTCGGGCACCCGATCCTGACCTGGGACAACTATCCCGTCAACGACTACGTCACCAACCGGCTGCTGCTCGGGCCCTTCAACGGACGCGAGAAGGGGCTGCCCGGGCGGCTGGCGGGGATCACCGCCAACCCGATGATCCAGCCCGCCGCCTCCAAGATCGCCCTGTTCACGGTCGCCGACTACGCGTGGAACGACGGCGCCTACGACGCCCGTACCTCCTGGGCGGCGGCGCTCAAGGAACTCTCCGGCGGTTCCGCGCGCACCGAACGGGCCCTCCGCACCTTCGCCGACGCCCACTACGGCTCCGCCCTCAACCCCGAGCAATCGCCCGAACTGGCCGCTGCCATCGGCCGTTTCTGGGAGGGCGGGAGCGTGAAGTCCCTGGACGCGACCCTGCGTGCGCTCCAGCGCGCGCCGGGAGTGCTGCGCGACTCCCTCCCGGACCGCGGCTTCATCGCCGACAGCGGGCCCTGGCTCGACGCGACCGCCGCGTGGGGCGGCGCCGCCCGCACGGCGCTGCGCATGGTCCAGGCGTCGCGCGCGGGTGACGACGCGACGGCCCAGCGGCTGCGCACCCGGCTCGCGGCACAGGTCGCGGTCGCGAAGTCGTACGTCTATGTCGACATGAACGGCAAGCGCGTACCGGTCCTCGTCGCCGACGGCGTGGTGGACACCTTCGTCGCGGACGCCATCGCCGAACACGAGGGACGCGGACACGGCACGACCGCCCGGCAGGACCGTACGCGAGGCAGCGCGCCCCTCCACTGACCGGCGGACCTCCCCCGCGCGGGCCGTACGGGGCTCCAGGCTCCCGGTACGTACGCGCCCCAGCAGATCCGCCCCACCAGCCCGCACGCGGGGAGGCACGCTCATGGCCCGTGAGAACGACGCGTCCGCCCCAGGGCGGGCGGACACGCCCACCGCCGACGGCATCCTGGCAGCAGCGGTACGGGAGCAGGCTCCCGGCGCGGCGGACATCCCGCTCGTGGCGCGGATCGCCGCGGGCGAGGCGCCGCGCGAGGTGTTCACCGTGCTCGCCCTGGAACAGCACCAGATCATCACCGCCGACCGGGGCAGCTTCCGGCACCTGGCGCGGCGTGCCGACGGCGACCCGCCGGTGGCGGCCTTCTTCGAGGCGGTGGCCGAGGGCGAGTCGATGGCGCTCGGCGCGCTGAGCGGGCTGGAGGAGACCTGCGGCCTCGATGCCGACGCGCTACGGGAGCACGAGCCGCGCGCCGGGTGCCAGGCGTACCCCTCGTACGTGGCGCGGCTGGCGCTGGAGGCGGAGCCCGCCGACGTGGTGATCGCCCTGACCGCCAACTTCGCGGCCTGGCGCGGCTGCTGCGCCACCGTCGCGCACGCCCTGCGCAGCCGCTACGGCTTTCCCGACGCGGCGTGCGCCTTCTTCGACTTCTTCGCCGAACCCGCCGCGGAACTCGCCGTCCTGGCCCACGGCGCGGTACGGCACGGCCTCGACGCCTCGCGGGTCACGCCCCGCCTCGCGCACCGCTACGGTCGGCTGCTCCAGGAGTACGAGCTGATGTTCTGGACGGCGCTCGCGGAATGACCGCGCGCGGCACACACCGGGGCTCCGGAAACAGAGAACTTCAATCTTTTTCCCAACCCCCCTTAGCACCAGGCGCTTTCCCTGTCAGAATGACCGCTCATGTCCACCGGTCATCGATCTCCGGTCACCGGTCATTCGGTCATCGGTCATCGGCCGTTCCGTCATCCGGTCAGGGAGAATCGTGAAACACCGCACCGCCGTCGCCTGGTCCGCCGCCCTCATCGCCACCGCGGGACTCACCGCGTGCGGTGGCAGCACCAAGAGCGAGAGCCGGACGTCCGCCGCGCCGTCGGGTTCCGGTGCTCCGTCGGAGCAGGCGCCGTCCAAGGCGATCGCCGACGCGGAAGCGCGGCTGGGCATCCCCCCGAAGCCCGACGCCGCGACCCAGCGGCGCTACACCGCCGCCCTCGACGCGATTTCCCGGGAGATCGTGAACGGGAAACCGGAGCGCGCGGTGAGCCGTGGCAGAAGCACCTGCGGCACGATCCACTCCTTCCCGAAGGACCATGCCAAGCAGGTGGATCTGACCCGGCAGCGTTTCTCCGGGGCGACCCAATTCACGCCGGAGCAGGCGGAGAAGATTCTGCAGGCCGTGCACACCCATCTGTGCCCGAAGAATTGACCGCGCGGACCTTCCCCGCCGCACACATTCCGTGTGCTGCGGCGCGGGGCCGTCATTCCTCCACGGCTCCGCCCACGGCCCGCAGATGCGCGCGGAAGGTCAGCGCGGGATCGCGCCGCCGCCCGGCCAGATAGGCGGCGAACGCCAACTGCCGGCGCAGCGGCTCGCCGCCCCGGATGCGGTCGGCCTGCCGGCGTTCGGTGGCACGGACCGACTCCGCGAGCGCGAAGAGTTCACCGGCGTCCGCGGCGGGCAGGAAGAGCACCCCGTCGTCGTCACCGCACACCAGGTCCGCACGGCCGACGGTCCATTCCCCTACCGTGGCACTGTCCAGCGCACCGTCCGGACGGGCGTCCAGGCGCCGCGGCCCGGTCGGTGTCGCACCCAGGCTGAAGACCGGCAGGCCGATCTCCCGCAGGTCGGCCGTGTCGCGGTGCAGTCCCCAGATGACGATGCCGTCCAGCCCGGCGGCCTGCGCCTCCAGCGCGACGAGGTCGCCGACGCAACTCTCGTCGGCCCGGCCGCCGTTGTCGGCCACCAGCACGTCGCCGGGAGCGGCAGATTCCAGCGCTTCGAGAAAGACATCCACACTGCCCACGTGCCGGGCAGGCAACACCCGACCGACCAGCCGGGCACCCGGCACCAACGCCCGCAGCGGCGGCGGCGCACAGCGCACCGGCATCCGGGCGCGCAGGCACGCGTCCGCCAGATGAGCCGTGGTCAGCGCCGCGAACCGCCGTCGCAACTCCTCGTGTTCCATACCGCTCTCCTCCCCCGGCCGGGCCACTGCCCGGTGCCGGACGGACACCGTGCGCACACCTTCCTCCGCCGCCGCCAGGGCGCGCCAGAGGGTGTGGCAGGCTCGCCCCATGGATCACTTCACCGGCACCCCGCCCGTCTCCCGAGAGTTGTTCGACTTCGCCGTCCGTCTGGCCACGCGCGCCGGACGGCTGAGCGCCGAGGGGTTCCTCGGCGGCTGGTCGTCCGGACGCAAGGTGGACGGCACCGAGATGACCTCGGTGGACCTCGCCGTCGAGGATCTCGTGCGCAAGGAACTGGCGGCGGCGTGTCCCGCGGACGCGGTGCTCGGCGAGGAGGCCGGGCTGCGGGCCGGGACGTCCGGGCGGCGCTGGGTGATCGACCCGGTCAACGGCACCCAGCAGCTCACCAACCGGGTGCCGACCTTCTCCTGCGACCTGGCGTACGAGGACGAGCACGGGCCCGCGATCGGCGTGGTGCACCTGCCGATGAGCCGGCAGACGGTGGCGGCCGGGCGCGGTCTCGGCTGCTGGCTGCTGCTGGGCGAGGACCCGGACCCGCTGGAAGCGCTGTGCTCGGGGCACGGACGGCTGCACGTCCACGGCCGTACGGAACTGAGCGGGGCCAGGACGCAGGCGCACAACATCGCGGGCTGGCCGGAGTCGTTGCTGACGGCGCTGCACCGGCGGGTGACGCTCGTACCGACCGGCGGCGGTGTGGTGGACGTCCTCGCCGGCCGGGCGGACGCCTGGGTGATCGCGGGCCCCGCGATGCGGTACGAGGACATCGCGCCGCTGCCCGTGATCGTCGCGGAGGGCGGTGGGCGGATCACGGACCTCACCGGAGCGCCCGTCCTGGCGGGGGACGGCACGGTGCTGATCACGGGCGGGCCGCTGCACGACGCGTTCCTGGAGGTGGTGGCGGAGTCCGGGGAGGATCATGAGGCGCGGGCCCTGCTGGTCGACGCCCACCCGGGGTGGGCGGCCGCAGGAAACGCGCTCACCGAGGAGTTGCTGGCGCTGCTCGCCCCGGTGGCCCGGCGGGCCGAGCACATCGGGAGCACGTCCGTGCCCGGCATGGCCGCCAAGCCCGTTTTCGACCTCCAGGTGAGCGTGGCCGACCTGGCGGAGGCCGCGGACACCTTCGAGGCGCCGCTGGCGGCCCGGGGCTTCGTCCGCTCACGGTACGAGAGCGACCACGTACCGGCGGGCCGGGACGACGATCCGGCCCGGTGGGCGAAGCGGCTGTGGTCGCGGCGGGGCGGCCCCGGGCCGGACGTCAACCTGCACGTGCGGCGCGCGGGTTCGCCCAACGAGCGGCTGGCGCTGCTGTTCCGCGACTGGTTCCGCGCCCACCCGGAGGCGGTACCGGCGTACGCGCGCTTCAAGCGTGAACTCGCCCAGCGGACCGCGGACCTGGGCAGCTACGCGGAGGTCAAGGACCCGGTCGTGGACCTGGTGGCCGAGGTCGCGGAGGCATGGGCCGCGGAGACCGGGTGGCGCCCCTGAGGGGCGCGCCGGACACTGCCTACGGCCGGTCCAGCAACTGCCCCGCAGGCTCGGCCGGCGTCCCGCCGTCGTTGATCCGCCGGCCGCGCAGCCAGGTGGACCGTACGACGCCGTGCAGGGTGCGCCCGGCGTAGGCCGTGATCTTGTTGCGGTGTTGCAGACCTGCCGGGTCGACGGTGAACGTGGCGTCCGGGTCGAGCACGGCGAAGTCCGCGTCGCGGCCGGGTTCGATGGCGCCCTTGTGGTGCAGGCCCACCAGTGCGGCCGGGGCGGTGGCCATCCAGCGGGCGACGTCGTCGAGGGTGTGGCCGCGTTCGCGGGCGGCGGTCCAGACGGCGGGCAGGCCGAGCTGGAGGGAGGAGATGCCGCCCCAGGCGTCGCCGAAGTCGGGGGTCTTCAGGTCGGCGGTGGAGGGGGAGTGGTCGGAGACGACGCAGTCGATCGTGCCGTCGGCGAGGCCCTGCCAGAGGGCGTCCTGGTTGGCGGCCTCGCGGATCGGCGGGCAGCACTTGAACTCGGTGGCGCCGTCCGGTATCTCCTCGGCGGTCAGGGTGAGGAAGTGCGGGCAGGTCTCGACCGTGACCCGTACGCCCTCGGCGCGGGCGTCGGCGATCAGCGGCAGGGCGTCCGAGGAGGACAGGTGCAGGATGTGCACCCGCGCGCTCAGCCGCCGGGCGAGCGCGATCAGCCCGGCGATCGCGTCGTTCTCGGACACCCGGGGGCGGGAGGCGAGGAAGTCGGCGTACTTGGGGCCGTGCGGCTGCGGCGCGGCCTCCAGGTGGACCGGGTCCTCGGCGTGCACGATGAGCAGGCCGCCGAAGCCGGCGATCTCGCCGAGTGCGGCGGCCAACTGCTCCTGGTCCAGTTCCGGGAACTCCTCCACGCCGGACGGGGACAGGAAGCACTTGAAGCCGAAGACGCCGGCGTCGTGCAGCGGCCGCAGGTCCTTGATGTTGCCGGGGACGGCGCCGCCCCAGAAGCCGACGTCGATGTGCGCCTTGGAGCGCGCGACCTCGCGCTTGGTGTGCAGGTTCGCCTCGGTGGTGGTGGGCGGCAGGCTGTTGAGGGGCATGTCGACGAGGGTGGTGATGCCGCCGGCCGCGGCCGCGCGGGTGGCGGTCCAGAAGCCTTCCCACTCGGTGCGGCCGGGGTCGTTCACATGGACGTGGGTGTCGACCAGGCCGGGCAGCAGGACGTCGTCGCCGAAGTCCTCGACCCGCGCCCCGGCCGGGGCGGGGGCGCCGTGCGGGAGCAGCTCCACGATCTTCCCGTCCCGGACGGTGACGGTCGCCGCGCGTGTCCCCCGGGGGGTGACGACGCGCGTGGAGCGCAGCACCAGATCGATCTCGGACACCCGGTCCCCTCCTCGTGCGGTCCCCGTGGGCTTCCGCACCACGGAATTCAACTTTCTGTTGAAGGAGTCTTCCCCCGGCGTCGCGGCCCGTCAAGACCCTGCCGGACACGGGGCGGTGGCACAGATCGCGCCGGAAGGGGGGAGCGGCGGGTGCGGGTTCATGGCGCGATCATGCCCCCCCGAGCGGACGACTGGAGGATTCCACGGAATGGATACGGACTTTCGGTCAGCAGAATGTAGCTCCGACCACTGGCCCGGACCGGCGCGGGCCGGTAGCGCCCGGATGCCGGCCGGGCGCAGGTCGAGGACGGGTCCTGACCGGCGGGAACGAGTGTGCGACAGACCGTGTGTCCACCGGAGGGGACCGGTAGGCTGCTCCGGGTCGGTCCCGGCACCCGAACACCCAGCCCTGCGCCGAGCCCGCCACCACCTGCCCCGAAAGGAACGCGTCGTGCCGCCGTCCAGCGCCAGCACTTCCGCCGCCAAACCCGCAGCCGCCGGCGGTGGCGTCCAGTCCCTTGAGCGCGCCTTCGACCTGCTGGAGCGGATGGCCGACGCCGGTGGCGAGGTCGGTCTGAGCGAGCTGTCGACGAGCAGCGGGCTGCCGCTGCCCACCATCCACCGGCTGATGCGCACCCTCGTGGCCTGCGGCTACGTCCGCCAGCAGCCGAACCGCCGGTACGCGCTCGGCCCCCGGCTGATCCGCCTCGGCGAGAGCGCCTCGCGCCTTCTCGGCACCTGGGCCCGGCCCTACCTGGCGCGCGCGGTCGAGGAGACCGGCGAGACCGCCAACATGGCGCTGCTGGACGGCGACGAGATCGTGTACGTGGCGCAGGTGCCGTCCCGGCACGCGGTGCGGATGTTCACCGAGGTCGGCCGCCGGGTGCTGCCGCACTCCACGGGCGTGGGCAAGGCGCTGCTGGCGGGCCATCCGCCGGAGGAGGTGCGTGCGCTGCTCGGCCGTACGGGCATGCCGGCCGCGACCGAGAAGACCATCACCGACCCGGACAGCTTCCTGGACGCCCTCGAAGAGGTCCGCCGGCTCGGGTACGCGATGGACGACAACGAGCAGGAGATCGGCGTCCGCTGCATCGCGGTGCCGGTGCCCGACTCCCCCACCGCGGCGGCCATCTCCATCTCCGGCCCGACCGGCCGGGTGACCGAGGCGTCCATCGGCACGATCGTTCCGGTGCTCCAGGAGATCGCGGCCGAACTGTCCGTGGCGCTGGCCAACCAGAACCCGGCGTGACGTTCCGGCCGGGGCGCGGGGCAGGCCGTACGGCTCCCCGCCCCGGCCGGGGCTCAGAACCGGCGCGGCGCCTCCCCGTACATACCGATCAGGTCGCGCACGTCCGCGAGTGCGGGCGCCAGCGCGCTGACCGAGCCGACCGCTCCCGCGATCAGCAGCAGGGAACGGCGCAGCCGGGGCACCTCGGGGTCACCGGCGCTCACCAGGGCGTGCAGCGCGGCCAGTTCGTCGTCGGCGGCAGCGCGGTCGGGCAACTCCGCCGGGAGAACGGCCAGTTCACGGCGCAACCGGGCCACCGCCCCGCACAGGGCGACGGCCCGCGGGTCGCCCTCGGCTCCTGCGACTCGCCTGTGCTTCTGCCTCTGCTCCACAACGACGGTACCCTCCACGGCCGTTGGCCCCGCTCCACGACGCGGGCCAGTTAACGCCACCCTGCGCGGTCCGCGCCATACGGAGAGCGAAATCAGGATCACCGAATTCCGGTGCGCACCGGCGGCCGTCGTGCGGTACCGTTCTCGGCCCGCCCCCGCTCCCCGCCGCCGCGACCGGCCCCACACCACCCCGCGGGCCCCGGCCATGAGGTAAGCAGACCCCATGGCACACATCTCACCTCCCGCCTCGGACGCCCCACCTGTACGCCGCCCGGTCGCCGGACTGCTCCTCGCCGCGGGCGGCGGGCGACGGCTGGGCGGCCGCCCCAAGGCCCTGCTGGATTTCCGCGGGCGGCCGCTGGTCGAGAACGCGGCCCGGGTCCTGCGGGAGGGCGGCTGCGGCCCGGTGCACATCGTCCTGGGCGCGGCGGCCGCAACAGTACGGGAGCGGGCCGACCTCGCGGCGTACGAGACGGCCGAGAATCCGGACTGGACGCAGGGCATGGGGTCCTCGCTGCGCGTCGGACTGGCCGCCCTGGCGGGCTCCGGGGCGGGCGCCGCACTGGTCTCGCTGGTGGACCAGCCGGGCATCGGCGCGGCGGCGGTGGCGCGGGTGATCGCCGCGTACGAGGGCGGGGCCGGGCTGGTCGCGGCCGCGTACGGCGGGAAGCGCGGGCATCCGGTGCTGTTCGGGGCGGACCGGTGGGCGGCGGTCGCGGCGGGCGCCTCGGGCGACCGCGGGGCGCGTGCGTACCTGGAGGAGCACGCGGCCGCCCTCACCCTCGTCGAGTGCGCGGACGTGGCCGAGCCGTACGACATCGACACGCCGCGGGATCTGTTCCGTCTGGCGTCACCGGGCGCGCCCCGGGCAGGCGAGGGGCAGTGACCGTGGTGGCGCTCCGAGTCATCCGGTCCCCGCTTCTGTCGACGGAGAGAATCTCGACGTCAACAAACCATTGAAGTTCCGCGATAAGGAAACTACTCTCCACTGGTCAGAAGCGCCCTGCACCCGAACGGCGCCCGCCACCGCCGGCTGCGGCCCGCGGCACCCCGTGCCGCGCACCCGCCCGGCGGCCGCCCGGGCTCCGCCGCTGAATGGAGTGACAGCTCATGTCCGCACCAGCGCCGTCCCCGCTGGCCATCACCGACGTCGACCCCGGCAAGGCCCCCGCCCGCCAGGACGAGATCCTCACGGAGGCCGCGCTGGCCTTCGTCGCCGAACTCCACCGCCGGTTCACCCCGCGCCGCGACGAACTGCTCGCCCGCCGCGACGCGCGCCGCGCCGAGATCGCCCGCACCAGCAGCCTGGACTTCCTGCCGGAGACCGCCCACGTCCGCGACGACGAAAGCTGGCGCGTCGCCCCGGCGCCTGCCGCGCTGGACGACCGCCGGGTGGAGATCACCGGCCCCACCGACCGCAAGATGACCATCAACGCGCTCAACTCCGGCGCGAAGGTCTGGCTCGCGGACTTCGAGGACGCCTCCGCCCCCACCTGGGCGAACGTCATCGGCGGCCAGGTGAACCTGATCGACGCCTACGAGCGCCGGATCGACTTCACCGACCCGGGGAGCGGCAAGTCGTACGCCCTGAAGCCCGCCGAGGAACTGGCGACCGTCGTCGTCCGCCCGCGCGGCTGGCACCTCGACGAGCGGCACCTCCGGCTCGACGGCACGCCGGTCCCGGGCGCGCTGGTCGACTTCGGCCTGTACTTCTTCCACAACGCCCAGCGCCTGCTGGACCTCGGCAAGGGCCCGTACTTCTATCTGCCGAAGACCGAGTCGCACCTGGAGGCGCGTCTCTGGAACGACATCTTCGTCTTCGCGCAGGACTACGTCGGCATCGCGCAGGGCACCATTCGCGCCACCGTCCTCATCGAGACCATCACCGCCGCGTACGAGATGGAGGAGATCCTCTACGAGCTGCGCGACCACGCCTCGGGGCTGAACGCCGGCCGCTGGGACTACCTGTTCTCCATCGTGAAGAACTTCCGCGACGGCGGCGAGAAGTTCGTGCTGCCGGACCGCAACGCGGTCACCATGACCGCGCCGTTCATGCGCGCGTACACCGAACTCCTCGTCCGCACCTGCCACAAGCGCGGCGCACACGCCATCGGCGGCATGGCGGCGTTCATCCCCAACCGCCGCGACCCCGAGGCCAACGAGACGGCACTGGCCAAGGTCCGCGCCGACAAGGACCGCGAGGCCGGGGACGGCTTCGACGGCTCCTGGGTCGCCCACCCCGATCTGGTCCCGGTCGCCCGCGCCTCCTTCGACGCGGTGCTCGGTGACCGGCCGCACCAGAAGGACCGGCTGCGCGAGGACGTCGCGGTCTCGGCCGCCGACCTCATCGCCGTCGACTCCCTGGACGCCAAGCCCACTTACCAGGGCCTGGTGGACGCGGTCCGGGTCGGCACCCGCTACATCGAGGCATGGCTGCGCGGCCTCGGCGCGGTCGCCATCTTCGGGCTGATGGAGGACGCGGCCACCGCCGAGATCTCCCGGTCGCAGATCTGGCAGTGGGTGGACGCGGGTGTCGTGTTCGAGAACGGCGAGAAGGCCACCGCCGACCTGGTCCGCAGGATCGCCGACGAGGAACTGGCCGCGATCCGCGCCGAGACCGGCGACGAGTCCTTCGCCGCCGGTTGCTGGCAGCAGGCCCACGACCTCCTCCTGAAGGTCGCCCTGGACACCGACTACGCCGCGTTCCTGACCCTGCCGGCGTACGAACTGCTGGACTGACCCCGGTCGCCCCGCAGGTGGCTGCCCCGCGAGGCAGCCACCTCCCCCAGGGGTCCGCACCCCCGTACGATCCCTCAACCCGGTACGGTTAGGCTGCCCTTACCAACTCGGGGAGGGTGTCCATGACCGCCACACAGCCGATCCGCACCCCGGATCTCCGCCCGACCGAAGCACCGCGCTTCGACCATCTGCTGCACTGCGTGCCCGACGTGGCCGCCGCCGTACGCGACTACACGGCGGCCGGACTGCCCGCGCACACCAATCCGGTGCACGAGGGCTTCCAGAACGGTGCCTGGCGGCTGGACGACCGGTACGTCGAAATCCTCACCGTCGTCGCCCCGGAGACGTACGCGCGTTCCGCGTTCGGCCGGGCCACGGCCCCGTGGCAGTCCCGTATCGACGCGCTCCTGGCGGCCGGCGGCGGCCCGCTGAACTTCGCGGTGCACGTCGCGGACTCCACCGCCACGGCCGAGCGGCTGCGCCGCGCCGGCCACGGCACCGACGTGCACGACTTCTCCTTCCTGGCGGGCCGGGTCACCTTCCAGGAGGTGATGCTGACGGGCTCCGGCGTCCCGCCCTGGGCGCCGTTCTTCATCACCGTCCACGCCGACCCCGCGCTGCGCCGCGAGCACGAGGCGTCCGGCCGCGTCGACCGCGGCGCCTTCGACCTCGCCGGGTTCGTCGTCGAGACGCCCGACCCGCACGGTGCCGCCGCCTGGCTCGGCGCGCTCACCGGCATCCCGGTGGACGCGAGCGGCACCGTCGTACCGCTCGAAGGCGGCCGGGTGCACTTCGCCGCCGGCCCCGCCGACCGCATCACCACCCTGCTGCTGGCCGGGGACCGGCCGCCGCACACCGAGATCGCCGGGCTGCGGGTGCGCGGAGCCGAAGACGGGGACACGCGTTCGGCGTGACCCGGAACCGGCGGCGATCGGACCACCGGACGGGCGGGCCACATGAGAAGGTGGGGGCTCGGCTCCATTCCTGCTCACCCTTGTCGAGGCAGCATGCGTGTCACCATCGCCGGCGTCTTCTTCTACCTTCAGGCGATCGAGGTGGAGCAGAAGATGAGCGCGGTCGAACCGGAGCCCATTCACGGGGACTCCGTGCTCGTCGGATCCGTCGCCTACCCCGTCAAGCAGGTGGGCCGTATCGTCACCGGCCAGGATCCGCGGGACTTCAGCGCCGGGGAGATGGTGCGGGCGCTGCGCCGGCTCGGCTTCACCTGCAAGCCGCGGCCCGCGTCGCCGGAGCCGACCGCTCTCCTGTGACGCGCGGGCCGGCCGGCTCAGGTCATCGCCGCTCCCAGCCCCACGAAGCCGCAGATGAGAACGGCGAGGAGGGCGAGCAGGGGCCAGACGAAACGCAGGTACTTGTCGTAGCCGACCTTGGCCAGCGAGACGCCGCCCATGATGACGGCGGTGGTCGGCACCCACAGGTTCATCCACCCGCTGGCCGCCTGCCAGGCCGTGACGACCACCGCGCGCGAGACGTGCGCGAAGTCGGCCAGCGGGGCCAGGATCGGCATGGCGAGGGTGGCGTGGCCGGAGGTGGAGGGGATGAGGAAGGCCAGCGGCAGGTTGACGACGTAGACCATGATGCCGAACAGGGCCGACGGGGTACCGGAGACGGCGCCCTCGACGGCATGCAGGACGGTGTCCGTGATGCGCGAGTTGTTCATGATGGTCGTCACCCCCCGGGCGAGCACGATCACCAGGGCCGGTGAGATGAACTCGGCGACCCCCTGCACGAACGTCGAGCTGAGCTTCTGTTCGCCCATCCGCGCGATGATCCCGACGAGGATCGAGGCCGCGACGAACAACGCAGCCAGTTGGGGGAAGGACCAGCCCAGTTCGAAGGCGTACGGCGCGGCGTCGGCGTCCCCGGTGAGCGCCCCGGCCCACGGGAT
Organism: Streptomyces sp. NPDC026394; assembly: GCF_055567735.1. Lineage (NCBI taxonomy): Bacteria > Bacillati > Actinomycetota > Actinomycetes > Kitasatosporales > Streptomycetaceae > Streptomyces > Streptomyces sp. NPDC026394. Next base: position 110,501 of record NZ_JBVHPX010000017.1, read on the forward strand.
CACCGAGAAGATCATGAAGGCGAACACCAGCGCGACGGTGATCAGCACGGTCTTGTGCAGCCCGGTCAGCGGGGGTGGTTCGACCGCGTCGTCGTCGGCGGCCCGCGCGCGGTCCCGGTCGCCGGGCAGGAAGCCGACGAGGGAGCGGTCCGGGTCGGCCCGTACACGCCGCGCGTAGCGCACCACGTAGCCGATGGTGACGGCGGTCAGCACCAGCCACATCACCACCCGCAGCGCGATGCCGTCGCCGAGCGAGATGTCCGCGGCGGAGGAGGCGACGCCGGTGGCGAAGGGGTTGACGGTCGAGCACAGGACACCGATGCCGGCCCCGAGGATGATCGTCGCGGTGGCCACCATCCGGTCGTACCCGAGCGCCAGCATCAGCGGTACGACCAGGCCGTAGAAGCCGAGCGTCTCCTCGGCGAACCCCTCGACGGTGCCGAGCAGCGAGAAGACCGCCATGACCCCGGCGATCAGCAGCGCGCCGCGGTGGCGGAGGCGGTGGGCCAGCCGGCCGATGCCGCGGTCCAGGGCCCCGGTGGAGAAGACGACCGTGATGAACGCGCCGATGGCCAGCACGAACAGGAACACGCCCGCGCTGCCGTACAGTTCGCCCGCCAGGGTCGGGCCGACCTGCCCGGTCTTGGTGTCCTGCACTCCGTAGAGGCCGTTGACCGGCGAGAGGAAGAGGTCGTTGAGGCGGTCGGTGAAGGACTGGCCGGAGGGGGTGCGGTGGTAGGTGCCCTGCTGCGGGGTGCCGTCGCCGTCGCGGTCGTAGGTGCCGGAGGGGATGAAGAAGGCCAGGAGCCAGACGGCCAGGGTCACGACGACCAGGACGGTCAGGGCGCTGGGGAAGGTGAACCCGCGCCGGGGGCGTCGCGGCCCGTCGTCGTGGCCGGCGTCGGCCGTAGCGGTGGTCCGGGAGTCCTCGGCGGGCCGGGGGTTCTCGTCGGGCATCGGGACGTTCACGCGGCGGCTCCGGTACGGAAGGCGGCGGCGTACTCGCGCAGGAAGACGGCCTCCGCCAGGACGGCGGCGCGCAGTTCCGAGAGCAGCACACGTTCGTCGGGCGCGTGCAGATTGCACTGCTTGTCCTCGGCGCCGAAGATCAGCACCTCGGCTTCCGGTACGGCGCGCGCGAGGCCGTTGACCAGCGGGATGGAGCCGCCGCCCGCGGTGTGTACGGGTTCGGCGCCCCACGCCCGGCGCATCGCGGCCTCGGCGGCGCGGTAGGCGGGCCCGCCGGTACGGGCCTCGAAGCCGGCGCCCGCGTCGCCGGGTGTCACGGTCAGCGGGACGCCGAACGGACACAGCCGCTCCAGATGCCGTACGAGTGCGTCGAGCGCTTCCTTCGGGTCCTGGCGCGGGTGGCAGCGCAGGTTGAGCTTGGCACGGGCGTAGGGCACGACCGCCGAGGCGGCCTGGTCCACCGAGGGAGCGTCCAGGCCCATGACCGTGATGGCCGAGCCGCTCCAGAGGCGTTCGCCGAGGCTGCCGGAGCCGAGGAGCGGCAGTCCCGCCCGCACACCGGCCAGTTCGCGGAACTCGGCCTCGGTGGGGGACGTGCCGGTCCACGGTTCGCGGCGCAGCCCTTCGACGGCGACGTCGCCGTGCACGTCGTGCAGGGTGGCCAGGGCGTTGAGGAGGACGAGCAGCGCGTCCGGGGCGGCGCCGCCGTATTCGCCGCTGTGCACGGCCTCGTCGAGGGTGCGCACCTCGACGGTCAGTTCGGCGGCGCCGCGCAGGCCGGTGACGAGCGTGGGCGTACCGGCGCGGAGGTTGCCCGCGTCGGCGATGACCATCGCGTCGCAGGCGAAGCGCCCGGGGTCGGTGGGCGGGTAGTCGTCGAAGGGGCTGCCGTACTCCTCCTGGCCCTCGAAGACGATCTTGATGCCGACCGGGGGACGGCCGCCGTGGGCGCGCAGCGAGCCGAGGTGGACGAGGAGGTTCGCCTTGCAGTCGGCGATGCCGCGGGCCCGGATGGCGGGGCCGCCGTGCGGGTCGTCGAAGTCGGTGGGTTCGAAGGGCGGTGACGTCCACAGGCCGGGGTCGCCCGCGGGCTGGACGTCGTAGTGGCCGTACAGGAGGACGGTGGGGGCGTCCGGGGAAGGCGGCGGAACGGTGCCCGTGACGACCGGCGCGGTGCCGGGCAGGTCGAGCTGTCCGAGGTCGGTGACGCCGGCGGCGCGCAGCAGGGCGAGGAGTTCGTCGCGTGCCGCGAGGACCGGCTCGGGCGGGTGGCCGGGGAAGGCGACCGAGGGGATCGCCGCGAGCCGCTTGAGGTCGTCGCGGATGCCGGGCATCAGGCGGTCGACGGCGGCTTCCAGGTCGTCGGCGCCCTGAGGTGCGCAACGGGCGCCCGGGGATGCGGAACGCAGGTCCGGGGGGACGCCCCCGGGGGCGGGGCCGGCTTGGCGCGAGGGCTCGGTGTCCGGCGGCCGGGCGGGTGGGTGCTGGGCGTTCGGGTCCACCGCGGAACCCCTCTCCGTGGCGTCGGGCGCGCACTTGACTGACGATCAGGACGAATGAAGCGTATCGGGCAAAACGTCTGCACCCTCGGCACCCGCCGCCCCTCAGGCCGGCGGCCCGCCGAGCGTCAGCGCGGCCCGCATCGCCGCGTTCCGCAGACCCGTCAGCCGCCGCACATGCGCCATCCGGTTCATCAGCCGCGCCGTGCGCACCAGCCGTTGGGTCACGGAACGCCGTTCATGATCATACGTACGGAGGGCCGTCGTCACGTGGGGCGACACCCGCAGGGCCCGGGTCAACTCCACGGCGTCGACCAGCGCTTCACCGGCCCCGCGCCCCAGGTCGGGCGTCATGGCGTGAGCGGCGTCACCGATGAGCGCGGTGCGGCCGCGGACGTACGAGGGCAGCGGCGGATCGAGGTGATACAGGTCCAGGCGCAGCACCCCGAGCTCGTCCAGCCGCTCCAGCACGTGGCGCACACCCGCGTGCCAGTGCCCGAAGCGGGAGCGCAGCGCCTCGGCCTCGCGTCCCGGACCGCGCCGCCCCTCCGGCGCCACCGCGCAGGCGAACCAGTTGGTGCGCCCGCCCGTGGTGGGCGTGACGCCGAACCGCAGCCCCTCGCCCCAGGTCTCGACGACGGCGCCGGTGTCACCCTCGACCGTGCCGCGCCAGGACGACGCGCCGACGTAGCGGGCGCGGTACCGCGGGCCGAACAGGGCCGTGCGGGCGGCACTGTTGAGGCCGTCGGCCGCGATCACCACGTCGTACGCGCCGGCCAGCGCCCGGATGTCGTCGACCGGGTGGCCGAAGGTGACCGAACCCTCGCCGCCGGCCGCCTCGTACAGAAGGGCCAGCAGTTCGGGGCGGGAGATCAGGCGGACGACATCGCCGGTGCGCCGATGGAGGGCGGCGACATCGAGGGTGGCGATGCGTCCGCCGTCGGGGCGCAGGAAGGCGCCGGCGGTCTGCGGCCGACTCAGGTCCCGTACCCGTTCACCGAGGCCGAGGGCGTCCAGGGCGGCCAGCGCGCCGGGCCACAGCCCGAGGGCGGTGCCGGTGGCGGGCAGGCGGCGGGCGCGTTCGAAGACGTCGACCGACCAGCCGCCTTCGCGCAGGTGGAGGGCGGTGGCGAGGCCGCCGATGCCGCCGCCGACGACGGCTGCCGTGCGTGGTGTCAGCTCCATGCCCCCGCACGGTACTATGTTTATAGTGAATCGGCACTACAAACATAGTAACGAGAGGTGCGCAGGGTGGCACGACGGCGGGACCAGGTGCTGGACGCGGCGATCGGAGTACTGGGCGCCGAGGGGCCCCGGCGACTCACCTACCAGGCGGTGGACACCGCCGCGGGGGTACCGTCGGGCACCACCTCCAACTACTTCCGCAACCGCGGCGCCCTGATCGACGGCATCGTCGGCCACCTGGAGGCGCTGGAGCGCCGCGACTGGGAGGAGTTCGCCCGGCAGGCCGCCCCGGCCGACGTACCCGAACTCGCGGACGCCGTGACGCGGTTCCTCCTGTACGCGACCGGCCCCGAGCGCGCCAGGACCGCCGCCCGCTACGCCCTCTGCCTGGAAGCCTCCGCCCGGCCCGAGCTGCGGCCCGCACTCACTCGGGGGCGCGAGGCCGTCGTCGGCTGGGGCACGGAGTGGATGCGGCGCTTCGGGTCGCCGACGCCGCGGCGGCACTGCGAGATCCTCTTCGACTACCTCGACGGTGTCGCCTTCCACCAACTCTCGTTCCCGGCCGGGAGCTTCGACCCGGGGCCGGGCATCAGGGAACTGCTGGCCGGACTGCTCGGCACACCCCCGGAGCCCGCCGCGACGGCCTGACGCCGGTACGCCACGCCGCGGCCGAATTCGATGGCCACCGGCCGCGGCCTGTGGTGGAGTGGCGCCGGTGACCACACAAGACACCGAGTCAGCACGAGCCGCCGCCTACCGCGCGGCGTACGACGAGCAGATGCGCGACCGCGGGTTCGCGCCGGACACACCGGGCATCGAGCGGGTCGGCCCCGTACTGCGCAGAACCCTGCCCGCCCAGGGCGGACTGATCCTCTACCGCGACCTGGGCGGACTCGACGGGGCGGAGCTGGACGCCTTCATCGCCGCCCAGCGCGACCACTTCGCCGCCCGCGGACTGCCGGTCGAGTGGAAGTACCACGGCCACGACCTGCCCGCCGACCTGCCGGACCGGCTGGCCGCCGCCGGATTCGTGCCGGACGAGCAGGAGACGGTCGTCATCGGCGAGGCGGCGGAGATCGCCGGGCCGCCCGGCGAGGCGCCGCTCCCCGAGGGCGTACGGCTGCGCGAGGTCACCGGCCGCGCCGACTTCGACCGCATCGGGGAGCTGGCCGCGGCCGTCTGGGCCGACGACCGGAGCTGGCTGGCGCCGGCCATGGAGGAGTGGGTGGCGGGGCGGGACGGCGACCCCTGCACGGTGACCGTGGCGGAGTCGCTGGCCGGCGAGGTGGTCTCGGCGGCATGGATGCGCTTCCACCAGGGCACCGCCTTCACCTCGCTGTGGGGCGGCTCGACGCTGCCCAACTGGCGCGGCAAGGGCATCTATCGCGCCCTGGTGGCCCACCGGGCGGCGCTCGCGGTGGCGCGCGGCTTCCGGTACGTGCAGGTCGACGCGCTGGAGACCAGCCGCCCCATCCTCAACCGGCTGGGCCTGGTCAGCGCCGCCACGACCGTTCCGTACGTCTGGCGGCCGTCCGGCGACGCACCCGGAGGCGTCTGATACGCCGGGGGTTGGCGCGATCTGACCGGTGACGGCCCTGGGCGGAGTCTGATAGGAAAGCTTCCTAACGATTGGGATCCCTCACCGCACCACGGCCCTCACCCGGCCCGCTCCCCACTGGAGGACAACCATGCGTGCCCGATCCATAGGCAAGGCGATCCGCAAGCCCGCCACCGGACTCACCCTCGGCCTGGTCCTGCTCGCCGTACCGGCCACCGCCGTCGCCGGTACGGCGGTCGCCGCCACCGGCCAGGCACCCGCCACGGCCCGCGTCGCCGCCAAGGCCGCGGCGGGACTGGACGACCCGGCGAAGAAGGAGATCGCCATGCAACTGGTCTCCAGCGCCGAGAACTCCTCGCTGGACTGGAAGAAGCAGTACGCCTACATCGAGGACATCAAGGACGGCCGCGGCTACACCGCCGGCATCATCGGCTTCTGTTCCGGCACCGGCGACATGCTGGACCTGGTCGAGCTGTACACGAAGCGCAAGCCCGGCAACGTCCTGGCGAAGTACCTGCCCGCGCTGCGCAAGGTCAACGGCAGCGACTCGCACGCGGGCCTGGGGTCCGCCTTCGAGAAGGACTGGAAGAAGGCCGCCCAGGACCAGGACTTCCAGAAGGCTCAGAACGACGAGCGGGACCGGGTGTACTTCAACCCGGCCGTCAAGCAGGGCAAGGCCGACAAGATCGGCGTACTGGGCCAGTTCGCGTACTACGACGCCCTCGTCATGCACGGTGACGGCAGCGACAAGACCAGCTTCTCCAACATCCGCAAGCGGGCCATGGCCAAGGCGAAGACGCCGGCCCAGGGCGGCGACGAGAAGGCGTACCTCAACGCCTTCCTGGACGCCCGGGTGTGGGCGATGCAGCAGGAGGAGGCGCACAGCGACACCAGCCGCGTGGACACCGCGCAGCGCGTCTTCCTCAAGAAGGGCAACCTGAACCTGGACCCGCCGCTGGACTGGAAGGTGTACGGGGACTCGTACCACATCGGCTGAGCGGGGCGACGGCCCGTACCGCGCCGGGATTCCGGCACGGTACGGGCCGTCGGTGCGTCCGTGTCCGTACGGCGGCTCAGTGTGCCCCGGCCGGCCGCGCGTCCGGAGCCCCGCGCTCCGGCTGCTGCGGGATCACCTCCAACGGCGGTTCGCCGCGCCGCCTGCCGAGGTGGTTGAAGGCGAGGTTGAGCACGATGGCGACGAGGCAGCCGGTGCTGATGCCGGAGTCCAGGACGACCAGCAGGTCCTTGGGGAAGTCGTGGTAGAACCGCGGCGCCGCGATCGGGATCAGGCCGATGCCGACCGAGGCCGCCACGATCAGCGCGTTCTCCCCCTTGTCCATCGCGGCCGTGGCCAGCGTCTGGATGCCGCTGGCGGCCACCGAGCCGAACAGCACGATGCCCGCGCCGCCCAGCACCGGCAGCGGAACGAGCGAGATCACCGAGGCGGCGACCGGGCACAGGCCCAGCACGATCAGGATCAGGCCGCCGGTCGCGACGACGAACCGGCTGCGCACCTTGGTCATCGCGACCAGACCGATGTTCTGCGCGAAGGCGCTGTTGGCGAAGCCGTTGAAGAGCGGGCTGAGGGCGGTGCCGAGGGTGTCGGCCCGCAGGCCGCCCTCGATGGTGCGCTCGTCGGCGGGCCGGTCAACGATCTTGCCCAGGGCGAGCATGTCGGCGGTGGACTCGGTCATGCAGACCAGCATGACGATGCACATGGAGACGATCGCGGCGACATCGAACTGGGGCGCGCCGAAGTGGAAAGGCGCCGGGAAGCCCACGACATCCGCCTCGGTGATCGCTCCGAAGTCGGTGATGCCGACGGGTATCGCGATCAGCGTGCCGGCGACCAGGCCGAGCAGGATGGAGATCTGCTGGAGGAAGCCGCGCAGCGCCCGGCGCAGCACCAGCACGATGACGAAGGTGAGCGCCGCCATGCCGATGTTGGTCAGCGAACCGTAGTCGTGCGCCCGGGCGTTGCCGCCCTGTGACCAGTTGAAGGCGACGGGCAGCAGGGAGACACCGATCAGGGTGATGACGGTGCCGGTGACGACCGGCGGGAAGAACCGCACCAGCTTGGAGAAGTAGGGCGCGAGGAAGAAGCCGAGGGCACCGGCGACGATCACCGCGCCGAAGATGACGGGCAGCGCGTCGCCGGGGCTCTGCGCCTTGCCGATGGCGACCATCGGGGTCACCCCGGCGAACGAGACGCCGTTGACGAACGGCAGTCTGGCGCCGATCTTCCAGAAGCCGAGGGTCTGGAGCAGGGTGGCGACGCCCGCGGTGAAGAGGCTGGCGCCCATCAGGAACGCGGTCTCGGCGGGGCTCAGCCCGCAGGCCGGGCCGACGATCATCGGCGGGGCCACCACGCCCGCGTACATGGCGGCCACGTGCTGCAGGCCGCTGGTGAACATCTTGAAGGGCGGGAGGGTCTCGTCGACCGGGTGCTTCCGGTCGCCCTGCGCCGTCCGCCCTGGGGTTGCGGCCACTGCGGGCCTCCTTCGATTTCTGCGCCGCGAGGGGGGCGGCGGCGCGAGCCTGTCACGGAGGGCGTGCGTCAGTGCGGTGGTGCAGCGGTCCGCGCTTGTGGCGCGTCAAAGTGTGTGACGGGTCGTCACATGTGCGCATGGAAAGCTGGGTTGCCGGGGCATGAGGTACGGCGGTACCGGGCCGGGGGCACGGAGAGAGGTCTCCGTGCCCCCGGGTTCCGGCGCTTGTGGATCCCGCTCGGATCCACAAGCTCCCGGCCGGGGCCGTCCCCCCGGCCGAGTTCTCGGGCCGCCGGGCGGGGGCTCAGCCCTCGGCGGCGATACGGGCCAGGCGCCGGGCCTCGGCCCGCGCGGTACGCGCGACGGTCTCCTCGTCGACGTTGGTCAGCCGGCCGCCCTCGACCACCGGCGCGCCGTCGACCAGCGACAGCGTGACGGGCGCGGCGGCGCCGAAGACCAGCGCGGTCACCGGGTCGGCGATGGTGGAGTGGGCCAGGCCGTCCAGCTTCCACAGCACCAGGTCGGCCAGCTTGCCGGCCTCCAGGGAGCCGATCTCGGCCGTCCGGCCCAGGACCTGGGCGCCGCCGTAGGTACCCAGGCGCAGTGCCTTGCGGGCGTCGAGGGCCGCCTCCTTGTGCGCGCCGAGGCGATTGATCAGCAGCGCGGTACGCAGTTCGGTGTGGAGTTCGCCGCTCTCGTTGGAGGCGGTGCCGTCCACGCCGAGGCCGACCGGTACGCCCGCCGCGAGCATGTCGGGGACGCGGGCGATGCCGGCGGCGAGCCGCGCGTTGGAGGACGGGCAGTGCGCCACGCCGGTCCTCGTCCGGGCGAAGGCGGCGATGTCGGAGTCGTTCATGTGGACGCAGTGCGCCATCCACACGTCCTCGCCGAGCCAGCCGGTGGACTCGAAGTAGTCGGTCGGGCCCATGCCGAACAGCTCGTGGCAGAACTTCTCCTCCTCGACCGTCTCCGAGCCGTGGGTGTGCAGCCGCACACCCTTGCGCCGGGCCAGTTCGGCGCCCTGCCGCAGAAGTTCGGTGGATATCGAGAACGGGGAGCAGGGGGCCACGGCGATGTGCACCATCGAGCCGAAGGAGGCGTCGTGGTGGGTGTCGATGGCCTCTTCGGTGGCTTTCAGCGCGCCCTCGGTGGTCTCCACGGCGAAGTCCGGCGGCAGTCCGCCGTCCTTGACGCCGCGGTCCATGGAGCCACGGGCCAGGGTGATGCGGGCGCCGATCTCCCGGGCGGCGGCCAGTTCGGCGCCGACCAGGTCGCCGGAGCCCCGCGGGAAGACGTAGTGGTGGTCGGAGGCGGTGGTGACACCGCCCTTGACCATCATGCCCAGCGAGCCCTGGGTGGCGGCCGCGAGCATCGGCGCGTCGATGCGGGCCCAGGTCGGGTAGAGGGCCACCAGCCAGTTGAAGAGGTTGTGGTCGGTGGCCATGCCCCGGGTCATCCACTGGTAGAAGTGGTGGTGGGTGTTGACCAGGCCGGGGGTGACGAGGTGGCCGGTGCCGTCGATACGGCGGACGACGTTCGCCAGGCCCTCGGGGGCCGGTCCCGCGCCCACCGACTCGATGAGGTTGCCGGCGACGACGACATGGCCCGAGGCGTACTCGGTGTCGTCGGCGTCGACGGTCGCGATGGCGCAGTTCTCGATGACGACGCGCCGCGTCACCGCGCTGTCAGGGGATGCCGGTGCTGCCATGGTGGTTCTCCTAGAAAATGCGGCATGGGTTTCCCCCCTGCTCGTCGGGAGCCTGAGGGAGGGCACGGCATGGCCCTACGGGATTTGAGTGCCGGAACCGGGCGAAGCGGCTGACAGGACCGCTGCCCCCTTGGTGCTCCGGGTGCCGAGATGGTGGAAGAACAGGTTGAGCAGGACCGCGACGAGCGCGCCGGCGCTGATGCCGGAGCCGAGCACGGTCTGCGCCCAGGCGGGGAAGTCCTCGTAGAACGTCGGGGCGGCGAGCGGGATGATGCCCGCGCCCAGCGAGACGGCCACCAGGATGATGTTGGAGCTGTCGTCGAGGCCGGCTTCGGCGAGCGTACGGATGCCGCTGACCGCGATCGAGCCGAACAGCACGAGGCCGGCGCCGCCGAGGACGGGCATCGGCACGAGGTTGACGACCGCGCCGAGGACAGGGAAGGCGCCGAGGACGAGCAGGGTGGCTCCGGCGACGGCGACGACGTAGCGGCTGCGTACCCGGGTCAGCGAGACGACACCGACGTTCTGCGCGAAGGCGCTGGTGGGGAAGCCGCCGAAGACCGGTCCGACGAGGGTGGCGATGCCGTCGGTGCGCAGGCCGCGGGTGATGGTCTGCCCGGTCGTACGCCGTTCGCAGATCTCGCCGAGGGCGAGCATCCCGGCCGCGGACTCGGTCATCAGGACCAGCATCACGATGCACAGGGACAGCACGGCGGCGGGCTGGAACTCCGGTGCGCCGAAGGCGAAGGGCGTGGGCAGCGCGACGACGGGCGCCTCGCCCAGCGCGTCGAAGCCGGCCATGCCGAACGGGACGGCGGCGAGAGTACCGGCGACCAGGCCCAGCAGCAGGGCGATCTGCTTGACGAAGCCGCGGGTGAAGCGCTGGATCAGCAGGATGACCACGAGGGTGAAGGCGGCCAGCGCCAGGTACTTCATGGCGCCGAAGTCGGCGGCCTCCTTGTCGCCGCCCTGGGCCCAGCCGACCGGTACGGGCATCAGGGTGACGCCGATGAGCGTGATGACGACGCCGGTGACCAGCGGTGGGAAGTAGCGCAGCAGTCTGCCGAAGAACGGGCCGACGGCGAGGCAGAAGGCGCCGGCGACCATCACCGCCCCGTAGATGGCGGGCAGTTGGTGGCCTTTGGCGGTGGTCTCGGCGATGGCGAGCATCGGGGTGATGCCGGCCGAGGAGGCGGCGTTGACGAACGGCAGGCGGTTGCCGGCGAACCGGCCGGCGCCGAGGGTCTGCAGGAGGGTCGCGAGACCGGCGATCAGCAGGCTGGCGGCGATCAGCCGGGTGCGTCCCGCGGTGTCCAGGCCGGTGGCCTGGCCGATGATGAGCGGAGGGGTGACGACGCCGGCGTACATGGCGGCGATGTGCTGCAGAGCGGCGGGGACGAGCCGCTTGGGAGCCGGCTTCTCGTCCACCGGGTGGACCGGTGGGACGGGGTGGTGCTCAACGTGCGGTGGTGGTGCGGCCATGTTTCGCGTTCCCCTCAGGAGGCGCGGGCCCCTCCCCGCTGCGGGACGGGGAGGGACGGCGAGGCACGGCGCTGCGTCGGTAGCCGTCAGAGGTTGGTCAGATCCATCGGGATCTCGGCTTCGACACCGTCGCGCAGGACAGTGGCTTCTATCAGACCGTACGGGCGGTCCGCCGCGTAGTAGACGGCGCTGTCGGTGGTGTCGTTCTTCAGGCCGAAGGGCTCCAGGTCCACCAGGAAGTGGTGCTTGTTCGGCAGCGAGAACCGCACCTCGTCGATCTCCGCGCGGTGGGTGATGATCCGCGAGCCCATCTGGTACAGGGTCTGCTGGAGCGAGAGGCTGTAGGTCTCCGCGAAGGCGTCCAGCAGGTGCTTCCTGACCTGGGCGTAGGAGCGTTCCCAGTTCGGCATCCGCTGGTCGTCGTCGGTCCAGTTGAACCGCCAGCGGCCGGAGACCTCGGTGGCCAGGATGCGGTCGTACGCCTCCTTGAGCGTCGTGTACCGGTCCTTGATGTAGCCCCAGAACTCGGAGTTGGTGGAGTTCATCACCACCAGGTCCTTCAGGCCGGAGATCACCTGCCACCGCTCACCGTCGTAGGTGATCTGGGTCAGCCGGGTCTCCTGGCCCTTGCGGACGAAGGAGTGCCTGACCTCGTCGGCGCCGATGAACTTGGCGTTGGCCTCGGAGGTCTCGATGCGCTCCCAGGCGTACTCCTCGATGCGGATACGGGCCCGGTGGATCGGTTCCTGGCTGGTGACGAAGTGCCGGGCCAGGTGGATGCCGAACTGCTCGGCCGACTCGATGCCGTGTTCCTTGGCGAAGGCGTACACGGTGTTCTTCGTCGTGTCGGTGGGCAGGCAGTGGGCGTTGGAGCCGGAGAGGTGCACCTCTTCGAGGTCGCCGGAGAGCGCGACCGAGACGTTGAGGTCCTTGATGTGGTGGGTGTCGCCGTCCCGGGTGATACGGACGACGCGGTTCTCCGCCTTGCCGTACTGGTTCTGGCCGAGCATCGCCGGGCGGGCGGGACGGGGGGTGTGGACCATCGGTGCTAGCTCCCTCGGTATACGGAGTAGCCGAACGGGTTGAGCAGCAGCGGTACGTGATAGTGCTCACCCGGCTGGACGGCGAAGGTGATCGCCACCTCCGGGAAGAAGGCTCCGCTGTCCCTTACGCGGGGGGCGTCCTGCTGTTCCTCGGCTTGCTGGTCGGCCGTTGCGGCCTTGCTGGCGAGGTACGCCTCGGTGTCGAAGTCGAGGCGTACGTGGGTGGTGCCCTGCGGCAGCGCCGGCAGGTCCTTGCAGCGTCCGTCCGCGTCGGTCTTGGAGGTGCCGTGCTCCTTCCAGACCCCGCCGGGTCCGGAGCGCGCCGAGAGCGTGAGGGCGATGCCTTCCACGGGGCGGCCCACGCTGGTGTCCAGGATGTGCGTGGACACCGAGGGGTCGTGCCGGGCCGTCTCGCTGCTCATGGTCGCGCTCCTTCTGCGGCGTCTGCCGGGTCAGCCGCGTCCTCGACGAGGCGGCCCAGCCGGATGCGATTGATCTTGCCCAGTTCGGTACGGACGATCTCGCGTTCTTGTTCCGGCGTGTTGTCCAACCGGTTACGGGCGGCGTCCCGCATCTGCTCACCGGTCCGTCCGGTGGCGCAGATCAGGAAGACGTGCCCGAACTTCTCCTGATACGCGAGGTTCAGTTCGAGCATCTCCGCCTTGAGGTCGTCCCCGGCCGCCGACATTCCCCGCTGTTCGCGGGAGGACGTGGCGTCGCCCGGTGCGGGCCGGCCGATGGGTGGGTGTCCGGCCATCGCCTCGGCCAGGTCCGCCGCGGTCAGCTCGGCCATGGCGGCGTCGCTGGCGGCGAACAGGGCGTCGGTGCTGGGGTACGGGCGCCGGTCGAGAAGTCTGCTCCCCCACGCTTCGCTGGCGCACGCCTCGCGCAGTGCGGCACGGGCCGTACGCTCGGCTGCGGCGTTGAACCGGGCGAGACCCGGCGTCGGATTCGAAGACACGGGAAGCCTCCGTGGCCTGGTGCGGTACGGGCTCTGCTTGGCTGGAAACAGCTAAGACCTCCGGCAACATCACGTCAACACTTTGTTGAAAACTCGGCAACAAGAAAGCCGCCGTCCGGTTCACCCGGACGGCGGCATGTGCGCAAGTGCCCAACTGGCACCATTTCTGGGTCAGTCGGCACCCTTCGCCGCGTTGTCCCTGTTCAGGTAGTTGTAGACGGTGAAGCGGCTGACGCCGAGCGCACCGGCGACCGTCTCGACCCCGTGGCGTACGGAGAACGCGCCCCGCGCCTCCAGGATGCGCACCACCGACTGCTTGGTGCGGCGGTCCAGATCGCTGAGCGGCACCCCGTGCCGGCGCTCCAGCTCGGCGAGGAGGTGGTCCAGCGACTCGGCCAGGTGCGGCAGCCGTACCGCGACCCGGTCCCGCCCCTCCCAGGCCAGGACGACATCGTCACCCCGCGCCTGCTCCGGCGCGACCATCTCCGCGCCCATGGCGTCCACCAGCGGCTTCACCGCCCGGACGAACGGGTGGTCGGCAGGCTCGGTCACGTGGCGTCCTCCCCGGCCGGCGCGATCACGTTGACCTGGAGGGAGACGCGGGTGGCGCCGGCCTCCAGGGACTTGCGCAGCAGCGCGTCCACCGCGGAGAGCACCTTCTCCTCCTCCCCCTCGGCGGTGTTGCCGAACGGGCCGACGTCGACGGCGTCCAGCCCGGCGCCCGTGATGATGTCGCGCCCCACGACCGCGTGGGCGGGCGCTTCGTCCAGGTCGAACGGTTCCGTCGTGAATTCCACTCGCAATCGCACCATGCCCCCAAACTAGCGCCGCCGGACGGCGCCCCGTCCAGGCCCCCGGAACTCCCCGCGCACAGGAGGGCGGCGAACCGCCGCCGTGCCCCGCCGCTCGCGCGACCCCCTTGACAGGTCGCGAGATCCGCAGGCAATGTTCCAATCAGCAGAAAGAAAGTTCCGCAATACGGAAGGGCGCTCTTCCCTCATGGGCTTCTCGGACGCGCGTTTCAACGTCAATCTGTCGATCCTGTTCACCGAGCTGCCGCTGCTGGAACGCCCGGCGGCCGCCGCGGCCGCCGGATTCGGCGCGGTGGAGCTGTGGTGGCCGTGGGTGGACGCCCCGGTGCCCGAGCAGCGGGAGCTGGACGCGCTGCGCGACGCCCTGTGCGACGCGGGCACCCGGCTGGTCGGGCTGAACTTCTACGCCGGGCAGTTGCCCGGTCCCGACCGCGGCGCCCTGTCCGTCCCCGGGGAGGAGTCCGAGCGTTTCCGGGCCAACGTGGAGGTGGCCGCGGACTTCGCGCAGTCGCTGGGCTGCACCGCGCTCAACGCCCTGTACGGCAACCGCGTCGAGGGCGCGGACCCGGCCGTCCAGGACGCCCTGGCCCTGGAGAACCTGACACTGGCCGCCCGAGCCGCGCACCGGGTGGGCGCCACGCTGCTGATCGAGGCGCTGAACGCGCCGGAGTCGCCCGACTGCCCGATCGTCTCGGCGCCCAAGGCGATCGAGGTCGTCGACGCGGTCAACGCGGCCACCGGCCTGGACAACGCCCGGTTCCTGATGGACCTGTACCACCTGTCGATGAACGGCGAGGACCTGGAGGAGGTCATCGACCGCCACACCGGCAGGACCGGCCACGTCCAGATCGCCGACAACCCCGGCCGCGGCGCCCCCGGCACCGGCACCCTCCCCTTCGAAGACCTCCTCGACCGGCTGCGCAAGAACGGCTACGACGGCTGGATCGGCCTGGAGTACAAGCCGGGTGACACCCCCAGCGCCGGCGCGTTCGCCTGGCTGCCCCGCCCGCTGCGCGCCGCCGCCCACTGAATCCCGTTTCGCGAAAGGCACCCCGTACATGAGCACTCTTCCGAAGATCGCCTGGATCGGGCTGGGCATCATGGGCGCGCCCATGGCCGAAAACCTGATCAAGGCCGGCTACCCGGTCACCGGCCACACCCTCGAACAGGACAAGCTCGACCGGCTCGCCGCCGCCGGCGGCACTCCCGCCGCCTCGATCGCCGAGGCGGTCCGGGAAGCGGACGTCATCATCACCATGGTGCCCGCCTCCCCGCAGGTCGAGGCCATCGCCTACGGCCCCGACGGCATCCTGGACAACGCCCGGCGCGGGGCGCTGCTGATCGACATGTCCTCGATCACCCCGCAGACCTCCGTCGACCTGGCCGCCGCCGCGGCCGGCAAGGGGATCAGGGTGCTGGACGCCCCGGTCTCCGGCGGTGAGGCCGGCGCCGTCGAGGCCGTCCTGTCCATCATGGTCGGCGGGGCCCAGGAGGACTTCGACGCCGCGTACCCGGTCTTCGAGGCGCTCGGCAAGACCATCGTGCGCTGCGGTCCGCACGGCGCCGGGCAGACCGTCAAGGCCGCCAACCAGCTCATCGTCGCGGTCAACATCCAGGCCTGCGCCGAAGCCGTCGTCTTCCTGGAGAAGTCCGGCGTCGACCTGGCCGCCGCCCTCGACGTCCTCAACGGCGGGCTGGCCGGCTCGACCGTACTGACCCGCAAGAAGGACAATTTCCTGAGCCGCGAGTTCGCGCCCGGCTTCCGTATCGACCTGCACCACAAGGACATGGGCATCGTCACCGACGCCGCCCGCACCGTCGGAGCCGCGCTGCCCGTCGGCGGCGTCGTCGCCGGCCTGGTCGCCGCCCTGCGCGCCCAGGGCGACGGCGGCCTCGACCACTCCGCCCTCCTGCGCGGCGTCGAGCGCCTCTCCGGCCACACCAGCGGCTGACACCGTGCCCGTCCACGTCTTCGGCTCCCCCGGCGCCACCGCCCTGCCGTGGTACGGGGCGCTGGAACGGGCCCACGGCTCCCGCCACCTGATGGCGCAGCATGAGGTGGACGCGGTGCACATGGCGGACGGCTGGGCCCGTACGAGCGGGCGGACCGGTGTCGTCGTCGCGGCCCCGGAGGAGCCGGAGCGGACCGGCGTCAGGTCCGGCGCGGGCCTCGACGGCCTGCTCGCCGGGCTGCGCACGGCCCACGCGGACGCGGTTCCGCTGGTCTGCGTGACCGGCCGGACCGCACCGCCCGGCGGGGGCGGCGCAGCCGTACCGGCCGCGGCCCTCGTCCGGTCGGCCCGGCCGGTGGCCAAGGCCGCCGTACAGGTCGAGGACCCGGCCCGGGTGCCGCAGGCTCTCCGCGCGGCCTTCCGGACGGCGCGGGCGGGCCGCCCCGGGCCCGTACTGATCGACCTGCCGTACGCGACGGCCGCCCACGACATCCCGCTCGACGCGGTGGACGAGCAGCACGGCAGGCCGGCCGACGACCGCCGCACGCGCCGGGCGTCGCTCCGCACCCGCCGGTACGTGGTGTGCGGGTGGGGCGGGCCGCCCGGCCGGCAGGTATCGGCCGCGGTCGGTGTACGGGTGGCGTTGGACGCGTCGGGCCACCGGGGCACCACAGTCGTCGCGCTGGTCCGCGCCGACCAACTGCCTTATGCGGCAGGTAGTTTGGGGGTGGCGGCGAGGTACGAAGTACCGTTCGTACTGGCCGCGTTCGACCCCGGCGGCCGGGGCGGCGGACGGGCACGGGAGCTGATGCGGGCCCACGGCTGCTCGGGGCACCGGGTGGACGGCCGCGGCGGCCTGCGGTCCGCGATCACCTGGGCCCGCAAAGAGTGCGTGACAACCGCGCGCCCGGTCCTGCTGCTGATCGCCGCGCACACCCCGGCCGGAGTACGTGCCACCGCACGTACGCAGGCGCTCGTCGCGCGCGTCCCGCACCCGCGCTCCCCGCACGAGGCGTGAGCCTCCCCGAGACTTCCCGGCGGCGGCGCCGACACCTGTCCTGTCGCGCCCAGGCGCCGCCGCCGGGAACACCCCGAGCGCGCCCGTGAGCCGCTCCCGCACCCCCTCCGAGCACCGCCCGGCAACTTTTCAACAAAGTGTTGACGGAGGTGGGGGTGCTCCTTACGCTCCCACATGCGGAAGCCGACTTCCGCGCTCTCGTACGGAAGGTCACCATGCCGAAGCCCACGACGACGCGCCGTCTCACCACGGAAGCCGGCGCTCCGATCGCCGACAACCAGAACTCCGCCACCGCCGGCGTCGGCGGCCCGCTGCTCCTCCAGGACCAGCACCTCCTGGAGAAGCTCGCCCGCTTCAACCGCGAGCGCATCCCGGAGCGCGTCGTGCACGCCCGCGGCTCCGGCGCGTACGGGTACTTCGAAGTGACCGACGACGTCACCGGGTTCACCCGCGCCGACTTCCTGGGCGCGGTCGGCCGGCGCACCGAGCTGTTCATCCGCTTCTCGACCGTCGCCGACAACCTCGGCGGCCCGGACGCCGCCCGCGACCCGCGCGGCTTCGCGGTCAAGTTCTACACCGAGGAGGGCAATTACGACCTCGTCGGCAACAACACCCCGGTCTTCTTCATCAAGGACCCGCTGAAGTTCCCGGACTTCATCCACTCGCAGAAGCGCGACCCGTTCACCGGAAAGCAGGAGCCGGACAACGTCTGGGACTTCTGGGCCCACTCCCCCGAGGCCACCCACCAGATCACCTGGCTGATGGGCGACCGCGGCATCCCGGCCTCCTACCGGCACATGAACGGCTACGGCTCGCACACCTACCAGTGGACGAACGCCGCCGGTGCGGCCTTCTTCGTCAAGTACCACTTCAAGACCAACCAGGGCATCCGCTGCCTGGACGCCGCCCAGGGCGCCGAGCTGTCCGGCAAGGACCCCAACAGCCACCAGACCGATCTGCTCCAGTCCATCGAGCGCGGTGTGTACCCGTCCTGGACGCTGTACGTGCAGATCATGCCGGCGGCCGAGGCGGCGGACTACCGCTTCAACCCGTTCGACCTGACCAAGGTGTGGCCGCACGCCGACTACCCGCTCCAGCGGGTCGGCCGCCTCGTCCTGGACCGCAACCCCGACAACGTCTTCGCCGAGGTCGAGCAGTCCGCGTTCTCGCCCAACAACTTCGTGCCCGGCATCGGCCCGTCCCCGGACAAGATGCTCCAGGGCCGGCTCTTCGCCTACGCCGACGCGCACCGCTACCGCCTGGGCGTCAACCACACCCAACTGCCGGTCAACGCGCCGAAGGCGACCGTGGCGGACAATTACGGCCGGGACGGTCTGATGGCGTCCAACGCCTACGACCGGCATGCCAAGAACTACGAGCCCAACTCCTACTCCGGTCCCGCGCAGTCGGACCAGCCGCTGTCCGCGCCGCTCGCGCTGACCGGCCACACCGGCACCCACGCGGCCCCGGCGCACGCCAAGGACGACGACTTCTTCCAGGCCGGCGAGTTGTACCGGCTGATGTCGGAGGACGAGAAGAACCGCCTGGTGGCGAACATCGCCGGGGGCCTGGCGCAGGTCTCCCGGGACGACGTGGTCGAGAAGAACCTCGCCCACTTCCACGCGGCCGACCCGGAGTACGGCAAGCGCGTCGAGGCCGCGCTGCACGAGCTGCGCGAGGACTGATCCCGGATCGGCGCGAGGGGCCCGACGGGAGGTCCGGCCCCTCGCGCGTCCGTACCGGCCGGTCCGCTGAGGGGTGGCCGGCCGGTACGGTACGGCGGCGCGGGGCTCCGCGGCGTACGGTCAGGGAGCCGACGGCCCGCGCGGCCCGGTTCCCCGGGAGACACCGGTGCGGTGGTCGTGCCCGTCCGAAGGAAGGACGGTCCGTCTCCCCGACAGCGCCGCGGAGCCCGCGTCGCGCTGCTTCTCTCTCCCTCCCCCGAAGCTCCGCCCGGCGGTGCGATTGTCCTGTCGCGCCCATCTCCCGTGCCGCCGGGCGGCACCATCGCCCACGGGCCCTGCCCTGCCGCACGATCGCGGAAAGCCGGGTCCGCGCGCATATGTCTGCGGTAATGTCGGCCTCGCACCCTGAGCCTCCCCGGCGCGAGCCGGTGGAGGACCATGGACGGCAGCAGCAGAACCTGTCTGCCGACCTACCTGCCAGGAGCCGCCATGGCCGACAGCGTGCCGGTGCGCTGCCCGACGTGCCGCCGCGAGAACGCGTTCACCCCGCCCACCTTCCCGTGCGCGTGCGGCGCCCCGCTGACCCTGCCGGTGCTGCGCGGCGGCATACCCGTGGAGATCCTGCACCGGACGTGGCAGAGCTCCTGGGTGGAGGTGCGCTGCGAGACCTGCGGACGGCTCGACGAGTGGCCGGCGCCGGAGTCCGGCTGCGCGTGCGGGACGGTGGTACGCGTCCCCGTCGTACCGGTACCGAACCCGCCGCCGCCCGACCCGCCCGCCCCCGGCGGCCCCGCGTCGGCACCGCCCGGCGGGCCGCCCCGCCGGCCGCCGGTGCTGCGTCCCGCCTTCCGTCCGGTCACCATCCGTACGGCCGGCGACTGTGTCACCGCCGCCGCCCAGTACCTGAAATGGCTGGGCTTCACCGACATCGCGCGGGTGCCGGAACGCACCACGTCGGGCGTGGATCTGCGCGGCTCCGGGCTGGTGGCCCAGGTCGACCCGACGACCCGCGCGACCAAGCTGCGGGAGGTCGAGTGCCTGTGGCTCAACGCGCTCAACGACTCCGCGGTCGCCGTCTGCTTCTCCCTGGCGGGCTACTCCCGCGACGCCCGCGCCCGCGCCGACGCACTGCACATACCGCTGTTCGTCATGGACCTCACGGGCACCCCGCAGCCGGTCAACGACCCGGCCGACGAACTGATCAGGGACGGTACGGGCCGGTAGGGCGGCCGCGCGGATCCGGTGCCGGGGGACGGCCGTCGGGCACACGAGAGCCCCCCACCGGCGCGCGGTGCGGGGTTCTCGGTCCGGGGCTGCCCCGGTGCTACGGGCCCTCGGCCTCCGCGGAGGCCACGGTGATGGCTCCGGCCGGGCAGAGGCCGGCGGCCATCCGGGCGGCGGCCCGGTGTCCGGGGGCCGGCGCGGCGTCCAGGACGACCACCAGACCCTCCTCGTCGTCCTGGTCGAAGACGCCGGGCGCCGTCAGGGCGCACATGCCGGCGCCTACGCAGCGGTCACGGTCGGCGCCGAGGCGCAGCGGTTCGCGTGGGTCGCTCATGGGCTACTCCTTGTCCCAGGTGACGGGCAGGCTGACCACGCCGTAGATGTTGGCGCGGTCGCGCAGCGGCACCTCGTGCGGCGGCACCGCGAGGCGCAGGGTGGGGAAGCGGGCGAGGAGCGCCGGGAACGCGACGGCCATCTCTACGCGGGCGAGCTGCTGGCCGAGGCACTGGTGGGCGCCGTGGCCGAAGGCCAGGTGTCCGGTGGCCTTGCGGTGGATGTCCAGCCGGTCGGGGCCGGGGAACCTGCGCGGGTCGCGGTTGGCGGCCTGGACCGAAACGGTCACCGTCTCACCGGCCTTGACCAGCCGGCCTTCCACCTCGACGTCTTCGAGGGCGGAGCGCAGGATGGGGTCGGCCACGCTGAGGTAGCGCAGCAGTTCCTCGACGGCCTGCTCCGCGAGGCCCGGGTCGGCGCTCAGGGCCGTGAGTTGGTCGGGGTTGCTCAGCAGGGCGAAGGTGCCGAGGCCGAGCATGTTCGCGGTGGTGTCGAGTCCGGCGGCCAGCAGCACCCCGCCGACTCCGATCAGTTCCTCCTCCGTGAGGTCGGAGGAGGTCAGATCGCTGAGCAGATCGTCGGTCGGCGCGGCGCGCTTGGCGGCCACGAGTTCCCCCATGAACCGGCCGACGGCGGCGAACGCCTCGCCCTTCGCCGCCACGTCCGCCGCCTGGTCGAAGAGGGTCGCCACGTGCTGCTGGAAGCGGTCCCGGTCCGCGTACGGCACGCCGAGCAGTTCGCAGATCACGAGCGCGGGTATCGGCCGCGCGAACGCCTCCACCAGGTCGACGGCGGGTCCGGCCTGCTCCATGGCGTCCAGGCACTCGTCCGTGAACTGCGCGACGCGCTCGGAGAGCTGGCGCATCCTGCGGACCGTGAACTTGCCGGTGAGCAGCCGCCGGAAGCGGGTGTGCTCGGGGGCGTCGAGGCCGAGGAAGTCACCGACCGGTGCCGGCTGCATCTCCGTCACCCCCTCCATGCCGGACAGCGGCATCGGCAGGTGCAGGTGTTCGTAACGGGCGCTGAAGCGCGGGTCGGACAGGATCGCGCGGGCCGCCGCGTGTCCGGTGGCCAGCCAGCCGGAGTGCCCGTCGACGTAGCGCAGGCGGCGCAGCGGCTCGTCGCTCAGCGCGGTGAGTTCGGCGGGCGGGTCGAAGGGGCAGCCGGTGCGGCGGTCGGTGGGCAGGGTGGGCAGTTCTTCGGCGGTGGTGTCGTCGGTGGGGTGGTCGGTGGTGTCGGGAAGGGATCCGGCGGCTGTCGGGTCGTGCGACATGGGGTTCTCCAGTGGTGGTCGGTGCTGGTGAACGTGCTGGCGGCTGGGGCGGGTCACCGCTCGGAGCCGGTGGTGCGGGACCGTGTCAGCGCTTGGCCCCGGACTTGAAGGTGCGGCGCGCCCAGACGTAGCCGACCAGGGTGAGGCCGACGCACCAGGCGAGTCCGGTGACCGCGCTGCCGCCGATCTCCGTGCCGAGCCACAGGCCGCGCAGGGTGTCGATGATCGGCGTGAACGGCTGGTACTCGGCGAACCAGCGCAGGGCGGTCGGCATCGACTCGGTCGGCACGATGGCACTGCCGAGGAACGGCAGGAACGTCAGCGGCATCGGGATGTTGCTGGCCGTCTCGGGGTTCTTGGCGACCAGGCCGATACCGGCGGCGAGCCAGGTCAGCGCCAGGGTGAGCAGGGCGAGCAGGCCGAGGGCGGCGAGCCATTCGACGGGGGTGGCGGCGGGGCGGAAGCCCACCAGGAGCGCGACGGCGACGACGAGGACGATGCTGATCATCGTCTGGATCAGGCTGCCGACGACATGGCCGGTCAGGAACGAGGCGCGGGAGATCGGCATCGTACGGAAGCGGTTGACGATGCCTTCGGTCTTGTCCATGCAGACGCTGATCGCGGTGGTCAGGGCGCCGGAGGTGGCGGCCATCAGGATGATGCCGGGCGCGAGGTAGTCGATGTACTCGCCGCCCCCGGCGGCCGACGCCCCGATGCCGCTGCCCAAGGCGGTGCCGAAGGCGTAGTTGAACAGCAGCAGCATCATGACGGGCATGATGACGACGGTGAGCGTCAGGGACGGGTAGCGCAGCGCCTTCTTGAGGTTGCGCCGCAGCATCGTCCTGGAGTCCCGGACCGCGTAGGACAGGGTGGCCATCAGACGTTCTCCTCGGTCGGTGCGGCGGTGCCGGCGGTGCCGGCGGGGCGGGGCTGACCGGTGAGGGTCAGGAACACGTCGTCCAGATCGGGGGTGTGCACGGTGAGCGACTCGGCCCGTACGGCGGTCGTCTCCAGGGTGTCCAGGACGGCTCGCAGGGTGGTGACGGAGCTGTCGCCGGGGATCCGCAGGGTGAGGGCTTCCTCGTCCCGCGTGGCGAGGCCGAAGACGCCCGCGGCGGTGTCCAGGGCCCGGGCGTCGGCGAACCGCACCCGGATGTGGCCGCCGGGGATGCGCTGCTTGAGCTCGTCGGCGGTGCCCTCGGCGATCAGCTTGCCGTGGTCCAGCACGGCGATGCGGTCCGCGAGCTGGTCGGCCTCTTCGAGGTACTGGGTGGTCAGGAAGATGGTCACGCCGTCGTCGGCGACCAGGTTCCGGATGATCTCCCACATGGTGCGGCGGCTGCGCGGGTCGAGCCCGGTGGTGGGCTCGTCGAGGAAGATGATCCGCGGATCGCCGACCAGGGTCATCGCCAGGTCCAGCTTGCGCCGCATACCGCCGGAGAAGGTGGCGGCGGTCTTGCGCGCCACCTCGGACAGGTCGAAGCGGCGCAGCAGGTCCTTGGCCCGCCGCTTGCCCTCGCGCCGGTCGAGGTGGTGCAGGTCCGCCATGAGGAGGAGGTTCTCCTCGGCGGTCAGCAGGTTGTCGACGGCCGAGAACTGGCCGGTGACGCCGATCGCGGAGCGCACCGCGTCGGCGGCCCGGGTCAGATGGCGGCCCGCGATCCAGGCGTCGCCCGCGTCGGCGTCGATGAGGGTGGAGAGGATCTCCACGGTGGTGGTCTTGCCGGCGCCGTTGGGCCCGAGCAGGGCGAAAATGGTGCCTTCGGCGATGTTCAGGTCGATGCCGTCGAGCACGAGCTTGTCGCCGTAGGACTTGCGCAGTCCGGTGGCGGCGATCGCCGGTGCCGTGGTGTCCACGGCGATCGGCGCGGAGATCTGAGTGACGGTCATGCCGCTGTCCCTTCGGGTGCGGTGCGGTGGGCGTACGTGCGGTCAGGCGCGACGGACGACGACGTCACCGGTCGCGGTACGGGCGTGCACCTCGACGGTCTCGTCGGAGTCCGCGGGGCCGGCGGCGGAGCCGAGTTCGTTGCGTACGGCGCCGTACTTGGTGTTCAGGTCGAGCCAGGCCGCGGTGCCCTCGTGAATGCCCACGAGGAGGTCGCCGACGGAGGTGCGCAGGTCGATCCGGCCGCGGACGACGTCGCCGACGCGGATGCCGCCGCAGGAGGAGGAAGCGTCGACCCCGGCCAGGGCGACGTCGATGTCGATGCGGCCGTTGGCGCACTTGGCGCCGACGCTGCCGTGCGCGGTACCGACGGAGATGTCACCGTTGGCCGCGCTGGTCTTCAGGTCCCCGGCGACCTCGGCGATCCTGGTCGCGCCGTTGCCGTTCTTGACGGTCGCCGTACCGGTGACGGCTCCGACCTCGATCCGGCCCGCGCCGGTGATCTCGATGTGTCCGGCCGAGCGGTCCAGGCGGATGTCGCCGAGGTCGGTCTTGAGGTCGCCGCCGGCCACCTCGTCGATCTGGAGGTCGCCGAGCGAGGTCTTGAGCGTGACGTTCCCGAAGCGGCCTGCGCAGTGGAAGTGGCCCATGCCCGTGGAGCCCCGGACCTCCGACCCCGCGGGCAGTTCGACGCTCACCTCGACGGCGCCCGGCTTGCCGAACAGGGACCGCTTCTTGGGCGTCTTGACCGAGAGGCGACCGCCCGAGCAGGTGACCTGGGTCTGCTGCACGGCGCGCATGTCGTTGTCGTCGGCTCCGTTGCGCGGCAGCACCTCCACGACGGTGTCGGTGCGCTTGCCCGCGGTGATGCGGGCGGTGCCGCAGTCCAGCTCCAGGGTGGCGATGATCGGTTCCGGGGTCTCGAACGTAGGCATGGCTGTCCCGTCCTCTTGACGTGAGTGGTTGTTCCCGCTGGTGAGGCGGGTGCTGAGCGGGTCGGCGGGGCCGGTGTCCCCGGCCGGTGGAAGTGGGGTGGGGCGGGGCTCTAGCGGGCCCAGCCGACGAGGCCCTGGTTGTCCGGGTCCGGGCCGCGGTCCGTCGGGCCGGCGCGCTCCCCGCCGTCGAGGGCGGTGGACACGGCCCGCACCAGCCAGGCGTTGACCGACAAACCCTCCACGGTCGCGGCGCCCTCGGCTCGGACCTTGAGGTGGGCGGGGAGCCGGAAGTTGATCCGCGCCACGGCACCGTCGTCGGGGTCCGCGGGCGGCGGTGACGGTATCGCCGCGCCGGGTGCCGTGACCGGCTCCCGCGCCTCCCGGAACGGTTCGGGTACGGGCGGCGCCGTCACCACGAACTCCGGGTCCAGGCCCCGCAGCCGTACGTCGACCGAGCCCGGCGCCAGTTCCCGCGTGACCTCGCCCATGGCGGCGGACAGCGCGTCCAGGAGGGTCAGGCGGGCGGCGGATTCCAGGGGCGCGGCGAGCCGCTCGGCGAGGGCGCGGGAGTCGTCGCCGCCGGTCTCCGCGGCGACAGCCAGCTCCTGCCGGAGGTTGTCGACGTAGGGCGTCAGGTCCATGGCGTCATCATGGCACATCAATGGCACCACTGGCGAGCCAGATTGGCGTTCTTTTGTCGCTCAAGGCTGCGACCAGCAGGTTCACGGGTGAATCGGCGCGCCCTGATGCCGCACTGACAGGCCGATGCTGGCGATGGCGCCACAGCGACACCACGGCGACGCCGCGCGCACGGAGGGGCTTCCCGCGCCGCATCACGGCATTGCACCAGCGAAACGCCGTTATGGCGCCATGCCGCCGCCGGCTGGCGCCATTACTCCTCCGACCACCGACACCGGCCTGACGCTCGTGCCGAAGCCGCGCCGCCGTCGCGCCGAGTCCTTGCCGAGGCCCGCCCCGTTCGGCCTGCACCTCTTCCGCCCTTCCAGCGCTGCGGACACTGTCGCCGTAGCCATCGCTGTCGCCGTCCTCGTCGCCCTCACCGTCGTACCGGCGCTGCTCGGCTCAGCGCCGGTCGAGGTCCTACGCCGCCGGGACCGCGAGCACGTCTCCGGCAAGCCGCCCGGTGCCCGCGGTCAGCACCAGGCCGCCAGGCACGCGGCGAAGGAAGCCCGCCACCAGCCCGGCCTCGGCTCCCGGCGGGCCGGTCACGTCCTGCGCCACCCCGGCGCCGAAGTCCCGGTCACCGGCCAGATCGCGATGTTCGTCGACTTCTCCCGGACCCACGACGACGACGCGCTGCTCCCCCACCTCGGGCCTCGCGACGGACTACGAGGTGTTCCGGGTGAGCCGGATGCCGGAGGCGTACGCCCAGCGCCTTCGTACCGCGCGACCACGAACTGGTCGGCTGACGGCGCGGACCGACCCCGGCCAGGCCCGGCTGCCGGACGCCGGACGCCGGACGCCGCCGGGCCTGCCGCGTACCTGGGCGGGCGCCCGGCCGCGCCCCGGACACGGGATCTAAGGTCGGAGGCGACCCGACCCGCGGACGGAAAGCACCCCCATGAAGGCCAGGACCAGCGCGAACGCGCTGCTGCAACTGCGCGGCGTCAGCCGTCGCTACGGCGACCGGCAGGCGCTGCACCCGATCGACCTCGACCTGGCCGCCGGGAGCTGCACGGCCCTGTTCGGCCACAACGGGTCCGGCAAGTCCACCCTGCTGCGCATCGCGTGCGGCCGGGACGCGCCGACCACCGGCACGGCCCGGTTCGCGGGCCGCAAGGTCGCCGAGGACGACCCGGAGGTACGGGCGCGGGTCGCGGTGGTCGGCGACAGCGTCGCCTGCTACCCCGACCTGACCGTCCGCGAACACCTGGAACTCGTCACCGTGGCGCATGCCGTGGACGACGCCCAGGCATGGATCGACCAGGTGCTCGCCGACCGCCGGCTGGCCGGTCACGCCCACGCGCTGCCGGGTTCGCTCTCCTCGGGCCAGTTGCAGTCGCTGCTGCTGGCCGCCGCGCTGGTACGGCCGCGTGACCTGCTCGTCCTCGACGAGCCCGAGCAGCGGCTGGACCCCGACGCCCGCGCGCGCCTGGCTGCCCTGCTGGTCGCCGAGAAGGCGGACGGCGTGGCCGTCCTGCTCGCCACGCACCAGGCGGAGCTGGCCCTGGAGGTCGCCGACCGCATGATCGCGCTGGAGGACGGCGAGGTCGTCGAAACCGGCAGCCCGGCCGAGGTACTGGCGAAGCTGGGCGTCCGCTCATGACCGTACGCGATTCTGCGGAGGAGGCCGGGGAGCAGGCCGTGTGGAACGAGGCCGACGACGACCGCACCGCCGAGACGCTGCACTGGCTGCGCGCCAAGCGCCGCGCCCACCACCGGCAGCGCCGCCGCGACCGCGCCGTCCTCGTCTACTGCGTCGTCCTCGCGGCCCTGGGGTACGGCAGCGGCTACGCCCACCGCTTCCTGCGCGAACTCAAGCTCGGCGCGGACCACGGCAGCCTCGGCGCCGACCTCCAGCGCACCCTGCCGGCCGCCTTCGTCGCCGTCACCCTCGGGCTGGCCGTACTCGCCGCGCGCGACGCGCTGTGGCGCGGGCCGGTCGTGGTGTCCGGGCCTTCCGTCGGCTGGCTCCTCGCCCAGCCCGTACGGCGCGGAGCGGTGCTGCGCCCCGGCTTCCGTCGCTCCGCCGGACTGGCCGTGGCGGCGGGGCTGCTGGTGGCGGCGGCCGTGGCCGTGGTCCTTCAGGTCACCGGTCAGGCCTCGTTCGGCGGTGGGTTCCTGGCCCTGCTGCCGGCGGCGGTCTGTCTGCCGCTGCTGGCCGTCTCACTCGGCATGGCGGTGGAGCGCGGGCCGCACCTGGCACCGTACGTACGGCGCGCGACCGCACCCGCGGCCCTGCTGCTCGCCCTCGGCGCGGGCCAGGCCGCCCTGGCCGGCGCCGGCCACCGCTGGGCGCCCCTGGAACGGGCCGAACTGTGGTCCGGCCCGTGGGGCTGGGCGGCGCAGCCGGTGGTGTCCGTGACGGGCGGACCGGCGCACGGATGGCCGGTTGCGACCGTGCTCCTCGCGGCCGTGACCGCCGCGGCCGTCCGGTACGCCCACCGGGACGCCGCCCACGTACCCAACGCCCAACTGCGCAGCCGCGCGGCGACGGCCACGGCCGTCACGTCCGGGGTGTTCGCCCTGGAACTGCGGGCCGCGAAGCTGGCTGTCCTGGAGGCCGGCGGCGACGAACCGAAGCGCTGGGTCCGCCTGCCGGCACCGCGGAACCGGCACCTGGTCGTCGTCTGGCGCGACCTGCTGGCCCTGCTGCGCGCGCCCGGAAGGCTGGGCCGCGCCGTCGCCTGGACGGCCGCTGCCGCCTCGGCGGCGGGGCTCGGCGCGGCGACGGCGGGCGAGAAACGCGTCCTCGGCCTGGCCGTGGGACTGCTGTGCGGCTACGCGGCGGTCGGCGCCCTCGCCGAACCGGCCCGCCTGGAGACCGACAACGTACGGCGGGCGGCCTGGTCCCCGTTCCGGCTGCGGACGCTGATGCTGCATCACGCGATCGTGCCCGCGGTGCTCGGCGCGCTGCTGGGCCTGCTCGCGGCCGTGCCGTACGCGGTGGCCGGCGCGGCGTGGACGCTCCTGCTCATGCCGCTGTGCGCGGTGCCGTTCGCGGCGGCGGCGGTCTTCGGCGCGTGCCGCGGACCGGCCCGTACCGACCTGCTGTTCGTCGGCGGCGCCACTCCGATGGGCGGCCCGGGACCGTTCGTGTTCGCCGCGTGGTACGCCGCCGGACCGCTCGTGTCGGTCACCGGCCTCGTCCTCGTCCTGAACGCGGCCCTCGGCCACGGCCTCGACCCCCGGTCCGTGGCCTCCGTGGCCACCGTGGCGGCCCTGCTCACGGCCGGTCTGCTGTGCTTCGTGGTGCGCTCGGCGGACCGGCTCGTCAAACACTGACTCGACACCGTCAGGGCTGCCGCGGGCGGCAGGGGCGTGTACGTGAGCGACGAACGCGCGGGCCTGGATTCCGGTAACCCGCCAGGAGGTGCCTGGCGGGTTACCGACGGGGCCCGTGGCACGTACCGCCCATCACTGTTCCCCTTCCCGCAGCCGGAACGGGGACGCCGGACCGCGGGCGGCCCTTGGCGTCCCGTGGTCGTCCGCGATCTCGGGTACAGCGCCCGCAGCCCGGCCGAAGCGGCGCACGCCCGGGAGGCCACGGCCGCTTCCCGTCCGCGCCAGGTGGGCCCCCGGCACCACCGGTACCGTTCCGTGGCCCGGTGGTCCACCGTGGAGGAACGCCGGGCGCGCCGGCGGCTGCGGTCCAGGTCGGGATTCTGCTGCACCGGGTGAACTCCGGTGGCGAGGAAAGCGTGCTCGACCTCGCGGACACGTCCGCAGGCAGAACCGCATCCGAAAATCGGCTGCCGTGCGCCGGGACACCTGCGACGGTATGTCCATGAACGTCATGGAGCCCCGCCCCGTCGTCCGCCCGGCCGTGCCCGACGACCTCCCCGTCCTGCGCGACATCGAGCGTGCGGCCGGGGAGGCGTTCCGTGCCGTGGGCATGGGGCCGATCGCCGACGACGAGCCGCCTTCGCTGCCGGAGTTGGCGCGCTGTCAGGAGGCGGGGCGGGCGCTGGTCGCCTGTGCCGGGGTGGCACCGGGCGGTGTGCCGCTCGCGTACCTGCTCTGGGAGCCGGTCGACGGCTGCGCGCACATCGAGCAGGTGTCCGTCCACCCGGACGGCGCGCGGCGCGGGCTCGGCCGGGCGCTCATCGAGCGGGCCCGGCGGGACAGCGGGCTGCCGTCGGTCACCCTCACCACCTTCGCGGACGTGCCGTGGAACGCCCCGTACTACGCCCGGCTCGGCTTCCGTGTCCTGGCCGACACCGATCTCACCCTGGGCCTGCGCGAGATCCGGCGCCGGGAGGCGGAGCTGGGGCTGGACCGGTGGAAGCGGGTCTGCATGCGGCGGGACGGTTGACGCGAGCAGGGGGTGGCTGACTCGGGCGGCCGGAGGCCGGTGGCCTGGTCGCGTGACTCGCCGGTGCGTCCCTGTTGCCCGGCGCTTCGGCTGACGGGGACCATCGCGGGATGAATCCACGTCAACCGGTCTCACCGCCCACCCCCGAACCTGTCGCGACGGGCGGCGACGGCGGCGGTGTGTCCGGCGCGGACAGGGCGCCCGCGCGCCTCTCCCCCGCTCGGCGGGTCTGTGCCGTCACCGCGGCGGGCTGCGTCGCCGTCCTGGTGCCCCTGCTCGGTACGGGGCTCGTGGTCGACGAGTCGTACGAGATCCGATTGCCCGGGGACGGGGGCACCGCGCTGCTGCGGGCGGTGCTGCTGGCCGCGCTGTGCGTGCAGGCCGGCGAGCTGGCCGGGGCGTGGCTCGCGCGGGGTGTGCGGGGCGCGTCGGCCGGGTTGCCGCGGGGCTGGTCGAAACGGGCCGCGTGGGTGGGAGCGGCGGTGGCCGTGGGGCAGTTGCTGCTGATCGCGGGGCGCGGATCGCCTCTGGCGGGGCTGTCGGGGCCGGCTCTGGTCGACGCGTACGCCACCCGGCCCGGCCTGTCGGCCCTCCTGGAAGCCAACGCCTTTCTGCTCGCCGCCTTGTGTGCCGCCTCCGGCCGTCCGGGATGGGCGGGTGTTCCGCTGGCCGCCGTCGTCATCGGCGAGGCGCTGCGGGCCCACCCCGAGACGGACACGCCGGAGATCGGCGTCGCGCTCACCCTCGCCCACCTGACCTCGACGGCACTGTGGGCCGGCGGCCTGCTGCACGTGCTGCGG
This sequence comes from Streptomyces sp. NPDC026394, assembly GCF_055567735.1. Taxonomy (NCBI): domain Bacteria; kingdom Bacillati; phylum Actinomycetota; class Actinomycetes; order Kitasatosporales; family Streptomycetaceae; genus Streptomyces; species Streptomyces sp. NPDC026394. Next base: position 140,311 of record NZ_JBVHPX010000017.1, read on the forward strand.
ATCCGGTGGCACTGGCGGCACGACGCGGCGGCGGGGCGGGAGTTGCTGCTGCGGTACGCGCGGCCGGCGGCGCTGCTGTTCGCCGCGATCACGGTGACCGGTGTGTGCAGCACACTGCGCCGGCTGCCGCTCGCGGAGACGTTCGGCACGGCGTACGGCCGTGTCCTGCTGGTCAAACTCGTGCTCGTCCTGGTGGTGAGCGGGCTGGCGCTGGTAGCCCGCAGACGGTTGCGGCGGGAGGTGGCGCTGCCGGGGGCGGCGACCGGACCGGCCCGTGCGGAGGTGGTGGCGCTGGCCGCGGTGGTGCTGGTTTCCGCCGTTCTGACCGCCGTACCGCTGCCGCCCGCGCCGTGAGGCTCGCGCCGTGCGCACGCATTTCCGTGCCGCTCGCGCGCGATAATGGCCGCATGTTCGATGCGAAGCGGCTGCGGGCCGTCTGCCTGGGCTTCAACGGGGCGGTCGAGGAGTTCCCGTTCCCCCGGAACCAGGAGGTGTGCACGTTCAAGGTCGGCGGGAAGATCTTCGCGTTGAGCAGCCTGGACGCCGGGCCGCTGAGTGTGAGCCTGAAGTGCGATCCGGACCTGGCGGAGCGGCTGCGGGCCGCGCACCCCGAGGTCGTGCCGGGCCACCACCTCAACAAGCGGCACTGGAACACCGTCTCACTGACAGGGACACTGGACGACCGGCTGGTCCTGGACATGATCGAGGACTCGTACGACCTCATCGTCGCGCGGCTGCCGCGTGCGCAGCAGCTCGTGCTGGACTGGCCGGGCCACGCCTGATCCCAGGGCGCGCGGCCCGGCCGTGCCGGCCGTTGCGTCCGGCCGTCAGGTGTGCGCCGCTTCGACGGGACCGGACGGTTCCGGAGCGACGGCCGGTGCGGCCGCGGCCTCCGGTTCCGGCGTCAGCCGCGCCGCCAGCCGCTCCCGCAGCTCGATCTTCCTGACCTTGCCGCTGACCGTCATCGGGAAGGTGTCGAGGACGTGTACGTACCGCGGCACCTTGTAGTGCGCCAGGCGGGAGCGGCAGAAGCGGGCCAGCTCGTCGCGGGTGAGCCCGTCCGCGGTGTCGCGCAGGATGACGCAGGCGGCGATCTCCTCGCCGTACTTGGCGTCCGGGACGCCGACCACCTGCACGTCCGCGATCTTGGGATGGGTGTGGAGGAACTCCTCGATCTCGCGCGGGTAGACGTTCTCACCACCCCGGATGATCATGTCCTTGATGCGGCCGACGATCCGCACGTACCCGTCGTCGTTCATCACCGCGAGGTCGCCGGTGTGCATCCAGCGCTCCGCGTCGATCGCCTCGTCGGTGCGCTCCGGCTCCTCCCAGTAGCCCAGCATCACGCTGTAGCCGCGGGTGCACAGTTCGCCCGGCTCGCCGCGCGGTACCGTCGCGCCGGTTGCCGGGTCCACCACCTTGACCTCGATGTGCGGCAGCACCCGGCCCACCGTGCCGGTGCGGTGCGCCAGGTCGTCGTCGCGCCGGGTCTGGGTGGAGACCGGGGACGTCTCGGTCATGCCGTAGCAGATGGAGACCTCGGCCATGTGCATCTCGGAGACGACCCGCCGCATCACCTCCTCGGGACACGGCGAGCCCGCCATGATGCCGGTGCGCAGCGACGACAGATCGTACGAGGCGAAGTCCGGGTGGTCCAGTTCGGCGATGAACATCGTCGGTACGCCGTACAGGGACGTGCAGCGCTCCTCCTGGACGGCCCGCAGGGTGGCCGGCGCGTCGAAGGCGGGGGCCGGGATGACGATGCAGGCGCCGTGCGAGGTGGCGCCGAGGTTGCCCATGACCATGCCGAAGCAGTGGTAGAAGGGCACCGGCAGACAGACCCGGTCGTGCTCGGTGTAGCCGACCGTCTCGCCCACCCAGAAGCCGTTGTTGAGGATGTTGTGGTGGGAGAGGGTGGCGCCCTTGGGGAAGCCGGTGGTGCCGGAAGTGTACTGGATGTTGACCGGGTCGTACGGCGACAGTTCCTTCGCGCAGGCGGCGAGCTTCTCCCGCGGCACCCCGGCGCCGGCGGCCAGCAGACCGTCCCAGGTGGGGTCGTCGATGTAGACCACGTCGCGCAGGGCCCGGCTCTCGGCCCGCACCTGTTCGATCATCCGCCGGTAGTCGCTGCTCCTGTGCGCGACGGCGGAGACCAGCACGCTCATCCCGGCCTGCTTGAGCACGTACGCCAATTCGTGCACCCGGTAGGCGGGATTGATGTTGACCATGATGGCGCCGATGCGGGCGGTGGCGTACTGCACCAGCACCCACTCGGGGCAGTTGGGCGCCCAGATGCCGACCCGGTCGCCCTTGCGGACGCCCTTGGCGAGCAGCCCGAGCGCCACCTCGTCCACCGCCCGGCCCAGCTCCGCGTAGGTCCAGCGGCGCCCGCCCGCCACGTCGACCAGCGCCTCGCGGTCGCCGAACCGGCCGATCGCCCGGTCCAGGTCGGCGCCGATGGTGCGGTCGAGCAGCGGCCGGTCGCTCTCCCCCCGCGCGTACGCCTCCGGGCGGCGCTCCGTGCCGCTCTCCCGCGGTCCCGGCGGGTGGCTCGGCGGCCTGCTCATGTCGGTCATCGGTGGTCTTCCTCTCGGTACTCGGCGGCGCCGCCGCCCTCTTCGGCGGTGCGCTCGCGCAGTTCCACACGGCGGATCTTGCCCGAGACCGTCTTGGGCAGGTCGGCGAACTCCAGCCGCTTGACCCGCTTGTACGGGGCGAGCACCGCGCGGGAGTGCGCGAAGAGCTCCGCCGCGGTCTCCGGTCCAGGCTCCCAGCCGGCCGCCAGCACCACGTACGCCTTGGGTACGGCCAGCCGTACCGGGTCCGGCGCCGGCACCACGGCGGCCTCGGCGACCGCTTCGTGCTCCAGCAGTGCGCTCTCCAGCTCGAAGGGTGAGATCTTGTAGTCGGATGCCTTGAAGACGTCGTCGCTCCGGCCCGTGTAGAAAATGTAGCCGTCGGCGTCGCGCGAACCGATGTCGCCGGTGCGGTAGTAGCCGTCGGCCATCGCCTCGGCGGTGCGCTCCGGGTCGCCGTGGTAGCCGGTGGTCAGTCCGACCGGCCGGGCCGACAGGTCCAGGGCGATCTCGCCCTCGTCGGCGGGCTCGCCGGTGACCGGGTCCAGCAGGACGACCTCGAAGCCGGGGGTGGGACGGCCCATGGAGCCCGGTTTGAGGGGCTGGCCCGGGGTGTTGGCGACCTGGACGGCGGTCTCGGTCTGCCCGAAGCCGTCGCGGATGGTGACGCCCCACGCCTCCCGTACCCGTTCGATGATCTCCGGGTTGAGCGGCTCGCCGGCCGCGACGATCTCCCGCGGCGGGTTCTTCAGCGCGGTCAGGTCGGCCTGGATGAGCATCCGCCACACGGTCGGCGGGGCGCAGAAGCTGGTGACGCCGGCCCGGTCCATCTCGGCCGTCAGCCGGGCCGCGTCGAAGCGGGTGTAGTTGTGGATGAAGACGGTGGCTTCGGCGTTCCAGGGGGCGAAGAGATTGGACCAGGCGTGCTTGGCCCAACCGGGTGAGGAGATGTTCAGGTGGACGTCGCCGGGTTTCAGGCCGATCCAGTACATCGTCGCCAAGTGGCCGACGGGGTAGGACGTGTGGGTGTGCTCGACGAGTTTCGGGCGGGCCGTGGTGCCGGAGGTGAAGTAGAGCATCAGGGGGTCGTCGGCCCGGGTGGGGCCCGTGGGCTCGTACGTCTCGGGGGCGGTGTACGCGTCCTCGTAGGCGAGCCAGCCCGCGGCGGCCGTCCCGGCGTCCCCGCCCACCGCGATCCGGGTGTAGTCGCCGGGCACGCCGGCGAACTTGCCGGTGTCCGCGGCCCGTACGAGCACGTGCCGGGCCCGGCCCCGCTCGACGCGGTCGGCCAGGTCGAGCGGGCCGAGCAGCGGGGTGGCGGGGATGACGACGGCGCGCAGCTTCATCGCCGCGAGGGCGGTCTCCCACAGCTCGGCCTGGTTGCCGAGCATGACCACGATCCGGTCGCCGGCGCGCACGCCCTGCGCGGCCAGCCAGTTGGCGGCCCGGTCCGAGACGCGGCGCAGTTCGTCGAAGGTGCGGCGGGTGTGGGTGCCGTCCTCCTCGACGATGTGCAGGGCGGTGCGGCCGTTGCCGTCGGCGATGTGGTCGAACCAGTCCAGCGCCCAGTTGAAGTACGCGGGGCGGGGCCAGGTGAAGCCCGCGCGGGCGGCGTCGTAGTCCTCGCGGTGGCGGAGGAGGAAGTCCCGCGCCGCGCGGAACTCGGCGGTGGGACCCGAGGACGTCCTCTCTCCCGTCACTTCCGTAACCCCCTTAACCCCACCCATACCGTCCGTACCACCCGTCGCACCTGTCGTATCCGTGTCCGCCATGTGTCCTCCTCATTGCCGCACCGCCTACCGCCATCGTGTAATCAGTGACGCAGGTCTCACCACCCCCGAACGGGGGGAAGCGGAGGTTTCGGCGTGCGGGTCGAATCGGAGTGCGGCGGGTCCGCCGACGTACGGGCGGCGCTGCTGCGGCTGCGGCGGACGAGCGGGCTGCCGGTGGCGTTCGGCGGGCTGCGGGACGGCACCGGCCGCTACCGCATCAGCGAGCTGACGGGTGCCGGAACCGCAGCGCTGCACGGCCTGGCCGTCCGGCACGGCAACGGCCTCGGCGGCAAGGCGGCCGAGCTCACCCGCCCCTTCGCGGTGACCGACTACCACGCGTCCGCCGTCATCAGCCACGAGTACGACGCCGCCGTGGCGGCCGAGGGACTGTGTTCCGTGCTCGCGGTGCCGGTCGTCGTGCGGCGGCGGGTGCGCGGGGTGCTGTACGGGGCGCTGCGCCACCCCGTACAGCTCGGCGACCGCCCGCTGTCCGCCGCGATGGAAGCGGCCCGCGAGCTGGAGCAGGCCCTGCTGCTCCAGGACGAGGCGCAGCGGCTGCTGTCGGTCGCCCGGCAGCCCGCGGCCGCCGATCCGGCGGCCTGGGAGGAGGTCCGGGAGGCACACGGCGACCTGCGGGGTCTGGCCCAGCGCGTCGCCGACCCGGTGCTGCGGCACGAGCTGCTGGCGGCGTGCGGACGGCTGGCGGCGGCGTCCGCTCCCGGGCGCGGCCGTACGGGCGACGGGCACGGCCGGACGCCGGGCGGGCACGGCCGGCCGGACGGCCCGGTGCTGGCGCCGCGCGAGGTGGACGTCCTGGCGTGCGTGGCCTCCGGCGCGACCAACGCGATGACGGCGGAACGGCTGGGCCTGCGCCCGGAGACGGTCAAGAGCTACCTGCGGTCCGCCATGCGCAAGCTGGGGGTGCACTCGCGGCTCCAGGCGGTGGTGGCGGCGCGCCGGGCGGGGCTGCTGCCGTGAGCCGGGTGGCGGTTCCTGCGGGGCCGTGGCTGTCGGTCAGTCCGCCCGGCCGGGGGAACCGGCGGCGGCCCGCATGCCCCGTACCGTCCGCAGGTAGTCGGCGATCGCGTCCCGGTTGCGGGTCAGGCAGTCGATGCGCCGGCTGAGCTGATCGTGTTCCTGCTCCAGAATGCCCGTCATCTCCGGTGTCAGATCGTCGAAGTGGATGCTCCGGGGCTCGGCCAGGCAGGGCAGGATCTGCCGGATGATCCGGGTCGGCAGCCCGGCGTCGAGGAGTCCCTTGATCTGCAGTACGCGGCCCACGTGTGCTTCCTCGTACGCACGGTAGCCGTTGCCGGACCGTCCCGGCGTGATCAGCCGCTGTTCCTCGTAGTAGCGCAGCAGACGCCGGGAGGTGCCGGTGCGCTCTGCCAACTCTCCGATCCTCATGCGCCTGAGCCTACGGCTCCGCTTCCGGCCCTCCGCTTGACCTTCCCATCGATGTGAAGGTCCGAGACTCGCGGGGCGGCCGGAACGCGGCCGCGGTGCGTCTGCGCAGGAGGAGGACCAGTATGGTCACGATCGATGTCCCCGCGTTCTACCGGGAATGGGCGGCTCGCAGCAGCGGCGTCCTCGACGCGGCCGCCGGGCAGGGGCCCGACAGCCTGGAGGACGTCCGGCTCGCCTACCGGCAGTTCTTCCAGGACTGCTTTCCGGCGCCGGACGGCGTGACGTTCACCCCGGTGGACGCCGACGGGGTGCCCGCCGAGTCGGCGGTCCCCGCGGACGCCGTCCCCGGCCGGTACCTGGTCTACCTGCACGGCGGTGCCTACCTCGTCGGCGACCCGCAGGGCTACCGTGGGCTGACCGGCGAACTCGCCCGGCGGCTGCGCGCCCGCGTTCTGGTGCCGGACTACCGGCTCGCGCCCGAGGCGGTCTTCCCCGCCGCCGTCGACGACGCCGTCACGGCCTACGGCTGGCTGCTGAAGCAGGGCGCCGCGCCCGAGAACGTGGTGTTCGCCGGCGACTCGGCCGGCGGCGCGATGGCGGTCAGCGTCCTCGTCGCGGCTCGCGACCGGGGACTTCCCCGGCCGGCCGCCTCGATCGCCGTCTCGCCCTGGGCGAACCTCGAACATACGGGGGCGACGATGCGCACCCTCGACGGCGTCGATCCGTCCGTCAGCCGTGCGGGGCTGCGCCGTGCCGCGGACGTCTTCCTGGGCAGCGCCCCGCCGAGCAGCCCGCTGGCCTCCCCCGTCTTCGCCGACACCCGCGGGCTGCCGCCGGTCCTGATCCAGGTCGGCGGTCACGAGGTCATGCTCAGCGACGCCGTCCGACTGGCCGCCAAGCTGGCCGAGGACGCCGTGTCCGTCCGTCTGGACGTCGCACCGGGGATGGGACACGTGTGGCATCTGCTCACCGGTCACCTGCCCGCCGCCGACCGAGCCGTCGCCGACGCCGTCGCCTTCGCCGAGGCACACCTGCCCGCTGTGTGAGCGCGCCACGGGAGGGCGGGGCTGGGCTGGACTGGACACAGCACGGCCGAGGACGGGGCACGAGAGCCCCGCCCTCGGCCGGCGACAGGTCAGGCCGGGCCGGTCACTCGTGGTGCGGCTGGTAGTACGAGCCGAGTTGCTGGTGGTAGTCCGGGTTGCCGAGGTGCTTCTCCTTGTCGAACTCCGGGGAGTTCTTGATCTCTTCCTTGGTGCGGGAGACGTAGATCTTGCGCTCGGCGGTGTCGACGGACGCGATGACGCCGGCCGGCAGCAGGACGTGCTTGCCGAAGATCCAGACTCCGGTGTCGACCACGATCCAGGCGGAGCCCATCTCGTCGGAGTGCTTGTCGACCTTGCCGATATGGCCGTCCGTGGCCTCGACCTTGTAGCCCGCGAGGTCCGTACCGGCCGTGTGGCCGGCGCCGGCCGGGTAGCCCCAGATGTCGGTCATGGAACGCTCCTTCGCGCGATCGGGACTCGGAACACGGCGCCGGGTGCCCGGCCGCACCTCACCCAAACGGCGGGGTGCGGCACGGTGCTCCGCTTCCGGCCACCGCGCCGCCCTCAGCGGTCGTCAACCGTCTCCAGCCGTCCTCGGCCGTCCTCGGCCCTTCTCGGCTCAGGAGCCTTCACCGGCGAACGGCAGGTACTCCGTCTCCAGCGCGGCGTCCAGCACCCGGGCCGTGCCGGGCGTGCGTTCCTCGACCAGCCCGGCGTGGACCAACCGCCGCAGCCGGACGCCGCCGAGGTAGCAGGCCGACAGGTCCCGTACGTCCAGGGCCAGGTCGGCCGGGTCGCCGGTCGGCCCGAAGGCGGTACCGGACGGGTCCGCGGTCAGGCGGAAGCGGCCGGCGTTGGCGGGCAGGGTGGCGTCGCGTATCTCCAGTACGAGGTCGACGGGGGCGGCCCAGGAGCGGGCGGTCAGGGCCCGTGCCACGTCCACCAGCCGGAGCCACATCGCGGGCCACTGGCCGGTGACGCGTACCTGGTCGCGGTCGGCGGCGAAGTGCAGCAGCGGGTCGTCGGGGGCGACCGCCCATGCCTGTACCTTGCGCGTCAGGTCGATGGAGGCGAGGTAGGACCAGAGGGCGGCGGCGGCCGGCGCGTCGTCCGCCTCCAGTTCCTCGACGGTGACGATGCCCTTCTCCCCCACCCGGTAGACGACGTACCCGACGGCGGGCGCGTCCTTGTCGCCGAGGACGACGACGCGCGCCGGGCCGCCCTTGGCGTCGTCACCGTCCTCGTCGTCGGCGCGCACCGCGCGCCGCCACCACGCCTCGCTGCGGGAGAGCCGTCCGCCGCGCCGCGCCCGGCCCGTCTCGTACAGCGGCGCGAGTAGGGTGACGGCGTCCGCCGGGGCGATCAGCCGCAGCGGGCGCCGGTCGGGCGTGATGCGCAGGGCCAGGGGCCGGGTGGTGTTGACCTCGACGGCGTACGCCTCGGTGGCGGGACCGAAGCCGAAGCGGCCGTAAATCGCTTCCTCCGACGCCCACAGGCAGGCCAGCGGCCGGTGGTCGGCGGCGCAGCGGCGCCACAGTTCGCCCATCATGCCGGTCAGCACGCCGCGCCGCCGGTGGGTGGGCGCGACCGAGACGAAGTCCAGTTCGGCGACGGGCAGTTCGCCGCCCGGCACGGAGAGGCCCAGGCGGTGTGCCGCGGCGAAGCCGACGATCTCCTCGTCGTCGTACGCCCCCACCCGCTCGCAGTTCAGCAGCAGTTCGCGCTGGCGCTTGCGGGTGGCGTCACCGGCCGTCACGTGGAAGGCGAGGTGCGCGAGGTCGAGTGCCCGGTCGACGTGAGCTTCGGGGATGCCCCGGATGTCCGTGGTCACCTCAGGGACGGTAACGCCGGGCCCCGCGCGCCGTCACCCGTTTTTACGCGACGGGCCACCGGGCCCGGCCGGACCGCCCGTCCCCGAGAAGAAGTCCCGCACCCGGTGGCGGCGCCCGTGCCGCCCGCGGTCGCCGTAGTCCGCACCGTACGGCTCGTCGTAGTCCCCCTCGCCGCCGTCCGGGTTGTTCAGGACGGTCCAGCTCACGGCCGACACCGCGGGCTCCAGCGACAGGCGGCTGACCGCCTCTTCGAGGAGGCTGTCGTCGCGCCGCTCGGTGGTCAGCTCGGCGGCGACGGTGACCCTCGGCGGCGTCCCGCCGTCCGGCCGTTCGGCGCCTTCGTCGCGGCTGTGCACCGCCCGCAGCCGGAAGCCGGGCCGGGTGACGGCCTGTACGACCAGCGTCCTGATGTGCGCCTCCTCGGTTTCCAGGCACACCGCCTCGAAGTAGTAGTCGGTCGCGACCTCCGCGCCGCCGCCCGGCTCCCGGTCCATCCGCCGGCCGAGCGGCCGCAGCACCAGGTTCGCGCCGACCACCCCGGCCGTGCCGAGCGCCGCGACCACGTACAGCCCGGTGCCCGCCAGGGCGCCGACCGCGGCCGAGCACCACAGCGTGGCGGCGGTGTTCAGGCCGCGTACGTTCAGTCCGTCGCGCATGATGACGCCGGCGCCGAGGAAGCCGATGCCGGAGACGATCTGCGCGGCGACCCGCGATCCGTCGTAGCCGGTGGTGCTGGTCGCGGCCGCGAAGCCGTACTGGGACAGCAGGACGAACAGCGCGGCGCCGGCGGCGACCAGCGCGTTGGTGCGCAGTCCCGCCATCCGGGCGCGCCACTGCCGTTCCAGGCCGATGACCGCGCCGAAACCCAGGCCGGCGGCGATGTTGCCGGCCAGCTGCCACTCGTTCACCATGATCCGCGCTCCTCCTCCGTGCGCCGGTGCGGGGCCGCCCGGAGGCGGGCCCCTGCTCCGGCTTGCTCTGTCGGCCTTCTCCATCGGCGGTTCACAGCCAGGTGTTGAACCGGCGGATGTACCAGGTCTTCACTCCCTGGGTCAGCAGGCAGTACGCCAGCAGCGTCCCGGCCAGCCACGGGAAATAGCTCAGCGGCAGTGCCGTCAGGCCGAGCGCCGGGGCGAGCGGCGAGAACGGCAGGGCGATGCCGAACGCCATGACCAGGGCGGTCATCAGCAGGACGGGCCGGGTGGCCCGGGACCGTACGAACGGGATCCTGCGGGTGCGCAGCATGTGCACCACGAGCGTCTGTGTCAGCAGCCCCTCGACGAACCAGCCGGACTGGAACAGCGCCTGGTGCGCCTCGCTGTTCGCCCCGAAGACGTGCCACATCAGCAGGAAGGTGGTGATGTCGAAGACCGAGCTGGTCGGTCCCAGGACGAGCATGAAGCGTCCGATGCCCCGGGCGTCCCAGGTCCGCGGCTTGCGCACGTACTCCTCGTCCATCCGGTCCCAGGGGGTGGCGAGCTGCGAGATGTCGTAGCAGAGGTTCTGTACGAGCAGTTGGGTGGCGAGCATCGGCTGGAACGGCAGGAAGGCGGAGGCGGCCAGCACCGAGAAGACGTTGCCGAAGTTCGAGGAAGCCGTCATCTTGATGTACTTGATGGTGTTGCCGAAGGTCCGGCGCCCCTGGAGGACGCCCTGTCCGAGAACGGTCAGGTCCTTCTCCAGCAGGATGATGTCGGCGGACTCCTTGGCGAGGTCCACGGCGGTGTCGACCGAGACACCGACGTCCGCCTCGCGCAGCGCCGCGGCGTCGTTGATACCGTCGCCGAGGAAGCCGACGGTGTGTCCGGCGCCCTGCAGCGCGCGGACGATCCTTGCCTTCTGCACGGGGTTGACCTTGGCGAACACGGTCGTCGTACGGACCAGGGCGGCCAGCTCCGGCTCGTCGAGCAGATCGAGGTACGGCCCGGTGACGACGGTGCCCGCCTCGATACCGACGTCGGCGCACACCCGCGCCGCGACCAGCTCGTTGTCGCCGGTGACGACCTTGACGGCGATGCCGCTGCCGGCCAGCGCCCGCAGGGCCTCGGCGGCGTCCCGCTTCGGCGGGTCGAGGAAGGCCAGGAAGCCGCGCAGGGTCAGCTCCGCCTCGTCGGCGACGCCGTACGTCTCGCGGGTGGCGGGCAGCGTACGGGTCGCCACCGCCAGGACCCGCAGGCCCTGCCGGTTGTGGTTCTCGGCGGTCAGGGCGACCTGCCGGCGCAGTGCGTCGGTCAGCTCCAGCCGCTGCCCGCCGTCGGTGAGGTGGGTGCACAGTGCGAGGACCTCCTCCACCGCGCCCTTGGTGACGAGGAGGTGTTCGGCGGCCGGCCCGTCGAGGTCGTCGCGCCGCAGCACCACCGACATCCGGCGCCGCGCGAAGTCGAAGGGGACCTCGTCGACCAGCGTGAACCGCGCGTCGACGACCACCTCCTCGGCCTCGTGCATCCGGTCGACGACGGCCTGGTCCATGAGGTTGCGCAGCCCCGTCTGGAAGTGGCTGTTGAGGTAGGCGTACTCCAGCACCTCGCCGTCCTCGTGGCCGCGTACGTCGAGGTAGCGGTCCAGGACGACGCGGTCCTCGGTCAGGGTGCCGGTCTTGTCCGTGCACAGCACGTCCATCGCGCCGAGGTTCTGGATGGCGTTCAGGCGCTTGACGACGACCTTGCGCTTCGCCATGGCGACCGCGCCGCGCGCCAGGTTGGTGGTGACCACCATCGGCAGCATCTCGGGCGTCAGGCCCACCGCGACGGCCACCGCGAAGGTGACAGCCTCGGCCCAGTCGCCCTTGGTGAGGCCGTTGACGGCGAACACCAGCGGCACCATCACCAGCATGAAACGGATCAGCAGGAAGCTGACCTTCTTCACCCCGGCGTCGAAGCTGGTCTCCGGGCGCTCGCCCGCCAGCGAACCGGCCATCGACCCGAAGTAGGTGTCCCGCCCGGTGGCGACGACCACGCCGGTCGCGGTGCCGGAGGTGACGGAGGTGCCCGCCAGCGCCAGGTTGTCCGCCTCCACCGGGTCGGCGGTCGTGTGCTGACCGCCGTCCTCGGCCCGGGTGTCGGCCTTGGCGACGGGCAGCGACTCGCCGGTGAGCGCGGCCTGGGCGACCATGAGGTCCTTGGCGGACAGCAGTCGCAGGTCGGCCGGTACGAGGTCACCGGCGGCCAGCACGACGACATCGCCGCGCACGACGTCCGCCACCGGCACCTCCACGGTGGCCGGAGCCTGCGTACGGGCGGCCCGGCGCTGTACGGCGGTGGTCGTGGTGACCAGGGCGCGCAGCGCGGCGGCGGAGCTGCCCGAGCGGTACTCCTGCCAGAACCGCAGCAGTGCGCTGATCAGCACCATCGCGCCGAGGATCGGGATCTTGGGGTCGAAGGGCTCCTCGTCGGCGGCCTGGAGCCACTGCACGTACATGACGGCGGCCAGGCCCGTGAGCACGAGGATGAACGGGTTCCAGAACGCCTTCGCCAGTTGCGCGTACCAGCGCGGCGGACGCTCGTGCGCGATGACGTTGGGGCCGTCGTGCTCCAGGCGGGCCTCGGCGTTCTCCTGGAGCAGGCCGTCGCGTCCGGTGCGCAGGTCCTGGAGGACCCCGGACGCCGGGCGCGCGCTGATGGCGGCCAGGTGCTCGCCGACGGCGCGGGTGCGGGCCGCCAGTTCGGCGGCCTTCCGCTCCCGGCGGCACGGGCGGCGGCCCGGCGGAGCGAGCTTCTCGGGGGTGAGCAGATCGGTCATGACAGAACCTCCCTCCGTGCGGGGGCGCGGCGGCATGGGGCCATGACGGCATGCGGGCATGACGGCATGACCGGGCGGCGCGGGGCCCCGGCACAGGGAATTGCGTTATCGGTGATGTGGAATCACGGGAAAGGAAAGAGAGTGCGCGCACGCCGAAAAGCACCACGGCACAGCCGTACGCATTTCCGCGCGCCGGGCGTTGTGCGCGGCACACGGAAAAGGGAACGGAAATACAGAGCGCGGAGCAGGAGCAGCCGGGGGCAGCGCACACCGGCGGCCGCCGTCATCGCCACGCTCGGCGGCTTCCGGCAGCGGACATCCGGCACTTCTCAGCGGTAGTGGCCCACAGCGCGGCGGTACACCGGCCCCTTGCAGGGCACCGGTGTCAGCTCACGGGGAATTCAGCAGTCAGCACACTGCAACGCTGCGGCAAGGACTTCCTTCGGGACTCATCCCGATCACCTCCTTGCTCGCGCGGACACAAACCCGGGCGCCGCGCGTTCCGGCACCCGCACCACCGAATAATGCCATACCCGGCCCGCCGGCCTCTCCCCCTTTCGGCCAAGAATTTCCCAAGCACCGGTGTGATTCACCTCGCACCCGCCCTCCGGTACGGCATCATCGTCCTATGGGGACGGGAAATGCCACGGCCGTTGCGACCGGCACGGCATCACGGCGGCGGGCGGCCACGGCCGTCGCGGGCGCCCTCCTCCTCACCGCCACCGTTCCCCTCGTCTTCCGCGCCGCCGGTTCGGACGGCGTGACGCCCGTACCGCAACTGCTCGCCTTCCTGCCCTGGCTGCTGGTGCCCGCCGCGCTCGCCCTGGCACTGTCCCTCGCGGCGCGCTGGCGGCCCGGACTGTTCTGGGCCGCCGCCGTACTGCTCGGCCTGACGGCGTTCGTCCGGCCGTACGGCGACGACGCCCCCGCGCCGCGCGGAGAGCCCCTCGCCCGCCTCCGCGTCCTCACCGCGAACCTCGAATTCGGCCGCGCCACGGACGGACTGCTGGCCACGCTGCGCCGGGAGAGCCCCGACCTCGTCGCGGTCCAGGAGTGCGACCCGGAGCGCTGCGCCGCCGCCCTGGACTCCCCCGCCGTCCGCGCGGCCTACCCCTTCCGCCTCCTCGCCGGACACGGCGCGTCCGAGGGCTCCGCCGTACTGAGCCGGTTCCCGCTGCGCACGGACGGCGCGGTGGCGGGCGAACTCGCCATGCCCCGCGCGTCCGTCACCGTCCGAGGCCACCGCCTGCGCTTCCAGGTCGCCCACCCGATGCCGCCGCTGCCCGCCTCCCTGGCCACCTGGCGCACCGAACTCGGCCGCCTCCGCGACCTGGCGGCCACCCGCGGCCGCGAACCTCTCGTCATCGCGGGCGACTTCAACTCCTCCCAGGACCACGCCGCCTTCCGGGCCGTCCTGGACACCGGCCTGCACGACAGCGCCGAGCGGACCGGCAGCCCCCGCACCCCGACCTGGCCCGCCCGCACCACTCCCGTGCTGGGCGCCCAGATCGACCACGTCCTGGTCAGCGGCGCCCTGCGCCCCCGCGCGGCCCGCTTCCTGGACCTGCCGGACACGGACCACCGGGCGCTGGCCGTCGACTTGGAGCTGCACGCGGCGCGCTGAAGTGGCCCCTCCGTCAGCCCTCCCCCGGCCCCTGGTCCCGTTCGCGGCGGTCGTACGCGGCACGGGCCTCGGCGATCTCTTCCTGGTGCTCCTCGGTCCAGGTGACCAGCGCCTGGATGGTGTCGTGCAGGGTCGCGCCCAGGGGCGTCAGCTCGTAGTCGACCCGGGGCGGGACGACCGCGTGCACGGTACGGCGGACGAGGCCGTCGCGTTCGAGCTGGCGCAGTGTGACCGTCAGCATCCGCTGGCTGATGCCGTCGACCTCGCGGCGCAGTTCGGTGAAGCGCAGCGTGCGGCGGTCCAGCAGCGCGATGACGAGCAGCGACCACTTGTCGGCGACCCGGTCGAGGATCTGCCGGACCTCACAGCCCTCCCGTACGTCCCATTGCCGGGCGTCGTAGTCGCACGCGGCGCCGGGGGCCGTGCCGGGTCCGTGCGCGCCGTCGTCGCACGGCTCGGCCGGACGGGTTACCCCGGTGTGCCCGGGTGACTTCGAAGTGCCTTCTTCCATGGGGGTTCACGGTGCCGGAAGATGCGGTCGGTAACAAGAGGTAACCGACCGGCACAGGGAGCACCGACCATGGACCTCACCACCGCCACCCTGGCGCCCGGGGACGGCGACCGTATGAGCGGCCGGAGCTGGGGCGTGCTGCTGGTGCTGTGCGGAGCGATCTTCCTGGAGGGCATCGACATCGCCATGCTGAACGTGGCGCTGCCGTCGATCCGGGCCGATCTCGGGCTGTCCACCGGCGCGTTGCAGTGGGTGATGAGCGCGTACGTGCTCGGCTACGGCGGCTTCATGCTGCTCGGCGGGCGGGCGGCCGACCTGTTCGGACGGCGGCGGATGTTCCTGCTGCCGCTCGCGGTCTTCCTCGTCTTCTCGGGCCTCGGCGGCATCGCGGGCGACGGGTGGACGCTCGTCCTGGCCCGGTTCGTGACGGGTGCCTGCGCCGCGTTCATGATGCCCGCCGGGCTGTCCGTCATCACCACCGGCTTTCCCGCGGGGCGGCAGCGCACCAAGGCCCTGCTGGTCTACTCGGGCACCGGGGGCGGCGGCTTCTCCGTCGGGCTGGTCGCCGGGGGCCTGCTCACGGCGGCCGACTGGCGGTGGGTGTTCTTCGCGCCGGTCGTCCTGGCGGCCGTGATCCTCGCCGCGGGGCTGCCGCTCATTCCGCGTACGGAGGCGATACGCGCGAAAGAGGTGCGTGCGGCCGGGACGCGTGCGACGCCACGCCCCCGGCTGGACCTCCCCGGCGCTGTCACCGTCACCGGCGCGATCCTCCTGTTCGTCCTGACCGTCGAGCGCGCCTCGCACGCCCCGCCGGTCCGGACCCTGGCCACCTTCGCCGCCGCTCTCGTCCTCCTGCTCGCGTTCGTGCTGATCGAACGCCGGTCGGCGGCGCCGCTGGTGCGGCCGGGCATCTTCCGTACGCGCTCGCTGGTCCGCGCCGGCCTGACCGGGCTGCTGTTCACCGCCGGCTTCTTCGGGTTCCAGTTCATCGCCGTGCTCTACCTGCGCGAACTGCGCGGCTGGTCCACGCTGCAGACGAGTTTCGCGATGCTGGCCATGGGTGCCGACGTGGTCCTCGCGCCCGTTCTGACGCCCCGGCTGGTCCGGCGGTTCGGCACCGCGCGGGTGATTCTGGGCGGCCTGCTGCTGGCGGTCGTCGCGTACGCCGCCTTCCTGCCGCTCGGCATGGACCGCGCGTACGCCGCGATGTTCCCGAGCCTCCTGCTGATCGGCATCGCCTTCGCGCTGGTCCACGGGCCGCTCACGATCACCGCGACGGAGGGTGTCGCCGAGCACGAACAGGGTCTGGCCGCCGGGCTTCTGTACACGTCCTTGCAGTTCGGCGCCGCGCTGGGCCTGTCGGCTGCCACCGCTGTCGCCACGGCCGTCGCGGGCGCCGCCACGGCCCCCGGCGACGGCGGTCTCCTCACCGCGTACCGCGCCGCGCTCCTGGTGCCCCTTCTGACCGCTGTGCTCGCCGTCCTGATCAGCCCGCGGAATCACCGCAGCCGTCGGCTCCGCCCCCTCACGCCACCGAAGCCGGCCCTATGCGGTCCAGGGGCGCGGGGTGGTCGTGGTGAATAGGGGTGTGGGCGCCGGTCAGGGGGGTGCCGGTGCCGCCGCGGCGGTTGGCGACGATCTCGGCGGCGATGGACAGGGCCGTCTCCTCGGGGGTGCGGGCGCCGAGGTCGAGGCCGATGGGTGAGCGCAGGCGGTTGAGTTCGAGTTCGGTCAGGCCGATGGCGCGGAGGCGGGCGAGGCGGTCCAGGTGGGTGCGGCGGGAGCCCATGGCGCCGACGTAGGCGACGGGGAGGCGCAGGGCGCGTTCCAGGAGGGGGACGTCGAACTTGGCGTCGTGGGTGAGGACGCACAGGGCGGTGCGGGCGTCGAGTTCCTGGGTTTCGAGGTAGCGGTGCGGCCAGTCGACGACGACCTCGTCCGCGTCGGGGAAACGGGCGCGGGTGGCGAAGACGGGACGGGCGTCGCAGACGGTGACGTGGTGGCCGAGGAACTTTCCGGCGCGTACGAGGGCTGCGGCGAAGTCGATGGCGCCGAAGACGATCATGCGCGGGGCGGGGACGGAGGTCTCGACGAGGAGGCGGACGGGTTCGCCGCAGCGGGAGCCGTCGGCGCCGATCTCGACGGTGGCGGTGCGGCCGGCGTCCAGCAGGGCGCGGGTCTCGTGGGCGGCGGTGCGGTCCAGGCCGGGGTGGCCGCCGAGGGTGCCGGTGACGCCGCCGTCGGGGCGTACGAGCAGGGCGCCGCCCAGGAGGCGGGCCGGGCCGCCGACGACCCGGGCCACCGCCGCGGCTTCGCCCGAGGCCGCGGCGGCCAGGGCGGCGGTGAGGGTGGCGGCGCGGCCCGTACCGTCCTCCGCGCGGGCCGCGCCACCGTCACCCGGTGTGCCCCGCGTGCCCGGTGCGTCCGTTTCGTCCACGCCGTACGGCTGTACCGGAGTGACGAGGATGTCGATGACGCCGCCGCAGGTCAGGCCGACCGCGAAGGCGTCCTCGTCGCTGTAGCCGAAGCGCTCCACCACCGTTTCCCCGGTGCGGAGCGCTTCCAGGCACAGCTCGTAGACCGCCCCCTCCACACACCCGCCGGAGACCGACCCGATCGCCGTGCCGTCGCGGTCGACGGCCAGGGCGGCGCCGGGCTGGCGGGGCGCGCTGCCGCTGGTGGCCACGACGGTGGCCACCGCGAAGGGGCGTCCCTGCCGGGCCCACCGGTGCAGCTCGTCGGCGATGTCCAGCATGTCGGTCTCCTTACGGGTGGGTGCGGGGCGGGTGCTACTTGACGCCCAGCCAGTTCTCGATCGGGTGCAGCGCGAAGTAGACGAGGAAGATCAGGCTGAGTACCCACATGAAGGCGCCGACCTCCCGCCACTTGCCCTGCGCGGTCTTGATGGCGGTGTAGGCGATGACGCCCGCGCCGACGCCCGCGGTGATGTTGTACGTGAAGGGCATCAGCGCCACGGTGAGGAACACCGGGACCGACACGGATCGGTCGCTCCAGTCCACGTGCTTGGCGGCGCTCATCATCATCGAGCCGATGACGACGAGGGCGGCCGCGGCGACCTGGGCGGGCACGAGCTGGGTGAGCGGGGTGAAGAAGAGGCAGGCCGCGAAGAACAGACCGGTGACGACCGAGGACAGGCCGGTACGGGCGCCTTCGCCGACGCCGCTGGCCGACTCGATGAACACGGTCTGGCCGGACGCGCCCGCGACACCGCCGATCGCGCCGCCCGCGCCGTCGACGAACAGCGCCTTGGACAGGCCGGGCATCCGGCCCTTGTCGTCGGCGAGCTCGGCCTCCGTACCCACGCCGATGATGGTGGCCATGGCGTCGAAGAAGCCGGCCAGCACCAGAGTGAAGACGATCATGCCGACGGTGATCGCGCCGATCTGGTCCCAGCCGCCGAACTCCACGTGTCCGAAGAGCCCGAAGTCGGGCGCGGCCACCGCGCTGCCGTGCAGCTCGGGCGAGGTGCCGCCCCAGTCCTTGTCGGTCAGGCCGCCGAGGCTGGTGGCGAGGACGGACAGGACGGTGCCGATGACGATGCCGATGAGGATGGCGCCGGGGATGTTGCGGGCCTGCAACATGAAGATCAGCAGCAGCGTGACGGCGAAGAAGAGGACCGGCCAGCCGGAGAGTTCGCCGGTCAGGCCGAGCTGTACGGGGCCGCCGGCGCCCTTGCCGACGAAGCCGGCCTTCACCAGGCCGAGCAGGGCGACGAACATCCCGATACCCATGGTGATGGCGTGCTTGAGGGCCAGCGGGATGGCGTTCATGATCATCTCGCGGAGGCCGGTGACCACCAGGAGCATGATGACGACGCCGTACAGCACACACATGCCCATCGCCTGCGGCCACGTCATGTACGGGACGACCTGCGAGGTCAGCGCCGCGGACACGTTCAGCCCGGCGGCCAGGGCCAGCGGCACCTTGCCGACGAAGCCCATCAGCAGGGTGCAGACCGCCGCGCCGAACGCCGTGGCCGTCACCACCCCGGCGCTCGCCAGGGTGGTCTTCTCGACGTCCGGCGTGGCCAGGATGAGGGGGTTGAGCAGGAGGATGTAACACATCGCCATGAAGGTGGTGATGCCGCCGCGCACCTCGCGCGCGACCGTCGACCCTCTGTCGGATATGTGGAAGTACCGGTCGAGCCAGGACCGGCCGGCGGGCTGCCGCGAGCCGGCGCCCGCGTCTTCCGCCGTGGTCTTCGGCTCCAGGAACTGCTGGGTCATGGTGCCTTACTCCCAAGGTTCATAGGGGCCCTCGCGTCACGCGCGCACCGCGCCGCGAGATTTGGGATGGAACATCGGCTGCACGACCCGGGGGACGGCCCAGGCGCCTGCGGCGGGGCAGCCGTACGGCGGTGACCGGCACCGCGTACGGCTGCCCGGCCGGAGCGGCTATGTACCGGTGAGGTGCTCCGGACGGACCGGAGTCCTGTTCAGTTCGAGCCCGGTCGCGTTCCGGATCGCCGCGAGGACGGCCGGGGTGGACGACAGGGTGGGGGCCTCGCCGATGCCGCGCAGCCCGTACGGGGCGTGCTCGTCGGCGAGTTCGAGCACGTCGACCGGGATGGTCGGCGTGTCGAGGATGGTGGGGATCAGATAGTCCGTGAAGGAGGGGTTGCGCACCTTCGCGGTCTTCGGGTCGACGATGATCTCCTCCATCACCGCGACGCCGAGGCCCTGCGTCGTACCGCCCTGGATCTGGCCGACGACGGAGAGCGGGTTGAGCGCCTTGCCGACGTCCTGGGCGCAGGCCAGTTCGATGACCTTGACCAGGCCGAGTCCGGTGTCCACCTCGACGACCGCGCGGTGCGCGGCGAAGGAGTACTGGACGTGGCCGTTGCCCTGGCCGGTACGCAGGTCGAACGCCTCGGTGGGGCGGTGCCGCCACTCCAGCTCCAGATCGACGGCCTCGCCCTCCAGGACGTCCACGAGGTCGGCGAGCACCTCGCCGCCGTCGGTGACGACCTTGCCGCTCTCCAGGACGAGCTCGGCGGTGGCCCACGCCGGGTGATGGGTGCCGAACTTGCGGCGGCCCAGCTCCAGGACCTGCTCGCGCACGTGCTCGCAGGTGTTCTTCACCGCGCCGCCGGTGACATAGGTCTGGCGGGAGGCGGAGGTGGAGCCCGCCGAGCCGACCTGGGTGTCCGCCGGGTGGATGGTGACCTGCTCGACGCCCAGCTCGGTACGGGCGATCTGCGCGTGGACGGTGATGCCGCCCTGGCCGACCTCCGCCATCGCGGTGTGCACGGTCGCGACCGGCTCGCCGCCGACGACCTCCATGCGGACGCGGGCGGTGGAGTAGTCGTCGAAGCCCTCGGAGAAGCCGACGTTCTTGATGCCGACGGCGTAGCCGATGCCGCGCACGACGTCCTCGCCGTGCGTGGTGTTGGACAGTCCGCCGGGCAGCGCGCGGACGTCGGCGCCCTCGGTGGTCACCCACTGGTGCTCCGGCGGCAGCGGCATCGCCTTGACGCGGCGGAGCAGTTCGGCGACCGGCGCCGGGGAGTCGACCTGCTGCCCGGTCGGCAGCAGGGTGCCCTGCTCCATGGCGTTGACCTGCCGGAATTCGACCGGGTCCAGGCCCAGCTTCTTCGCCAGCTTGTCCATCTGCGCCTCGTAGGCGAAGCACGCCTGGACGGCGCCGAAGCCGCGCATGGCGCCACAGGGCGGGTTGTTCGAATACAGGGCGATGGCCTCGATGTCCACGTCCTCGACGGCATAGGGGCCGACGGAGAGGGAGGCGGCGTTGCCGACGACGGCCGGGGAGGCGGACGCGTAGGCACCGCCGTCCAGCACGATGCGGCACTTCAGGTGGGTGAGCTTGCCGTCCTTGGTGGCGCCGTGCTCGTACCAGAGCTTGGCGGGGTGCCGGTGGACGTGGCCGAAGAAGGACTCGAACCGGTTGTAGACGATCTTGACGGGCTTGCCGGTGCGCAGCGCGAGCAGGCAGGCGTGGATCTGCATCGACAGGTCCTCGCGGCCGCCGAAGGCGCCGCCGACGCCGGAGAGCGTCATCCGGACCTTCTCCTCGGGCAGGCCGAGGACCGGCGCGATCTGACGCAGGTCGGAGTGGAGCCACTGGGTGGCCACGTACAGGTCGACGCCGCCGTCCTCGCCCGGTACCGCGAGACCGGACTCCGGGCCGAGGAACGCCTGGTCCTGCATGCCGAAGACGTACTCGCCGGTGACGATCACGTCGGCGCGGCGGGCCGCCGCGGCGGCGTCGCCGCGCACGATGGGCTGGCGGTGCACGATGTTGGGATGCGGTACGTGCCCGGCGTGGGAGTCGTCGCGGTTCTCGTGGACCAGCGGCGCGCCCTCGCGGGTCGCGGACTCCTCGTCGGTGACCAGCGGCAGCTCGGCGTACTCGATTCTGATCTTGGCAGCGGCGCGGCGGGCGGTCTCCGGGTGGTCGGCCGCGACCAGCGCGACCGGCTCGCCGTGGTGGCGGACCTTGCCGTGCGCCAGGACAGGCGTGTCCCGGATCTCCAGGCCGTAGTTCTTCACGTCCGTGGGCAGGTCGTCGTAGGTGAGGACCGCGTACACGCCGGACTGGGCGAGCGCCTCGGAGGTGTCGATGGAGACGATCTCGGCGTGCGCGACGGTGGAGCGCAGGGTGAAGCCCCACAGCATGTCCTCGTGCCACAGGTCCGAGGAGTACGCGAACTCGCCGGTCACCTTGAGGGTGCCGTCCGGGCGGAGCGTGGAGGCGCCGATGCCCGCGTCGGTCTTGCCGCCCTGGGTGAGGTGGGTGGGCGTGCGGGTGACTCCGGTCATGGTCAGGCCCCCGTTCCGACGGTCCGCACGTCGCCGCGGGCGGCGGCGAGCCGGACCGCGTCGAGGATCTTCTCGTAGCCCGTGCAGCGGCACAGGTTGCCGGACAGTGCCTCGCGGATGTCCGCGTCGGACGGCTGGGCGTTGCGCTCCAGCAGTTCGTCGGCGGCGACCAGCAGACCGGGCGTGCAGAAACCGCACTGCACGGCGCCCGCGTCGATGAACGCCTGCTGGATCGGCGCGAGCCCGGCCTGCTCCCCCGTCCGGCCGTCGGCGCCGGCCGGCTTGGCCTGCCAGCGCCGCGCCGCGTCCAGGCTCGTACCGGCTGCATCGCCGGCCGCCGTGCCTGTCTCCGTCCCGCAGGCGCCGGTGGCGCAGCCGCCGCGCTGCGCGCGCTGCCCGGCGAAGTCGGCCAGCCCCTCGACGGTGACGACCTCGCGGCCCTCCGCCTGGCCGGCCGCCACCAGGCAGGAGCACACCGGCACACCGTCCAGACGGACCGTGCAGGAGCCGCATTCGCCCTGCTCGCAGGCGTTCTTCGAACCGGGCAGGCCCATCCGCTCGCGCAGCACGTACAGCAGGCTCTCGCCCTCCCATACGTCGTCGGCCTGCTGCTCGCGGCCGTTGACGGTGAATGTCACGCGCACTGGGCGCTCCTCTCGTTGCCGCGGTAGGACTCCCAGGTCCAGCCGAGGGTGCGGCGCGCCATGATCCCTACCGCGTGGCGCCGGTACTTCGCGCTGCCGCGCACGTCGTCGATCGGGTTGCAGGCGCCCGCCGCCAGCTCCGCGAACTGCTTCGCCACGGACGGCGGCACGGGCCGCCCCGACTCCCAGAAGCCGCCCTCCTCCAGCGCCGCCGCCAGGAACTCCTCGGCGGCCGTGGCGCGTACGGGGGTGGGCGCTGCCGAGCCGATGCCGGTCCGTATCGTCCGGGTGCGCGGGTGCAGCGCGAGACCGAAGGCGCACACCGCGATGACCATCGCGTTGCGCGTGCCGACCTTGGAGAACTGCTGCGGGCCGTCCGCCTTCGGCAGGTGCACCGCGCGGATCAGCTCGTCCGGCTCCAGCGCGTTGCGCTTGACGCCGAGGTAGAACGCGTCGATCGGGATCATGCGGCGGCCGCGGACCGACTCGGCCTCGACCTCGCCGCCGGAGGCGAGCAGCGCCGGGTGCGCGTCGCCGGCCGGGGAGGCGGTGCCCAGGTTGCCGCCGACGCCGCCGCGGTTGCGGATCTGCGGGGAGGCCACGGTGTGCGAGGCGAGCGCCAGGCCGGGCAGCTCGGCGCGCAGGTTCTCCATGATCTGCGTGTACGGCACGGACGCGCCCAGCCGTACGGTCTCCTCGCCCACCTCCCACTCCCGCAGGTCGTCGATGCGGTTCAGGTCGAGCAGGTACTCCGGGCGGCGGTGGTCGAAGTTGATCTCGACCATCACGTCGGTGCCGCCCGCGATCGGCACAGCGGTGGGGTGCTCGGCCTTGGCGGCGAGCGCCTCCTCCCAGCTGGCGGGGCGAAGGAAGTCCATACGGGGGCTCTCTTCCACGAATCTTCGGTGCGGCGGAACGCCGGGCCGGCCGGGCACCGGATCCGCTCGCGAAATCGGGTCGTCCGCTGCCCGGAACGAGGACTTTCGGCCCTCGCGTCCGCCGGGCTGTTCATGTCGTGTTTACGCGGTCGGGCCAAGTGAACGCGCCGGGCACCCGCCGGGTGCAGTCACCGAAACCATGAAGCGGTTGGCTGGCCACGGCGCATGTCTTGTAGATTCGAACGAAAGGCGGGGCCCAGAAACCTCGCGGCATTCCACCGGCAACATCGGACAGAAAAGAACGGCGGGCGAGAGACCATGCGGCTCCGCGCACTCCTGGACACCGGCACGCTCGGCCTGCGGCTGCTGGGCGGCGAGGAGGAACTGGACCGGACCGTGCGTGGTGTGATGACCACCGACCTGCGCGACCCCAGCCGCTACCTGTCCGGCGGCGAACTGGTGCTCACCGGGCTGGCCTGGCGCCGCGAGCCGACGGACTCCGAGCGGTTCGTCCGCATACTGGCCGCGGCCGGGGTCGCCGGACTGGCCGCGGGCGAGGCCGAACTGGGCTCGGTCCCCGACGACCTGGTGGCGGCCTGCGCCCGGCACCGCCTGCCGCTGTTCTCCGTCGTCGAGGCCGTCTCGTTCGCGTCGATCACCGAGTACGTCGTACGGCAGGTCTCCGGCGAGCGGGCGGGCGACCTGGCCGCCGTGGTGGACCGGCACCGCCGCCTGATGACGTCCGGGCCGGCCGGTGGCGGCCCCGAGGTCGTCCTGGACCTGCTCGGCTCGGACCTGGACCTGCGCGCCTGGGTGCTGTCCCCCACCGGCCGGCAGATCGCCGGGTCCACGCTGGCCGGGTCGGGCCCCGAGCTGCCCGCCGAGGTGGGCGCACGGCTGGCCGGGGAGCACCTGGCCGCGTCCCGCACCGGCCGCCGCGGCCCCTACCGGCTCCCGCTCGGCGGCACCACGTACTCCCTCTTCCCCATCCGGAGCACCGGCCGGGACCTGCGCGAGACCGTGCTGTCCGACTGGCTGCTGGCCGTCGAGGCGGACGCGGGCGACTGGGCCGAGGAGCGGCTGGACCTGCTGCACGGCGTCACCCAACTGATCGCCGTCGAACGCGACCGCCGCGACGCGGCCCGTACGGTCCGCAGGCGCCTCGCCCAGGAGGTCCTCGAACTGGTCCAGACGGGCGCCGCGCCCGCCGAGATCGCCGCGCGGCTGCGGGTGGCCGCCCCGGTGCTGCTGCCCGGACTGGGCACCGCCCCGCACTGGCAGGTCGTCGTCGCCCGCGTCGAGTGGGAGGGCGGGGACGTGCCCGGCGGGCCGGTCGCCCAGTCGCTCCTGGAAGAGGTGCTCGTCGACCCCGGTACGTTCGGGCCCGACCCGTCCGACCGGATCGCCGTCGCGCACACCGGCGACGAGGCGGTGGCCCTGGTGCCGCTGCCGGCCGTACCGGAGGACGGCGACGCGCGGGAGAGCCGGGACGCGTCCGCCGCCGGGCTCCAGGCCGACACCCTGCTGTCCGTCGTCCAGGAACCGCTGTCCCGCGGACTGGCCGACGACGGGCGGCTGACCCTCGGCGTCAGCGCCTCCGTCCACTCGGCGGAGGGCCTGCGCGGCGCCCTGGAGGAGGCCCGGCACGCCCGCCGGGTCGCCGCCGCCCGCCCCGGCCGGGTCTGCGCGGCGGGCCACGAGGAGCTGGCCTCGCACGTCCTGCTGCTACCCTTCGTGCCCGACGACGTACGCCGCGCCTTCACGGCCCGCCTCCTGGACCCGCTGCGCGACTACGACCGCCGCCACCGCGCCGAACTGATCCCCACCCTGGAGGCGTTCCTCGACTGCGACGGCTCCTGGACCCGCTGCGCCACCCGTCTCCACCTGCACGTCAACACCCTCCGCTACCGGGTCGGCCGCATCGAGCAGCTGACGGGACGCGACCTGGCGCGCCTGGAGGACAAGCTGGACTTCTTCCTGGCGCTGCGGATGAGCTGAGACGCGTACGCGGGCGGGCGGCAGGGCGCACATCCGGCCATAGCCGAATGGCGCGTATGTACCGCTCCGGCGGCCGATACACAACTGGTCACCTTCCGCCGTCAGTTGACTCACTGTCAGCAGTGCCGGGAAGCAACGGACCGGCATCACCCGTTCGGGCGTATCCCGGCAGCCCGGCCGAACGGCGCGCCCCGAGCCCCCGGCCCATGGGGCGCCCCACCCCGCCCGCCCCCCCGAGCGCGCCGTCGCCCCCGTAACGCGTCCAAGAGATTGTGAAATCATTCACCTTCCCCCTTGGCCGGGCGGCGGAATCCGTGCTGAGATGCGCCCACTGCTTCTCAGATCCAGCTCAACGGTGCGCTCGGGGAGGGCAATGTGGCGGACACCGCCATGTCAGGAGCCGCAGGATCCGCGGAAACGGTGGGAACCGCGGAACCGGCGAAACCCGCGGAAACCCCACACACCGCGGGGCCGGCGCCGGGGGTTCCGGCGGCCAGGTCGGCGGCCGGGGCGGACGCCCTGGGCCGCGCCGTGTGGCGGCTGCGGTCCCGTGGCTGCTGGGACGACGCGGCGGCGCTGCTGGAACCCCACGCGGCGGGATTCCCCCCGTACGCGATCCGCCGCGCCGCGCTCCTCGTGGAGCGCTGCATGTTCACCGCCACCGGCTGGGCCGCGGCCGAGGACGCGCTGCGCGCCGCCGAGGCGCTGGCGGGCGACAACGACGAGCGTGGCGCCGCGGCCTGCGAGCGCGGCCAGCTCGCGTACGCCGCCACGGTCCTCGGCGTGCGCGACCGCGCCGACGAGGCACGCTCCGCGCTCGGCCGCGCCGCGGCACTGCTGGCACCGGCGGCGCCCGGCCGCCCGATGCTGGACTTCCGGCGCGGCCTGATGGCCGAACACGTCGCCGACAGCCCGGACTCCGCCCGCGCCGCCTACCGCCGCGCCCACGCGGGCGCCACCGCGCGCGGCGACACCCTGCTGCTGTCCTTCACCTGGCGCCATCTCGCCGGTCTCGCCCTGCGCGACGGTGAACTGGCGGAGGCCCGGCACGGCTTCGCCGAATCGCTGCGCATCCGCGAGGAGCTGGGCTTCCTGGTCGGTACGGCGCCGGCCCTGGTCGCCCTCGCCGACGCGGCTCCGCCGGAGGAGGCGGAGGGACTGCGCGCCGAGGCCGCCCGCCTCTTCCGTCTCATGGGCGGCGTACCGACCTGGCTCGCCGAGCACCTCGCGGACGTACCGGTGGCGCCCGCGCCTTCGTAGGGCACGGCATGCCGCGCTGTCGGGGCATATGTCGCTCCGCGCGCCCCACGGACCCCGAATTTGGCCTCAAGTCGCACTGTCCGTGCGGGACTTGGCACTGGATGCTGGTGCGGTTGACTCCCAACCTTCGGCAGCGCCTTTCAGGAGGCCACACCTTGGCAGCAGGAGCACCGCACCCATCGGCCGGCCCGGACTGGGGAAAGGCGGATTTCGAGGCCATCTACGACCGTCCCGACCCGCGTACGTACTTCCGTACGCTGCGTCCGCTCGACTATCAGATCCCGCACCACGGCCAGGGCGTCTTCCGCGCCCTGGCCGAGTCCCTGCAACGGCGCCGCCCCGGCCGCCCGCCGCTCCAGGTCGTCGACCTGTGCTGTTCCTACGGCGTCAACGCCGCGCTGCTGAACCACAAGCTGAGCCTCGACGACCTGTACGACCGGTACACCGACGCCCAGGAGACCGGCGGTCTGCCGCCGGGCCGGCTGGCCGCCGAGGACCGGACGTTCTTCGACGAGCTGCGCCGTCCGGAAGCGGTACGGATCCTCGGCATCGACGCGGCCCGGCACGCGGTCGGCTACGCCGAGCGCGTGGGCCTGCTGGACGCCGGGTTCGCCGAGAACCTGGAGGCCGCGGAGCCCACCGGGCGGCTGCGCGACGCCTTGGCCGGCACCGACCTGATCACCGTGACGGGCGGCGTGGGCTACATCTCCGCCACCACCTTCGGCCGGCTGCTCGCCTGTACGCCCACCGCGCCCTGGGTCGCCGCGTTCGTCCTGCGGACCGTGTCGTACGCGCCGGTCGCCGCGCTGCTCGCGGACGCGGGCCTGGTGACCGAGCGGCTGCCCGCGCGCACCTTCCGCCAGCGCCGGTTCGCCGACCTCGCGGAGCGCCGGGCCGCCTTCGGCGCGCTCCAGGACCGGGACCTGGACACCACCGGCAAGGAGTCGGACGGCTTCTACCACGCGGACCTCTACCTCTCCCGGCCCGCGGCGGACGTGGCGGCGCTGCCTCTGGAGCGGCTGCTCCCCTGAGGCCCGTCGCCGCTCAGTGCGGGCGGCGGGCCGACGCCAGGTGTTCGCGGGCGATCCGCTCGACGATCGCGTACTCCCGGGCCATCAGGGCGTCCAGCAGCGCCGTGTGCTCGGACGCGGCGGCGAGCAGGTCGGCCGTGCGGAGCGGGGTGCCGCCGGGCGCCGGCCACTGCGTACGGCGGTGCAGGTCGTCGGCGACCAGGAGGAGCTGGCGGTTGCCGGTGAGCGCGAGCAGCGCGTGGTGGAAGGCGTGGTCGGCCTCCGCGTAACCGGCGCGGTCGCCGCGGGCGGCGGCCGCGACGCCGGCGGCGGCCAGCGGGCGCAGGTCCTCCCACCGCTCGGCCGGCAGCGCCCGGGCCAGCCGCAGCAGCGCCGGTATCTCCAGCATGGCGCGCACCTCGGCCAGCTCCGCGAGGTCGCGGTGGGTGCGCTCGGCGACGCGGAAGCCGCGGTTCGGGGCGACTTCGACCGCGCCCTCTCCGGCGAGCGTCTGCATGGCCTCCCGGACGGGCGTGGCGGAGACGCCGTAGCGGACGGCGAGCGCGGGGGCCGAATAGACCTCGCCGGGACGCAGTTCACCGGATATCAGGGCTTCGCGGAGGGCGGCGAGCACCTGGCCGCGTACGGAATGCCGCTGCGGCTGCTTGCGGGGCACGGCGTCGGTGGCGGAAGCGGGGGCCGGGACCGCCACCCCTCCTCGTACGCCGCCGGGCACTGCCCTGGAGGGCGCCGTGAGAGGGGACAGCGGCACGGGCACGAACGCCGTGGCGGGGTCGGGCACGCCGGGGTCGTGCTCGTACGCGGTGTCCGGCGCGCCGGGTCCGGTGGGCGCGGCAGGGTGCCGCGCGGGCACGTCGCGTCCGGTGTGCTCGCCCCGCACGGGCTGCGAGCCGCCCTGCGCGGGCACCTGGGCGCGCAGCCGCGGCGCCGGTTCCGCTCTGCCCTGCTCCATACGGGTTCCTCCTCACGTCCTCCAGCACCATAGGCGCCCCCTGTGACAGTTCAAACCCGGCTCAAAACCGCCGAAGATCGGGTAAGGTAAGCCTTACCTGCCAACGGACGTGATAACGGTGGTGCCCCGCATGGCCTCTCTGCTCGCCGCCCGGCCGCGCATCGAGCCCTTCGCCGTGGCGTACGCCCGGCTGACCGAGGTGTTCCCCACCCTGACGGTGACCGACTGGGAGGCGGCGGCGCCACACGGCGAGGGCTGGGTGACGGCCGCCGGGCTGGCCACCGACCCCGCGACCCTGGACGCCTTCCTGGCCTGGGACGACGCACAGGTGGTGGCGGACTACGGACAGCGGGCCCGCCCCGACGTCGTCGCCACCTTCGCGCTGCACCGCTACGCCTGGCCCGCCTGCCTGCTGATCACCATCCCCTGGTTCCTGCACCGGCGGGTGCCGCGGCTGCCCGTCGAGGCCGTCGCCCACCATCGCGAGCAGGGCCGGATGGCCGTACGGGTGCGCTCGTTCGCGTGCCTGCCCGGCGACCCGGCCGCCGCGCTGCCCGGGGCCCGGGTCGTCCCGGACGAGGAGGCCCTGCGCGCCGAGGTGCGGGAGGCGGTCGCCGAGCACCTCGGGCCGGTCCTGGACGCCTTCCGGCCCCGTATGCGGCGCGGTCCCCGGGCCCTGTGGGGCATGGTGTCGGACGAGATCGCCGAGGGCCTGTGGTACCTGGGCCACCTGCTGGGCGAGGAGCCGAGAGCGGTCGCCGAGCTGAAGCGGCTGCTGCCGGGCGGCACGGCCCCGTACCCGGGCGGCGCCGCCTTCCGCGAGCTGGCCGGTCCGGACGGTGCGGCGCTGCCCACCCGGGACCGGGCGAGCTGCTGCATGTTCTACACGCTGCGCCCCGAGGACACCTGTGTGACCTGCCCGCGTACGTGCGACGCGGATCGCATCAGCCGCCTCACCGCAACCACCTGACACCCACACCACCCGATCGAGTCGTCAAATTCGAACTCAACCCTGCTTCCCTCCAGGGGAGTTCGAGCCGAACACACCCATCCGTAGGTCTCCGCACTCCCTTGCGGTGCTCTTGCCCCGAAACCCCCCGGCGCGGCGGACGGATTCCGCCAGGATGTCGCGCGAACCGCGTACGCCGAGGGCAAGGGGTCCCTGGATGAGAATGACCGATATATCGCTGAATTGGCTGGCTCCGGGAGTGCTGCTGCTCGTCGGCATCCTCTCCGCCGTGTTCGTGGTCCTGCGCGGCAAGCGCTCGTCCGAAGCGGCGTCGGGGAGCGAGGACTCCTGGGAGCGCAGCGAGGAACGCAGGCGCCGGAAGGAGGCCGTCTACGGCACCGCCTCGTACCTGCTGCTGTTCTGCTGCGCCGCGGTGGCGGCGGCCCTCTCCTTCCACGGGCTGGTCGGCTTCGGCGTGACCAACCTCAACCTCTCCGGAGGCTGGGAGTACCTGGTGCCCTTCGGGCTCGACGGCGCGGCGATGTTCTGCTCCGTGCTCGCCGTGCGGGAGGCCAGCCACGGTGACGCGGCGCTCGGCTCGCGCCTGCTCGTCTGGCTGTTCGCCGGGGCCGCCGCCTGGTTCAACTGGGTGCACGCGCCCCGGGGCTTCGGCCACGACGGCGCGCCCCAGTTCTTCGCCGGGATGTCCCTGTCGGCGGCGGTCCTCTTCGACCGGGCGCTCAAGCAGACCCGGCGGGCCGCGCTGCGCGAACAGGGGCTGGTACCGCGTCCGTTGCCGCAGATCCGTGTCGTACGCTGGCTGCGGGCCCCCCGGGAGACCTTCGGCGCCTGGTCGCTGATGCTGCTGGAAGGCGTACGGACCCTGGACGAGGCGGTCGAAGAGGTACGCGAGGACCGGCGGCAGAAGGAGCAGAACCGTCACCGCAGGCGGGAGCGGGACAAGCTGGACCGCGCCCGCATCAAGGCGATCAACCGCCAGCACCGGCACTGGAGCCGCGGCCGCGGCGGCCGGCAGGTCCCGCTGACGGCCGGCGCCCCGACGGCGCACGGCTCACCCGCCGCCGCGCAGCAGGCCGGCGCGGAACCTGCGATAGCCGGCGACCCGGAATCCCTGCCGCCCGGACCGCTGTCCACGGGGTCCGACCCAGTGCATCCGGTCGGTTCCCGCCCGGCGCTGAAGGCCGTGCACGGCCCCGGCACCGATCCGGCGGGTCCGTACCGGCGGACCGTGGACCTGACCGCCGAGGACGACACCCAGGCACTGCCCCGGCTGGACTCCCTGGAGGAGAAACTGGCCCAGATCGAGAAGCAGTTCGGCTGACCCGCGGCGGACCGGGCCCGCACCCCCGGCCGAGGCCCTGTGGTCACATTCCCGTGGTTCCGCCCGGAGGGCGGGCCGCGCGGCGTCCGGTGCACTCCGCTGCGCTCCGTCTCGGCTCTTTCATCCATCCTTCGGAAGCCGAGCCGATCGCAAGGCGCCGGGGCGCCCTCGATGAGGGTCCCCCAGCGGTAGCCGGGGGAGCCGCGCGGCAGGCGGGGAGGTGACGACAGATCCTCAGTCAGGCCGGTCCGCCGCCCAGCTCGAACCAGACGCACTTGCCCACGCCGTGGGCCTTGACCCCCCACGCGTCCGCGAGGGAGTGCACCAGCATCAGCCCCCTTCCCGAGGTGCCGTCCGCCGTCGGCGGGCGCAGTCTGGGCCGCCGTCCCACGAAGTCCCGTACTTCCACCCGCAGCCGGTCGGTGACCGTGGCGGTCACGACGGCGCCCCCGTCGGTGTGCACGAGGGCGTTGGTGACCAGCTCGCTGATGAGCAGTTCCGCTATGTCGGCGTCCCCGGACTCCCCCCACTGGCGCAGGAGCTGACGCAGCTCGGCGCGTACGCCCGCCACCGCCGTTAGATCCGCTTGCCGCAGTGTGCGTTCCATCGTCCCCGGCAGCCGGGTGCCGTTGCGGACGCCGGCGCGTCCGTCCACCGGTCCGGCTCTGTCATCGCGCCGCACAGACTGACGCTTCATCCTCCCCGCCCCGTACGCATTTCCGTGCCGTGGTCTCGAACAGCTTCACGGTCATGCATTCCCACCCGACCCGGCGCCATGCTTCGGCCCACGAGACGGCACGACAGCAGACCGCAGGCATGTGCCCGCGGCTCACCTCGGGGAACGTCCCGTCAGAGCCCGCACCCGAGCTCCGCCGGGGGCGGGACCGCCCCCTCAAGGGCGCGGGATGTTGCGGAGGTTGGAGCGGGCCATCTGGAGCATCCGGCCGACCCCGCCGTCCAGCACGATCTTGCCGGCCGAGAGCGCGAAGCCCTGGACCATGTCCTTGCTGATCTTCGGCGGCATGGACAGCGCGTTGGGGTCGGTGACGATGTCGACCAGGGCCGGACCCTTGTGCTTGAAGGCGTCGCGCAGCGCGCCGCGCAGTTCCTTGGGCTTCTCCACCCGTACGCCGTGCGCCCCGGCGGCCCGCGCGATGGCGGCGAAGTCCGGGTTGTGGTTGTCGGTCCCGTAGGCGGGCAGGCCGGCGACCATCATCTCCAGCTCGACCATGCCGAGCGATGAGTTGTTGAAGAGGACCACCTTCACCGGCAGGTCGTGCTGGACGAGGGTGAGGAAGTCGCCCATCAGCATGGAGAAGCCGCCGTCGCCGGACATCGAGACGACCTGGCGGCGCCGGTCGGTGAACTGCGCGCCGATCGCCTGCGGGAGGGCGTTGGCCATCGATCCGTGGGTGAAGGAACCGATCACGCGGCGACGGCCGTTGGGACTGATGTAGCGCGCCGCCCAGACGTTGCACATCCCCGTGTCCACAGTGAAGACCGCGTCCTCCGCCGCCTCCTCGTCCAGCACGGACGCGACGTACTCGGGGTGGATCGGCGTGTGCTTGTCGACCTTGCGGGTGTAGGCCTTGACGACGCCTTCCAGGGCGTCGGCGTGCTTCTTGAGCATCCGGTCGAGGAACTTGCGGCTCTTCTTGGGCGTGACACGCGGATTGAGACAGCGCAGCGTCTCGCGTACGTCGCCCCAGACCGCGAGATCCAGCTTGGAGCGGCGCCCCAGCCGCTCCGGACGCACGTCGACCTGCACGATCTTCACGTCGTCCGGCAGGAAGGCGTTGTACGGGAAGTCCGTGCCCAGCAGGATCAGCAGGTCGCACTCGTGCGTGGCCTCGTAGGCCGCGCCGTAGCCGAGCAGACCGCTCATGCCGACGTCGTACGGATTGTCGTACTGGATCCACTCCTTGCCGCGCAGCGCGTGGCCCACCGGGGCCTTGAGCCGCTCGGCGAACTCCATCACCTCGGCGTGTGCCCCCGCGGTGCCGCTGCCGCAGAACAGCGTGATCTTGCCGGCGTCCTCGATCATCCGGACCAGCCGGTCGATCTCCGCGTCACCGGGGCGCACGGAGGGGCGCGAGGTGACCAGCGCGGTCTCGATGGAGCGCTCGGGCGCCTCCTCGTCGGCGATGTCACCGGGCAGCGAGACGACCGCGACGCCGCTGAGCCCGATGGCGTTCTGCACGGCGGTCTGCAGCACCCGCGGCATCTGGTCCCGGGTGGAGATCATCTCGCTGTAGTGGCTGCATTCGGTGAACAGCCGGTCGGGGTGGGTCTCCTGGAAGAATCCGGTGCCGATCTCGCTGGAAGGGATGTGCGAGGCGAGCGCGAGCACCGGGGCCATCGAGCGGTGGGCGTCGAAGAGGCCGTTGATCAGGTGCAGGTTGCCGGGGCCGCAGGAGCCGGCGCAGGCCGTCAGCCGGCCAGTGATCTGTGCCTCGGCGCCCGCCGCGAAGGCGGCGACCTCTTCGTGGCGGACCTGCACCCAGTCGATCGCGGCGTTGCGGCGGATCGCGTCGACGACGGGGTTGAGGCTGTCGCCGACGACTCCGTAGAGCCGCCGCACGCCGGCGCGCACCAGAATGTCGACGAACTGCCCGGCCACGGTCTGTTTCGCCATGTCGCCTCGCTCCTCCGGTGCTGGACCGAGGGGCGGGCACCTGCCCGACAATGGCCCTTTTATGGCATTCCTTCGGTTCTACCACTCCCCCGGGCCCGTGTCCGGCCGGACTACGCCTGCCGCGTCACTTCGGTGCCGCCGCGCGCACCACCGCGCCCGCGTGTCACTCCGGTCCCTCCCCGCCCACCCCGTCGCGCCCCTCCCAGACCGCCACGGCCGTGCGGTCCCGGCCGTACCCCTCCGCGTGCAACCGGACGTCGGCCAGGAACGACGCGAGGCCCGGTGGCCCGCCGCCGGACCAGCGGGCGGCCAGCCGGCCCGCGAAACCGGCCGCCTCGGTCAGCGGGCCGGCGAACCCGGCGCTGCACAGCAGCAGGGTGTCGCCGGGCCGGGTCACACAGGCCCGGAAGCGGAACGGCTCCGGCCACGTCCGCGGCGCGGGCTCGTACGGCGGACGCCACTGCTGCCCGGACGGCGCGCGGGGCAGGCCGGGGAGGGCACCGCCCGGGTCCGGTCCGGACGGGACGAGGCCGGGACCGGCGTCGGACGGCAGGCGCAGGTATGGGCCGGTGCCGGACGGCAGACCGGGATCAGGGCGGGTGTCGGGCGGCAGGCGCAGGTCGGGGCGGGTGTCGGACAGCGGGCGGAGGTCGGGGCGGGTGTCCGGTGGCCGCTGGACGCCCCGACGGAGCGCGTCCGTGGCGGGGTCGCCGGGAAGCGGCCAGGGCGGCGTGGCGCCCGGCGCCTCCTGCGCGCGTGCCTCACCGTCCGCGGAGCCGTCGCCCGGCTGCCCGGCGGCGTCCGGGCCGGTCCCGGCGACTGCCGCGTCCTGCCGGGGCGGCGCGGGCTCCAGGTCCTGCCAGGCGCCGTTGCGCAGCCGGAGGAAACCACCCGCCCCGACACCGAAGAACACCCGGGTGCGGCAGGCCGGATCGGCGGGCAGCAACAGGCAGCGCAGCGCCGCCGTGTACTGCTCGGGGGCCATGCCCTGCTCGCCCGCGTCCGCGCGGAGCCTGCCGTAGCTGCGGTCGGTGAGGCGGTGCAGGCCGGATTTGAGGGCGCAGCGGTCACCCGTACGGACGTCCTCGGCCAGCCGGGGGTAACTGCGGCCGACGGCGCCGCCGATCCAGCGGCAGACGTCACGGGCGGCACGGTGGGCGCCCGCGTACGCGTACGCCCCGCCGTCGCCCCCGGCCGCGGTGGCCACGGCGACCAGGATCAGGGCCTGCTGCCCGGCGCCGAACCGGGCGGTGAGCAGGGCGTCCCCGCGTGGCTCGGCCCGGCGGCGGGCCGCTTCGCCGCGCAGCGAGGCGGCGCGCAGGGTGAGCGGGCCGTATCCGGCGCCGTCCAGTTCCGTGTCGGGTACGAGGTCGTCGAGGGCGGCCGGGTCCGCGGTGGGCAGGGCCATCGGCTCGGGGGCGGCTCCGGATGCCCGGCTCACCGCGCGGAAGGCGGAGTCCACACGGTCGTCGAGCGTGTCCGGGGCCGTCGCGGGGCCGGTGTCCCGCGCCGCTTCGCCGTGGTCCTCGTACAACTCCCGCCACCAGGAGTTCTCGTGGTGGCGCCGATCCCCCTGTGGGTTCATGCGGCGTATTGTCCACCGGCCGGCGGCCCGGAGACAGGGGCACGGCGGGCTCCCGGCGGGTACGCGCCACGGAGGGTGCCCGGCCGGTTCCGGCCACCGCGGGCACCGCACCCCGGCCCCGGCGCCCCGGCTCGCGCTGCCGGGACCGCGGTACCCCGGTCCCGGCAGCGCGGTCCCGGCGGTCGGGCCACGGACGCCCCGCCCCGGGCCCCGGCCGAGGAGCGCGCCGGGCCCGCTTCCGGCACGCTGGGGCCATGGGCGTGTGGCAGTTGCTCGCGGTCGGTCTCGTCTTCCTGCTCGGCCTGCTCGGCGTGCTGGTCCCCGGGGTGCCGGGGCCGCCGATCGTGTGGGCGGGCGTGCTGTGGTGGGCGATGACCGAGCAGACCTCTCTGGCCTGGTACGTCCTGTTCGGCGCGAGCGCCGTGCTGCTGATCGGCCAGGTCCTCAAGTGGCTGCTGCCGCCACGCGACCCGAAGGCCGCGGGCGCGCCGTACCGCACGCTGTTCCTGGCGGGCGTCGCGGGGATCGCCGGTTTCTTCCTCGTACCCGTGGTGGGGGCCGTGCTGGGCGCGGTCGGTGTGCTGTACCTGCTGGAGCGACAGCGGCTGGGCAGTCACGGTGACGCGTGGGCCGCCACCCGTACGGCCATGCGGTCCATCGGGTTCGCCGTGCTGACCGAACTCCTCGCCTGCCTGCTGGTGGTGGGCGCCTGGACGGGAGCGGTCATCGCGAGCTGACCCTCCTGGGGGCCGGTACCGGTCTCCTGCCACAGGTGGTGCAGGGCGTACGACCGCCACGGCCGCCACGCGTCCCGGGCCGCCCCGCCGCTGTCGCCGCCCACCG
Organism: Streptomyces sp. NPDC026394; assembly: GCF_055567735.1. Classification (NCBI taxonomy): domain Bacteria; kingdom Bacillati; phylum Actinomycetota; class Actinomycetes; order Kitasatosporales; family Streptomycetaceae; genus Streptomyces; species Streptomyces sp. NPDC026394. Next base: position 175,734 of record NZ_JBVHPX010000017.1, read on the forward strand.
GCCCCACGTCCGGGTCGCCCAGCGCCCGCATCCTGATGTACGCGGCGGCCGCCGGGCCCACGCCGGGCAGGGCGCGCAGGGCCCGTCCGGCGGCCTCCCGGTCCGCGCCCGCGTCCAGCGTGACCGCGCCGTCCGCGAGCGCGGTGCACAGTGCGCGCACCGCGTCCGGCATCTCGTCGCCGGTCAGCGCGGCGGGCCCGGGAAAGAGATGGGTCAGTGCGCCGTCCGCCGCGTCCAGCGGCTTCCCGTACGTCCGTACCAGCTCGGCGGCGCGCTCGGGCGGCCCGCCGAGGACGGTCCGTACGGCCAGTTCCTCCGGGTCGGCGGCGCCCGGCGAGCGCAGCCCGGGGCGGGCCGCGACGAGCGGCCCGAGCAGCGGGTCGGAGCCCAGCCGCTCGGCGACGGCGAACGGATCGGCGTCCAGGTCGAACAGGCGGCGCATCCGCTGGACGGCGGTGGACAGGTCCCGCAGGTCGGTCAGGTGCAGGCGGCACTCCAGCCAGCCGCCGTCCGTACCCCGGGCGGCCGCGCCCACCGGTCCGGCGCGCGGTCGGCGCGGCGGCCGGGCCCCGGTGTGCTCGTCGACCTCGGCGACACCGCTGCCGTGGGCCAGGCGCAGCGTACGGCGGTACGTACGGGCGCCCCGGCCGCCGCGTACCTCCTCCACGCCGGGCACCGCGCGCACCTGGAGGAAGTCGAAGATCTCGGCGGCCGCGTACGGCCCCCGGTAGGCGAGCCGCAGCGGCACCCCGGCAGGCGCCGCCTGCCGCACGGCCCCGGCCCTGTCCCCACCCGGCACGCCCTTGTCCGCCCGGGCCCCCGCCGCCGCTCGCAGCTCGCTCGGCGTACTGGCGTAGATCTCCCGCATCGTGTCGTTGAACTGCCGGATGCTGGCGAATCCGGCGGCGAAGGCCAGGTCGGTGACCGGCAGGCCGGTGGTCTGGAGCAGCAGGCGGGCGGTGTGCGCACGCCGGGCCCGCGCCAGGGCCACGGGTCCGGCGCCCAGCTCGGCGGTGAGCTGCCGCTGCACCTGCCGCGCGCTGTAACCCAGCCGCCGCGCGAGCCCGCCGACGCCCTCCCGGTCGACCACACCGTCGCCGATGAAGCGCATGGCACGGCCGACCAGGTCGGCCCGGACGTTCCACTCCGCCGACCCCGGCACGGCATCCGGACGGCACCGGCGACAGGCCCGGAACCCGGCGCCCTGCGCGGCCGCCGCGGACGGGTAGAACCGCACGTTCGCGCGCTTGGGGGTGACGGCCGGGCAGCTCGGGCGGCAGTAGATGCCGGTCGTCACGACGGCGAAGAAGAACTCCCCGTCGAAGCGCGCGTCCCGGCTGGACACCGCCTCGTACCTGGTCTCGTCATCCATCACACGATCCAGTGTGCGCCACGCCCCGGCCGGCTTCTGGCGGAAATCGGACATCACGCCGGGGCGGGGCCCGGTCCGGCCCACCCGCCAAGACCTGGAGAAGTTCACTCCGCGGCAGGCGCCCCCGTTATGTTTTCCGCGGTCCTGCAAGAGGGCCGCTGGCCTCCGGGCCCGGCATGACTGTGTCCCCCTGTCGAACGGATGACCTGGGGGGG
>NZ_JBVHPX010000018.1:0-176509 GCF_055567735.1 Streptomyces sp. NPDC026394
TTCACCCGCCCACAACCTGACATCAGCAAGGCCCCCACCCATAACCAGACCAACGACCCAACTAGCCACCAGTCACGGCAAGCACCGTTGCAGTACTAGGGTCCGCCGTCAACGGATCTTGCCCAGAGCAAAGCGGTGGCAACAAACTTGCCCATATGGTGACTACCGTGCTTCGGCTCAGGAATACGTTTCTAGCAGGCCGTGAATTCGTCCGGGCCAGAACCGAACCCTCTGCTTCCGAAACGTGTGTGAAATCCGTACGCAGGCCGGCGGCGCCGGTGCGCCATTCCGTGAAATACGACTCGGTATCCGGTACGACTCGCATCGCGGGCGCAGCGCGCGATGCGACGAGTAGCTGTGCCGGCTGTACCAGGCGGCGCAGGCCTCGCGGGGATGGGATCACTGCCACGACCACGGCTACGTCCGAGGGCCGCTCTGCGGCAGCTGCAACACCTACGAGAGCAAACGTCACACGCACGGCTTCCTCCAAGCAGAAGGTGGCACCCTGCCACTCCTGGAATGCCGCGGGTGCCTCGACAAGCAGACACTGCCGCGCCGGTACCACTCCGCCGTGCTCCGCGCCCACCTGGAGCAGATCGAGCGCCACGGCCGCTGCCAGCAGCAAACGTACGCGAGCGAGGTCGACTTCGTGCACGGCGTGTACCGCTGCGAACTGCGCTGCTGGGCAACGACCGTCCCGTCGACGAAAGACGTCACGGTGCCCAAGACGGCCGTGCTCACGCAGGCCTTCGTCAATGCGGCGCTCGCCGCGCAGCAAGGTCAGCCGTCCCCCGGCGCTGCACCGGGCGCAGGGTGACCGGCGCGTCGCGCCGTCATGAGCACCGCTTCACGTGCAGGAACAACCGCCCCGCGGAAGCACGAGCGGCCCTGAACCATGCCGGTCCAGGTGTGACTGAGTGCTTCAGTTGGCGGGTGAGCGCGCGAGTCGGCGGCTGGAGCGTGCGGCGTCGACGGCTCGGGGGAGCTGAACGGCGTAGATGTCGAGAAGAGGCCAGGGGCAGTCGCCCGCCCCAGCCCCGGTCTCCGGTCGAGGGCTGAGCGGCGCCGGTCATGCCGCGGCGAAGGCGGTGATCAGGCCGGACAGGGCCTGCGGCGCCTCCATCGGTACCTGGTGGCCGCAGTCGATGGACGCGATCGTGACGTTGGTCAGGTGGGGCACCGTCAGCTTCTTCTGCATCTCCAGGCCCCAGGTCGGGTCGCCGTCCGCGACGATCAGCAGGGTCTCGACGTCGTTCGGTGCGGCGCGCTCGGTCCAGTCCTCGTAAATCCCTTCCTTCAGCCAGGCGTCCCAGGCCTTGCGGTTCATCCGCGCGTAGTCTTCGCAGGCACGGTCGAACACTTCCGGCTCCAGCGGCAGCGCGGTGCGGTCCAGCACGAACTTCCTGGCGTCTGTGCGGTCCCTGCGGCTCTCGAACAGTTCGCGCGGCAGGTCCTCGCCGCCGACCTCTTGCCCGAGCGGCGTGGGGGTGATCAGCACGAGCTTCGCCGGTGGATGCGCGAGCCCCAGCCCGGCGCCGGCCCGGCTGGCAAGGATCTGCATGACCTTGCCGGTCATCGAGTGACCGACCAACACGTAATCGGTCAGGCCGAGTTCGTTGATCGTGGCGGCGAACGCGGCGGCCATCTCGGCCATCGTGTAGCCCGGGACCGCGTGCGCCTCGCCGTGGCCGGGTGCGTCCACCGCCACGACCCGGAACTGCTCCGACAGCGGCGCGCTCGCCTCGATCCACTCACGGCGGGCGAAGCTGAACGAATGCGAGGTCACCAGGGTGCGCCCGGGATGCTTGGCATGGGGCTGCTGGGGAGTGTCGGTGAGGGGAAGCATGGTTCTAACCTCCGGTTGCCGTCGGTGGGGGCGGGGTGGTCGGCCGGGTGAGGAGCAGGCCCTGTACGGCGGTGCGGGCCAGGTGCACGCAGGAGTCCACGTCGACGGGCTGGTGGCCGAGCAGCAGGCGGAACGCCACCGGGCCGAACAGCAGGTCGATCGCCGCGTCAGGCTCGACGTGCGGGTCGAGCTCGCCGCGCGCGACCCCGCACTCCCACAGCGCCCGAAGCGCCGCGCGGCGTGGGGCGAAGAACCGGGCGTTGAGCAGCTCGGCGGTGCCGGGTTCCAGCACGGCGGCGGCGACGAGCTGGGCGAAGACGACGCCGTCGCGGCCTTGGTAGTACTCGGCCAGGTGGGCGACGACCTGGACCAGGTCGTGCGCGCTGTCGCCGGTTTCGACCAGCGGCACCAGGCGGTCGATGTGCGCGGCGAAGGCCTCGATCGCCAACGCGGTGCGGTGCGGCCAGCGCCGGTAGATCGCGGGCTTGCTCACCCCGCTGCGGCGGCTCGCCGCCTCGACCGTGCACGCGGCGACGCCGCCTTCCAGGAGCAGTTGCGCGGCGGCGGTGAGTACGCGCTCTTCGTGCGCGGCCTCGCGAGGCCGTCCCCGCCCGCGGGCCTGCGGGCCGGTCACAGCTGAGCCCGGGATCGGACAGCCTGCAACGGGCCGTGCCGCTCGCCGGGCACTTCCCGGACGAGCGGATCGAGTCGCGTCAGTGCCGCTTCGTCCAGCGGGATCGTAAGCGCGGCCAGGTTCACAGCCACGTGCTCCGGGCTGCCCGGGACCTGAAGCGTTCCGAGCGGGGTATGGCGCATCTCCGCCTCCTTTACGTTACGACACGTAATGTAAAGGCGATCCCGCCGACCCGCAACACCCACCCCTCGGGACGAGCGGTACAGCGCCGCCTTCCGTGGAAGCCTCTCCGGGCACCGAGACTCGGTCCAGGCGAAGCATGCGCCGAGCGGGCCCGCCATACCGTCGGGGTACGCCTGGTGGATGGTGCCGCGCTTGCCGTGGCGCATGCCCCGGGTGAGCTCGTGGCGGAACTCCTGCACGGTGAGCTGCCGGTTCAACCGCCGCCGGCTCAAACCGCTTCCTGCCACCTACACCGTCCAGCTCCCCCGAGCCGTCGACGCCGCCCCCTTCAGTTGCCAACTCGCGCGCTCACTCGCCAACTGAAGCACTCAGTCACATCCGGGGCCCGCTCGCTGTTCGAGGCACGGCTACAGCTCGAAGTCCAGATGGATCACTTCGGTGATCTGCACCTCCTGCAGGGATCCGGCGCGGCTGCCGCCGTCCTGGAAGTACACCTCCTTGAGGGCTTCGGCGGTCAGTTCGCGCAGCCGGTCGTCCGTCGCCGACGCCCTCTGCTGGGCGTCGAAGAGGCGGGCAGCATGCTCGGGCGGCAGGGCGACGGTCAGGTGCCGGATAGGGTCCTCGTCCGTCGCGCCGATCGGCGCCCCGGCATACCCGAGGCGGGCGTGGACGTCGATGACGATGCCGTCGGTCGTCACCGCCTTCTGCCGAGCCTTGGCCCGGATCTGCGGCTGCCGGGCGTTCGTCTCGCGCTCCAGGCGCGCGGCCAGGTCCGCTCGCGGCTTTTTGATCTGGTCCTTGACGTACCACTCGACGGTGCGCTGGGAGATCCGCAGCAGATGGGCGACCGCCTTGGTGCCCTTCAGCTGCTTGACAGATACCGCATCTGCGCGCCCGCGCTCTTGGGCGCCGGGCGGGTGAACGCCTTGTGTACCGCGGCGTCCAGGCCGTCCCCGAACCTGTTCATCGTCCGCCTACTCCCCGTTGTCGACGTTGGTGACGGTGCCGTCCTTGATGTACCGGGCGAGGTTGAGCGCCGGGGTGTCGAACTGCTCCCGTACGCCCTCGCCCTACAGGACGCTCTGCGTGCCCTCGTGCTTGACCAGGCCCGGGTTCGCGCCGAGCTGGAAGCCGCCCGGCAGCGGCTTGCCGTTCCGGTAGGGCAGGAAGTCCAGCGGACTGTCGCCGCCGACCGCGTAGACGACGCGGTCAGACAGGATCGCGACCGGGTACTGGCCGGTGAATGCCGCGTGCTTGACGATCTTGCGGTGGAAGTTGATGCGGGTGCGGGAGATGACGGCCGCGCGGATGTCGGGGCGCCAGGTCGGCCGGGCCAGGGCCCGCCACGGCTCGCCCGGCTTCCAGCCCTCGCCGCGGGGGCGCTCGCGCAGCTTGCCGAGGCCGCCCTTGACCGTCGCCTTGATCGCGGAGACGACGATCGCCATCTGCGGATCACGGCCGCGGTAGCCGTCCATCGCGGCCAGGAAGCCGGCCGGCGACAGGTCCGCGTCGACGCCGAGGCCGGCCATCGTGGCCAGGTAGGCGTCGTGCGGCCGGGTGTACCAGCCGCCCGGATAGCGGCCGTTGCCGTACCGGACGTACGCCTCGATCGGCGCGACCTCGTAGCCGAGCTCCACCGCGTAGGCGACGGTCGGCGTGGCGTACCAGGCCGGACCCTCGGGGCGCTCTCCCATCGGCGTGAACGGGCTGGGCAGCAGATCCGCGTTCAGCTGCGCCCAACGGTCCTTGGCGACCTTCACCCGGGACAGGTCGACGTGCGACAGGTCGACCAGCCACGAACCCGGCAGTTTCGCATCGAAGAACGGGTTCTTGACATGGGTGGGCGCGCCGAGGCCGAGGATCAGGCCGTTGACGCCGGCGGCGAAGACCATGTTGACGTCCAGGCCCACGAGGTTGCGGCGCAGGCACTCGGCGTCGGTCATCGGCCGCGTCCAGTCGTACGCCTCCTCGAACAGCTTCTCCGCCGGGCCGCGTACATGGAAGCGGGGCAGGTCCGCCAGGAGCGGGTGCCCGTCGGGTGCGTCGCACGGTGCGCAGTCGACCGGGTCCTTGCCCAGCGAGCCGGGATGGTGCCCGGAGTGCCGCTTGCCGTCGGCGTCCTGCTCGAAGGCCCGGGGCGCCGGATGCAGCGCGGTCATCAGTTCCAGGCCGGTCACGGCCGTCGATCCGTGCGGCGTCATCACCCGGGACGCGTAGACGCCCAGGAGCCGGGCGAGTTCAGCCGGGGCCAGCTGCCCGGCCGCGCCCCAGTGCCGGGTGTCCAGCGCGTTCCACGACGGGATGCACAGCTGCACGCAGGCCCGCTCCGAGCCCTGTGCGGGGCGGTAGATCCGCGCCCACGGCCCGAACCCGCGCTTGGTCAGCTGCCACTGCGCGCGGGTCAGCTGCTTGATGACCTTGTGGCCCTCCGGGATGCGCCCGGCGATCCGCTCTTGCTCCGTGAGCGTGGTCGGGAGGCCGTAGCGCTCCAGCGCGGCCTCGGTGAGCACGAGCAGCGGGTCGGCGTCCTTGCCGGGACCGGAGAGCTTCGGCCGACCGAGCGTGGCCTCCTTGAGCGTCCAGTCCACCAGGGACGGCAGGGACTTGGCGGGCACGTCCACGACCAGGCCGCCGGTGCGGTACGTCCCCCCTTACAGGCGCGTCGACAGCTCGCTCCGAAGTCCGGGAGAACACCACTGCGGTGAGCAAGTACGGATCAACCTTTTCGGTGAAGCTCCTCCTGGCCCAAGCGGAGACTGAGCTGGCTTCCCAGCTCACGGAACCCCAGCGCCCGTGCGACACTACGGGAGGCCGTCGTACGGGCACGCCACTGCGGCAGCAGACCGTCGGCGAGTGCCTGCGCCACCGCCGCGGAAGCGACCTGCCGTGCCAGCCCGCGGCCTCTTTCCCCTGGTGCGGTGAGCACGCACAGGTGAGCAACTGCCGCAGGCCAAGCCTGGAATCCCGCCGCAGCCACCACGTCCGCGCCCTTGCGCACGACGAACGCAGCGGAGGTGATCTCGTCCATCGCACTCTCACCGGCGTCCTCGGGCGGCACCGACTCCACCAACGCCGTCAGGTCCTGATGCCCGGGGGCGAGCCGTTCAACGGCCCGGCCGGCCGGTACCGGGCGGAAGCCGTCACGGCACACGTATCCCAAGGCCGCCGGACCCAACACCTCATGCACAGGCAGTACGGCCGCAACCGCTTCTGGAGACGTCAGCGAGCTGACCGGCATCCCGGCCAGTCCCCGGCGCAGAACCTGCGCAGCCCTATCGGTCGGTGCCGTGATGATCGCCGAGTCACCCAGCACCACTATCCCGGCCCACGACGGCAAAGCCACCTGCGAGGCGGGCGACGTGACCACGTTCAAGCCCCCCGCCGGGGGAAACGACACCAACGCAGCAGCCAGCGTTTCCCATACTCCCTGGGCCTGCTCCAGCAACGGATCAACAGTCATCAGCCGATCCTGCCATCCCGAGGCCACAGGCACCGGGCGATTACGCCGGCCGTCCCATGACAAGAAGTCCCAGGTGATCTCGCCGCAAGCCACTGCCCGGGGCCACCACTCGGCCATCTGGCTCGGCTCGGTGGGATGCCCGGTCTCGGCAAGCACCGGCGCGCCGCACGCGGGCACCATGAGTCCAGCTTCCTCAGGTCCGTCGATGACGAACATGGTGAGCTCGGCGATGATGCTCCAGCCGTCACACTGCGGCACCACTCCGTCTGGGCCTTCCTCTCACTGGATGGGGGCGGCGGGTGCCACAACTGTGCGCGCCTACGTGTCCCTGCACGACAGAACGGCGTCAGACAGCTGAGGTGTGCCGACCGGCGTCGGCAATAGATAGCCGACGCCGCGCGTCAGCTCGTGCGGCAGGAGGATCCGCTACCGTCACCAGATGTCTGAAGCCGCTGAGAAGTCCGACGCCGCCATGTCCGCCTGGAAACAGTGGCAGGAGGCTCCTTGGGGTCGGCTGCGCTACGCGATCGCCGAGGCGAACCTTGTACGGCACTTCGGCGACCTGGCAGACGAGCCGCTGTGTGTCCTTGACCTGGCTGGAGGCAACGGCAGCGACGCCCTGCGCCTGGCTGCGCGGGGACACCGTGTCACGATCGTCGACTACGCACCCGCGATGCTCGCCTCAGCGGCAGAGCGGGCTGATGCGGTCGGCCTGACGGATCTGATCGACTGCGTCGAGGCCGATGTGCACGCGCTGCCCGCCGACATCGCCGGCGGGGAGTTCGACGTGGTGCTGTGCCACAACCTCCTTCCCTACGTGGACGATGTCCACCCCACACTCACGGCGTTCCTGGCACCTCTGCGACCCGGCGGCCTGTTCTCGGTAATGGCGGTCAACCGGTATGCGGCGCCGTTGACCGTTGCCGTCCGTGAGATGGATCTGGCCGCCGCGGCAGCCGCACTCGACACCGACCAGGCCTGGACACAGACATTCGACTCGCCGCTGACGCTGCACACGGCGGAGGAGATTGCCCGTCATCTGTCCGCCCTGGGCTGTCAGAACCTGCACCACTACGGCATCCGCAGCGTCTGCGACTACATCACCGACGACGCGCGCAAGCACGACCCCGCGTTCTACCAGGACCTCGAACGCCTCGAACTCGCCCTGACCGCCCGCCACCCCTACATGCACACGGCCCGCCTCTTCCAGCTGACTGCCCGCAAGTAGGAGAAGTGACGACGCCTGTGGCGGGCGACAGTGAGGCCATCGTCGCGGGGCAAGCAGACGGTGCCGTGGACGGTGATGGTGGCGGCGGGACGGGGTGGGGCGGCGCCAGGGCTCCGTCGGCGCACGGCTCTTGTTCGTAGTCGCCGGCCGCTGTCCGGAAGGCGTACGCATACGAGCCCTGGGCAATGTCCCGGGACCCGGCGGCCCGGGCCCATCACGTGCGATCGCGGGCGTGTACTGGTGTGAAGGGGGTGGCGAGGCGTTTGACCTCGTGCAGGGTGGGAGCGGTGTCAATGCTGTGGATGCCTGGCAGGGTGCCGAGATTCTGGTCGATGTAGGCGTACAAGTCGGCCGGGGTGCGGAAGATGCCGTTGGCGACCAGATTGGCGGGGCCGGTGACGGCGGCGGTGAAGGCGATGTCGGGGTGGGCGGCAAGGGCCTCGCCGACGCTGCGCAGGCGGGCGGGGGCCACCGTCAGCCACAGTTGGGTGCTCATGTGGTGGCCGAGCAGTTGGGGTGCGAAGTCGACGAAGAGGTCGAGCGCGCCGTGGTGCCGGAGGCGGTCGAGGTGGCGCTGGATGCTGGAGGGTGAGCGAGCGGCGGCCTTGCTCAGCGCGGGCAGGGTGGCGCGGCCGTCGCGGGCGAGATCGGTGAGCAAGATGTGGTCGGTGGCATCGAGGCCACACGGGACGACGGTGTCGGGAAAGGGCGCCGAAGGAAAAGGCGAAGGAGTAGAGGCGGGAGTGGAGACTGAAGCAGGGTCGGGGGTGGTGAAGCGGGTGGCGTGCCAGGTGGTGGTGGCGCCCTTGAAGATGTGCAGCATGCAGTGGGCAGTGACGGACATGAGGTTCGGGGTGCGGGGCAGCGCGGTCAGCAGCAGGGCGTTGCGTTCGTCTGTGGTGCGGGCATCGAGGGCACAGTAGAGGTCGGTGCCGCCGGCGGTGAGGGTGACCCAACTGGTGTCGGGGCGGCGGGCGAGGCTGTCGGCGAGGGGGCGGGCCGTGTCGGGGGCGCAGCGCAGGCGCAGCAGCCAGCGAGTGTGCCCCAGACGGTGCGGGTTGGTGCGGCCGGTGATGCGCAGGCCGAGGTCGCGCAGGCGGTGATAGCGGCGGGCGGCGGTGTGCTCGCTGATGCCCAGGGTGCGGGCGAGGCGACTGTAGGGGGCGCGTCCGTCGAGCTGGAGGGCGTGCAGCAAGCGCTGGTCGAGGTCGTCCGGGCCGCCGGAATCCACCGCGTTCCCCCGTTTCGTTGCCGGTTCCTGCCGTGTCCGAGCCTACGGCTTCCGTCCGGTCGGCCGGCGACGAAAAAGTGCCCGGGAGCGGCCGGAGCGCCCGGCCTTCGCTTCCGCGCTCCGGTGCGGGGAGGGAGCAGTTCGCCATGCACCGTCCGGATATTGGCGTCATCGATCTGTCCTGGTGGTCCGAGGGCCGGGAGTCCCGGGAGCGGCTCGCGTCCGCGGTCGACCGGTCCTTGCGGGCCAGTGGGTTCCTGCTCGTGCGCGGTCACGGCCTCGACCCGCAGCTGCCTGTCCGGCTGCGGGCGGCGGCCCGCGCGTTCTTCGCGCTGCCTGCCGAGGTCAAGGCCCGCTACGCCCAGCAGGATCGTCGGGGCGGCTGGTTCGGCCGCGGCCAGGTGAGCACAGCCGCATCCGAGGGCACCGTGACCCCGCCCGACCTGAAGGAATCCTGGGCTGCCGCCTTCGAGACCCGCACCGCCCGCACGGAGCTACTGCCCGCCCGCTGGCCGGCCCACGTACCGCTGCTGCGCCCGTACGTGACGGAGTTCGCCGACCGTATGCGCGCGCTGTCCGACACGCTGCTGCAGATCATGGCCACCGCGCTGGGGCAGCCCGAGGACTTCTTCACCCGGCACACCACCCGCCCGAACGGAAACGTGCTGATCAACTGGTACCCGCCGCGGCACACCACCGGACCCGCCCGGCCCGGACAGTTCCGCATCGGAGCGCACACCGACTTCGGCCTCCTGACCTTGCTGGACCGGCAGAACGGCCAAGGCGGGCTGCAAGTCCATGACGATGCGACCGGCTGGCAGGACGCCCCGTGGCAGCCGGGCACCCTGACGCTCAACATCGGTGACCTGATGCAGCGTTGGAGCGGCGACCGCTGGCACTCCGGGCGCCACCGTGTCCTGCCACCGCCCCCCGAAGCCCCGGCCGAGGAATTGACCTCCCTGGTCTACTTCCACACCTGCGCCCCCGACACCCCGGTCACCTCACTGCCCGCAGTCACCGCACACAGACCGTACGAAACAGTGCTCGCCGGCGACTGGCTCCACGACAAACTGCGGACCATCAGCCCCTGAGAAGCTGCCGACAATCGGCCTGACCCGCTGCCAGGCTCCGCCTCACGCCTGGGCCGGTATGCGGAGGCGATTTTGAGGTCCACTCTCTGCGTCGTGGTCGCCTCCGCAGCGGCGAAGGCGCCGTACGAGACCAGCCGTCCGCCGGGACGCCGGCGTCGAAGCGCGGGGGCTCTTCGACCCCGAGGGTGCCGACGAATCCACGATCAGGCACCAGTCCGACCCGGCCGTCACATGGGTGGAATCCTCGGCGCTGTCGATCAGCCACACGTCCAGCGGGCCGGACGGGGCTTCCGTACCGTACAGGTGCCACGACGCGACCACCCGTTCAAGACGCCGCCCGACCAGGCGGTCAGGGCGCATGCCAGCACCGTGCAACAGGCACTCGTTCAACCTCTTCGACACCACCCGGCGACCGTACCGTCAGGCAAAGCCCCAGCTCAACTCCTCAGGAGTCCTTGCAGAACGACCGCTGTGCGACACGGTGGAGGAATTGGTGATGTCGTTCCTCGGGGGTGTCGACCGCTCCCGGGCTCCGTGCCTCCTGGGGTGCGCTGCCCGAAGCCGCCGTTCCTCCGGAAGGCCGAGCCGATACCGATACACGGTCTACCAGACACTGACGGACCATCCGCCCAAGCCCTGCCGCCACCCTTTGCGGTGATGTACGAGGAGATCAGCGGGGCGAAGCGACGAGCATGACCTCGGTTGCCAGCTCGCTGAGGCGGGTGTCCGTATACATGGTGGCCTCGCCAGCAGCAGAGGTGCGGCCCGCTGCGCTTATTGCCGCGCCGGACTGCTCGGGCACCACCTTCTGCAACACGCGTCAGGAACGGGTGGCGGTCGCGCAGCCGTTGCCCGCGGCCGTCGTTCTGTCGCTCGTGTCGATCGGCTTGCTGCGGTCGTACGGATCGACCTGGCGAGCTGTGTCGGCGGACTGCTTTTCGGCTGTGCCGAAGGGTGGTTCGAAGAAGCCCGTGGGGCCGGAACAGCCGCCGTTGGTCATGTCGAGCGCGTACGAGACGAGGGACATCGTGCCCGGTTCGGTGATGACCTCGGCCGGGTCGTCCCAGCTCATCACGACCTTGCGCCGTACGATCGTACGGATGACCTCGGCGTCCTGCCCCGCGTCGCCCGCTGCCGGGGTGACCGGGTACACGAAGGTGACGTCCGCTGTCACCTCGACCGCTCCCCGCTTGCCCTCGCGGTACGTGAGCCGGCCGCGTGTCTTGACGACATCACCGACCAGCCGGGCCCGCTCCGGCCGGAAACGGCTGAACAACCGCAGCGGGTCGGTATCGGAAGTCGGCGCCGTCGACGACAGGGCGCTCCGGAGATACTCCTGGACGTCCTTCTGGTGCGGGTTAAGCAACGCGATCGCCTTCGTGGGCCGCTCGCCGCGCAGTACGTGGGAGTCGAGCCCTGCGGCCGCCATGAAGGCACGGCTTTTCTGCAGGGCCTGCTCGACCTGGGCGGTGTCCATCCAGCCGGTCGCCCTGGCCTCCGGCACCGCGATCCCGGCCGTTCCGTCGGCCCAGCGAGCGGCGGGCGAACCCCGGAAGGGTTCGGCCAGGGTGGGGCGCAGGCTCGGCTCAGCGCCGGGTGCCTGCCGCGGGTTCTGGGACTCCGCGGCCAACGGCGTCCCATCCTGCCCGCCCTCGTCGCCGAACCAACCGACGAGCTGCTGCGGGAAGAGCGCTACGGCCAAGAGAGCCACGGCCGCCAGTCCTGCCGCGTACCAACCTGTCCTGCGCCGGGGCCGGCCGGGCGAGTACGAACGCCATCCCTCCGGCTGCCCGGGGCGTTCCCGCAGCCGCCGCCCCACCTCACGGGCGCGCGCCGACGGTTCCACGGGAGCTCCGGGCGCACCTGCCACCGACTCGCGCAGGAACCGTTCCCACTCCTCGTCGGACACGGACGAACCGCCCTGTCCCCCAGCCCCGCTCACAACGCTCTCCAGTTTCCCGCTCGATCGCTCGACATCTGTTGCGCGAGCCCCCGACCGCCTGCCCAGCAGCTCGGCTGTGCGCCGAACCATCCACCACAATGCACGCATGATCGCATAAACAGGGGCCCGGGCCGGCGGCGGCCAGACACCGGTGACGGCTACCGGCCCTGCCCGGTCCAGTCCGGTTCGGTCCAGTCCAGGGCGCCTACGCTCTGTCCGGTACCCCAGCGGGGACCTCAGTCGCTGGGGGTGGCCGGCTCGGGAGCGGCGTCGAGCGCGTCGAGCACTGCGTCGCCGTTCGCCCTCGCCCACTCGGTCAGCACGTGGATCGGACCGGTCAGTGTCTCCCCGAGCGGGGTGAGTTCGTACTCGACCCGGGGCGGCGCCTCGGCGTAGGTGTGGCGGCGGACGAGGCCGTGCGCCGCAAGGCGTCGGAGCGTCTGGGTGAGCATCTTGCGGGAGATGCCGCCGATCAGCTCGATCAGTTCGCCATGGCGCACCGGGCCCCTGCTGAGGCCGTAGAGCACGACCACCGTCCACTTGTCGGCGATCAGCTCGACCGCCAGACGCGCCGGGCAGTCGGAGAGAAAGGGATCGCCGGGACCGAAACCGCTCATGACGCCAAAGGTACCTGCGGGTTCCTATCGGAAACCTAGCCTGGGATCTCTTCCCCTTTCGAAGCCAGGAGAGTCATGCGAGTCATCACCCAGCAGGCGTTAGGCGGTCCCGAGGTGCTCACCATCGTGGACGCGCCCGACCCTCAGCCGCTGCCGACCGAGGTTCTCGTCCGCGTCAAGGCGATCGGGCTGAACCCGTTGGAGGCGCGCTTGCGCGCCGGCGAGTTCCCGCTGATCGGCCGGCCGCCGTTCACCCTTGGCTGGGACATCAGCGGCGTGGTCGGCGAGGGGCCGCAGACGTGGCGGTTCAGGCCCGGCGACGAGGTGTTCGGGATGCCGTTGTTCCCGCGAGCGGCGGGCGCGTACGCCGAGGTCGTGTCGGCTCCGGCGCTGCACCTGGCACGCAAGCCGGCGGCACTTTCGCATGTCGAGGCGGCTGCGCTGCCGATCGTCGGGTTGACGGCGTGGCAGGGCCTCGTCGACCTCGGCGGTGTGACCGAGGGCGACCGCGTCCTGGTCCACGGCGGTGGAGGCGGGGTCGGCCACGTTGCGATCCAGGTAGCAAAAGCGCTCGGCGCGCATGTGGTTGCGACTGCCAGCGGGAGCAAACGGGAGTTCGTCGAAGAGTGCGGCGCCGACGAGGTGATCGACTACACGGCGGTCGACTTCGACGAGGTGGCCCACGACATCGACGTCGTACTCGACACGATCGGCGGTGACACCGTCGAGCGGTCGCTCGCCGTGCTCCGCCCAGGTGGTCACCTGGTGACGGCGGTCGCCGAGCAGGACGCGGAGCTCGCCGCCAAGTACGAGGCGGCCGGCATGCGCTTCAGCGGCATCGCGGTCGACCCCGACCCGGCCGCCCTGCGAGGTCTCGTCGAACTCGTCGAACAAGGCAGGCTCCGGGTCCACGTGCAGGAGACGTTCCCGTTCGAGCGCGTCGCCGAGGCGCACCGGCTGCTGGAGAGCGGTCACCTGCGGGGCAAGATCGTCCTCACCGTCTGATGTGGCGAGCGGTATTCGCCAGGGCGCGGATTTCCGTAGTGACTGTTTGCCATACGGGTTCGGGAATCTCGTGTCCGACCTCAGGCAGGAGGACCAGGCGCGCGCCGGGAATCCGGGAGGCGACCGCCCGTCCCGCCCTGGGCTTGATGAGCGGGTCGTCCTGCCCGTGGAGTACGAGGGTGGGCCGGCTGATGGCACTGATCTTCTGGCCGTGCCACTGCGCGCCGATCTGACGGCTCTGCGCCTGCTGGTCGTGCACACCGCTGTCGAGGTTGCGCGCGGCGGCTTCTCGGGCTGCCGACTCGTCGAAGGGACGTTTCGGCGAGGCGAGGAGGCGGGTGACGGCGACGCCGGCCGCGAGGTCCCCCTCAGGGGTGTCGGGGAACTTCAGGCCGGCGAACTTCGCCAGGGTCCTCAGCCGGACGTATTGCAGTGACCGCAGGCCCGCGGCGTCTCCGGGGACGGCGGCCATGGTCGTGAGGGTCCGGACGCGGTCCGGGTGCCGTAGCGCGACGCGTTGTGCGACGGCACCGCCGAGCGAGACACCCAGCAGATGTGCCGACGGCCATCCCAGGGCATCCATGACCGCGACGGCGTCGTCTGCCATGTCCTCGGCGGTGTAGGCGTCTCCGCGCTTCTTGAACAGCGCGGAGATGGGGTTGCGGGTGACGGTGGGCGGCAGGTGGGTCGACTCCCCGCCGTCGCGCTGGTCGTAACGGGCGACCGCGAAACCGTGCGTCGCCAGCATCCGGCACAGCCCGTCCGGAAACCATTTGCGGTTCGCGCCCAGCCCTGTGGTCAACAGGAGGGGTTCCCCGGCCACCTGCTCGTTCCACTGGTCGAAAGCAAGCCGGACCGCACCGTTCTCGGCCCAGCGGACCGGGCTCCACGGACTGGCAGATGACGACGACATGAGCACCTCCGATAACTGCGATCACCGTTCGCGGTTTAGCATAGGGCAGCGGCACGACGATGGCGAGGCCGGACGGAAGAGAGAGGTGACCGACGTGGCGGAGCAGTCCGAACCCGACTCGGCGAAGGAACACGTGACGGTCTGGGCGCGCCCCGAACGCGGCGCCCGCGGCCCCGCGGCCGTGCACAGCCGCGCGGATCTGACCGCTGTCGCCGTCGAACTGGCCGACCAGGGCGGCTTGGCGGCTGTGTCCACGCGCCAGGTGGCCAAGGCGCTGGGCACCGGCCAGGCATCCCTCTACCGCTACATCTCCAGCCGCGACGACCTGCTGGACCTGATGACGGACGCGGTGGCGGGAGAGGTCGACCTCGACGTGCCGTTGGGCGGCGATCCCGTGGAGGACCTGGTCGGCCTCGCCTCCCGGACCAAGACGGTCCACCTGCGGCACCCCTGGCTGCCCGACGTTCCGCCGGAGCCTCTCCGGCTGGGCCCCCGCGGCCTGGACTACCTGGAATACGCACTGCGGGCGATGGCACCCGTGGCACTGCCGGGACGGACCAAGATGGAGATCGTCGGCCTGATGAACGCCCTTGTCGCCCAGTTCGCCCGGACGGAACTCCAACTGAGCCGCGGAAACACCGGCCGCCGGACGGCGCAGACCGCTTACCTGAGCGAAACAGTCGCCCAGGGGAAGCATCCGCAGGTCGCTGCGGCGCTGGCCACTCCCACCGAAGCAGACCCGGCTCAGGACCCGCAGGCCCTGTTCGAGCGGGCGATGCACCGGGTGCTCACCGGCCTTGTCGCGTCCGCCCCTCCCTCTTGAGGGTCAGCTCGGCAAGGAATCACCGCCGGCTCACACATCTTCCACGGGGCAAGGCACGGTAGAGCATCACGGGACAGCGAAGGCCCGGCGTCGAATTCAAGCCCGCATCAGCCAGTACGAGCGACGCGGACACCGCTCAGACAACTGCCCAGCAGGCCGTTTCCGCCTTGAAGGTGCCGCCGTTCCGGATCAGAAGCGCTGTTCCGGCCGGGCCGCGGTCGCAGGTGCGGCGATGCCTGGCAGACAGCAGTCGAGGAACGTCCGCATCTGCGCCTGGGCGGTGCCGGGGGTGCGATGGCCGGCCATCCCGGCCCATGCGCTGATCAGCAGCTCGGCGACGGCCTCGGGCTGCACGTGCGCTTGGAGCTCACCTTCGCGCTGGGCGGCGTGCAGCGGTCGGGCGACCGTGGCTCGCCAGGCCGGCCAGGGGGAGGTCCAGCCGTCATGGGTGTCGGCGAGTGCGGCCAGGTACGGTGCGGCCCGGACTTTCGGGTCGGTGTCGAGGCGCCGGGCCATCAGCAGCGCGAGTTCGCCCCAGTACTGCAGGGCCGGGCCGCGGCGCGGAGGCAGGCCCTCCAGGAGGTCGAGGCCGAGCAGCGCGTGGGCTATGCCTTCCTTGCTGCGGAAGTGGAAGTACACCGCTCCCGCGGCGACGCCCGCCCGGGCGGTGATCTGCGAGATGGACGCTCCGCCGTAACCGCGCTCGATGATCACCTCGGCGGCTGTGGTCAGGATGGTGCGGCGTGTGGTGACTGCCCGGTCCTGCACGATGTCCCCCGTCCTAGCGAATACTTCACTTTAGTTGAACA
Source organism: Streptomyces sp. NPDC026394 (assembly GCF_055567735.1). Classification (NCBI taxonomy): domain Bacteria; kingdom Bacillati; phylum Actinomycetota; class Actinomycetes; order Kitasatosporales; family Streptomycetaceae; genus Streptomyces; species Streptomyces sp. NPDC026394. Next base: position 15,783 of record NZ_JBVHPX010000018.1, read on the forward strand.
GTGGAGCACTCCGGGACGGGGAGGTACGGAACCATGCCCGGACCCGCCGTCATGCGCCAGTACGATCCTGGCCGCTCGCCTGCCACCGCCATTGTGTCGAGACGGCTCCGCCGGTTCCAAACCCAGGCGGTACCAATGAACGCATACGTGGTGAAGGCTGGCGGCCGGTGGGCGCTGTGCACGTGTCGGGGGATGGATGTCAGAGACATTCCGTGCAGATATCGCTTCTTCGTCAATTTCGCGACGAGTTCAGGACGTGGGCGGTCTGTGCTGCACGTGTCGGGCAAGGGAGGCTGGATGGTGGTGGCACCAGTGTCGGGGGCAGGGGTGCCATGGTCGTTGATGTCGGGGGTGGACGTGTACTTCGGTTCACCGTGCTCGGGCCGGTCGCGGTGTGGCGGGACGGGGAGCGGCTGGACGCTGGTTCACCGCAGCAGCGGGCGCTGCTCGCCGTGTTGCTGCTGCGGGGCGGGCGGGTCGCGTCGGTGGCCGAACTGATCGACGCGGTGTGGGGCGAGAACCCGCCGGCGAGCGCGGTGGCTGCGCTCCGGACGTATGCGTCCCGGCTGCGCAAGGCCCTGGGTCCGGACGCGGACATCATGGTGAGCGACTCCGGTGGATATGCGCTGAAGGTCGGCGAAGAGAGCGTCGACCTGAGCACTGCCGAGCGGCTGGCAAGCGAAGCCGAAGGGGCCTGCCGCCTCGGTCAGAGCGACCGGGCCCGCGAACTGCTGCGGCAGAGCTTGGATTTGTGGTCCGGCGAGACACTGGCCGACGTACCCGGTCCGTACTGCGCGGCACAGCGCGCCCGCATCGAAGAGCGCCGTCTCGCCCTGCTGGAAACCGCCTCGACCTGGACCTGGCGACCGGCCGTCACGCACAGGCCGTGGTGGAGCTGAGCACGCTGACGGCCAGTCGCCTGCCCCCGACCGTTACCGGTTCCACAACCTTGTGCGCCTGTACGCGAGGACATGCGCCGAACGTGACGAGACGCCACAACAGCAGGACGCGGCACGGTCTCGGCTGTTGGACTTCTATCTGGCGACCACCGCACACATCCACGCGATGCAGCGGCCCGGCGACACCACATGTGACCACCTTCAACCCACCCAGTGGCCCGGCTTGGCTTTCGACCATCCTGAGCCCGCACTGCAGTGGCTGTTCACCGAAGCCGAGGCCCTCTTTGCGTGCGCCGGCGCCTCGGCCCACGGCCCGGCACTACGCCGCGCCGTCGACCTCATGTTCGTCGCCGAAGACCTGGTCGAATCCGGTCCGGCCGTCCAGCAGTACGCCCAGGTGAACGCCCGCCTTCTGGTCGCAGCCGAGCGAGCGGGCGACGCCCGGTCCACAGGCCGTCTGTACTGTCCGATGGTGCACCTCCATGTCATGGCCGGTCGATTGCCGGAAGCGGAACACGCAGCCCAGGCCGCCAGGAGGTTCCCACTGCGCTGCTCCGACCCGGTGCTTACGGCGCAGGCCCTCAACGAGAGCGGCATCCTCGCGAGCATGCAGCACCGCTACACCGAGGCAGAGCACTACTTGCTCCAGGCCCTCGACGCCTACCGCCGCTACGGCAACCGGAACGGATGCGCGAACATGCTCGGCAACCTGTCCCGCCTCTGCCTGGATACCGATCGCTTCACCGAAGCGGTGAGCCTGGCCGAGCAGTGCCTGGCCGCTCTCCGCTCCATCGGCGCGACACTGCGGCTGGCCAACGGCCATTACAGCCTGGGACTGGCGCTGGCGCAGGCCGGCCGTACGGACGACGCTCTGGAGCAACTGGCCCGAGCATGGCCCATCTACCAGAGCCACCGGCATCGTCTGTGGGAGGCGCTGACCTACTGGCGGATGGCGGACGTCCACCTCACCGCAGGAAGGAGGGCCTTGCCACGACCGGCAGTGTCGTCGCCGTGGTCGCCACCGTGGGCGAGCATCCGAAGGAACCGCTGCCGGAGGAGCCGCGCCTCGGCCTCCGACTCGCCGTCGGCCGCGTCCGAGGGCGGCTTTCCCCCGCCCACGTCCTCTGCCTGACCCGTCCTGACCACGCTCTGGTGTTCAGCGTGTGGCCGGGTGGCGTCGGCGACGAGGCCGCTGTCGGCGCGGCCGAGGTCATGGCGGAAGCTCTCGTCCGACGGGTGGGTGCCGAGCTCCCCTCGATTCCGCCGAGGGCGTTCCGGGCCGGAGTCGGCCGGGTTCGGCACCGGCTGGCGGAGGCGGCCGTCTCGTACGAGGAAGCCAGGCAGGCCGCGGAGGTGGCCCAGGCGACCGGAAGCGGCCAGGCGGTCACCGCTTACGCGCGGTTGGGCGTCTACGCGCTCCTGGCGAAATTGTCGTCCACGGAGTTCGTCGAGAGCATGCACCCCGGTCTACGCGACCTGTTGCAGCCGGAAACCGGCGTCCCGGAACTCGTGGACGCCCTAAGCACCTACCTCGACGAAGCGGGCGAGTCCGCCGCACCGCGGCCCGGCTCCACATTCACCGCTCGCCCCTCTGCAACCGCCCGCACCGCATCGAGAAGCTGACCGGCCTCTCCCTCACCCGCGGCGACGACTGCCTGACGGCCCCCTCACTCTCAAGATCGCGCGACTACGCCATCCGGGCTGACCACGACGACAGTCAGGGCCACGGGCTGCATCCCACCATGTGGTTGTCGGTGTTGACGGTGCGGGCCTGGCCAGCACCTTGAGATCCCTGACGTTCCCCGGCCTGTGAAGCGGCGGTGCTGGGCTCGGAGCCCCCATGCCGCTGCCGACTTCGGTCTTGCCGGGTCCTGCGGGCACTGGCTGGAGTCATGACCCTGCCTGCGCCTCTGAACGGTGGCGGTCACGGCCCGCCGGTACAGACCGTGGTCCCAGCGGTCCCAGCGTCTTGTGCGTACCCCGTGTCACCACGACCCTGGTGGGGTGACTCGCCTTGCTGAGTACGGTGCGGCGCCTGACGAAGCCGCGTCTGCGGTGCCAGGAGCACGGCCGGGCCGTGCCCACCGAACGAGAGGACGGTTCGCTCGTGTCATTACCAAACGGTCCCTACGTCGGCGCGTCGTTCTTGACGGTGGCCAACCCCGGGTTCGAGCAGGGTAGGCAGGGGTGGGTGTGGGATGACGGCACCGGTGTCGCCACCGGCGATCCGCATACCGGACGCTCCCACGCCCACCTGGACGCCGGACGAGGACGGCAGGTGCGGCAGGCGGTGACCGCAACCGGGAAGGGCACGTACGACGTGTCCGCGTGGATCGCCGCAGGCGGGCCGCGTGGCGCGTTCCTCGTACGGGTCAACGGCGCGCCGGCCGGTGAGGTCGCCGTCGCGAACCGCTCCTTCTACTCCCGCCACACCGTCTCCCGGGTCGCCCTGAGAAAAGGGGACCGGATGGAGATCGAGTTCACCTCCGGCGACGCCTGGGTCAACGTCGACGACATCATGCTGTCCCCCGCGGCCCCGGCCGATCCGCGGGTCACTTCCTCGGACCCCCTGCTGGTGGAGATGTTCGAGTGGGCCAAGCGCAAGGCCAACAGCTGGGTTCATCTGGCCGGCACCGTCGGGCCCCTCAACGTGGACGAGAGGCACCCCGGCGGGACCGGCTCCGCGGCCTATGCCCCGTCGTACTGGGCCGGTTACGCGCACCGGAGCGGCTACTACGTGCGCGACACCGCTCACCAGGTTGTCGGCGCCCAGATTCTGGGGCTGAGCGAAGAGAACAGGACCATGCTGGGCTCTTTCGCTGCCTCGGCGGTCGCCGCACACGCGTACTACCCCGTGTGGTCGTTCAACTTCGACGCGCGGACGTACCTGAGCATCGACTACCGCGGCGTCGATGCGTTCGTGCGCGAGGTGCCCGCGCCCTTCGAGCTGGTGGAGAAGACGGAACAGGCCTACCGGTGGAGCGGCGATCCCTTCTACGTCGAGGACGACATGTGGGACTTCTGCCGTCATGCCACCACGGAATTCGTCAAGGAGCACGACCGGCTCAAGCCCAACGGCGTCGCCGAGGGCACAGGACAGGGCATTTTCGAGGGGGCTGCCAGCTACAACGAGGGCAGCGGCGAGCAACTGGTCGAGGCCGGCGACGCGTTCGCCTCCCAGTACCGGGCCTACCTGGCCGCTTCCGCCCTCGCGTCGGCCCGGGGTGAGAAGGAGCAGGCGGCCCGGTACGCCGGCCGGGCGGCGGAACTGCGCAGGTACTTCCATCACGGCTGGGTCGCGAACCAGGGGGCCGCGATGACACGCGCCTATTCCCTCTCCGGTGCCCCACTGTCCGGGTGTGGCAGGGAGAACAGCTGGTTCATGCCCATGAAGCGCCTCCTGCTGCCCGGACCGCGCAACGACGCCTACCTCGACTACATCGACGAGATGGCCGAGGGGGTGGGGAAACCGGTCAACATCGAGGCCATCACGTACCTGCCCGACACCTTCTTCGCCAACGACCGCGACCGGCAGGCGTGGAAGTGGATGCGCTACGTCTACGACCACCGCGACGACCGTCACCCTGTTGCTGCGCAGGGACTCAACGGCGACTACCCGGAAGTCGCGTTCACCCTCGTCTCACAGGCCGTCGAGGGACTGATGGGATTCCGCCCGGACGCCCCGCGCGCCAGGGTGACCACCCGCTCGCACCTGCCCCGGGGTGTCGACTGGGTACGCATCGACAGGATCCCCGTCGGCGGTGCCTGCTTCGACCTGCGGCACGACGGAACCCACAGGTCCGCACTCACCAACGGCACCTCGAAGGTGTATGTGTGGCAGGCCCGGTTCCCGGGCGACCACCGTGCTGTCAGGACCGACGGCAGGCCGTACGAGACCCAGCGGAGGACCCTTCACGGGAAGGTCCACACCTGCGTGAACGTACGGGTGCCGCCGGGCGAGACCGCGGTCGTCGAGATCGTCCGAGAGTGACCGGCTCGCCGCACCCCACTCCCCGCTCCCCGCTCCCCCGTGGTGCCCTCCAGCTCTGCCGCCGCTGTGGCGAGGCGCGCCGCGGCGGGCCAGCCCCATGGGGGCTGCCGGGCCTGGGGCCTTCACGCCGGGTCCACCGGGTGAAGGCCCCCACCACGGTTGAGGGGTCAGGAGGGCTCAGAGGCCGTCGTGACTGTTCAGACCGAGTACTGGCCGCGCCCCGGACGCTTCAGCTGTCCTGCCTTGACGGCGCGTTCCAGGGTGTTGCGCAGCGATTCGCGCTGGCCGGCGGTGTCTTCCCGGCCCAGCGCGGTGTTGATGTCGGCAGGGCGCATCGCGGCTCCGTGCTTCTGCAGGACGGCGAGAGCCGCGGTCAGAAGCGGCGAAGCCACCTTCGCGGGCTCCTCGGCCGCCGGGGCGGCCGCGCGCGAACCGGCGGGGGCCTTCTTCTTGGCCGCCGGCTTGGTCGTCTTGGTCGTCCTCGGCTTCCTCGACGCTTCCTCGGCCTTGTCGGTGGCCGGCTTCTTCGCCGCCGCACCGGCCTTGTCCGTGGCCGGCTTCTTGCCGGCAGCAGCGGCCCGGGGAGTCTTTCCGGCGGTCTTCTTGGCGGGGGTGCGGGGCTGGGGCACCGTGGCGGCGGCTTCGTCGGCCGGAGCAGGTGCCTCAGGCTGTGCCTGCTGCGCCTCCTTCTCGGGCGCCGCGCCGGCCGGTTCCTGTTCCGGCTGCTTCTCGTGCCCCAAGGTCGTGGCGGGTCCAGGCTGGATGGTGCCAGTCAGTACCCGCAGGTGCTGGAGGGCCTGCCGGGCTGCTGACAGGCGCTGCTCGGCCTCCTGGAGTTCCTTGCGCAGCGACTCCTCACGTGCGGACAGTTCCGGCAACTGGCGTTCGAGGTCGTTGATGGCCTGCTGGAGAGCGGATGTTTCGACGGCAGAAGTCACCTGGTGTCCTTCGGTCGGTGCCTGACACTGATCCAGTCACCGTACGCGTCTTCCGCAACATTGGGATCCCACTGTGCGCATGTCGGATCTCGACGGTATCTGTTCCTGGGGCTCGGACGGAGGGTTGTCCCGCGCTCCCGGCGGCGGAACGCACGTGTCTGACAGGTGGGTGAAAGGGCCCCGTCGAGCGACGCCACAGGTTGACGCCGCCGGTGACATCGGTCTTCGCGCCGGTGATCCAGCGGGCATCGTCGGAGGCCGGAAAGGCGACCGCGTCGGCGATGTCCGGAACCTGGCCGATCCGGCCGAGGGCGGTGAGACCGATGTTGCGCTCCAGAGTCGCCGGACCTGTGAGCACTTGGGCAGTCATATCGGTACGGGTGAATCCGACTGCGACGGAGTTGACGGTGATGTTGCGGGGACCGAGGTGTTTGGCCAGGGTGTGGCCGAACACGTCGAGTACACCCTTGGTGAGCGGACAGCCGATGCCGTGGGCCGAGGCGAGGCGGGTGGAGACGGAGGAGATGTCGACGATCCGGTCGCCGTCTCGTTGGTGCCGTAGGGCACGGCGACCAAAGCGCCGCACCGGCCCAGTCGTTCGCGACACAGTCTCCGCCGCGGAGTTGCGGAGCGACGAGTTCGACGACTTGGCGGGCGAGCGAGGGCTCGGTGCCGAGCCAGCCGTCGATCAGGGCGAAGTCGACCGGACCGCCGAGATCACGCAAGGTGGTGCGCGCGTCCCCTTCGCGGATGTCCACGTACGCGGAGAGCCCGGCGGCGGCGAGGGCGCGCTCGGCGGTGGCCACCTTGGCCGGCACGATCTCCGATCCGATGACCGTGGCGCGCGAGCGGCGGCCCAGCAGTAGATCAAGTCACCCTGTCCGGGGGAGAGCGAGAAACCGTACTCGCTACGTATCCGTGCGGATCACGCTCCAACCGGGCGCGGGGGGGGCGCCGGGCGCAAACCGCCGCGCCGACGCAAGCCTGTCGATCACGGCATTCACAAGAGCATCGCGGAGGGGGTGGTGGGGGTGGCCTCGAACATGACTGGATGCCCTCTCTACACAAATGAGCCAAGGAACTGGACTGGTGTACCGCAAACCCGGTGCATTCAGCGATGCGTTCACCCGCGTCAGGGGCCAACCCGCAATCACGTGGCTGCCGTTGGGGGCGGCAGCTGAAATCTGTTCGAGCTGCCCCTCCCCTGCCGTCGTGACAGCGCCAGGTGGTCACTGAGCTCCGGCGAGGCGCCGCTGTTCGAGGTAGATGCCGGTGAAGACGGCGACCTTGGCCCGCAGGACCCAAGGGTCGAAGGGTTTGCCGATGTAGTCGACGGCACCCGCGGCATAGCCGCGTGCGGAGTGTTCGGGGTCGGTGCCCATGGCGGTGAGGAAGATGATGGGCACGTCACGGGTGCGGGGACGCCGTTTGATGTGGGCGGCGGTCTCGTAACCGTCCATGTCAGGCATCTGGACGTCCATGATGATCACGGCGAAGTCGTCCTGGTCGAGGAGGGCTTTGAGCGCTTCGCGGCCGGAGGAGGCGACGACCAGTTCCTGGTCGAGGGTGGACAGGACGGCGGTCATGGCCAGCAGGTTGTCCGGCTGGTCGTCCACGATGAGGACCTTGGGCATGGCCTGCGGGGCCGCCGGGGTCATGGCGGCTACGGCCTGGACCTGTTCGACTGCCTCAAGCTGCCGTTCCAGCAGCGTGCAGCGTTGTTCGGCTTCGTCCCGCCGTTGCTGCGCCTCTCCGAGCTGGGCGGACAGCCGGGTGACCTCGTCCTGCAACTGATCACGTTCCCGCAGCAGGTCGGTGACGTCCGGGCTGGCTGCGGCCAGGCGTTCGGCTCGTTCCCGTTCCGCGTTCCACTCCGCCTCCAACTGGTGCAGGCGTACCTCCAGGTCGGCGATACGGTGTTTGCGGTCCAGCAACGCGTCGTCCAGCGCGTCGCCGCGGGCGGTGGAACGGCGGGAGACACGGTCGGCCTCGGCGAGCTGCTGCTCCAGAACTTCCACGGCGTGGCGGGGCGAAGCGCTGGTCTCGACGGCTGCCCGGTGCAGACGACGCACCAGGTCGATGGCCTCCGGGGTGGCGGCCATGCCACGGTGTTCGGCGACGTCGGTGAACAGGTCCATCACCACCTCCCACGGCGGGACGCGGGTGCCGTTGAGATAGCGGGAGAACGTGCCGGCATCGCGTACACGGCGGGCCGCATAGCGGCGGACCGAGACGCCCATGCTCTCGAACAGCTCTCGCAGCGCCATGGCCAGCGCACGCGACTCCGGTGTCAGCCCCTCGGCGAGAGGACGCAGCTCACCCACGGGCGCTCCCGCCCTTCGCACGCACCTCGCGCACGGCCGACCTGCCGCGGGCGGAGTCCGGGGCGATCACCTGGTTGACCACCGGCACCGCCCCGCCGGCAGCGGCGAGGCCGGCGAGCACACCGCCCACCACCCCGTTACCCGCCAGCACCGACAGCAGGCCGACGCACACACCGGCCAGCGCCGCCAGCAACAACACCAGCGCCGCCCTCACCGACACAAGCGAACGATCCATCGAACCGGCCCTTCCTCTCCCCTGCCGGACACCGGCTGGGACAGCGCGCCCCGGCTGGGCCCGCTGTGCGACGAGCCACACAATGGCGGCAGGCGAATCCGTTGCGCCAGGTATTCGGAGAACCGGCAACATTCCAGAGGTGTTGCCGCCTGCGCCCGGCAGCCCGCAACACTCGGGAGCCCAGGTCATGACTGGTGACTGGTGGCTGGTGCAGTGGCGGGTGTTGCGGCAACGCGGTGGCCGAAGGTGCCGAGCAGCACTGCGGGCACTGAATGCGCCGGGCAGCGCCGCGGGCGCTGAAGGTGCCGTGCAAGCCGGGGCGGCCATCTCGGCTTGCACGGCGTCCGCGGTGTCCGACGCCGACGCCGAGCAGGCTGCCGGTCAGATCCGCCAGGAGCGGATGCGGTCGGCCGCGTCGTAGCCGTCGGTGTGACCGGCGTGGAGGTCACGGGCGAGGTCGATCAGTGCGCCGTACGGCGGGTCGATCCCCTCCCCCGCGGCGTCCATGTACGACACGGCGACTGCGGAGCCGTACAGGGCGTTGCGGGCCGGGAGGGGGCGCAGCCGGATGATGGTGTGCATGAGGGCAGCCGCGCGCCAGGCGTTGTCGACGGCGACGCCGACCTGCGGAGTGTTGACGCGGTGCCGCGCGACCGCCGCCACGAGGCTGGAGAAGTCGTGGACCGAGGGGTGCTTGGGCAGCACCTCCGCCTGGCGTTCGAGCAGCCAGCGGAGGTCGATGTGAAGCTCCACCTCAGGCCGCCCGCCCCGGAGAATCGGCAGCGTCCGGACCGGCGGGGGCGTCGTCCGGGAAAGCCGCGTCGAACGCGTCGGCGTTCTGCGCGACGAACTGCCGGAAGAGGTCCGCGGCGCTTTCGAGACGGGGGTCGCGGACCGCGTTGCGCGCGGCCTCGGTGATCAGCGCGGTCACCGTGGTGCCCTCGGCCTCGGCCCTTTCCTGCAACTGGGCGTGCAGTTCTTCGGGAACCCGGATGGTCACTGGCTTCGACATACCCCGACCGTACAGCAGGGCGTACAGCAAGGGAGCGGAACCAGTGGAACCAACCAGGCCGGCGCGGTCAGCCGCACAGCTTGGCGCTGTTCAGGCAGAAGCTACGCACCGGGCTTCTCCGTGTGCCCGATCGTCACTCCAGAATCTCGACGTACCCGTCGGTACCGTGCACACGGATCCGCTGCCCGTCCCTGATCAGCCGGGTGGCCTGCGCCACGCCCACGACGGCCGGCAAGCCGTACTCCCTGGCGATCACTGCGCCATGGGTCATGAGGCCGCCCACCTCCGTCACCAGGCCCGCGATGCCGACGAACAGCGGCGACCAGCTGGGGTCCGTGAACGCCGTGACCAGGATGTCGCCCGCTTCGAGTTCGGCGTCCGCCATGTCGAGGACGACGCGCGCCCTCCCCTCGACGGTCCCGGCGGAGACCGGGAGGCCGGTCAGGGCACCGGCCGGCACGTCGTCGCGCCGGTAGGCGCCGGTGACCGCCTCGCCGTCCGAGGTGAGCACCCGGGGCGGGGTGAGCGCGTGGTACGACCGGAACGCTTCCTTGCGCTGCTGGATGAGCTGGTCGTCCACCTGGTTCGAGCGCACGGCGTCGTGGAACTCCTGGAACGTGAGGTAGAAGACGTCCTCCCGCTCAGCCAGCACCTTGGCCTGCACAAGGCGCTCCGCCTCCCCCAACAGGGCCTGCTTGTAGACGAAGTAGCGACTGACGATGCCGTACTTCGGGTACTCCCGGTACCCGATGAAGGTGCGGACCCGGTCGATCATCCGCTTGGTCTCGTCGGCTTTCCGGTCCCCGTCCGGCAGGGCCCGCAAGCGTGCCAGTACGTCCTGTTCCTTCTTCAGCGCCTTCTGCCGTCCTTCCTCGAAGCGCTGCCCGGCGGCGCCCGGCTCGAAGTTCCTGACGTTGTCGAGGATCACGGGAACGAGCGTGGCGGGGCGCTCGCGCCAGCGTGGCCTGGTGATGTCGATCTCGCCGACGCAGCGCATGCCGTACCGGTCGAGGTAGGCCTCGATGGCGTCGCGCGCTTCGGGGCCGCCCGCGCGCTTCGCCAGCTCGTCCAGGAAGTCCTCGTGACAGACGCCGTCGTGCCGGGCCCTCTCGTCCCCGGCCCCCTCCTGCCGGACGCCGTCCTCCTGCACACCCTGCAGAAACGCCACCACCTCCGGATACGGGCGGATCACATCCGCGACGTCGAGCAGCGCCAGTCCCATCTCCGACGTGATGTTGTCGGGGGCGGACAGCGTGAGCGTGTCAGCCACGTTCTTCTCGCCCAGCCACTCCTGCAGCTTGTCGTTGAGCCACCACGTGGCCTCCATCCCCGCCATGATCGCCTGCATGCTCACGGGGTCACCGAGGACTCGCTTGTGCTCCTCGAATGCCTCCAGCAGGAAGGCGAAGAGTGCCGGCCCGGTCTTCGTCCGGATGTCACGTTCCAGGGCGGCGACGGATGCCTGGCTGCGTTCGATCAGCTCGGTGACGACGGCCGGATCGGTGACGATCGGGGCGGGCGCAGCGCCGGTCGCCGGCTTGCCGGGGGCCGGGTCCGGGTCCGGGTCCGGGAGTGACGGGACGAAGTCGTCGCTGGCGAGGACGGTCTCCAAGGCGTCCCTGGTCAGCGGATCGCCCTTGCCGATGAGGTCCAGGAGGCCGGCGCGGCTCGCGGGCGACGCCAGGCGCTGGGTCACGTCGACGAACAGCCTCCCGCCGGCCGTGTGCATCGGCACCATGGCCGTCAACTGCCACGTGGAGAGTCCCAGGGGCTTCATGGGGTCCGTCATCATCTGCTGATGGCCGACGGAGACATAGACGTGGTTCTCCTGGTCGTCGGCCTCCGGTACGGGGAACAGCGTAGTGATCGGCCGGCTCTGGACGATGTGGAAGCCGTCATCGACCAGGCACCACTCGATGTCCTGCGGACGGCCGAAGTGCGCTTCGATCCGCCGCCCGAGCTGCACGAGCCGTACGACCTGGGCGTCCGTCAGCGCGGGTTGTTCCTGCCGCTGCGCGTCGATCGCCGTTTCCCGCGTGCCGCCGGCCGCCAGGGCTTGAACGGCACGCTCCTTTGCGGCGATCTCCTTGGCGACGATTTCACCGTCCCGCACCTTGAAGACGTCCGGGTTGACCAGGCCGGAGACCAGTGCCTCGCCGAGGCCGAAGCCGGCGTCCACGGTGGCGACCTTCCGGTTGCCGGTGACGGGGTCGGCCGTGAACAGAATGCCGGACGCGTGCGGGAAGACCATCTGCTGCACGACCACAGCCATGTGGACCGTACGGTGGTCGATGCCGTTCCGCTGCCGGTAGGTGACGGCCCGCTCGGTGAACAGTGAGGCCCAGCACCGGCTGACGTGCTGGAGGACCGCCGTCGGCCCCACCACGTTCAGGTACGTGTCCTGCTGGCCGGCGAAGGAGGCCGTCGGCAGGTCCTCCGCCGTCGCGCTGGAGCGGACGGCGCAGGCGGCCTGCTCGCCGAGCTGGGTGAGCGCGCCGGTGATCGCCGCCACGAGGTCACCCGGGACGGCCGTCTCTTCGATGGTCCGGCGGATCTGCGCGCTGAGCGTACGGATCGCCTCCCGGTCGTCCGGGCTCACACGCGACAGCTGATCGAGCCGATCATCGAGCGACGGCGCTTCCGCCACGATGCGCCGGAAGGCGTCCGTCGTCACGCAGAAGCCCGCCGGCACGCGGATGCCCTCGATCCGCGACAGCGCGCCCAGATGCGCGGCCTTGCCGCCCACCACCGCGACCTGCGTCTCGTCGATCTCCGCCAAGTCCCGCACGTACTGCTCGATCATCGCGATGCCTCCGAGGCAGTCGTGTTCCGTTGCACTGCGCCTGCCGGTGGCATCACCGGCCCCACCACTGGGTTCGACGTCTCCACGTCCCCCATACGTCGACAACACACGCACGTAGTGCCCCTCATTTCCCCAGGTTGTGGCTTCAGCGGACGATTTTGCGCCATCCCCCGGGCCTTGCCGCAAGCCCCCCGGTGCGCTATATGTTAGGAGTGGCGAGGAGAGGGGTCTCCTTGCCTTTGTTTTTGCTCGGCGTGCCGGACAGATGTGTGCCACCGGGCTACCGGCTGCGGCATCTGCTGTCCGGTCATCTGGAACGGTCCGCCGCGAGGACGCCGTCACCGCCCTGGTGCGTGAGGCACGGGAAGACCGGCGTCGTCATCGGCCCGGTGGACGTGCGGGCCGCCCCGTCCCGTGCACCATCGCAGCCCGGACGGGATTCGCGTCCCCTTCTGCCTCTGGACCGACCACTACAGGTGCGCCAGGGGCGGCTACGGCCCACGCCGCGATCCCACCTTCTCCGTCCAGGCAAGCGACCGTACTGGCCACCAGGCCCCATAGCTCATGGGGTATCCCCGCGCCGACCTCCACACCGCCTGACTGAAGACCGCCCACCCCTATGCCTGGGGCCGTTGGAGCAGTCCGCCCTCGCGAGGCTTGTTCAGCCCGGGACCTGTCCGTGCAGCAACCGGAACAGCCACCCGGCTGTCGGCTGTCGGCTGTCGGCTGTCGGCTGTGGGCACCGCACTCAGCCGCGTCGGTTCCGATCGAATCCGTGGCCAACTCCACAACATTGCGGCTGAATGCGCGGGGTGGTGAACGTGTGCTCCCCCGACGGGAGAACGCGCTGATTGAACACCGTCACGGCCGGTACTCGCTTCCGTACGGAGGTTTCCAGCCAGACGCCTGCTGAGCTCCTCCGCCAATTCTCCGGGACGACCGAAAGGATGGATCATGATGTCCGGCCACACCTTCCGCACCGCGTCGGCAACCGACGGCGAACAGTTGTCGGGCAAGGCGCGCATCGCCATGCTGCGCAGCCGCATCGACGACCTGGACATCGCCGTGGCGGACCTCCTGAGCGAACGCGCTCAGCTCTCGGGCGCGGTCCAGCAGACACGGCTGGCCGACCGGGCCGCGCGCCTGGACTCCGGGCGGGAACACCGGGTGCGTCGGCGCTATACGAGCGTGTTGGGGCCACGGGGAGCCTGCGTCGCCGAAGCGGTCCTGGTGTTGTGCCGAGGCTCGCTGGGCCGCGACCGCAAGGAGCGCTGAGAGATGCCGGCCGGCAACGGTGCCCTTGACCGTGCCCTTGACCGAGCGGCCATCGAAGAATGGCTGGACCGACCGGCCCGGCAACAGCCTGAATGGGAGGACGCACGGCGCGCACAGGCCTGCCGCCGTACTCTCTCCTCCTGGCCCGGACTGGTGGAAGCAGCCGACATCGACCGGTTACGCCGCCTGCTGGCCCAGTGCGCCACAGGCGAGCGCAGCGTGGTGCAGGCGGGCGACTGCGCGGAGGCGCCTCAGGACTGCGCTCCTGAAGCGGTGCTGCGCAAGCTCGGACTGATCGACGCACTGGCGGGCCTGTGGCAGATGACGACTGCGACGCCGGTGGTGCGGGTGGGAAGGATCGCCGGCCAGTACGCCAAGCCCCGCTCCGCCCCGACCGAACACGTCGACGGACGGCCGCTCCCGGTCTACCGCGGGCACATGGTCAACCGGCCCGGAACCACCGAGGCCCAGCGGCGCCACCGCCCGGAGAACATGCTCGACTGCTACCGGAGTGCTGCCCGCACCCTCGGCGAGATGCGGCGGCTGAGCGCGGACGCCGACGGCCGGCCCACCGTGTGGACCAGCCACGAGGCCCTGGTCCTCGACTACGAAGTGCCGCTGCTGCGCCGCGACGTACACGGGCGCCTGTTCCTCAGCTCCACCCACTGGCCGTGGATCGGCGAGCGGACCCGCGCGGTGGACGAGGCCCACATCCACCTGCTCGCCGCCGTCAGCAACCCCGTGGCCTGCAAACTCGGCCCCAGCGCCACCCCGCGAGAGGTGCTGGCACTGTGCACGGCCCTGGATCCGCAACGTGTCCCGGGCCGGTTGACCTTCCTCACCCGTATGGGGGCCGCGGCTGTGGCCGCCAAGCTGCCGGACCTGGTGCGCACGGTGCGCGAGGCGGGTCACCCCGTGCTCTGGATGTGCGATCCGATGCACGCCAACACGGTACGGACCGACAACGGCCTGAAGACGCGCACCATGGAAGCCGTCACCGCCGAACTCAGCCAGTTCCGGCACAGCGTGACCGCCGCCGGTGGCATCGCCGGCGGTGTCCATCTGGAAACCACCCCCGCCCCCGTGGCGGAGTGCGCCGGGGCCGGGGAGCAGCCCGACGGCGCACCGGACCGGTACACCACGCTGTGCGACCCGAGGCTGAACCCACGCCAGGCACTGACCGTCCTGGCCGACGCCGCGGAACCGCTCAACGGAGACGGCGAGCACGGCTCCAGCCGGACCTGATCCGGCGACCCATCCCGCGTTCTCCGCTCCGTCACTCTCCGGGAACTGTCATGACATCACCTTCCCCCCTGCCCGACCTCACCGTTCAGGAGGCTCCTCGCAGCGGCGAAAAGGCTCGCGAAGACCTCACCGTCGTGCTGGACCTCGCCGCCCAGATGCGCCGCTCACGCGCCCACATGGTCGGCTTTCCGGTCAACCTCGAATTCGACTACCGGCCGCTCGCCGCCTACCTGGCCGTCCACGGCAACAACGCCGGCACTCCGTACGACAACAGTGAGTACCACCTCCACAGCAAACATTTCGAGCGGGCTGTCATCGGGTTCTTCGCCCGGCTGGCCGGAGTCCGGCCCGAGGACTGTTTCGGCTACCTCACCCACGGCGGCACCGAGAGCAACCTCTTCGGTGCCTGGGTCGGCCGCGAACGCCACCCCGACGCCGTCCTGTACGCCTCGGAGCAGGCGCACTACAGCATCCCGAAGATCGCCCGTCTGCTGCGGATGGACCACGAACCGGTCGCGGCCCAACCGGACGCCACCCTCGACCCCGACGCCCTGCACTGCGCACTGCGACGCAATCGAGAACGGTCCGCCCTGGTCGTCGCCACCATCGGCACCACCGGCCAGGGCGCCGTCGATGATCTCCCCGCCATTCGGCGTGCCCTGGACACGGCCGGCACCACGGGTCACCACCTCCACTGCGACGCCGCCTTCGGCGGTCTCATCGCCGCGCTCGGCCCCCTCCCCCGTCCCTGGAACTTCTGCGACGGAGCCGACAGCATCGCCATCAGCGGCCACAAGATGATCGGCTCACCCATACCCTGTGGCATCGTCCTGGCCCGCCCCGCTCACGTCGATGCCGTCCGCGCCCCCGGAGCCGCGGTGGGCACGGACGACGACACCATCAGCGGCTCACGTGATGCGCTCTCCCCCGTGCTGCTCTGGCGCGAACTGCGCAGGCTCGGCCGCCAGGGGCTGCGCGACCGCATCCACGACTGCGTACGGACCGCCGACTACGCCACCGAACGGCTACGGGGCTGCGGCTCCCACCCCTCCCATCTGCCCGGTACCAACACCGTCCTGTTCGACGCCCCCGAACCCGAAGTGTCCCGGCAGTGGAACCTGCTGGCTGTCGACGGCAGAGCTCACCTGATCACCATGCCGCACGTGACGCCCAGGCACATCGACCGCCTGTGCGCGGACATCGTCGAAGGGCGGCCCTCACCCTCGGCGCGGTGACTGGGGGGGGCAGCCGGTTGCGCTCCCAGAAGATCGCCAGAAGCCCGGTCCCCGCGATCAGAGCCGCCCAGCGCATGTCTGGCGGGCGATCCGCGTGCTGAGGATGACGCGCCACACGGGCCCGGGCCGGTTCGTACTCACAACGTCACGTGGGTGAGGAAGGTGTCACGGCCGGGGCATGTGGTTCGCGAGAGGTAGAGCGCGTGGAGAGGCGCGTAGACCGGAGGTTCGAGGGCGAGAACGCGTGCTTTGCCGCCCGCGGCGGGGCCCGGTGCCGTGGTGACGAAGGCGATGTGGTGGGTGCCGATCACGGCGGTGACCGGGGGCGTGCCTTGGCGGTCGGTGCGCTCGGTGCGGGGTTCGAAACCGGCGTGGCGGCAATGGCCGATGAGGAGGTCGGTGTAGCCGGAGTTGCCGGGGGTTCCCCAGACCAGGAAGAGCTCGTCGGCGAGTTCGGGGAGGGTGACGGAGATTCGGGTGGCGAGGGGGTGACCGGAGGCGACGGCGATGTGCAGGCGCTGGTGGCCGAGGGTGGTGCGGGTCAGGCCGTGGGCCGGTGTGATGGCGCGGCACAGTCCGATGTCGAGGTCGCCCGCGAGGAGCGCGGCCGTCAGCTCGGAGGGGTAGCGCTGGTGGGCCTCGGGGGCGATGCCGGGGTGCGCGTCGGTCACGGGTGCGAGCAGGGTGACGACTTCGTCGCCGGTGACGGCGGGGGTGTAGCCGATGCGCAGCGTCTCGGTCTCGCCGCGCCCGATGCGCCGGGCGCGGCGCAGGGCGGAGCGGGCCATGCCGTTCAGCACGTGGGCGTCCTCAAGCAGGGCCGCTCCGGCGGGCAGGACGGTGACGCCGGCGCTGCCGCGCTCCAGCAGGGGCACACCGACTTCGCGTTCGAGGACCCGGAGGGAAGCGGACAGGGCTTGCTGGGACAGGTGCAGCCGGGCGGCGGCACGAGTGAGGCTGCCTTCCTCGGCGATGGCGACCAGGTGTTCGAGCTTGTTCAGGTCCAGTCGCACGTCGACATCCCTGGGGTCGGTAGTGGCGGACAGTGGTGATTCAGGCCGGGCCGGTCTCGAAGCGGCTGATGCGGCTGTCGATGACGGTGAAGGTTCACCGGGTGCGCATACTGCCCCATGTGGAGTCGGTGCAGGTAGCCGTCAGAGGCCGAGCGTCGGCCGAGGTGTCCTCGGCACCCTGGGGCCCGTTCGCGGAGAAGGTTTCGTTGTCGGCCCACGCGGCAAGGGCGCGCTCGGTGCCGTCGTCGGACATGATCGAGTCGTCCGTCAGCGCGGCGAAGAACGCTTCCTCGTCACCCGTACCGACGGCGGTGAGGAAGCCGGCCACCGCAGGATCGGTCGGGTGTGCAGGCAATCAGTGCCTCCAGGTGTTGTGGCCGGGGCACCAGTGCCGACGGGCCGCCCGGGCCGGGCCGCGGCCGGTGCGGCCCGCCGGGAAGGCACGAGGTCAGCGGGTGGTGTAGCCGCCGTTGGGGAACATGGTCTGGCCGGTGAACCACCCTCCTTCGGTGGCCAGGAACTTGATGATCGGGACGATGTCCTCGATGTGGGTGAGCTGGTTGCCCATCGCCTGCGACTTGTGGAACTCCACCCGCTCCGGGGTTTCCTGCGGGTAGAAGAACGGGGTGTCCATCGGGCCGGGCGCCACGGTGTTCACCGAGATGTGGCGGTCGGCGAACTCCTTGGCCGCCGCCCGGGTGAAGTGCTCCAGCGGCGCCTTGCCGCCGGCGTAGGTGGAGTAGCCGTCCGTGAAGGCGGCCAGCAGCGACGTACCCAGGCTGATGATCTTGCCGTGGTCGTTCAGCCGGCGCCCGGCCTCCTGGATGAAGAAGTACGCCGCCTTGGCGTTGATGCCGAACATGCGGTCGTACTCTTCCTCGGTGGTCTCCAGGATCGGCTTGCGCAGCACCATCCCGGTGGTGTTCACCGCGATGTCGACGCCGCCGAAGGTGTCCACCGCCGTATCGAAGAGCCGCCGTACGTCCGCGACCTTGGTCAGGTCTCCCTGGGCGGAGACGGCCTGTCCCCCGGCCTCCTGGATCGCCGCCACCGTCTGCTCGGCCTCGTCCTGGGAGCTGTGGTAGTGCACGACCACCTTCGCCCCGGATTCCGCGAACGTCCGGCTGATCAGCCCGCCCAGGTTCTTCTCGCCCCCGCCGACGACCGCGATCTTGTCCCGCAGAGTGTTCTCCGTCATGTTCCGGGCTCCTCACGTGCTTCCCGGGTGACCGACTTGATCACCTTCACGGACGACACTAGACGGACATTTCGGTCACCGGGTAACAGAAGTTTCGAGTCGTTCCACAAACAACGTCGATACCCCCAGGCGGCAGACCGACGCCGCCGGAACCCGGCCGATCCCGGAAGGAGCCTGCTCGGGCAGATCCGACCAGGGGTGCTGCACCAGGCAGCACTCACCCCGACACCCGCCCCCCTTTCAGCGTTCCAGCATCCGGTCATCGACTTCTCACGATGTGAGCCGCTCGCCAGGATCCCGCCGAGTCGGGTTTCGGCAGGGAGGCAAGCGATGGTCGAGGCTGTGGCGCTTCCGGCGCCCTGGCAGGTCAGGTTCCAGGCGGGCGACAACGCGGGCGTCGCCGACACCCTCAAGGCCGGTACCGGTGGCTCGGCGGGAATGCGGCCGCACGAGCTGCTGGAGGCCTCCCTGGCCACCCGCACGACCATCTCGGCGCGGATGACACTGGCAGACCTGGGCATCACCGACGCCGAGGTGCGGGTGCGGGTACACCTGGAGCGCGAGGAGTCCACGACGCGGTTCCGCTACGCACTGCTCCTTCCCCCGGAACTGGAGCACCATCGGCCTACGGTCGAGGGGCGCATCGCGCGCTCACCGGTACGTGCCACGCTGAGCAAGCCGCTGGCGTTCGAACCCGCCTGACCGGCCTCGCACGGCGACGCGTACACACCCCATCGAGCCAGGCAAGAGCAGACCGCTCGACACCACCTCCCGCCCTCTCGGCTTGACATGCAACCTCATGGTTGCCAATCTGAAGGTGAGGGGGTTGGACGGCATGGACGAGGTGTTCAAGGCGCTCGCGGACGTGAGCCGCAGGCGGTTGCTGGACCGGCTGAACGAGCGGTCCGGGCAGAGCCTGCGCGAGCTGTGCGCGGGGCTGGACATGACCAGACAGGCGGTGTCCAAGCACCTGGCGGTGCTGGAGGGCGCGGGCCTGGTCACGGCGGTCCGGCACGGCCGGGAGAGATGGCACTACCTCAACCCCGTCCCCATCCACGATCTCGCCGACCGCTGGATCGGCCAGTACGAGCGAGGCCGGATGACCGCGCTCAGCAACCTGAAGCACGCCCTGGAAGGAACGGCGATGAGCAAGCCCGAGTTCGTCTACACGATCTACATCCACACCACGGCCGAGAAGCTCTGGGAGGGGCTGACCAGCCCGGAATTCCTGAAGCAGTACCACGGTGACTGGGCGCCCTCCTCCGACTGGAAGGTCGGCTCGACGGTGCTGTGGCCGGTCGAGGCCGGCGGTGAACCGCAGGACCTCGGCCAGGTCGTCACCGAGGCGGAGCCCGGCAAACGGCTCGCCTACACCTGGCACACGCTGCAGCCGATGCACCAGAAGATGTTCGGCATGAGCGACGCGGAGTTCGCGGAGGCCGTCAAGGAGCGCTCGAAGGTCTCCTTCGACATCGAGCCGGCCGAGGAACCGGAGCTGGGCATGAAGCTGACCATCACCCACGACGGCTTCGCCTCGGCCGACTCCAAGATGCTCGAAGGCGTCAGCGGCGGCTGGACCATGATGCTGTCGGAGCTCAAGACGATCCTCGAAAAGGGCTGACCCCCTTCCCGGCGGGCCTGGCCGCCCCCGGCCGGCCGTCGCGGACGGCCAGGTCGGACACGTGCGGCATCGCCCGAACGGTCCGACCGGTCACCCGTACGCCGTACCGGGCGCTCGCCACCGTGCGTAAGGTACGAGGCGAGACGGCGCGACGGGTGGGGTGGGGCAGCGTGACGGATCCGCGGCAACGGCAAACCGGGATCATCGAATACTGGCGGGCGGTGGAGCTGTTCAGTCCGCAGAAGGTTCCGGCGGTCTCGGTACGGGACCGGGTCTGCTCGGTGACCGCGGACGGCCCGCTGCCGTGGGAAGAGGGGCATCCGCTGCGGTCGGTGCCACTGGATCCCGGTTACGCGTGGCAGCACGTGGTGTACGGCGGTACGTACCGGCTGCGGGCGGTGCGCGACACGCTGCTCGCCGTGTTCGGCGAGAGCGAGGAGGACCACGACGGGCGGATGGACGGCGAGAGTGCCCTGTTCGCCTTGACCGTCACCGACGAGGGACGGCTGGTGCTGGACTCCCCCGTGCTGTCCACCTGCGCCTGGGCCACCGGCCGGGCACTGGCCCCGGGGCCGGGCCGAAGGGGCTGGCTGGACGGCTTCGACGACGAGGCGGCCGACTGGCTCGCCCGGGCCGCCGACCTCGGCGACGTACCCGTAGGTGATCCGCCGGGGGCCGGCCGCAGGGGCGACGGCCTCACGGACGAGAGCCTCACGGACGAGGGTCTCGTGGGCGGGGACCTTGAGAGCGGGGACCTCGCGGACGGGAGCTCCGGGGACGGGACGGGCAGCGGGGACGCCGCGGATGCCACGACGGGAGCGCACCGTCTCACGGCGAAGGACCTGCTCGGCTTCGTCCACGACCTGACCGCGGCCTGGGGGCTCGAGCAGACCTTGGCGCCCAGCGAGGTGCGCGTACGCAGCACGGCTGTACGCGTCCGGCGGACGACCGAAGCCGACCAGCAGGATTTCCTGAACAGTTTCATCGCCGGCGATCTGGGGCTGGTCGCAGATGCCCTGCGCGCGCGTGCGCCCGGCACGGCGCTGGCCTCCTACCTCACCCCGTCGCAGGACGTGAACACCGCTTGGAGAGTCGATCTGCGCCGCCGGCCGCAGGCGGCACTCGACGCCGTGGCGCCCTTTTCCACGCCACAGGGCCGATGGCCGACGGAGCCGGCGCATCCGCTCGCGCTGAGCCAGCAGTTCGCCGTGAACAGCCTCTGGTCCCAACTCGGCACCTCCAGTGGGCTGTTCGCGGTGAACGGGCCGCCGGGTACCGGCAAGACCACGATGCTGCGGGACTGCTTCAGCGCTGTGATCGTGGAGCGTGCCCGAAGGCTGGCACAGTTGCGCCTGCCGTCCCAGGCTTTCGCCGACCACAAGCCGTACACCTGGAAGAGCGGCGACTACACCCGCACCGTCACACCGCTGCAAGCGGAGTTCACCGGCTTCGAGATGGTGGTCGCCTCCGCCAACAACGGGGCGGTGGAGAACATTTCCACGGAGATTCCCGCCCGTACCGCGCTCGGCGCACCATGGCGCGAGGAGGCGGACTATTTCGCCGAGCAGGCCACCCGGCTTCTGAAGGGGACGCCTGCGTGGGGTGCGGTCGCGGCCCGGCTGGGCAACAAGAAGAACCGTATGCAGTTCGTCAACCGGCTCTGGCACGGCAAGTACAAGATCACAGACTTGGGTGCGCCGCCGCCCGCTCCGGGCAGGTCACCGCGTCGGCGTGACGCCTGGATCGACAGTGAACGGGGTCTGTCCCAACTGTTCCGGGAGTGGATGAGTACGCCGCAGAGCGGGGTGTGGCGGCAGGCCAAGGAGCGTTTCCAAGCGTCGCTCAGCGAGGTGGAGCGGCTGCGGACCGACCGTGCGGCGGCCGCGGGCGCCCTGGCACGGCTTCCGGAACTCCGATCCAGGGCGGCCCAGGCACAGCAGGCGATCGAGGAAGCAGCCGAGCAGGAGGAATGCCGCCGACAGGCGCTCCCGGCAGCAGACAGTGCCTTGGCGCGGGCGCAGGCGCGGCTGCGGCAGGCGGAGGAGGACCGGGACAGGCACTTCGCACGGCGGCCGGGCTTCCTGGTGAGCCTGTCCACGCTGGGGCGGGCCGGGCGGGACTGGCATCAAAGGGACCAGGAACTGACGGCTCACGTGGAAGAAGCACAGGCTGCCGGTGTCGCCGCGCAGACCGCGTGCGACGGGGCACGCGAAGCCGTTGCCCGGGCTGCCGCCGAGCACGTGGCGCGCCGGCAGGCAGGAGAGGCGACGGATGCCGAGCTGGCCGCACAGCAGGACGTGGTCGACCGGGCCCGGGCAGCGTGGGGCCCGCATGTGCCGGAGCAGGCGTGGCTGTCCGACGACGCGACGCGGGAGCTGGCTGCCCCGTGGGGGGACGAGGAGATCAGCCGGGCCCGGAGCGAAGTGTTCCTGGCGGCGCTCGGCCTGCACGAGGCGTTCCTGCGCTGCACCGCACGCACCATGTACGCGAATGTGATGGCCGCCATGGACGCGGTGGCCGGCAACGTGCCCAAGACCGTGGCGCAAGAGCCTCTCCGGGCTGCCTGGCAGAGCCTGTTCCTGCTCGTTCCCGTCGTCTCGACCACCTTCGCGTCGTTGGACCGTGTCTTCGGGCGGCTGGGGCAGGAGTCCCTGGGCTGGCTGTTCATCGACGAAGCCGGCCAGGCGACGGGGCAGATGGCTGTCGGTGGCATGTGGCGCGCCGCGCGCACCGTGGTCGTCGGCGACCCGCTCCAGCTCGAACCCGTGGTGGTCCTGCCGTGGACCGCCCAGCGGGCGCTGGGCCGGGAGTTCGGCGTGGACGAACAGTGGGCGCCCAGCCGTACGTCGGTCCAGCAGCTCGCCGACCGTACCAGCCGCTACGGCACCTGGCTGCCGGCCGAACTCCCCGACGGTCAGCAGGAGGTGTGGGTGGGCAGCCCGCTGCGCGTCCACCGCCGCTGCGACGACCCGATGTTCACCGTCAGCAACGCCATCGCCTATGACAACCTCATGGTCCACGGCACCCCGGAGCGCGGCGACTACCGCTATCGGCCCCGCAGTTGCTGGGTGCATGTCAGTGCGGGCGAGGCGGACGGGCACTGGATCGCCGAAGAGGGCCGTGCGCTGCGCGCCGTCGTGGGGAAGCTCCGCGACGAGGGTGTCGATCTCGCGGAGGACGTGTACGTCATCAGTCCTTTCCGGGCCGTGGTCCACGGCCGCTCAGCGGGCCTGTCGCGGGCTGCTGCCCGAAGGGCGCGTCGGCACCATTCACACCACCCAGGGCAAGGAGGCCGACGTGGTGATCGTGGTGCTGGGCAGTGATCCGCGCCGGCCCGGTGCACGGAGCTGGGCAGCCGCACGCCCCAACCTCCTGAACGTCGCCGTCAGCCGCGCCAAGCGTCGCCTGTTCGTCATCGGCGACCGCGACGCCTGGCGCGACCAGCGCTTCTTCGCCACGCTTGCCGATGCGCTCCCGGCGCACACCTGGCAGCGGTGAGCCCGCGTCGTCGGCGTGACCTCAGTGCAGTGTCTGGGTCAGTTCGCTGCGGATCGCGGTGTGCACGACTCGGCCGTGTGCCCCGTTGACGAGGGGCAGGTACGGCGGCACATGTCCGCACTCGACATCGGCGATGATCGGTACGTTCAAGGGGCCGAGCGCGTCGAGAACGGCTTGGTGCTGTGTGAGTGAGTCGTTGTCAGGTGCCGAGGTGCGGCCGACGAGGACCGCGTTCGCCGTGTCGAAGAAGCCGGCCAGTCGCATCCCGTGCAGGTTCCGGCAGATGGTGAAGGCGTCGTCGCCGGACGCTTCGACATGGACGAGGAGCCCCTGCGGGGACTCGGCTCGCGCGAAGGCGGAAACGTCGAGGTAGGCGGTTCCCGTGAGGTTGCAGAGGGTTTCGATACAGCCCCCGATCAGGCGTCCTTCGGCCTCCACGTCTCCGTCGGCGTCCAGTCTGGTCCACCTGCCGGGCGTGTCGAGCGGGTACTCGCGTACCTCGGGTTGGGCGCGGAAGTCGTCCCAGCCGGTGGATCGGTAGCGGTCGGGCGGGGTCTGTGTGTAGCGGTGCCCTTGCGGAGCAGCGACGATGTCGAGCCACGACAGGAGTCCCTCGGGCACCCGGTACGGCGTGTCCATCAGGTTGTTGCCGTGCACGGTCGCCGTTCCCGTGAGGAGGGTCAGCGGCGTCATGAGGGTCGACATGTCGGAGAACCCGACGAGCCAGGTCGGCTCGGCGTCACGCAGTCGGTCCCAGTCGAGCAGGGGGAGCAGGTCGATCGCCGTCTCGCCGCCCCAGGGCGGCACCACCGCTCTGATGCCGGGGTCCGTCAGCATCGACATCAATTCACCGGCGCGGTCGGCCGCCGGGGCACTGAGATGACCGGCTCCGTCCATGCAACGGCCGACAACGACCTCGTATCCCCGGGCCTCCACATCGCGGACGGCCACGTCGAGGCGCGGACGCAGCTCTTTCGCGACTCCGCTCGAAGGGGAGGTGATGCCGACGCAGTCACCGGGACGCAAGGGGCGAGGGTATCGAACCGGCATGCGCCGGATTCTGGCACGTTGCCACGGCCGCACACTACTGACTTCCGCAGCAGGCCGGGGTTCATCGAGTACGGGTTCGTGCCGCCGGGATCGGCCCGGACGTCCGGCACCTGATGACGGGCCGGCCCTACTGGGCCCGCCTCGTCCTCGGGCTGCGCCGGCCCGGCGCGGACGCCACCGCAGCCTGCGGGTCCGGCGCGGCCGTCTTCGTCCGCTCTCCGGGCGAGAAGGGCGGCATCTCTCCCGTCGTCGACAGCACGTATCCCCTGGCCGAGGCCCGGCCGCCGTCCGCCATCCGGAGAAGGGCCGCCCCCGAGGCAAGATCGTCCTCACCGTGAGGCCCGACGTCCGAGCGGTTCGGGCAGCCGGTCGCGTGTCCGTGGCCGGTTCTGGAAATACGGAAGCGTCACACGAGCGGCTGCGGAACGCGTGGGCACCAAGGCGCTCAGGCAGGCGCTCAGGCCCAGCGCTTCACGAAGTCGATGGCCGCGGAGTCGACCTCCGCGGGGTTCGAGGCGCTCAGGAAGTGCTGCCCACCCTCGATGATCTCCACGCGCGCCTCCGGGGAGCGGGTGAACATCCGAATCTCCTCATGGGCGTTGGCCACGGAGTACACCTGGTCCGCGGTGCCGTGCAGCCACAGGACGGGGCAGCGGACATCGTCCAGCCGACCGTGGAGCCCGTCGCGGTCCCGCAGGTTCACCGTGCTCAGGCGCAGGCGGTGGCGTCCGGTGTCCCCGTTGTAGTTGGCGCGGTAGACGGCGAGCCAGAACGCGCGTTCCTGGGCCGGCAGGCCGCCCATGGCCGTGTCGAACACGGCGTCCACGACGTCGTCCGGCACCACCCAGTCCTCGCCGACCGGCTCGGCGAGCGCATCGATGAGCGGCGTGTTGAACCCGATCCCGTCCCAGCACCCCAGTGCGCGGCTGCGCCCGCTCTCGGAGTCCATCGACGTGCCGAGGGTGATCAGCCCCTTCACGATGTCCGGGGCGAGCAGCGCCATGCGGACCGCCACCCAGCCGCCCTGCGAGGTTCCCAGCACGAAAGCCTGGCGGATCCCGAGGGCCGCGAGGGCCTGCAGGTTCGCGACCGCGCTGTCCCAGTAGGTGAAGTGCCGGTACGAGGCCCGCGTGCGGCCGTGCCCGTACGGCTCCAGGGCCAGCAGGTTGACCGCGGACCCGAGCAACGGATCGGCGAACTGCGGCCGGTACAGCTCGGCCGAGGTGGTGTACGAGTTGATCAGGACCAGTGTCGGGAGCGCGGGGTCGTAGGGCCTGGCGAAGGTGTATCCGACTCGGGACCCGCCGAGGTGGGGAATCTCGACGGTCTGCTCGATCTTGCTCACTGTGACTCCTCCATCGGTGCGCGGCGGAAAGTCCCCGGGACCGGACGTCGGATCGACAGCCCGGATCCCGGAGACGCCCAGCAGTCACTGGTTCCGCTCCAAGGCGCCCCGGTCGCTCACGTCGCCGGCGCCACCGCGTCCAACATCATCTGCCCGGAGGGATATTCCGGCGGAGGCGGTGCGGGGGCCAGGGGCGCGTGCCCGTCCGCCGCCGACCGTCTGCGGGGCGACGGCTCCGGCACGTCCTGGCCGCAGTCACCTCGGCACCGTCCACCGGAATGCGTCGCACCCGACCCGGGCCCTGCGGAAAAGGCCCGCCGTCGGAGATCGCGGCTACCATGGCAGGCCGGGAAGACCGGCTCAACGTCCATGATCAGCAAGCTATTTGACGGAGCAGCAGAGGGGTTGTCGAGTGTACCTGAGTGTCCCCTTCGAGGACGGCGAGGTCTTCGTCGTCGAGGTGTCCGACGAGCAGGGTGCCGGGGTGGTCCGGGCGCGTCGCGGCGACGAGCTCTTCGAGCTGTCCGCCGAGACGTTCGAGTCGGGCATGGCCCGGGTGCAGCGGGTGGCCGCGACGATGCTGGAGCGGCTGACGGACCTGCCGCGCAGTCCTGACCACGTCCGTGCGGAGTTCGGACTGCGGGTGACGGCGCAGGCGGGTCTGGTCGTGGCGAAGGGGTCCGGGGACGCGCACATCAAGCTGGAACTGGAGTGGAGCCGCCCCGAGGGCGGCAGGTGAGGCCGGCGGGCGAGTCGGGCTCCGGGTGGGAGCGTGGGACCGCCCGGGTGCTTCATGACGGTCGCCCGGTCGGGGTGGCGTTCCTGATCCCCGACCGCCTGCTGCTCACGTGTGCCCACGTCATCGCCTCCACCGCAGACCTCCCGGACGACGAACCGCTGCCGGACCTGCTTCCGGTCACCCTCGACTTCCCGCTGCTGCCCGGGCGTCCCGAGGCCACGGCCTCCGTCCACTTCAGTGTTCCGGTGGCCGGGGACAACAGCGGCGATGTGGCCGTCCTCCGACTGAGCGGCGAGCCCCCGCCGGGTGCGGCGCCCCTGCGGATCGTGGAGGCGGAGGACCTGGCCGGGCACCGCTGGCGGGCTTTCGGCTTCCCGCAGTACCCGGGGCGAGGTGGCGGCAAGGACGCCGGGATCTGGACCCGGGGCACCGTCGAGGGCCGCGAAGGTACCGGCTGGTGGCAGCTCACCTGCGCTGAAGAAGCGCCGTTTCCGCTGGCGGGCGGCTTCAGCGGGGCGCCGGTGTGGGACGAGGAGTACGGCGGCGTCATCGGGGTCGTCGTCGCCGTCGAGGCGGACCGGCGGCGCCGGACCGGCTACGCCCTCACCGTGGAGTCCCTGACACGGGAGTGGCCGCAGCTACGCAGAAGGCTGCTGGCGGACAGCCCGTACCGGGAGCTCCTGCCGTTCACCGAGCACGACCGCGCCGTCTTCCACGGCCGTACGAACGAGACGCAGCGGCTGATCGAACTCCTTGAACAGCATCAGGTGCCCGTCCTGCCGGTGCTCGGCCCCTCGGGCGTCGGCAAGTCCTCGCTGGTCGGCGCCGGCCTGCTCGGGTACCTCGACAGCGACCGGTACCTGATCGCCCGCCTGCCCCACGGGCTGCGCCTGACCGCCGAGGAACTGCTGGCCTGGGCCCTGGCCTCGGCGGGAGACCCGGACACCGTGCAGGCGGGGTGGTACGACCGCTGGTCGGCGCTGGCCCGGCAGCTCACCGACGAGCAGGGCATCCGTACCGCCGTGGAGCAGACGCTTTCCCGCCACGGCGGGCGGTGCCGGCTGGTCCTGGTGGCCGACCAGTTCGAGACGCTCCTCGCGGACGCGCCCGGCACCGCCCGCCGGCTGGACGCCATGCTCGGGGTCCTGACGGCTCGCCGCACGGACGGCAGCCGTCCCGCCCAGGCCGTGGTGGTCGTCCGGATCGACTTCCTCCGGCAGCTCGAACAGCTCCCCCATCTGCGTACGGCATGGGACGCCACCTCCATGATGGTGCAGCCGATGATGCGGACGCAGCTACGGGAAGTGATCACCTGTCCGCTGGAGGGGCACGCGGGGGTCCGGTTCGCCGACGGCCTGGTCGAGCAACTCTTGCGGGACGCCCCGCCCGGCCCGGCCGCGCTGCCGATGCTGGAGTTCGCCTTGAGCCGCCTGTGGGAGCGGCAGGAACGCGGGTGGCTGACCACCACCGCGTACCAGGAGCTCGGCGGCGTGGAGGGAGCCCTGGCGGGAGAGGCGGAGCACCGGCTGTGGGACTGGGCGGACGTGGCCGAGCGCCAGGCGCTGGAGCGGATCTTCATCCAGCTGGTCCGTCCCGGCGAGCAGCTCGACGCCGGGGAGCGCGGCCCGGACACCCGCCGGGTCGCCGCCCGCACGCAGTTCTCCGCGGGTGACTGGGCGTTGATCCACCGGCTGGCCAGTACGCGGCTGGTCGTGGTGACGCGTCGCCCGACCGGGCGGGACACCGCCGAGCTGGCGCACCAGACGCTGGTGGAGAAGTGGCCGCGGCTGCGGCGCTGGGTCGAGGAGAACCGGGAGTTCCGCGGCTGGCAGGAGGGGCTGCGCCGTTCCCTGCGGGCCTGGCAGGAGCAGGGCCGCCCGCGCGAACTGGTGCTCGGCCGGGAGCAGCTCGTGGAGGCTCGGCGGTGGATCGGCGCGCGCGGCACCGAAGTACCCGCCGAGGAGAGGGAGTTCTTCGAGGTCAGTGCCCAGGTGCAGCAGCATCTCGCCCGTCGGCGGCGCCTGGTCCGTACGGGCTTCGCCGTGCTCACCGCGCTCGTCCTCGTCGCCGCCGGTCTGGCCGCCCTCAACGCCCGCAGCAGCAGCGAGCAGCGGGCTCTGGCCGCCGCCCGGAGCCTGACGGAGCAGAGCCGGCAGCAGGCCAACGCCGACCCGGCCCTGGCGGCCCGTCTGGCCCTGGCCGCTCAGCGCGTCTCCCCCACCGCGGAGACGCGCGCTCAGCTCCTGTCCACGGTCTCCTCACCCCTGCGTGCCACGCTCGCCGGGCACACGGGAGAGGTGCGGTCGGTCGCCTTCAGCCCGGACGGCCGTACGCTCGTGAGCAGTGCGAACGACGGCACGGCCCGTCTGTGGGACACGGCGGGGCACCGGCGTCCTGCCGCACTCGACGGTCGTGGCAGTCAGGTGCACGGGGCGGCGTTCAGTCCCGACGGAAGGACGCTCGTCACCAGCCACAGTGGCTGGAAAGTGCGGCTCTGGGACGTGCGCACGCGGAAGCAGACCGCTGTCCTGGCCGCCGGGAGTCCGGCTGTCTTCAGCCCGGACGGAGGCACGATCGCCACCGGTGGACCGCGGGGCAAGGTGCTTCTCCGGGACGCCCGTACCCATCGGAGGACCGGTGAACTCCCGGTGTACCGCGACGACGACGGCGCCTGGCCCGCCCTCCTCGCGTACAGCCCGGACGGCAGGACCCTTGCCGTCACCGTCACAGGCCACGACACCAGTAGGAGCGCCAAGTCCGAGGTACAGCTCTGGGACGTACGGGAGAAGCGGCGTACCGCCACGTTGAAGGGCCACACGGGTGAGGTCCAGTCGCTGGCGTTCAGCCCGGACGGCACCACGCTGGCCACGGGCGCGAGCGACGCCACGACGCGCCTGTGGGACGTGCGCGGGCAGCGCTCACCCACCACACTCACCGGACACAGCGGCACCGTGTTCGCCCTGGCCTTCAGCCCCGACGGCCGGGTCCTGGCGAGTGGCGGCCAGGACCGCTCCGTACGGCTGTGGGACGTGCGGGTGCGCACCGGCGTGACCGTGCTGACCAGCCATACCGGGATGGTGAACGCACTCGCGTTCAGCCCGGACGGCGCCATGCTGGCCAGCGGGTCCGAGGACGCCACGGTCCGGCTGTGGGACATGCGGGCCGGGCTGCCGCGCGCCACCTTCGCCGGGCCGGGCGGTTCGGGAAGCCCGGCCTGGAGTCCCGACGGCCGTGTCCTCGCGACCGGTGACCGCAACGGGACCGTGCACCTGTACGACGCTCGTACACGGCGCTCGCTGGGCCGCCTGACCGGGCACACCGGCAAGGTGAAGGCGGTGCGGTTCAGCCCGGACGGCCGGTACGCCGCCGCGAGCAGCGACGACGATCCGGCGGTCCTGCTGTGGGACGTACGAACCCACCGTCGCCTCGCCACCCTCGCCGGCCACCGCAAGCCCGTGCAGACCGTCCTCTTCAGTCCCGACGGGCAGACCCTCGCCACCACCAGCTACATCGACAGCACGACCCGCCTGTGGAGTGTGCGGACCCACCGGCAACTGGCGTCCTTCCCCATCACCATCATGGTCACCTGGACGGCCTTCAGCCCGGACGGAAAGATCCTCGCAACCGGCGGCCGCACGTCCTCGTCCGTGCAACTGTGGGACGCACGGACCCACCGGCACCTCGGCACTCTCGCCGGGCCCGGAAACACGGTCAGCTCCGTGGCCTTCAGCCCGGACGGCGGCACCCTGGCGACGGCGGGCTGGAACGGGCGGTTGTGGCTGTGGGACGTGCGACAGCGACGCCTGATCGCAACGCTGGCGGGCCACACCGGCGTCGTGCAGTCGGTGGCATTCACCCCGGACGGCAGGACCCTCGCCAGCAGCGGCCGGGACGCCGCGACCAGACTGTGGGACGTACGGACCCGTCGCCAACTCGCCACTCTCAGCGGCCATACGGGCACCGTCTCGTCAGCCGTCGTCAGCCCGGACGGCGAGACGCTGGCAACCATCGGTGACGACCGGACGGTCCGCCTGTGGGACCTCCGCACCCACCGGCAACTGGCCCTGTTCACCGGCCACACCGGCACCCTGCGCTCGGCCGTCTTCGCCCCGGACGGGAACACCCTCGCCACCAGCGGTGAAGACGGAACCGTACGCCTGTGGGACACCGACGCCTTCAACGACTTCGCCACTCTCACCGCCGACGCCTGCACGATCGCGGTCCGGTCTTTGACCGAAAAGG
The DNA here is from genome assembly GCF_055567735.1 of Streptomyces sp. NPDC026394. NCBI lineage: Bacteria > Bacillati > Actinomycetota > Actinomycetes > Kitasatosporales > Streptomycetaceae > Streptomyces > Streptomyces sp. NPDC026394. The sequence goes on from NZ_JBVHPX010000018.1 coordinate 46,446, forward strand.
AATGGCAGCGTCACGTTCCCGACGGAGTCGTGTATCGGCGGACCTGCGCTTGAGGTGTGGCCGAATGTGCATCTTTTCGAGCGGCCGGTCCGGGAAAGATCGACACCGGGTCGGCACTTACGCGGGGAACGTCGGAGAGCAGAGCATCTGACCGAGGGCCGATTTCCAGACGGAAACTCATAACAGGCCACCGCTCCGGGCAGTCGAATCCCCTTCGCCCGAACATCCGTTATCCCCGGCCGGCAGCGTCCGGGGCCGACCGGCGTCGGACTTCCCGCCACAGCGGCCCCGGTGAAGGGCGTCAACAAGCCACGCGCTCGGCCCAGGCGCCAACGCCGGGGCGCCTCGGGCCATCGGCGCCGGCAGCCCGAAAACCGACTCTCTTAGCAGGTCACACAACATGCCCTCATGATCGGTGTGCCGTGGACGGGCACCGGCCGGTAGATCCAGTTCCGCAGCTTGAGCACAAATTGCACACATCCCCTTCTTCTTATCGGCGCCGATGCTCTAGATTGACCGTGCTTCAGGTGTTCGGGCCTGAGGCAACCAACTAATGATCCATGGTCCGGCGCCATGAACAGCCAGCTTTTGCGTCCCGGCGCCAGACGTGCGGTGATCAATTCTTGGTGCCCGAAAGGGGGCCCGGGTGCGGGGAGCGCCCGGGGTTCCGACGGGTTTCCACATGCCCCGGAAGTACGGCAGGACCTGCGCGTCCGCAGCTCCCGGGTCGGGTTGTTCACACGTAGTACTCACACGGCCGGGACATTGCGCGGGGGACGGGGGGTCCTCCGCGGGGGAGGAACAGTGCGGCGCGGGGGGCCGGGGGGCCTCCCGGGGGTGAGGAACAGGGCTGGGCGAACACGTCGAGCCACTGGCGACCGGGGGGAATCTGTGCAACAGGGGGGATTGGTCAACCCGTTTCCGTCGGCGCGCGGGCGTCTGGCGAGCGGGGCAAGCAGTGAGCCCGCACTCGACTGGGAGCAGCGGTACCGCCGTACCGTGATCACCAGCGACACCGTCGCCACCGCCTTCGTGGTGGCGGCCATCGGAATCTTCTTCGGGGCCCGGGACGCGGCCAACTGGCACGAGAAGTGGGGCATTCTCGCCTTCGGCACCGAGCTGCTGGTGCTGGGCTCGCTGGCGGTGAGCCGGGCGTGGGCTCCGGCCGTGCTCGGTCAGGGGGCGGAGGAATTCCGTCGGCTCGGCCGTTCACTGTTCACGGCCGCCGTCGTGCTGGCGCTCGGCGGGATCGCCCTGACCTCGCGCAACATCAAGCTCTGGATCTTCGTCGCGATCCCGGCGCTCGCCCTCGTCACCATGACCGTGCGGTACCTGCTGCGTCTGTGGCTGCACGGGCAGCGGAAGAAAGGACGGTGTCTGAGACCGGTGCTCGCCGCCGGGAGCCCGGACACCGTGCGCGACCTGATCGCCCGGGCCCGTAAGTTCCCGCACCTCGGGTGGCGGGTGGACGCCGTGTGCACGACGGACGGCCTCGGACTCGACGGTGGCCACCTGGACGGCGTACCGGTCGTCGGCCCACTGACGGATGTCGCCAACCACGTCCGACGCGACGGCTACCGGGTCGTCGCGATCACAGCGGACCCGCACTGGTCGCCGGACCGGCTGCAGCGGCTGGCGTGGAACCTCGAAGGCAGCGATGCCGAGATGGTCGTGGCCCCCGTGCTGATGGAGGTGGCCGGCCCGCGGCTGCACGTCGACGCGGTGCTCGGGATTCCGCTGCTGCGGGTCAGCATGCCGACGTTCACCGGGGGCCGGCGAGCCGTGAAGGGGGTCGTCGACCGGTTGGGCGCGGCGGTCCTGCTGGTGCTGTTCGCGCCGCTGATGGTGCTCGTCGGGCTGCTCGTACTGATGGACAGTCCTGGTGGGGCGGTCTACCGCCAGCGCCGGGTCGGCAAGGACGGCCGCGAGTTCACCCTCTTCAAGTTCCGCACCATGGTCACCGGGGCCGACGCGGCACGTGCCGAGCTGATCCACCGCAACGAGGGGGCCGGGCTGCTGTTCAAGCTCCGCCGGGACCCGCGGGTGACCCGGGTGGGGGCGGCGCTGCGCCGGTACTCGATCGACGAACTCCCGCAGCTCTTCAACGTTCTGACCGGATCGATGTCGCTCGTCGGTCCGCGGCCTCCGCTGCCGGAGGAGTCCGCCGCATACGGCCCGGACATCCGGCGGCGGCTGCTGGTCAAGCCCGGCCTCACCGGCCTGTGGCAGATCAGCGGACGCAGCGACCTGCCGTGGGAGGAGGCGGTCCGCCTCGACCTGCGGTACGTGGAGGACTGGTCGCTCGCGCTGGACGCAGTGATCTTGTGGAAGACGCTGCGGGCGGTGCTCTACGGGCAGGGGGCCTACTGATGCGCGGGGGGCTGCGACGAAACGGTCCTGCCGGCGTGCGGACCGCGGGCCGGCAGGGCCTGCCCGGGGGGAGGGACGAATCATGAAGATCAGCGTTTTCGGGCTCGGCTACGTGGGCTGTGTGTCGGCCGCGTGCCTGGCCGGCCTGGGGCACGAGGTCATCGGGGTGGACGTGAACCGGGTGAAGGTCGACCTGGTCAACGACGGCAAGGCTCCGGTGGTCGAGGAGCGGATCGGCGAGCTGATCGCCGAGGTCGTGGGGACCGGAGCGTTACGCGCCACGGGTGACGTGCGCGAGGCGGTCCTGGGCAGCGAGGTGTCGTTGGTCTGCGTGGGCACGCCGTCGGAACCCAACGGCAGCCTGTGCACCACGTACCTGGAGCGGGTCGCCGAGCAGATCGGCGCCGTGCTGGCGGAGTGCGGCGGGCGGCACACGGTCGTGTTCCGCAGCACCATGCTCCCGGGCACCTGCCTGAACCTGCTGGTGCCGATCCTGGAGAAGCACGTCGGCGGTACGGCCGGGGCGGACTTCGGGGTCGCGGTGAACCCGGAGTTCTTGCGCGAGGGCACCAGCGTGCGGGACTTCTTCGACCCGCCCAAGACCGTCATCGGTGAGTTCGATCCGGTGAGCGGTGACGTGGTGGCGGCGCTGTACGAGGGTCTGCCCGGCGAGGTGTTCCGGGTGCCGGTCCCGACGGCCGAGGCGATCAAGTACGCGGACAACGCGTTCCACGGTCTCAAGATCGGCTTCGCGAACGAGCTGGGCGCGGTGTGCCAGGCGCTCGGAGTGGACTCGCACCAGGTGATGGACGTCTTCCTGGCCGACCGCAAGTTGAACATCAGCCCCGCCTACCTGCGGCCCGGCTTCGCCTTCGGCGGCTCCTGCCTGCCCAAGGATCTGCGCAGCCTGGTCCACGCGGCGCAGCGGGCCGACGTCTCGGTGCCCATCCTCGCCCATGTGCTGCCGTCCAACTCCGCGCACCTGCAACGGGCGGTGGAGCTGGTCGAGCGCACCGGCAAACGCCGGGCGGGCCTGCTCGGGCTGTCCTTCAAGCCCGGCACCGACGACCTCCGCGAGAGCCCGCTCGTCGAGCTGGCGGAGCGGCTGTTCGGCAAGGGGTACGACCTGAAGATCTACGACGCCAACGTGAGCCTGTCCCGGTTGCTCGGTGCGAACCGTGAGTACATCGAGACCCGGCTGCCGCACCTGGCGCAGCTGCTCGCGGACTCCGTCGGCGAAGTGCTCGAACACGCCGAGGTGTGCCTGGTCGGCACCAAGGACCCGGCCGTGCTGTCGGCGCTGCCCCCTGGCGGCGACGGCCCGGTGCTCATCGATCTCGTCCACCTTCCCGACGCCGCGGCGCGCCGGGCCGAACCGGGGTACGTGGGCCTTGCTTGGTGACACGACGTTCGACGGCACATCGTCCGGCGACGCGGCGGGCGGCGGCCGGCCGGGCCGGCGCGCGCTGATCCTGGTGGAGAACCTGTCGGTGCCGTTCGACCGGCGGGTGTGGCAGGAGTGCACGACGCTGCGCGACGCGGGGTGGACGGTGGACGTCATCTGTCCCCGGGGGGAGCAGCGGGACACCGAGCCGGAGGCGGTGCTCGACGGGGTGCGGATCCACCGCTACCCGTTGCGCGCGGCCACCGGAGGGCCGGCCGGCTATCTGCGGGAGTACGGATCGGCGTTGTGGCACACGGCGCGGCTGGCCCGCGCGGTCGGCCCGGTCGACGTGGTCCACGCCTGCAACCCGCCCGACCTGCTGTTCCTGCCGGCGCTGTGGCTGAAGCGGCGCGGCGCGCGGTTCGTCTTCGACCAGCACGACCTGGTACCCGAGCTGTACCTCTCCCGGTTCGGCCGCGGCGAAGACCTGCTCTACCGGGCCGTGTGCGCGCTGGAACGGCTGACCTACCGGGCCGCCGATGTCGTCCTGGCCACGAACGAGAGCTACCGGGACGTCGCGATACGCCGTGGCGGTCAATGGCCGGAGGACGTCTTCGTGGTGCGCAGCGCACCTCGGACCGACCGGTTCCAACCGGTTCCGCCCGAGCCGGAGCTGAAGCGCGGCAAGCCCCATCTGCTGTGCTATCTGGGCGTCATGGGTCCGCAGGACGGTGTCGACTACGCCTTGCGGGCGCTTGCGAAGCTGCGCGACGAGTGCGGGCGGACCGACTGGCACGCGGTGTTCGTCGGGGCAGGTGACGCCTTCGACGCGATGGTGGAGCTGTCCCGGCAGCTCGGGCTCGCCGGGCAGGTGGAGTTCACCGGGCGTATCCCGGACGCCGACCTGGTGCGCTGTCTGTCCACCGCGGACGTGTGCCTCTCCCCCGACCCGCGCAATCCGCTCAACGACGTGTCGACCATGAACAAGGTCCTGGAGTACATGGCGATGGGGCGGCCGATCGTCTCGTTCGATCTCCGGGAAGCGCGCGTCTCCGCCGGTGAGGCCGCTGTTTACGCGCCCGCCAACGACGAGGCCGCGTTCGCCGGGCTGATCGCGATGCTGCTGGACGATCCGGAGAAGCGGGCCCGGATGGGCAAGATCGGCCAGGAGCGGGTCGGCGGGGAGCTCTCCTGGCGGAACTCCCAGCGCTCGCTGCTCGCCGCCTACGCCGCCGCCTGCCGTGGCCGCACTCCGGTGCCGGCGGGCGGCCCGGCCCGGCGCCGGGCGGGGAGGAGGCGGCGCCCTTGAGCGACGACACGATACGCCTGGTCACGATCGGGCGGATGCTCCGTCGGCGCCGGCGGTTCCTCGCCGTCCTCGCCGTGGTGGGCGCACTCGTCGGCTACGGCGTCTCGGTGCTGTACCCGCCGCGTTACACGGCGTCGGCATCGGTACTGCTGCCGGGGCAGTGGGAGCAGCGCGAGCTGCTGACGCAGGTGGAGATCGCGGCCAGTTCGGCGGTGGTCGACCGCGCGGCCGCCGAACTCGGCTGGGCCGGCGTCAGCGGAGACGCGTTACGGGACCGGGTGAGCGCCGAGGCCGCCGACGGGAACATCATCGAGATCTCGGGTACGGCCGACACCCCGGAGCGCGCGCAGCAGCTCTCCGACCAGGTGGCCCAGCAGTTCGTCGCCTTCGCCGCACGGATCGCCGGCGGCACCGCCGACCCCGGAACGGCTGCCGGGCCCGAGGACCTGCGGCAGAAGGTGGCCGAGACCAACCGCCGCATCACCGACCTGGCCAATGCGGCCGATCCCGGGCGGACCGTGGAGAGCGTGCAGGCCCGCACGGCGCTGGAAAAGCTGCGCACCGCGCTGCAGGAGGCCATGAAGAAGCTGGACGAGGCCGACCCGGCGACCGGCAAGGCCGGCATGGTCGTCATGGGACCGGCGGCCCGGCCGACCGGCGCGGTGCCGCCGACGAGGATGCAGCTCATCGTCGCCGGGGCGCTGCTGTTCTTCCTGCTCGCGGTCGTCGGCCATCTCGCAGCCGCCCGGATGAACCGCCGGCTGCGCACCGAACCGGAGGTCGCCGCGGCACTGGGCACGACGCTGCTGGGGGCCGTCGACGTGCCGGGGGAAGGGCGGGCGCACCGGCCGGAAGACCGTGACCGGCGGGCCCGTATCCGCCGGCTGCTGGGCATCGACACCCGGTGGGACGTACCGGAGCCGCAGCGGTCCGGCGACGAGGCCGGCAGACGGGTCCGCTACCGGCGGGTGTGCGCTCGCCTCCGGGACCGGCTGCCGGCCCCCCGACGCGTGCTGGTCGTCGTACCGGAGGGCGACGAGATCGCCCGCCGGGCCGCCGGGCAGCTCGTCGCCGAGGCCGCGAGCGATCCTTCCCCCAGCTCTTCGAGCAGGGGAAACCCCACGCTGCGGGTGGTGGAGGTCTCGGTGTCCCGGCCGATGGTGCCGGACCGCGACACCGAGTCCGGCGCCCTGATCGTGCTCAGCGCGGGCAACTGGACCGCGGAGGAACTCGCCGGGATCGCGGCGGCGTGCGCGGACGCCCGGCACGAGGTCGTCGGCACCGTCGTCGCCGGCCCGGTGTGGACCCGTCCGACGCGGCCCACAGGCCGTCCCTCGCAGAACGCCGCCCTGTCGCTCGCGGTCCGCGGCCCCGCGACGGGAGGTTCCGTGTGACGACGAGCACGGCTCCGGAGCCGTCGGTGACCACTCCCCTGCTGGACCTCCAGGCGCTGGTGGCGGCGGTCCGCAGGCGCCGCCGCCTCTGGAGCTCCATGGCGCTGCTGGGGCTGCTGATCGGCGCGGCGGTGGCGGTCCTGCTGCCGCCCCCGCCGGCCGCGGTGACCACGGTGCTGGTCACCCATCAGGCGGACCAGCCGAACGACACCGGAACACTGATCCGTACCGATGTCGCGCTGCTGGGGACCACACGGATCGCCGCCCAGGCCCTGCGGACCCTCAAGTCTTCCGAAAAACCGGAAGACTTCCTGCGGGACTACCGGGGCACCGGCCTGACCAACAACCTGCTGCAGATCGATGTGACAGGTGCCAGCGACGCGGAGGCGGTGGCCCGGGCCGAGGCGCTGGCCGACGCGTTCGTCACGGACCATGTGCGGCGGATGCGGGAGTCCGCGCAGGCCGAGGCCAAGGCCCTGCGCGACCAGCGGGACCGTATGCGGGACGAGCTGGCCCAGGTCGACAAGGCGATCGGGAACCGGTCGCCGGAGAGCGACCCGAGGGCGTCGGCGAGCATCGAGTCGCTCTTCGCCCGCCGGGCCGAACTGACCTCGCGGATCGCCGATTTCGACCAGCGCGCCGAGGAGGCGCGCATGGGCACGCCCCGGCTCGTCGCCGGTACGCAGATCGTGGACGCACCGCGCGCGGTGCGGCACTCCCTGCCCAGAGCCGCTGCCACCAACGCCGCCATCGGGCTCGTCCTCGGGCTCGCCGTCGGGCTCGCGCTGGCCGCGGTCGGCGCGGTGGTGGCGGACCGCCCCGTACTGCGCCGGGAGATCGCGGCGAACCTGGGCGCCTCGGTCATCGCGGAGCTGCCACGCGCGCCCCGCCGGCCCACCGGTCCGTGGCAACGCCGCCGGACCCGGGCTGCGTACGAACGGCTCACCACGACCCTGGCCCGTGCCGTGCGCCACTCGGCGGAACCCGTGTCGCTGCTGGAGCTGGGCTGTGCGCGCAGTACGAGCGTGATCGCCCTGAACGTCGCCGGGGCCCTGGCGGCGGAGGGGCCGGTGGCGGTCATCGACGGCCTGCCCGGCCCGGAACTCGCCGACAGCCACCGGGAACCGGAGAACACGACCGTGGTCAGCGGCGAGCGTGCCGCGGCCGTGCCGGGACAGGTGCGCCGGCTCGGCGTCGGCTCGGTCGCGCCCGGCACGGCGTGGACCGACCTCCGGTACCTCGGCGGCCGGACCGTGCTCGTCGTGCGGGCCGGGCACGGCAGCGCCGCATGGCTGCACACCGTGGCGCGGCACCTCGCGGACCAGCGCGTTCCGGTGATCGGTGTGGTGCTGATCGATCCCGATCCGCGGGACCGGACCGACGGCACGTTGTGGGACGGGCCGCACACGGCGCTGCGCGGCCCTGATGAGCGGCCGGCCCAGCAGCACGGGACGGGCCTGCCGCGGACGGAACGGCTGGCCCGGCAGCACGGAACAGGCCCGTTGCGGACGGAGCGGCCGTCGATGTCGGCCGCGCGCGTCCCGGGCAGCGACCAGGAGGCTCGGTAGGACATGTGTGGCATCGCAGGTACGTACCGGTGGCCGGACGGGAAGGCCGTGACCGACCGGCTCACCGACATCCTCGCCCACCGCGGTCCGGACGGGGCGGGCCGTTACAGCCACCCCGCCGGTGACGGCGAAGTCCACCTGGGGCACCGTCGGCTGGCCATCATCGACCTGTCCGGGACCGGCGCCCAGCCGATGGTTTCGGACGGCCTCGCTCTCACGTACAACGGCGAGCTGTACAACGCGCCCGCACTGCGCGCCGAACTGTCGGCCTCCGGAGTGCGCTTCCGCGGCACCTCCGACACCGAGGTCCTGCTGGAGGCATGGCGGCGCTGGGGTACCGACTGCCTGCCGCGGCTGCGCGGCATGTTCGCGTTCGCGGTCTTCGACGAGCGGACCGGTGAGCTGGTGCTCGCCCGCGACCAGCTCGGCATCAAGCCGCTGTTCCTGCTGCGGCGCGGTGGGGGCCTGCTGTTCGCCTCCGAGCTGAAGGCGCTCGCCGCCGTGGCCGGCGGGTCGCTGCAGGTGGACCCTGCGGCGCTGGTGGCCTCGCTGCTGTACTACTGGGTGCCGGACTCGCGCTGTGCGTTCCGCGAGGCGGAGAAGCTGCCGCCGGGCAGTTGGCTGCGGTGCCGGCCCGACGGCCTGGTCGAGAGCGGCCGGTACTGGAACCTCAGGGACATCGCCGCCGAGGCCCGGGAGCAGGCCCGCAGCGGCGAGCAGCCGGACCTGGCCGCCATCGTCGAGGAGTCGACCCGCCGGCACCTGCTCTCCGACGTGCCGGTGGCGACCTTCCTCTCCGGCGGTCTCGACTCCAGCTACCTGACCGCGCTGGCGGCCCGCGACCGGCCCGGGATCTCGGCTTACACGATCGGGTTCCGCGCCGAGGACGCCAGGTTCGAGGCGATGCCGGACGACCTGCGCTACGCCCGGCAGGTGGCCGAGCGGTTCGGCGTCGACCTGCGGGAGATCGAGATCGCGCCGGACGTGCTCGACCTGCTGCCGCGGATGACGTACCACCTGGACGAGCCCATCGGCGACCCGGCCGCCATCAACACGTTCCTGATCTGCTCGGCGGCCCGGGAGGCCGGCGTCAAGGTGATGCTCTCGGGCATGGGGGCCGACGAGCTGTTCGCCGGGTACCGCAAGCACCTGGCCAACCTGCTCGCGCTGCGCTACCAGCGCGTCCCCCGGCCCCTGCGCAGCGGCCTGTCCGCGACCGTGGGCCGGCTGCCGGTCGCCACGTCCCGCCGCGGGTACCGGTCGGTGCGCTTCGCGAAGCGGTTCCTGTCCTTCGCCGAGCTGCCGGAGGAGACCGCCTTCCGGCGCAGCTACACCATGTACGACCAGGACGAGCTGCTCGCCCTGGTCCACCCGGACCTGGCCGGGACGGTCGAGGACGTACTGACCGAGCATGCGGACATCTACCAGGACAACGACCTCGACGACTTCGTCAACCGCATGTGCCTGGGCGACGCCCGGATGTTCCTGCCGGGCCTGAACCTCGCCTACACGGACCGGTCGAGCATGGCCGCGTCGACCGAGGTGCGGGTGCCGTACGTGGACGTCGAGGTGGTCAAGGCGGCGTTCGCGGTGCCCGGCGACCGCAAGATCGTCGGACGGCAGGGCAAGGCCGTCCTCAAGGAGGCGGCCGCCTCGGTCCTGCCCCGGGAGATCGTCTACCGGCCCAAGGGCCTGTTCAGCGCCCCGCTGCGGGCCTGGATGAGCCGGGACCTGGCACCACTGGTGCGCGAGGTGGTGCACGACGGTGTGCTCGTCGGTTCCGGGCTCCTGCGCCGTGACGCGCTGACCCGCATGGTCGCCGAGGACGCCGCCGGGCAGCGGGACTTCTCCAAGCATCTGTGGCATGTGCTGACCCTGGAGTACTGGTATCGCGGCGCGACCTCCGGCTCCGGCCGGAGCCGGGCGGCTTGACGGCGTGGACACAAGAGGAGCTCGGGTGAAACAGGTCGTGCAGAACTACAAGAGCGGCGAGCTGGCGGTGCTCGACGTGCCGGTTCCGGGGTGCAAGCCGGGTGGTGTGCTGGTCCGCAGCGCCTACTCGCTGATCTCCACCGGGACCGAACTGATGAAGGTGTCCGAGGCCGGCCTGTCGATGATGGGCAAGGCCCGCTCCCGTCCTGACCAGGTGGCCAAGGTCGTGCAGAGCGTGGCCGCCAACGGGGTGCCCGCCACCTACCGCAAGGTGATGGGCAAGCTGGACTCGTACACGCCGCTGGGTTACTCGCTGTGCGGGGTGGTCGAGCAGGTCGGCGCCGGGATCGACGATGTGACGGTCGGGGACCTGGTGGCCTGCGCCGGCAACGAGCACGCGTTGCACGCCGAGCTGAACTGGGTGCCGAAGAACCTCTACGCCCCGGTGCCGGACGGCCTCGCGCCGCGGCACGCGGCCTTCGGGACCGTCGGGTCGATCGCGTTGCAGGGCGTCCGCCAAGGCGAGTCACAGCTCGGCGACGTGGCGCTGGTCGTCGGCCTCGGGCTGATCGGGCAACTGGTGGTGCAGTTGCTGGCCGCCTCGGGGGTCCGCGTCGTCGGGGCCGATCCGGACCCGGTGCGCTGCGCGCTCGCCGCGCGCCTGGGCGCCGCGGCCTGCGGCGATCCCGCGTCCGCCGCCGTGGAGACCGCCGTCGCCGAACTCACCGGCGGGCACGGCGTGGATCAGGTGTACCTGGCAGCCGGCGGCGGCAGCAACCAGCCCGTCGAGCTGGCCGCCCGGCTGAGCCGGGACCGCGGCCGGGTCGTCGACATCGGCAAGTGCCGCCTGGACCTGCCGTGGAACGCGTACTACGAGAAGGAGCTGGATGTCCGGTTCTCCCGGTCGTACGGCCCCGGGCGGTACGACCCGGAGTACGAACTCCAGGGGCGGGACTACCCGATCGGCTACGTGCGCTGGACCGAGCGCCGCAATCTGGCGTGCTTCCTCGATCTCGTCGCCCGCGGCCGCGTCGACGTGGAGCCCCTGGTCTCCCACACGGCCGACTTCGACGACGCCGTCGAGACGTACCGGCGTCTGAAGGACGGCGACCTGAAGGCCGTGGCGGTGCTGTTCCGGTACCCCGACCACGCGGGAAAACCGGAGGAAGCGCAGGCTTCGGTCGTGGCGGTGCCGCCGGTGAACGTACGGGCGTCCGCGCCGGGCCGGTCCGTCACGTCTCCGGTGCGGCTGGCGTTCGTCGGCGCGGGCAACTACGCGACATCCATGTTGCTGCCGCACCTGGCGCGGCGCGACAGCGTCGCCTTGTCGGCCGTGGTCACCACGACGGCGCTGTCCGCGGCCAACGCGAAGCGGAAGTTCGGCTTCGCCGAGGCGACCACCGATCTCGACGCCGTGCTCGGCGACAAGTCGATCGACGCGGTGTTCGTCGTCACCCGGCACAGCTCGCACGCCGAACTGACCCGGAGGGCACTCCTCGCGGGCAAGGCGGTGTTCGTGGAGAAGCCCCTGGCCCTCACCGAGGACGACCTCGCAGGTGTGCTCGCCGCGGTGGAGGAGTCCGGCAACGACCGGCTCCAGGTGGGCTTCAACCGCCGGTTCGCGCCGCTGCTGCGGGAGGCCCGGCAGCGGTTCGGCGCCCGGAGCGGTCCGGCGACCCTGCGCTACCTGGTCAACGCGGGCCGGCTGGAGCACGGCAGTTGGTACCTGCGGCAGGGCACCGAGGGCTCGCGGTTCGCCGGGGAGGGCGGGCACTTCATCGACACGGCGAGCTGGCTGCTCGGGGCCGACCCGGTCTCGGTGTACGCGGTCGCCACGTCCGGCAACCAGGACCTGCAGGCCGTGCTGCGCTACCCGGACGGATCCACGGCCACCATCAGCTACGTCACCACCGGACCGGCCGGCCTCCCCAAGGAGACGCTGGACCTGGTCGCGGACGGCAAGGCGCTGCGGCTCGACGACTTCGTCCGTGCCGCTGTCTACGACGGCCGGCACAAGCGCTGGGTCGGCTCCAGGCTCCCCAAGGCCCGGGACAAGGGGCAGAACGCCGAACTGGCGGCGTTCGTCAAGGCCGTACGGACCGGCGGGCCCATGCCGGTGCCGCTGGAGTCGCTGGTCACCACCACGGCGGCCACCCTCGCCGTACAGGCCGGCCTGGCCGCCGGCGCGCCGGTGACCCTGGCGAGGACACCGTGACCATCAACGCGGGCTGGTACCTGCGCCGTCTCTCCCGGATGGGGCCGCGGGAGGTCGGCGGCCGGGTGGGCGACGCGGTGCGCAGACGGCGGTGGCGTTCGGTACGGCCGGGGCACCCGGGCGTGACCGGCGCCCGGTTCACCGCGGTCCTGCCCGCCGGGACGCTCGCCGCGCTGCCGCCGGACGCCGTGAAACGTCTCCTCGCCGAGGCGGACCGGCTGCTGGCCGGGCACGTCGAGTACTTCGGGGTGGTCCGCGACGACCTGGCCGACCCGGACTGGTGGGGCGACCCGAAGGCCGGGCGCCGGGCACCGGGGGGCTACGCCTTCGACGTGCCGTACCGGGACGAGGAGGTGACCGGGGACATCAAGCAGATCTGGGAGCTGTCCCGGCACCAGTACCTCACCGTGCTCGCCGCCGCCTACGCGGTCACCGGGGACGAGCGGTACGCCGAGCGGGTGGCGGGGCACCTGCGGTCGTGGTGGGCGGCCAACCCGCCGCTGCGGGGCGTGCACTGGATCAGCGGCATCGAGCTGGGCATCCGGCTGATCTCGTGGGTATGGATCCGCCGGCTGCTCCACGGCTGGCCCGGCGCGGCCGGGCTGTTCGAGGACAACCCGGTGGCGCTGCACCAGATCTGGCACCACCAGCGCTGGCTGGCCGCCTTCCCCAGCCGGGGGTCTTCGGCGAACAACCACGTCATCGCCGAGGCTGCCGGGCAGTTCGCGGCGGCCTGCGCGTTCGGGTGGTTCCCCGCCTCGGCGCGTTGGCGCGCGGGCGCGCTGCGGTCGCTGGAGCGGCACCTGCGCGGCAACACCTTCGGCTCCGGTCTCAACCGTGAGCTGGCCACCGAGTATCACGGGCTGGTGCTGGAGCTCGGCCTGGCCGCGGTGGCCGAGGCGGATGCCGCCGGTGTGCCGGTCCCGCCGTCCGTGCGGCTGGTGCTGCTGCGGATGACCGACGCGCTCGCGGCCGTCGTGGACAACCGGCTGCGGCCGCCGCGCCAGGGGGACGCGGACGACGGGCACGGTCTGGTCCTGGACGGCGCGGGCACCGGCCGCTGGGGCTCACTGCTGGCCACCGGGGACGCCGTCTTCGGCCGGCTCGCCTGGTGGCCGGCGGTGACCGGCACCGATGTGCGCACCCCGCTGCTGGCCGCGCTCGTCCGGCCGTACGCGAAGCCGGGAACCGCCCCGGCCGTGGCCCGCCCGGCGAGCCGGCCCGGCCACTTCGCCGACGCGGGCATGACCATCCTGCGCGGTCCGGAGGAGATCTGGTGCCGCTGCGACGGCGGACCGCACGGTTTCCTGTCCATCGCCGCGCACGCCCACGCGGACGCGCTGTCCGTGGAGGTGCGGCACGACGGGGTCGACGTGCTCGCCGACCCGGGGACGTTCTGCTACCACGGGCAGCCCGAGTGGCGGCAGTACTTCCGCTCGACCCTCGCCCACAACACGCTGCAACGGGACGGCCGTGACCAGTCCGTCTCCGGTGGTCCGTTCCTGTGGACCCGGCACGCCCGCAGCCGCGTCCTGGTCGCTGACCCGTCCGGCGCGTCCGGCGGGGGTACGGCCCGCTGGTGCGCCGAGCACGACGGTTACCGGCGTTCCGTGCACCGGCGCCGGGTGGAGCTGACCGCCGCGCGCCGGGAACTGCGCGTGGTGGACGAGGTACGCGGCGATCGCGGGACCGTTCGGCTGGCGTTCCATCTCGGCCCGGAGATCACCGCGGATCTGGCGGGGAACCGGGCGGCGCTCACCTGGACCCGGGACGGCGAGGACCGGTCCGCGGTGCTCGACCTGCCCGGGCGGCTGAGCTGGCGGGCGCATCGCGGCGAGACCGGTCCGCCACTGGGCTGGTACTCCCCCGGCTTCGGGCGCAAGGAACCCAGCACGACGCTGATCGGCACCGGTAGCGCCGACGGCACCGCGGAGTTCACCACCGTGCTCGGGTTCCGCGGCTAGGGGGGCGTGTGGGGATCAAGTGGCGGAATCGGGCATTGCCGGTGGCGGCACTGGCACTGCTGGCCTCCGGCTGCGTCGGCACGCCGGGCGCCGGGTCGAAGCCGGACGTCGCGCCTTCCACGTCCGGGGCCCGGTCGGCCGTGGCCAAGGTGTGCGCCCGGCCCGCTGCCGGGCCGGCGAAGGCACCGGCGGGCGCGGTGACGGTCGATCCCGCGGTGGTCGGCGACCTGGCGGCGAAGACCAGGAGCAACCCACCGGGCACCACGTTCTGGCTCCGGCCGGGCACGCACCGGCTCGATCCGGACCGCTACGCCCAGGTCGTCCCCAAGCAGGGCAACCGCTACCTCGGTGCTCCGGGCGCGGTGCTCGACGGCCGGAAGAAGAACCAGTACGCGTTCAGCGGTACGGCCCGCGACGTCACCGTCCGCCACCTGACCGTGCAGGGTTTCGTCGCGCCGCACGACGAGGGCGTGGTCAACCACGACTCGGCCGACGGGTGGGTGATCGAGCACACGACGATCCAGCGCAACTCCGGCGCCGGACTGATGGCCGGTGCCCGGCAGCGGGTCCGCGCCAACTGCCTGCGGGACAACGGGCAGTACGGCATGAACGCGTACAAGGACGACGGCCCCATCAGCGGCCTGGTGGTCGAGGGCAACGAGATCACGGCCAACAACACCGGTGACTGGGAGCGGCGGCGGCCGGGCTGCGGCTGCACCGGTGGCGTGAAGTTCTGGGCCGTCAACGGTGCCGACGTACGCGGCAACTGGGTGCACGGCAACCACGGAACCGGACTGTGGGCGGACACCAACAACAACGACTTCCGCATCGAGGACAACGTGCTGGAGGCCAACGACGGTGCCGCGCTGATCTACGAGACCAGTTACAACGCGGTCATCCGGAAGAACACGATCCGGCGGAACAACTGGGTCGAGGGCCGGCGGTACGCCGACCGCGGTGACAGCTTCCCGTTCGCGACCGTCTACCTGTCCGAGTCCGGCGGCGAACCGCGCATCACAGCCCGCACCGACAAGATCGAGGTCTACCGGAACGTACTGGAGAACAACTGGTCCGGAATCACCCTGTGGGAGAACGCCGACCGGTTCTGCAACAGCCCGGCCAACACGTCCTCCGGTGACTGTACGTTGCTGGTGCGGCAGGCCGACCGCTGTACGCGTCCGGCGATCGCCACCGCGCCGCTCTACGCCGACTGCCGGTGGAAGACCCAGCGGGTGGACATCCACGACAACCGCTTCGTGCTGGACAAGTCCGTCGTCGGGTGCACGGCGAAGTGCGACCGGATGGCCGTGCTCGCCAACTACGGCACCTACCCGGACTGGTCGCCGTACCAGGGTGAGCGGGTGGCCGAGGCGATCACCCTCAAGCAGCACAACCGCTGGCACGACAACACCTACGTCGGCCCCTGGACCTTCGTCGCCCACGACCCGAGCCGGGTGCTCGACTTCCGGCAGTGGCAGGGCGCTCCCTACGAGCAGGACGCGGGCAGCACCCTCGCCCCAGGGGCCGGTGACTGAGATGGGCGGGGACCTGCGGCACGGTGGGCTGCCGGGCGGTACGGACACGGACAGCACCCGGACCGGCGCCGAAGCGCGCACGGCCGGCCCGCCGAAGGCCGTGGGGGTCGTCTGGGGACTGCTGATCCTCAACACGCTCGGCTCCGCCGGGGCGCAGACCATCATCCCGCTGCCCCGCTCCCTCATCCAGCTCGTCACCATGGGCGCGCTGGTCGCCGCGTTCACGCTGGCGCTCGCGCTCAACCTCCGGCTGCGCATCCGGGCCAGCGCCTTCCTGCTCCTGCTCACCCTGCTCCTCGTACCGAGCGTGCTCTCCAGCCTGCAACTGGAGTCCGGGCTCGGCGCGCTGTTCCGCTGCGCCCGGCTGGCCCTGTTCATCGGCACGCTGTGGCTGCTCAGCCGCTGGTGGGGCGGTCTGACGTTCGTACGGCACCACATCCGCATGTACTTCGCGGTGCTCGGATCGGTCGCCGTCGGCCTGGCCGTCTCGCCGGGCGCGGCCCTGCCCGAACTCTACGGCGGGCGCCTGGTCGGCGCGTTGTGGCCGCTCACCCCGCCGCAGATCGGGCAGTACGCCGCAGTGATCATCGGGCTCACCGTGCTGCTCGTCCTGGGCCGCCGTACCGACCGGGCGAGCGCGGCGGTCGTCATCGTGCCCGCCGGGGCCCTGCTCGCGTTGACCCATACCCGGACGGCCACGCTCGGCCTGCTCGTCGGGCTGACGCTGGCGATCGGCTCACTCGTCCTGACCAGCGCCGCCGCCCGCCGGTTCTTCACCTGGGCGGTGCTGTGCGCCGCGGTGGCGGCGGCGGGGTTCGCCTCCGCGCTACGGACGTGGTTCCTGCGGGGCCAGAGCCAGGAGTACCTGACCAGCCTCACCGGCCGGGCCACGGTCTGGGACGCCCTGCTGGCGGCGCCCCGGACGACCGTGGAGACGCTGTTCGGCGTGGGGCTGGGCGACAAGTCGTTCGGCGGGCTGCCGATCGACAACAGTTGGCTGGCCGTCTACCACGAGCAGGGGCTGACCGGCGTCACCCTGGTGGCGGCGATGATCCTCGTACTGGGCGGCGTCGCGTTGCTGCGACCGCCGTCGCTGCCGAGGGCCTGCGCGATCTTCCTGATCAGCTACTGCGCGATCGCGTCGTACACCGAGGCCGGACTGGGCGACGCCTCGCCGTACCTGCTGCACCTGACCTTGGCCGCCGCGCTGCTGGCGGCGCCTGCCACGGCCACGCCGCTCCCGGCGCCCGAACCCCCCAGACGACATGTCCCGCGGTGGGCCCGGGACCGGAGGTGACCCCGCACATGCACGTTCTCGTGGTGCACAACCGCTACTCCTCGGCGCAGCCGAGCGGGGAGAACAACGTGGTCGACCAGGAGGTGGAGCTGCTGCGCGCGGCGGGCCACCGGGTCGAGGTGTTCGAGCGGCGCAGCGACGACATCGCCGGCCGGTCCCTGCCGGGCAAGGCCGCGGTGCCACTGCTGGTGCCGTGGAACCCGGCGGTGCGCACGGAGCTGGCCGCCCGGCTCCGCGCCGAACGGCCGGACGTGGTGCACGTCCACAACGTCTTCCCGCTGCTGTCCCCCGCGGTGCTGGCCGCCTGCGCCGACGTCGGTGTGCCCGTCGTCGCCACGCTGCACAACTACACCCAGGTCTGCCCGCCCGGCACCTTGCAACGGGACGGCCGGCCGTGCACCGAGTGCGTCGGGGCGGCGCCGCTGCCCGCCGTCCGGCACGGCTGCTACCGCGGTTCCCGGCTGGCGACGGTGCCGCTCGCGGTCAGCCTGTCGGTCAACCGGCGGCGGTGGTGGACCGGCGTGGACCGGTTCTTCTGCATCTCCGCGGCGCAGCGCGACGTCCTGGTGCGGGCCGGCATGCCGGCCGAGCGGCTGGCGGTGAAGCACAATTTCGTGCCGGAGCCGGGCATCCGCCGGTCGGGCGACGGCGAGCAGCTGCTCTACCTCGGCCGGCTCGCGGAGGCCAAGGGCGTGCGGCTGCTCATGGCCGCGTGGGACGAGATCGCCGCGGACGGCGGGGTGGGCGTGCCGCTCGTGATCGCGGGGGCGGGGCCGCTGGAGCGGGAGGTGCGGGCCTGGGCGGCGGGCCGGGACGACGTGCGGTACGCCGGGCTGTACGACCCGGCGCGGTGCCGGCAGGCCGTCGCGCGGTCGGTCGCCGTGGTGGCTCCCTCGACGTGGCTGGAGGCGTTCGGCCTGGTGGTCGTGGAGGCGATGGCGGCCGGGGTCCCGGCGGTCGCCGCCGGTCACGGCGCCTTCGTCGAACTCGTCGAGGACGGGGTGACCGGGCTGCTGCACCGGCCCGGCGAGTCCGCCTCGCTCGCGGACCGCCTGCGCCGGATCACGGCCGAGCGGGCCCGCAACCGGGAGATGGGCCGGGCGGCCCGGGACCGTTACGAGCGGGGCTTCAGCCCGGCCGTCGGTCTTGAGCGCCTGGTGGAGGGGTACCGCACCGCGATCGCGGGTCGGTCGGGCGGCGGGGACGGCCCGCCGCCGGGGAACACAAGCACTGGCTCGCGGTGGGGGCACCGTGCGAGCAGAAATGGGGGCAGTACATGACACGATGCCGACTCTGCGGCTCGGCGGCGCTGGCCAGCGTCGTCGATCTCGGGGCGACCCCGCCGTGCGAGAGTTTTCTCGCCGCGGACCAGTTGGACGAGCCGGAGCCGACGTACCCGCTGCACCTGCGGGTCTGCACCGACTGCTGGCTCGCGCAGATCCCGCCGCTGATCACGCCGGAGGAGACGTTCACGCAGTACGCGTACTTCTCCTCCTACTCGACGTCCTGGGTGGAGCACGCGCGCGCGTTCGTCGCCGACGCCGTAGGGCGGGCGGGTCTCGGCCCGGACGCCTTCGTGGTCGAGGTCGCGAGCAACGACGGGTACCTGCTCAAACACGTGGTGGACCGCGGGATCCGCTGCCTCGGCATCGAGCCGTCGGTGAACGTCGGCGCCGCGGCACGGGAGGCGGGTGTGCCCACCGTCACGGAGTTCCTGGACCCCGCCACCGGCTCGGCCGTCCGCGCCGAGCACGGTCCGGCGGACCTGGTCGTGGCCAACAACGTGTACGCGCACATCCCCGACGTGACCGGGTTCACCCGGGGGCTGCGCGCCCTGGTCGCCGACGACGGCTGGGTCTCCATCGAGGTGCAGCACCTGCTGACCCTGATCGAGCAGAACCAGTACGACACGGTCTACCACGAGCACTTCCAGTACTACACGGTGGCGTCCGCGATCCGGGCGCTGGCGAGCGGCGGACTCGCGCTCGTGGACGTCGAGCTGCTGCCCACGCACGGCGGCTCCATCCGGCTGTGGGCCCGGCCGGAGGGAGCGGCCGGCGAGCCGTCCCGCCAGGTGGCCGACGTGCTGGAGCGGGAGAAGGCCGCCGGACTCCAGGAGCTGTCCGGGTACACCGAGTTCTCCGCCCGGGTGGCCAAGGTGCGCAGGGACCTCCTGCGGTTCCTCGTCGAGGCGGCCGAGCGCGGCGAGACGGTCGTCGGCTACGGCGCCCCGGGCAAGGGCAACACCCTGCTCAACCACTGCGGCATCCGGCCCGACCTGCTCCCGTACACCGTCGACCGCAACCCCTACAAGCACGGCCGCTTCACCCCGGGCACCCGCATCCCGATCCTGCCGCCCGAGCAGATCGCCGCCGACCGCCCGGACTACGTACTCGTCCTGCCCTGGAACCTGCGGGCCGAGCTGACCGAGCAGTTGTCCTTCGTGCACGCCTGGGGCGGCCGGCTGGTCTTTCCCATTCCGGAACTGAGCATCGTCGAGGTCTCGTCGTGAAAGAGGTCGCAGCATGAAGGTCGTACTGTTCTGCGGCGGTTACGGGCTGCGGATGCGCGCCGGCGCGTCCGACGACGTGCCCAAGCCGATGGCGATGGTCGGCCCGCGGCCGCTCATCTGGCATGTCATGCGCTACTACGCGTACTTCGGGCACACGGACTTCATCCTGTGCCTCGGCTACGGGGCCGACCACATCAAGAATTTCTTCCTCACCTACGAGGAGACGGCGTCCAACGACTTCGTGCTGCGCAACGGGCGGGTCGAGCTGTTGTCCACCGACATCGCGGACTGGAACATCACGTTCGTGCAGACCGGCATCGAGTCACCGATCGGGGAACGGCTGCGCCGGGTGCGGCACCACCTGGACGGCGACGAGATGTTCCTCGCCAACTACGCGGACGTGCTCACCGACGCTCCGCTGCCGGAGATGATCGACCGGTTCGCCCGGCGCGACGCCGGCGCGTCGATGATGGTGGTGCCGCCGCAGTCCTCGTTCCACTGCGTGGACCTGGGCGAGGACGGCCTGGTGGGAGGCATCACCGAGGTGAGCGAACTGCCGCTGTGGGAGAACGGCGGCTACTTCGTGCTCCGCCAGGAAGTCTTCGACCACATCCCGGAGAACGGGGACCTGGTCGCCGACGGCTGCGCTCAACTGGCCAAACGGGGACGCCTGGTGGCGCACCGGCACCGCGGCTTCTGGAAGCCCACCGACACCGTGAAGGAGCGGGCCGCGCTCGACGCCGCCTACGCGCGGGGCGATCGCCCGTGGGCCGTGTGGGAGCGGGACAGCGCCGGAGTCCGGGCGTGATCCGGCTCGGGGCCGGGCGCCTGGAGCGGGTCGTCGCGGTGGGCGCGCACTGCGACGACATCGCCATCGGCGCCGGCGGCACACTGCTGACGGTATGTCAGGCGCGGCCGGGTGTCCGCGTCGACGCGCTGGTGCTCTCCGGCGGCGGCAGCGAGCGGGAGCAGGAGGAGCAGGCCGCGCTCGCCGCCTTCTGCCCGGGCGCCGACCTGCGGCTGTCCGTGCTCAAGCTGCCGGACGGCCGGCTGCCCGCGCACTGGGACGAGGCCAAGGCCGCGGTCGAGGAGCTGCGCGGACAGAGCGAGCCGGACCTGGTGCTGGCCCCTCGTACCGAGGACGCCCACCAGGACCACCGCGGCCTGGCCAAGCTGATGACCACCGCGTTCCGCGACCACCTCGTACTCGGCTACGAGATCGCCAAGTGGGACGGCGACCTCGGCCGCCCGGCGGCGTACCAGCCACTGTCGCCGGAGGTCGCCGAAGAGAAGGTGCGGCTGCTCCAGGAGCACTACCCCTCGCAACGGCACCGGCCCTGGTACGACCGGGAGGCCTTCCTCGGGCTGGCGCGGATCCGCGGCATCGAATGCCACGCGCGCTACGCCGAGGCGTTCGCCGTCGCCAAACTCACTCTCGATCTGGGGGACTGAAATTTGCGCGTGCTGCTGACCGGACACCAGGGCTACCTGGGCACCGTGATGGCCCCGGTCCTCGCGGCCGCCGGGCACGAGGTCGTCGGTCTCGACGCCGGCCTGTTCGCCGACTGTGTGCTGGGCCCGCCGCCCGCGGACCCGCCGGGGCACCGGGTGGATCTGCGCGACGTCACGGCCGAACACGTCGCCGGGGCGGACGCCGTGATCCACCTGGCCGCGCTGTCCAACGACCCCTTGGGGTCGCTGGCGCCGGAACTCACCTACGACATCAACCACCATGCGTCCGTACGGCTGGCCCGCCTGGCCCGCGACGCCGGGGTACGCCGCTTCTTGTACGCCTCCACCTGCTCGGTCTACGGTGCCGCCGGCGGCAGCGACCTGGTGACCGAGGACGCCCCGCTGCGCCCGGTCACCCCGTACGCGGAGTCCAAGGTGCGGGTGGAGGACGACCTGCACGCGCTGTCCGACGGCGACTTCAGCCCGGTGTTCATGCGCAATGCCACCGCCTTCGGCCACTCGCCCCGACTGCGGGCCGACATCGTGCTCAACAACCTGGTGGGCCACGCGCTGCTGTCCGGTGAGGTGCTGGTGCTCTCCGACGGCACGCCCTGGCGCCCGCTGGTGCACGCCGCCGACATCGCACGGGCCTTCACGGCCGCGCTGGCCGCGCCCCGGGAGGCGGTGCACGACCGGGCGTTCAACATCGGCAGCGAGACCAACAACGTCACGGTCGCCGAGATCGCCGAGCAGGTCGCCGAGGCGGTGTCCGGCTCGAAGGTGGTGATCACCGGGGAGACCGGTGCCGATCCGCGCTCGTACCGGGTGGACTTCTCCCGGTTCCGCGCCGCGGTGCCCGGCTTCGACTGCGAGTGGACGGTGAAGCAGGGCGCGCTCGAACTCGCCGACGCCTACCGGAAACACGGGCTGACCCGGGAGGACTTCGAGCAACGCTTCACCCGGCTGGCCGTGCTGCGCGCGGCGTCCGACGCCGGTGCCGTCGACGACACCCTGCGGTGGCGCCGATGACCGCAGTCGGTGAGGAGATGCACGCACTGGTGGAGCGGCTGTACCCGCTCTGCCGGAGCATCACCGGCGACGGTGTGCGGGCCACCCTGGAGATCGTCGGCGAGTACGTTCCGCTCCAGGTGCACGAGGTGCCGACCGGGACGCAGGTGCTCGACTGGACGGTACCGCAGGAGTGGAACATCCGGGACGCGTACATCGCCGACAGCACCGGGCGCCGGGTCGTCGACTTCGCGGCGTCCAGCCTGCACGTGCTCGGCTACAGCGTGCCGGTGTCGGCGACCATGCCGCTCGCCGAGCTGCGCGGCCACCTGCACACCCTGCCGGAGCACCCGGCCTGGGTGCCGTACCGCACCAGCTACTACCAGCCGGAGTGGGGGTTCTGCCTGGCCCAGGAGACCTTGGACGCGCTGCCGGACGGCGACTACGAGGTGCGCGTCGACTCCACCCTCACGGACGGCCACCTCACCTACGCCGAGCACGTGGTCCCCGGGCAGGTGCCCGACGAGGTGATCGTCTCCTGCCATGTCTGCCACCCGTCGCTGGCCAACGACAACCTGGCCGGCATCGCGGTGGCGACGTTCCTGGCCCGCGCGCTGGCGCGGGAGACGCCGTACCACACCTACCGGTTCATCTACGCGCCCGGCACCATCGGGGCGATCACCTGGCTGGCCCGCAACGCGGAGCGGATCGACCGCGTGCGGCACGGCCTGGTGCTGGCCTGCGCGGGCGATGTGGGCCACCTGACGTACAAGCAGAGCAGGCGCGGCGACGCGGAGATCGACCGAGTACTGCGGCACGTACTGTCCGCCTCCGAACGTCCGCACCGCATCACCGAATTCACTCCGTACGGTTACGACGAGCGGCAGTACTGCTCCCCCGGATTCGATCTCGGCGTGGGCTCGCTCAGCCGGACCCCGTACGCCGGCTACCCCGAATACCACACCTCGGCGGACAACCCGGACTTCGTCTCCCCGGACGCGATGGCGGACACGCTCGCCGTCTGCCGCGAGGCGTTCTCCGTGCTGGACCGCAACCGCCGGTACGTCAACCTCAGCCCTTACGGCGAACCTCAGTTGGGCCGTCGCGGCCTGTACGACGCGCTCGGCGGCCGCAGCGACACCCAGCAGGCCCAACTGGCCATGCTCTGGGTGCTCAGCCTCTCCGACGGCGCGCACAGTCTGCTGGACGTCGCCGAGCGGTCCGGACTGCCGTTCGACACCGTCGCCACCGCGGCCGATGCCCTGCGCGGCGCCGGACTGATCAAGGCATGACGCCGGTGGCTGCGGAGCGGGAGGAGCGGACCGCCAAGCGGGCCGTCGTCGGCCGGCTGTCCTGGGGGCTGGCCGACCAGGCGGCCTCCAGCATGACCAACTTCGCCGTGGGGATCTACGTGGCGCGCTCGCTGGGGCTGACCGCGTTCGGCGTGTTCAGCCTGGCCTGGGTGACCTACGGCGTGGTGCTCAACGTCTCCCGCGGAGTGGCCACCGACCCGCTCATGGTGCGCTTCAGCGGCGTGCCGGACGCGTCCTGGCGCGCGGCGGTGGCCCGGTCGTCGGGTACCGCGCTCGGCGTCGGTGGCGCCCTCGGCGCGGCGTGTCTGGTGGCCGGGCTGGGGCTGGGCGGCAGTGTGGGGTCCGCCTTCGCCTGCCTCGGCGTCGTCCTGCCGTTGCTGCTGTTGCAGGACGCCTGGCGGTTCGCGTTCTTCGCCGCCGGCGCCGGGCGCAAGGCGTTCGCCAACGACCTCGTCTGGGGTGTCGCGCTCGTGCCGGCCATGGTGGTGGCGGCCCACGTGGGCAGCGTGACCGCCTTCGTGCTCGCCTGGGGCGGGTCCGCCGCGGTCGCCGCGGGGTACGGCTGTTTCCAGTCCGGCATCCGGCCGCGCCCGACCGGAGTGCGCGCATGGCTGGG
The DNA here is from genome assembly GCF_055567735.1 of Streptomyces sp. NPDC026394. Lineage (NCBI taxonomy): Bacteria > Bacillati > Actinomycetota > Actinomycetes > Kitasatosporales > Streptomycetaceae > Streptomyces > Streptomyces sp. NPDC026394. The sequence continues at coordinate 70,315 of NZ_JBVHPX010000018.1, forward strand.
CGAGCACCGCGACCTCGGCTACCGGTACCTGGTCGAGAACGTCAGCAACAGCGGCGCGAGCCAGCTCCGGGCGTACGGGCTCGGCGCGATCGTCGGGGTCGGTGCGGTGGGGGTGATCCGGGGCGCCGAACTCCTGCTCGGCCCGTTCCTCGCCCTGCTGATGGGGCTGTCGCTGGTCACCGTGGCGGAAGCGGCCCGGGTGCTGCGGCGGGCCCCGCACCGGCTGGGGGCGTTCTGCCTCCTGCTGGGCGGCGGGCAGGCCGTCGCCGCGCTGCTCTGGGGCGGAGCGCTGCTGCTGATGCCGGACCGGTTCGGCGCACTCGTGCTCGGCGGGGTCTGGCACTCCGCCTCCGAGCTGGTCGTGCCGGTCACGCTCGGCGTCGCGGGCGCCGGACTCGGCACCGGCGCGGCGGCCGGGCTGCGCGCACTCGCCGCGGCCCGGCGCAGCCTGCGCAGCCAGCTGATCGCCTCCGCCTGCTACGTCGTCGGCGGGCTCGGCGGAGCGGCCCTGGCCGGCACGGCCGGCTCGGCCTGGGGCGTCGCCGCCGCGACCCTCGGCAGCTCGGCCGTGTGGTGGCTGCAGTTGCGGTCCGCCCTGCGCGAGCGCCGCCACCACCCCCTCCCCGAAGTGAGGACGTCATGACTGCGTTTCGGAGCATTCCCCGGCTGAGCATCGGCCTGCCCGTGTACAACGGCGAGGAGTACCTCGCCGAGTCGCTCGACGCCCTGCTCGGCCAGACCTACGAGGAGTTCGAACTGGTCATCTCCGACAACGCCTCGACCGACGGCACCCAGGACATCTGCCGCGCGTACGCGGCGAAGGACTCGCGCATCCGGTACATCCGGCTGCTGCGGAACGTCGGCGCCGCACCGAACCACAACTACGTGTTCACCCAGTGCCGCGGCGAGCTGTTCAAGTGGGCCTCGCACGACGACCTGTACGCCAGGGACCTGCTGCGCCGCTGTGTGGAGGCGCTGGACGAGCGGCCGGACGTGATCCTCGCGCACTCCGGCCAGGCGGTCATCGACGGCGACGGCAAGGTCAAGGTCCCGTACGAGTACCGGCTCGCCACCGACTCGCCGCGCGCGCCGGAGCGCTTCCGCAGCCTGCTGTTCGAGCCCGGCGGTGACGACTTCTACGGGGTGATGCGCGCCGACGTACTGCGCCGGGTGAAGCCGCACGACAGCTACCACCACGCGGACCGCACGTTCGTCGCCGAGCTCACCCTGCACGGTCCGTTCCACCAGGTGCCGGAGCTGCTGTACTTCCGCCGCGACCACCCCACCCGCGCCGAGCGGGCGAACCCGTCCAAGCGCTCCCGGTGCGTCAACCTGGACCCGCGCCGGGCAGGCCCGCTGCACCCGACGCCCCGGCTGCTCGCCGAGTACGTCTGGGGCTTCGTCACGGCGATCCGGCGGGCGCCGTTGTCCCCGGCCGACCGGCGCGCCTGCTACCGCCACCTGGTCGCCTGGATGACCAGCCGGACCCGGCCCGGAGCCGGCGAACGGGTCGAGGACCGCGCGCCGGCCGGCCCGGGGCCGTCCACCGTCTCCGTGGACGACCTCGTCGCCGGACGTGAAGGGCGACAGACATGAGGTCCACGGGCAACGCCCCGGCACGCGTGGGGGTGTTCGGCCTGCTCGGCTCCGGCAACCTCGGCAACGACGGCTCGCTGGAAGCCGTGCTCGGTTACCTCCGCGCCGAGCGTCCGGAGGCGGTCGTGGACGCGCTGTGCGGCGGTCCGGAGGTCGTCGCGGCCCGGTACGGCATCCCCGCGACGCGGCTGCACCGGTACCGCGGGGAGTACCGGACCGCCTCACGTGCGGGCGCGATCGCGGCGAAGGGCCTGGGCAAACTGGCCGACGCCGTCCGCACCGCTGCCTGGGTCCGCCGGCACGACGTGGTGATCGTGCCGGGCATGGGCGTCCTGGAGGCCACGCTGCCGCTGCGGCCGTGGGGCTTCCCGTACGCATTGTTCCTGCTCTGCGCGTCCGGCAGGCTGTTCGGCACCCGGGTCGCGCTGGTCGGCGTCGGCGCGGCCCCGATCGGCAACCGGGCGACCCGTGCCCTGGTCCGCTGGTCGGCACGGCTTGCCACGTACCGCTCGTACCGGGACAGCCCGTCCCGCGACGCGATGCGGGCGATGGGCGTGGACACCGCGCGCGACGAGGTCCACCCGGACCTCGCCTTCGCCCTGCCGACGCCGCAGGCGGACACGCCCCCGGGCCCTCCGGGGACGGTCTGTGTCGGCGTCATGGCCTTCCACGGCGGCGACGACGACCGCGCCCGCGCCGACGCGATCCACCGGCGCTACCTCGACGGGACAACCCGCTTCGTCCGTACGTTGGTTGCGGAGGGGCGGCCGGTCCGGCTGCTCACCGGCGACGCGTGCGACGCACCGGTGGTCGCCGCGATCCTCGACGCGGTGGACTCGCCGCTGGTCACCGCGGCCGAAGCGGCCTCCCTTTCCGACCTGATGAAAGAGACGGCGGCCGCCGGCACCGTCGTGGCGACCCGGTACCACAACCTGATCTGCGCCTTGAAAACCGGCACGCCGACGCTCGCGCTCAGCTATGCGGCGAAGAGCGACGCGCTCATGGCGCAGATGGGCCTTGCCGCGTACTGCCATCCGGCTCGCGAGGTCGACACCGACCGGCTGCTCGCCCAGTTCCGGGAGCTGGAGCGGCGGTCGGCGGAGCTACGGCAGACCCTCACCGAGCGGAACCTGACCGCTGCTCAACGCCTGGAGCACCATTTCACCGCCTTGACCGCGGCGCTGTTCCCGACGACCGGCCACACGCACCACGACGTCCCCGCCCACGCCCCCGCCCACGCGCAGCAGGAGAACCCATGAAAGCGACCGAAGTCCCGGCGATCGACGGCGCGTACCTCTTCGAGCCGACGCCGTACGCCGACGAGCGCGGCTTCTTCTGCCGTACCTTCGACGCCGACGTGGTCCGCTCGGTGGGCCTCGACCCGGAAGCCTTCGTCCAGGACAGCCTGTCCCGTTCGGCCCGGGGCGTGCTGCGCGGCCTGCATCTGCGCTCCGGCGACGGTGAGGCGAAGCTGGTGCGGTGCTCGTACGGGAGGATCTTCGATGTCGTCGTGGACCTGCGGACGGGCTCCCCGACCTACCGCAACGTGGCGTCCTTCGAGCTGTCCGGCGAGACGCAGGTGACCCTGTACGTCCCGGCGGGGTGTGCGCACGGCTTCCAGGCGTTGTCCGGGACCGCCGACACCGCGTACCGGATCGACCGCCCGCACGATCCGGCCGAAGACGTGACGATCGCGTTCGACGACCCGGAGCTGGCCATTCCGTGGCCGCTCCCGGTCACCTCGATGTCACAGCGGGACCGGGAGGCGCCGAGCCTCGCCAAGGCCCTGTCCCACCAGGAGAGCTGAGGTCGCCGTGGACAGCGAAGAGTTCCCCCTCCCCCTGTCGCGGCTGGCGAACGAGCGGCTGCACGCCATGGTCCCCGGAGGCGCGCACACCTACGCCAAGGGCGACGACCAGTACCCCGAGAACCTGGCGCCGGTCATCAGCCACGGCCAGGGTGCCCACGTGTGGGACATCGACGGCAACCGCTACCTCGAATACGGCTCCGGCCTGCGGTCGGTCAGCCTCGGCCATGCCCACCCCCGCGTGATCGAGGCGGTACGGCGGGAACTGGACCGCGGCAGCAACTTCGTCCGGCCGTCCGTCGTGGAGGTCGAGGCGGCGGAACGCTTCCTGGCCACCGTGCCGACCGCCGAGATGGTGAAGTTCGCGAAGAACGGCTCCGACGCCACCACCGCAGCGGTACGCCTCGCCCGCGCCGTCACCGGGCGCCCGCGGGTGGCCGTCTGCGGCGACCACCCGTTCTTCTCCGTCGACGACTGGTTCATCGGCACCACGCCGATGGCCGCGGGTATTCCGGCGGCGACCACCGACCTCACCGTGGCGTTCCCTTACGGGGACCTGCCCGCCACGGAGGAACTGCTCACCCGCCACCAGGGCGAGGTCGCCTGCCTGATCCTCGAACCCGCCACCCACACCGAGCCCCCGCCCGGGTATCTCAAGGGCCTGCGCGACCTGGCCGACCGGCACGGCTGCGTACTGGTCTTCGACGAGATGATCACCGGCCTGCGCTGGTCCGAGGCGGGCGCCCAGGGCCTGTACGGCGTCGTGCCCGACCTCTCCACGTTCGGCAAGGCGCTGGGCAACGGGTTCGCCGTCTCCGCACTGGCCGGGCGCCGCGATCTGATGGAGCGGGGCGGGCTGCGCCACTCCGGTGACCGGGTGTTCCTGCTGTCCACCACGCACGGCGCGGAGACACACTCCCTGGCGGCCGCGATGGCCGTACTCACCACCTACGTCGAGGAGGGCATCACCGCGCGGCTGCACGCCCTCGGTGAACGGTTGGCCGCCGGGGTCCGCGACGCCGCGGACAGCATGGGAGTCGGCGACCACCTCGTCGTCCGGGGCCGGGCCAGCAACCTGGTCTTCGCCACCCTCGACGGGAACCTGCAGCCGTCACAGCAGTACCGCACCCTGTTCCTGCGCAGACTCATCGCGGGCGGAATCCTCGCCCCGTCGTTCGTGGTGAGCAGCGCGCTGGACGATGCCGACATCGACCGCACCGTCGAGGTGGTGGCCCAGGCATGTGCGGTGTACCGGAAGGCACTGGACGCCGGGGATCCCACCCCCTGGCTGGCCGGCCGACCGGTGAAGCCGGTCTTCCGGCGCTTGGCGTGAGGTCAGGTGACGTGTCGTCAGCTACGCTCCTGGCGATCGGTTTCCGGCCGTCCGAGCGCCCGGCCGGTCGCCCACCCGGTCGGCCGCCCGATCGACCAGCCACGCGGTCGCCGGAATCACCGCCAGCGCGGTGCACCAGCCGCCGAGGACGTCGGTCGGATAATGCGCGCCCAGCGCGACCTGCGCCCAGCCCATGGCGGCGCCGGCAACCACCGCCGCGCCGAGCACCAGTAACGTGCCGCCCGCCCTGCCGAGGCCGAGCCTGCCGGCCGTGAGCAGCGCCACCACGACGGCGAGCGCGGTGACGAAGGCGGTGTGCCCACTCGGGTAGGACAGGTTGTCACCGTGGATGGTGCGTCCCACCAGGAACTTGAGCAGCGTCGCCGTCCCCACGGCGACGCCGGCCCCGGCAACGGCCAACACCGCCGCACGAGGACACCGGAGCAGCAGACAGCCCACCACGGCGACCACCACCAGCGCCACCGCTCCCCCGGGCTCCCCCAGGAAGTCCGTGGCCAGCGCCACGCCCCGCCACGGCGGCCGCACGCTGTCCGCCGTCGGCGGGACGAGCCACCCGTCCACCGTGCCCGGCCGGCTGTGACCGGCGTACAGAACCCCGAACACGACCACCGTCAGCGCGGCGAGAGCCGCGATCGAGCCGAGCCACGCGCGCAGCAACGGGGGCAGCACCGCAGGCACCGGCCGTCCGGTCACACGCTCACCCCGTACGGTCGGCCTGCGGCAGCTCGCACGGTGGCTTGCCGCGTCCGGTAGCTGGTCTTCCGGATCTTTGGCCAACACCGGGTCAGTGTACGTTCCGAGGTGCCGCGGACGGCAGTGTTCTTCCTCCCCGAAGCGGAGCCGTACGGGATGCGACGACGTATCAGCGCATGCCGCGTCAGGCGGTGATGCGTGCCGCTGTGGCGGCCGAGGAGCGCCGCGGGAACACCTGATGTCGCCCCGTACGGCAATGAGAGCTTCACCTTCTTCGCCGCTCACCCCCTTGAAACCAATACAATACAGAGCTGTGCTGTATCGTATTGGTGTGAAGCTTGAAGACGATCCCGAAGAGCACCCCCTCGCCACGTCTGCCCCGCCGACGAGAGCCCCCGGCCGGCCGCGCAGCCGGGAGGCCGACGAGGCGATCCTCGCGGCCGCGCTCGATCTGCTCGTCGAGCGCGGCGTCGGCTGGGCGAGCATCGAGCAGGTGGCGCGCCGCGCCGGAGTCACCCGTGCCACCGTGTACCGGCGCTTCCCGACCCTGACCGAGCTGCTGGTGTGCGCGGTCGAGTGGGAATACCGGGACGTGGATCCCGGCTCGATGGACTGGCCGGACATCGACAGCATGGTCACGGCCTGGGCCGAGCACCTCGGCAGACCCCGCGCACGCAGGCTGATCCGCCGCCTCTACGGCACGGTCGACGACCTCCCCGAACTCCTGCACGCCTACCACAAGGCGCACGGCAGCCACCGTGGCCTCGCGGTGCGTACCACTCTGGAGCGGGCTCGCGCGGCCGGGCAACTCCCTCCGGACAGCGACCCGGAGATCCTTCAGCAGATGCTCAGTGGCGCGGCTCTGCACCACCTTGCCGCGTACCCCGACACCACCGGCGCAGAAGAGGTCAAGTCCTACTTCCTCGCCGTGCTGGGACAGGCCGGGCTGCAGACCGCCCCCGTACCCCGAAGGAGCACCGCACGATGACCGAGACCATGGCATGGCTCGGGCGGGACGCCCGCAGGGCCCGCAAGGAGGGAATGCCTGCCGTCACACGGCGGCAGCGCGACCGGCTGGCCGACATGGTCGCCCACGCCCGGGCCGCCTCCCCGTACTACCGCGGTCTCTACCGCGGCCTGCCCGAGCGGGTCGAGGACCCGGCGCTGCTGCCGGTCACCGACAAGAAGAAGCTGATGGGGCACTTCGACGACTGGGTGGCCGACCGTGCCGTCACGTACGAGAAGGTGCGTGCCTTCAGCGACGACCCCGACCGGATCGGGCAGCGGTTCCGCGGGAAGTACATGGTGGCCACGACCTCGGGCACCAGCGGCCGACGCGGGCTCTTCCTCCTGGACGACCGGTACATGGACGTGGGCGCCGCGCTCACCTCCCGGGCACTCGCCTCGTGGCTGGGCCCCGCCGGGCTCCTCCGGGCAGCCACCCAGGGCGGCCGCTTCGCCCAGCTCGTGGCCACCGGTGGGCACTACGTCGGCTTCGCGGCCTATTCCCGCACGCTCCGAGCGGGCGGATGGCGCAGCAAACTGCTCCGGGCGTTCCCGGTACACACCCCGATGGCGCAGCTGGTGGCCGAACTCAACGAGTACCGCCCCGCCTTCGTCATCGGTTACGCCAGTACGATCATGCTGCTCACCGCCGAGCAGGAAGCCGGCCGCCTGCGCATCAACCCGGTGCTGGTCCAGCCGGCCGGCGAGACGATGAGCACGGACGACACCGCCAGGATCGCCCGCGCCTTCCGCACCACGGTCCGCGCGATGTACAGCGCGACCGAGTGCACCTACCTCAGTCACAGCTGCGCCCACGGCTGGTACCACGTCAACAGTGACTGGGCCGTGCTCGAACCGGTCGACGCCGATCACCGGCCCACCCCGCCCGGCCAGTACTCGCACACCGTACTGATCAGCAACCTCGCCAACCGCGTGCAGCCGTTCCTGCGCTACGACCTCGGTGACAGCGTCATGCTCCGGCCCGACCCGTGCCCGTGCGGCAACCCGCTGCCCGCACTCCGCGTCCAGGGCCGCTCAGGTGACATCCTCACCTTCCCCACCCGAAGCGGCGACCCCGTCCAGCTCGCTCCCCTGGCCTTCGGCACCCTCTTCGACCGCACTCCTGGAGTCGAGCTGTTCCAGGTCGAGCAGACCGCACCGGCAACCCTGCGGGTACGCCTGCTGCCGGCCGCCGACGCCGACCCGGACCGCGTGTGGCAGGCGGCCCACTTGGAACTGACCCGTCTTCTCGCCGACAACGAGCTGGGCCACGTCACGGTCCAGCGCGCCGAAGACCCTCCTCGGCAGACAGCCGGCGGCAAGTACCGCACGGTCATTCCCTTCGACCGGTCGGGCGCTCGCCCCTGACGCGGCAGGGCGACGGCCGGGCGTCTCGGAGCTACGTATTCGGCCCGCCCGGACATCGCTCCCCGGGAAGGGCGTTGCCGTCCAGGAGGAGGTCGAGGTGCTGGCGCAGCCGGGTGAGCTGTTCGGCCAGAGCCGCGGCTGTGGCCGTCTCGCCGGCCGGGGCGCGTGGTGAGGGGAGTTGGGCGAACAGGTCGCGGGCGCTGTCCTCGACGGTCTGCAGCCGGGCGTCCAACTCTGCCAGCACCGGGCTCGCCGCCTCTGGCATCGCCGCCGGCCGCTCACCGCTGCTGCGGCACAAATCCTCGGCCTTCAGCGAACCTTCGGCCTGCAACAGGGCGTTCTGGTCGTGCAGACGCCGGTTGACGCGGTAGAGGTCGACGAAGACGTTGACCTTGGCGCGCAGCGCCCACGGGTCGAACGGCTTGACCATGTAGTCGGAGGCGCCGGCCGCGTAGCCGCGGAAGGCGTGGTGCGGGCCATGGCTCGCGGCCGTCAGGAAGATGATGGGTACGTGGCGGGTACGGGCGCGCCGCTTGATGTGGGCCGCGGTCTCGAAACCGTCCATGCGCGGCATCTGCACGTCCAGCAGTATCAACGCGAACTCCTCGACGAGCAGGGCCTTGAGGGCCTGCTCGCCGGAGGTGGCGCGCACCAGGTCGTAGCCCAGGGGCGCGAGGACGGCCTCCAGGGCCAGCAGGTTCTCCACCCGGTCGTCGACCAGCAGGACGCTGACCGGTCCGGTGCGCTCCGGTCCCGGGGCTGTCCCGGTACGGACGGCCGCGGGTGCGGAGGTCTCCGGATTTGCGGGGGACTCCGGGGGTGCGGAGGTCTCCAGGGGTGCGGAGGGGGCGGGGATCGAGGCCGTGTAGGGCGCTGGGGCCGGGGCAGCCGCAGTACGCCGTCGGGCCGCACTGTGGTGCACGGCGCTGGTGGTTTCTGGCATGGCCGACGCTGCCTTTCCCTGCACTTCCCGAACCGGGGGTTGGTGGTGCCGTAATACTGATATGGCCGCAATGGTGCGGCTGCCGTTCCACGGGGGCTTTTCCCACTGTGTTTCACGGGTTCCCCGCGTGCCACAGCTAAACGGCCACCACACGGCTTCGCGGCCCTGACCGTGGCGCACTGCGGGCTCACGGTGTGAATGTCATGTGAAGTCACTGGTACGGAGCGCGCATCGACTCACGATCGGGTGAAATGCCGTACGGATGTCGCATCGGCCTTGTGCACCCAGGCCGAGCCCTCGGGCCATGCCCATGTGGTGAGCCTCCTCGCCGAGGCAGGCTCGGGTCTGGAATGTGCGGTGGGGGCGTACCGGGAGACCACACCGCTGTGCCTGGCAGCGGCCTGGGGACAAACCGCGGTCGTCAGCGCTCTCCCTGATGCCCGCGTTCAGAGCAGGACGCTCATACCCGCCCTGCCTCTGGAGCCCCCAGGGCCTGACTCACCGGGTCGGCCGACCGGCCCCCGGCCCCTTTCATCTTCGACCGCTTCTCCTACCCCCACGACTACCGGAACCGGGAGTTTCTCCGGCACCGAGCAGTTCGGCCAGAGCCTGCACACGATCACCGGATCCCGCTCGCATACGCGCAGTGGGAGGAGAAGGCGCCGTCCGATGCGCAGGAAGAGCCCAGCACATCGAGCCCTGGCGGTACTTCCCGCCCAAACTGGAGCACAAGCAGAAGTCGCGGCCCTGAGCGCGGCACCGCGTCGCTTCCCTCCTCGGGGCTTCTTCGGGCCTCCTGGACTACCGGTTGCGACATCGCCACCTGCCGGCCCTTCCCGATGGCTGTGCGGACCCGTGCCGTCGGCGAGCACTATCCACCGGCCGTCGCCGAGGGCGCAGGTAACGACGGTCCGGGGTCCCGTGGCGCATTGTGAAACGAAACGACGGACATCACCAGAGCCGCGATCACAAGAGCCACCGGCACGAGGAGGACCACAAGGACTCCGATCAAAACCTTGCTCCCCCACGGGAGCGGTTCCTTCGCCGCCATCGTCTTCTCCCCACTCCTTCTCCCCCGTTCCTTTTCTCCCCTCCTTCTATCTCCTCTTCGCCCCGCGCGCTACGCTCACGCCGCGCTCCGGAGCCCGTCCGGTGTCCACTGTCCTGCCGCTGTGAGCCACTCTGGAGCGAGCTCCGGGAGGTGTGCCGCCAGCGGATCACAGGGCACTGTCAGTGGTGGATGGCAGCATCGGACGCATGACGCATACGACAGCATTCAACTGGCGGCCGTTCCTGCTCAGATGGAGCGGGGAATGGGCGGGTTCCCTGCCCGATGACGCGACACGAAGTGAGGAGGACGAAGCCGCCCGGCAAACGCGATGGCTGGGATTCCCGCCCGCGTCCGAGAAGCGGATCACTGCCATGGAGGAGCGTCTCGGCCGACGGATGCCCCCGTCGTACCGGGAGTTCCTCGCGGTCAGCGACGGATGGCAGCACGCCGGCGGGTTCGTCCGGCTCTTGGCCGGGACCGCGGACGCATGCTGGCACAACAACGAGTCCGGACTCGCTGACATCTTCGAGGAGTACCTGGACGACGATGCCGGACCCGACGAGCGGCGGGAGGCGGACATCTGGCGGCGCGGGCTCCAGCTCGACGTCGAGTCCGACATCACCTACGTCCTGCTGGACCCCGAGGCCGTGGACGAGGACGGTGAGTGGGCCGTGTACACGTGGGCGAGCTGGCGAGCCGCCGCACCCGGACGGTACGCGAACTTCGCCGAATTCATGCAGGCCATGTACCAGGAGTTCCACAGCCTACGGGCGAGCCCGGCCGACAGGGAGCCGGAGTTCGTCAACGACACGACGCGAGAGCTGGACGCCCAGGTGGAGCAAGCCCGGCTGGAGGCGCTGCGCGGCGACTGGGAACGGGCCGAGCACGCGCTGGACGAGGCGAAGAAGTACGGCAGACCGCGGGCCGCCGGGCTGGGAGACCAGATACGCCGCCTTTTCGGGCGGACTTACATGGTGTATTTCGAGGGCTTGGTGATCGACCCACGGTACGCACCCGAGCTCCTGCCCCCGCTGGTCGCCGAACACGCGGCGCACTCGTACAGGGACGACTCCACGTTGCAGTTCCACCTGCGGGGAGCTGGTGACGACGTGGTGTCGCTGGCCCACGCGACGCTGGAGCAGGTGCGCAACGGCACGTACCGGTACGCGGCGGCCGGACCGTTCGGCGCGGCGGTCGAGCGGGCGCGGGAGCTGGCGCGGTGGGGCGACACCGACGGGGCATGGCGGACGCTGACGGACGCTCTGCCGGCCTGGCAGCCGCCGGGACCCGGCCTCCTGGCATCGCTGGGTTGGGTGGCCGACCCCTTGCTCGGTCCCTTGCTGACTCCGGAGCGGGGCCGCGAGCTGCTCTCCACCCCCAGGGGCGGAGAGGCGGGTGAGGCACCGAGCCGGGTGGCCGGCCTCGACCCGGGCGGCCTGGCATGGCTCGCGGACCCGGACGGCCACGAGCCTCACACGTCCTACCGGTTCGTCCCGGTCGAAGCTGTGGAACCGGAGGACCTGCCCGGACGCCTCGCGGACGCGGACGAGGCGACGCTGGACGATCCCATGACCACCGACGAAGCACGCCACCGCTTGCTCAGCGGACAGCGGGAGTTCTCGTCCTAAGACGACAAAGCCCCCGTGGCGGTCGGCCGGGCCGGCCGTGGTTGGAGCTTCGCCTTCGACGGCGGTCCCGCGCCCTTCGACCCGCAGCGATTCATCTCCCCGGCCGCGGCCGCGGCCGCGAGCGCGGGCACCCGCGCGGTCGTCGTGTGGAGCGGCCTGAGAGCCCACCACGGGCAACCGTTCTTCCACCTCTCCGTAGCGCAGGACGGCACCGAGCAGTACGCCTTCACGTACGTGGATGGCGAGACACATCGCACCGGACGGACACCGAGGGCACTGGACCCGGACCGGTTCTTCGCCTCCCGGGAGGAAGCCACCGAGGCGGAGCGGCCGCTGCTGGAGGTCGTGGCCGACGAGTTCGGTGCCCGCCTGCCGCGTCACGCGATCACGAACGGACGGCTGCACACCTTCACCACCCGTTCATGGACACGGCCGCCGGAAAACGGGGAGACCTACGCCGTGATCAGCTTGGGTGGGGGCGCGGGGCACTGACTGGCACAGCCTCCGTAGCCCCTCCGTACCGCCACTGCCCCATTGCCGTCCCATCTCTCTGGCCGCTGTGACCGACACAATGGGCGGTGCGCTGCCGTTCTACGAGAAGACCACGCAGCGGATCAGCAAGCGCACCGCAGACCAGCAGCACGACAAGCAGTGCCCGATGCGGGCCACGCGGTACCAGGATGTCGACGGGGACCGGAAGGACGATCTGATCGTCGGGCCCGGAGCGGCCAGCCCCGATCGCTCCCTCAAGGCCCGGAACGGTGTGATCCGACCTCCGCCCTTCCGCTTCCGGCCGCTTCAGCCACTCACGGCCGTCCCCCCACCCGCCGGCCCCGAAACCTGGGCGCGTCATACCCGTCCGGACAGCATGCGGGCACCGGAACGGGCGCGGCGGACACCCAGTCGGGTACTCCGGGCACCGGCGCGGGCGGCCGAGCCGCCCCATGGCAGGTCAGCGTACTGAGCGGGCGCGAGCAGCCTCTCGGACTCGGGCGCGCTGCCCGCCCACACGGGCTCCGCCCTCGGGCTCTCTCGGCGATACAACGTCTTCAGGGGCGCGTTCGCCTCGCGCCCAGCGCAGACACCTCAGCTCAGAGGCACTTGTGAGGAGACGCAACGTGAAGACATCGCCGACGCCGGCCGGGCGCGCCATGCATTCCCGTACCGCACCGGGCCGTTCGGCGCAGCAGGCCGACGGGTTCCTCGGGGCTCTGTACGAGCGTCACGGGTCGGTCTTGTTGAGGTTCGCGGCCCGGCTGCTGGACGGCGACTGGCACCGTGCGGAGGACATCGTGCAGGAGGTGGCATTCCGTGCTTGGCAACGCGCCGACGAACTCGATCCCACAACGAATGCACTGCGTCCATGGCTGTTCACTGTCGTCCGCAACCTGGTCATCGATGTTCATCGCTCGCGCAAGGCCCGGCCCCCGGAGGCCGATGCCGCGGACATTCCCCTTTCGCCCGTTCCCGACGGAGTCGACCGTACGCTGACCCGGCAGGTGGTGGTCGCAGCCATGCGGGAGCTGGCACCGTGCCATCGCGAGGTCCTGGTCCACGTGTACTACATGGGCCGCAGCCTGCCCCAGACGGCGAGGCTGCTGGGGGTGCCGCCAGGCACGGTCAAGTCGCGCATGTACCACGCGACACGTGCACTCCGCGAGGGGCTCAACAGCCGTGGGCTGACAGCGGCGTGACCACTCATGTCCCCACGTCACCAGGTTCTGCTCGCCCGCCCGGCCGCTTCACGGCTCCGCCGCCGTGTGCCGCCGTACTTCCCGTACACCGCCGTACGCTGCTCCGCATGCCGTCATCAGACGCGCAGGACCTGCGGGCCCAGCAGGGAGTAACGGTGTGCCTCGCTCTGCGGCAGCCGGGTGTCGGTGACGATGGCCTCGAAGTCCGCCGCCTCGGCGAAGCGGCACAGGCTCACCGCGCCGAACTTGGTGTACACGCCCGAGAAGATCCGGCGTCGGGACGCTCGTACCGCCTGCTGCTTGACCTGACTGACCGCCGGGTCAGGGGTGGTGAGGCCGTACTCCCGGGAGATGCCGTTGGCGCCGATGTATGCCAGGTCGACGACGAATTCGGACAGCATGCCCGCCGTCCAGTGGTCAGCCGTGGCCACGGTGCCACCCCGCACCCGGCCGCCCAGGAGCACCACCGTGACGTGGTCCCTGGCGGCCAGCAACGCCGCGGTGGCCAACGAGGCCGTGATCGCGGTGAGCGGACGGTCGGCAGGCAGTGCCGCAGCGATGAGCTGAGGCGTGTACCCCTCGTCGATGAAGACGCTCTCCGCATCACCGAACAGCGCCGCCGCGGCCTCCGCGATCCGCAACTTCTCCGGCAGGTGCATGGTGGTCCGGAACGCCAGGGTGGACTCGTAACCCGCGCTCTCCACCGGATACGCGCCCCCGTGCGTACGCCGCACCAGTCCGTGCTCCTCCAGCACGCGCAGATCCCGCCGTACGGTCTCCTTGGCCGCACCCAGGTCCGCGGCGAGCTTGCCGACCTCCACCGATCCCCCCTGGCGAGCGGCCTCCACGATGCGGCGCCGGCGCTCCTCGGCCTCCACTGCACACCCACCCCGATCCCGGATGCCGGCGACACGGCGGTGATCATCCATCCCGGCTGATCAACCGCCGTTCAGCGACCGCCATTCATCACGCCCGCACGGTCCTCGGTACCCTTTCTTACCGCCGCCCGGGCCGAGTGGCCAAGCCCGGCACATCACACCACGCATCGTGACCGCGCTACCTCGATCCCGTCCGGCCAGGACTTCTGCTCAGCACCATGCACCATTTCGACATGCCGCTGCACGGCGCTGACGTGGAGAATTCGGCAGGACTGCTCGCGGTCGCCCCGGCCCTGGCCGAGAGGAATTCTCCCCCTCCCGACAGGCATTCACCCGGGGCGCAGACGCTTGCGCAGATTGCCTCATGTCGGGAGTAGGCCCCGGACGACCGCCGGCAGCTACCGCTTGGCACTCGCGTCCCACTGACCGTTTTCAACAGTGCGCGGCATAACGGATGCACCCGGGCGGGGTATGGCTGCTATCCCACTGGTGCTGCACGATCAACAACACTCCGCCGGCCAGGAGAGCCACCAACAGGTGCGCGATCGCCATCCAGCGGGCACGGAATACACCCGCGAGAGCCGCCATGACGAATGCGGCAATCAGCAGCACCTGCACCCGCCCGATGTGCGCGAGAGCAGCCGCGTCAATCCGGTCCTGCTTGCCTTGCGCTGCCCATACCTCCAGGCCGAGGCCGAGCATCCAGTCCAATACGAGCCACGCGGTCTCCAGGAGGAACAGCGGGATCGCAATGGCCAGATCCACGCCCCAATGTGCCGGCTGCGCCCAGGGGCGCCAGCGCTTCGGTTTCGGAGCGATGTTCGTCATGGCCGCAGGGTGCCGAGCCTGACCGTGCGTGTGCATGAGTACGCGTACTCAACTGTGGCCTCAAACTGAGCTGAGCCTCGATGGCGACTCCAAATCGGGCCACTGAGCCGCTTCGCTCGGCAGCGCGCGTCGGTCGCCATGGCAGTCGGGGCCATGAGTCCCCTGAGCGAGCCGCGCCGCTGAGTTTCCGGCCGGACGCATCTCCATCTGACCCGGCCCTCCGCCGACCGACAATGCAGCCCAACCGCCCCGACTTGACGCAGTAGTGAAGTGGCCGGACCGAACTCTTCTCCAGCGCAAGCTCTCATCGGATGATCGGTCCTATGGCGCTCCTCTCCTCCCCCGTCCGGCTATGGCTGCTCCCCAATGCCGCCCTGCTCCTCGCGATGACGATCTGGGGCGCGCTGCGCTATCCACACCTACCGGGGCGGATACCGGAGCACATCGGGGACGGTGGAGTGGATGCCTGGACGGACAAGTCGATCGGCAGCGCGTTCTTGCTGGTCTTCGTGTACGTAGGTGTGACGGTGCTGATGGCCGGCTCCGCAGAGCTGACGTTGCGGCAGACACCACGTGATGAGCTGGCGAACACCGATGCCACGCCGTTCGCTGCCGCCCGGGTGACGTCCCTGACGAACAGGCCAGGCAGCCGAGCCTCGGCACGCCGGCTCGCACGCGCCCTGCTACTGCTCAACACCTGCACAGGCATCTCTCTTCTTGTGGGCTGCGGAATACTTTGGCGTGCCACGCCGGACCCGAACCTGCCGGCATGGCTCCTTCCGGCGATGATCCTGCCGTTCCTCGCCGGTACAGCGGTGACGATCGCTGCGGCGGTGAAGGACCGGAAGCGGTGAATCAACGCGGGCGGACGCGGACGCCGGGTCGGCCGCATCACAGTCGTCACATCGGCGCGGGACGTCCGCTGGGCCCAGACAGTGACTCAGCCTGAGTGACGACAACTTGCCGCCGGCCGTGTGAGGCATCCTTCGTGTGGCCCACACCGTGGCGTACCGCCAGCACGGAAGTGGCGCTGGGACAACGATGTTTTCGGCAGGCTCCATGCCGTGGTCCTGGCCGGCGGTGTCGTCCCGCTGGAAACGGGAAGCGGAACATCGCTCTCCGGAGCCGTCCGGGCAGAAGGGCTCTCCCGGCGAAGACGGAACCGACGCCCAACAGACAGCCTCCGAAGCGGCGCGGCCTGAGGACAGCCAGCCGATCTTGTTCTCATCGGCCAGTCTGCTGTGCCCGCGGCGAAAAAGAAGCCCAGCAGGCAGACCGTGCTGATCAAGGCGTACCACCATCGAGGAACCACCGGTCACCTCTGCATGCGCTGTGAGGTGGCCGCGACCGCCTGCCATTTCGGACGTTGGCAGCGAAGATCGTGTTTGGCCCTCGTCCGCCGTGCTTCCCCTGCTGAGCCCGGCCATGCCGGCGGGCGCGTTCTCGGTGGTGGGCTGTCCACCCGTCGTCCGTTTCGCGCGCTGACCGAACCTCCGCCCGTGACATCTTCATGCAACGATGGGCACGCCTGTCCGCCTACCGCTCGGGGAGTGCCGCCTGTGACCAACCGTAGAGTCCCGCGCGCCTCAAGCGCCCACTCCCCCGCCGCCGTGGTGCTCGGCGGCGGCCTCACCGGCATGCTGGCCGCCGCCGTCCTGGCGGATCACGCCGAGGTTCAGATCGTCGAACGCGACCTGCTGGCCACAGCCCCCCGCTCCCCGCTCCCCGCAAGGGCCTGCTTCAAGCCCAGCACGCACACCTGCTGTGGTCCGGCGGCGCCCGCACCGTCGAAAGCCTGCTACCCGGCATCACACAGCGATGGCTGGCGGCGGGCGCCCGCCGCATCCCTCTGCCCACCGGGCTGGTGTCTCTCACCGCGGCGGGCTGGCTGCGCCGGTGGCCCGAAATGCAGTACTTGATTGCCTGTTCCCGCGACCTGCTCGACTGGGGCGTACGCCGGCAAGTCCTGGCGCACCCGCGCATCCACGTACTGTCCGGCACCGAACCCGTCGGGCTGTCCGGCAGCGCCGACCACGTCACCGGTGCCGAGGTGCGCGACACGGCCACCCGGGACGTACGTCAGCTCGATGCCGACCCGATGATCGATGCCACCGGCCGTGGCTCCGCAGCGGCCGCCTGGTGGGCCGCACTCGGCCTGCCGCCCGTGCCGGAGGAGCACGTGGACTCCGGCCTGGCCTACGCCACCCGTGTCTTCCGCGCTCCCGCCGGTACGGCGCACTGGCCCATCGTCCACGTCCAGTCCGACGCGCGCCTGCCCGTCCCCGGCCAGACGGCGCCCCTCGTTCCCATCGAAGGCGCGCGCTGGCTGGTGACTCCGTCCGGCACCTGCGGTGGCCAGCCGACCAGAGAAGCCAGTGCCTTCCTGCCGTTCGCCCGCAGCGTCCGGCACCCCGTCGTGGCCGACCTCATCGCCGACGCCGAACCGCTCACCGACGTCCGTCTCTCCCGCGGCGGGCCCCGCCGTTTCATGGTCCAGTAGCACGAGGAAGTGCCATGTCTCCACATTCCGCACCCGTCCTGGTCATCGGCGCCACCGGCAGGCAGGGCGGGGCCACCGCCCGCGCACTGCTCGCGGAAGGCGTTCCCGTCCGCGCCCTGGTGCGCGACCCAACCGCCGACCGGGCCAAGGCCGTCGAAGCAATCGGCGTCGAACTGGTCACCGGCGACCTTCACGACCGCGACTCCGTGATCCGGGCCGCAGAGGGCGCTCGCGCCGTTTTCTCCGTGCAGATGCCCGGCATCACCTCGGAAGGCTTCGATTTCGAGGGGGAGGTGGCTCAGGGCGTCAACCTCATCGAGGGCGCGAAAGCCGCCGGAGTGCCACAGTTCGTGCACACATCTGTCAGCGGCGCCGGTCGGCACACCAGGACTCCCGGCTGGTCCGAAGGCCGCTGGGCTTCGATGGAACCCACCCTGGGCGCCAAGAGCGCGATCCAGGACCGGGTCCGTACGGCAGACTTCCGCCATTGGACGCTTCTCAAGCCGGGATTTTTCATGGAGAACTTCCTCCCGTCCATGGCGTTTCTGTTTCCGCGAGGCATAGAGGGCGGCCTGGTGAGCGTCCTGAACCCCGGGACGAGGCTGTCCCTGGCCGCAGTGGACGACATCGGCAGGGCCGCCGCCGCGGCCATCACCGCGCCGGAGCGGTTCGACGGGGTCGAACTGGAGTTGGCGAGCGACCACCTGTCGATGACGGAGATCGCCGAGGTCATCTCCCGCGCTCTGGGGACGCACCTGTCCGCGCCAGAAATGACCGAGGACGAAGCCATCGCCGCCGGGATGCCCGCGATGGGCGCCAGCCACGAGTGGCTGAACGTGGCCGGCCAGCCGGCCCGCCCGCAGTACGCGAGGGACCTCGGCATCCCGCTCACCAGCTTCGAGGAATGGGCGCAGAAACACCTGCGGCCCACCGCCTGAGCGTCCACACAATTCGGGGCGATTCCGCCAGCGCCACCGCACAGGAGACACTCGGCGGCCGTACGCATAAAGAGTGACCAGAAATCATCTCGGCTGCCACCATCAGCCACGAAAACGGACCGACACAACGCACAACACACCACGGCGCGTCACTGAAATACTCGAACAGCCGCACAGCACGGATCCGCCACCGTCGTAGGCTGAGATTCCGTGCGTGAGGACAGGAGGCCGAAAGTGGCCGATACGGTGTTGGCTGAGGTGATGGCCGAGCTGGCCGCGCTTGAAGACCCCAGAACGCGCGCCGTGAACGAGAAGTACGGTGACGATCACGGTGTGAACCTCGGTAAACTGCGCGCACTCGCGAAGCGGCTCAAGACGCAGCAGGAACTGGCCTGCCGGCTCTGGGAGACGGGTGACACCGCAGCAAAGATGCTGGCCACCCTGATCTGCCGACCGAAGGCGTTCGGCCGTGACGAGTTGGACGTCATGTTGCGCTCAGCGCGCACACCCAAGGTGCACGACTGGCTCGTGAACTATGTGGTGAAGAGGAATCCGTATGCAGAAGAGCTGCGCCTGGCCTGGTCCACCGATCCTGATCCCGTGGTCGCGAGTGCCGGCTGGGCGCTGACCTCCGAACGCGTGGCGAAGAAGCCCGAGGACCTCGACCTCACGGAACTGCTCGACACCATCGAGGCGAAGATGAAGGACGCCCCCGCTCGCCTGCAGTGGGCGATGAACCAATGCCTGGCCCAGATCGGAATCGAGCACGCCGAGCACCGCTCCCGCGCCATCGACATCGGCGAGCGCCTGCAGGTTCTCAAGGACTACCCGACTTCGCCCGGCTGCACGTCCCCGTTCGCGCCCGTCTGGATCACCGAGATGGTGCGACGCAAGGAGCGTACGTAGGAATTCCGCGAGTACGTTCACGCCGCTCCTGCCTCAAGATCCGGCACCTGGTACACACCGCAGCCGGAGGCCCATTCAGAGGCCCACGGGGAACGCGCGGCCAGGTGGGGGGCGGCGAATGCTGCATTCCCACTTGCGCGGCATGGTTCAGCCGTGGACACCCCACCCCGTGTCAGGACTTTGACATGACGTTGACGCACACCTAGCGTGACCCATGTCAGATGCCTGACATCAAAGGAACGAGTGACGCCATGCCGAAGTCCCCCATCGAGGGCCCCGAGGGCTACTCACTCACCGCACACGGAGGCTGACCGTGCCGACCGTCTCCCTCATCCCCACCGGCCCCTTCTCGCTCGCCTCCAGCGTGCGGTTCCTGATGAGCTTCACGCCCGCGAGCTACAACCACGCACCGGACGGCATCCTCCGCCTGGCCTTCCCCGCCGACGACGCGACATCGGTGCTCGCGGCCACCGTCCGACGGGAGAGGGGAGCAGACGGCGTGCCGGGCGCAGTGCAGGCCGAACTCACTGTCCAATCCGGCGCTCCGGCCCCGGAGAAGCCGGCCGCCGCCGGGCCTGCGATCGACACGGCCGGGCGTGTCCAACTCGCCCGTATCCTCTCCCTCGATGTCGACGGCTCCGGATTCCCGGCTCTTGGCGAGGATCCCGTGATGGCCGGGTTCATGGCGGACTACCCGGGGCTGCGCCCGGTGTGCTTCCACTCGCCTTACGAAGCCGCCGCCTGGGCCGTCATCGGGAACCGGATCCGCAAGTCCCAGGCAGCCGCCGTCAAGGCCCGCATCGCCCGTGAATACGGCCAGCGCATCCATGTCGCAGGCCAAATTCTGCATGCCTTCCCCACGCCCACCGTCCTGCGCGCCATCCCCCACGTTCCCGGCCTGACCAGCCTCAAGGTCCAGCGGCTGCACGCGCTGGCCGAAGCAGCCCTCGGCGGGCAACTCGACGCCACCCGTTTGCGCGGCCTGCCTGCCGACCACGCCCTCGCCGAACTACGCGCTCTGCCAGGCATCGGCCCCTTCTCCGCCGAGCTCATCCTCATCCGGGGAGCCGGCCACCCCGACGTCTTCCCCCGCCACGAACCTCGGGTCCACCAAGCCATCGCCGCCGCATACGGACTCTCCGCAGTATCAGCCGCCGACATCGCCCAACTGTCCAAGGTTGCCGATCGGTGGAAGCCCTACCGCAGTTGGGCAGCCTTCCTGCTGCGCGTCCGGCTCGGAGACGCGCTCCCGCGGGGCGTCGCGCCCCAGCAGCGTTCAAGGCACATCGCCCCACCAGACGTTCGCGAGCCCACTGAGCGGCACGCCAGGCTTCGGTCCGCTTCGCAGCTGATGCTCGGGCAGTGAGCAAGGCGCGCCACGCACAACCGGTTCGGACCACGGACAACGAACCTCATCGTGAAAGGACGGGAGGATGGCGTGGGAGGACAGCCCACGTAACAAGTCGGTTCGAGACAGCGGGCGGGCATGCTCTGATCGTGAGGGGCATGGCCGATCGGGCGGTCCTGGCGCATCCGTTGCTCACGGGCATCTCGGCGGGACACCTGGCGCGTCTGGTGGAGGAACTGGCCCATGTGTGGGCTGGTGGGGCCCGGAGCGCCGTACGCGGCGGTGCTGACCCGTTGTCGGATCGAGGGGACGTACGGCGCTGCCGGCCCTCTGCGAACTCGTCCAGGCCCTGGACGCCGCGGGTGTCGGCTCAACCTCCGAGGTCTGCTCCGGCACCGTCCACGGCTTCACGCCGTCCGGCACCGACGCCTTCAGCCTGCCGCGTCGCAGCGCCATGGGGCTGCCCGTTGCCCCCGGCCAGCGCACCTTCACCCACAACTGAATGCCGGTGACCAGTACGGCCTGTCGCGAAAATGTGCGCGCAGGTGGTTCGGCCGTAGTACTCCTTGGGAGTTGCAGGAAGCCAACTGTTGCCACTGGGAGTCTTTCGATGGCCGTTCGCCGTGTCGTACCCAACGTCCAGTCAGTAGCTGTGCAGGAAAGCCGGGACTTCTACGGCCTGCTCGGGTTCGAGGAGGTCATGAATCACGGCTGGATCATGACCCTCGCCTCCCCCACCGACCCCACCGCCCAGGTCAGCTTCATGGCCGAGGACCAGACCGCGCCCGTCACCCCGGACATGAGCGTCGAGGTCGATGACGTGGACGCGGCCTACGCACTGATGCGGGAGCGCGGTGCGGAGATCGTGCATCCCCTGCAGGACGAGGAGTGGGGTGTTCGGCGGTTCTTCGTCCGCGATCCCAACGGCCGAGTGGTGAATGTGCTGGGCCACCGCTGACACCGTCTCGGAGGCGCCGCTGGTCGCAGTCACTTTTCGGGAGCTGCGGCCGGCGACGGCGGCTCCGGGTGGAGGACGTTGGGGAAGGCCCTCTGACATCGCGATGGGCATCGCGATGGGCTCGGTTGCCGAACCGAGGGCCCGAGGCCATGAGCCGTGACAGCCGCGGCAGCTCATCGGACCCCCGGGCCACAGCACGCCCCCACAACCCTGTATGACTTATCCCTACCTAATGCAGTTCAACGGGGAAGGACCCATCATGCCCGTCATACCCGCTATGCCCACCCCCAGCAGACGCACCCTGCTGGCCGCCGCGACGGCCACCGCCGCGACGCCCTTTCTCACCGGGCTCACCACGCAGAACGCCTACGCCGCGCCGGCCGCCGCGAGCAAGGACCACTGGCTGACCAACACCGCCCTGTACGCGGACCCCTCCGTCGTAGAGGGCACGGACTACGCCCGTCGCTACCGCCGCCACGCGATGCTCGACGACGACCGCGGCCGGCGCCACGACTTCGCCAGGTCGGTGATCCTCGCCCCGCACGGCGGCGGCATCGAGACCGGCACCTCCGAGCTGTGCCTCGCCATCGCCGGGTACCGCCCCAAGGACCTCGCACCCACCCCGGCCCAAGGCCCGGTCTACGACTACTGGATGTTCGAAGGCATCCTCAAGAAGGACAACGGCAAGCTCCACGTCACCTCCACCAACTGCGACGACCACGTCGCCCGCTCGCTGTGCGCCGGGAGCCTGAACGCCCTGAGCCTGCACGGCTGCAAGCCCGAACAGGCCGGGCTTCCGGCCGGCACACCGGCCGTCCTCGTCGGCGGTCTCCACACCACGCTGCGGTCGTACCTGATCGCCGAGTTCAAGGCGGTGGGCATCCGCGCCCAGGACGCCACCGGCATCCCCGCCCTCTCGGGCACCGACCCGGACAACATCGTCAACCGTACGATGCTCGGCAAGGGCGCCCAGCTGGAGATCACCACCTCGCTGCGCGCGTCGATGTTCCAGGACAACTCCGCCACCGGTCGCCAGAAGGAGCAGACGGACATCTTCCGGAACTTCGTCAGCGCCGCCCGCACCGCCCTACAGCGCCTGGAAGCGGGCCAGAAGATCCTGTAGGCCCCGCACGCGCCCCGCTACGGCCGGCCCCTGCCCCGGGCGGCGCCCCACGCCCCGCTACGCCTCCTCCCACTCCGACTCCGAGTCCTCCGGGCGGTGCTCGGCGCTCGACAGGCGGGACGTCCCGGACGTCCGCTCCTGCTCCGCGCCTTCCTCCGTCTGCTCCAGGACCCGGCCGCGGAACTCGTAGCCCCGGGGCGCCGCTGCGGCCGCCACCTGCTGGAGGGCGGGGCCGGTCAGCCAGTCGGGCGCCCGCCAGCGGAACATCTCGCGGTGCGAGCCGGACGCCACCACGCGGTAGCCGTACTCCGCACCGAACGTGGCATTGGCCGCGTCGAACGCCATCTCGCAGGCGCCGCACGCCTTCTTGACGCCGCCCATCGACACGTCCTTGATCTGGCCCTCGCCCAGCGGCCACGGGTTCTTCCGCCAGTACGCGATCTGCTCGCCGAGCAGCGTCATCTCACCGTGTACGGAAGCTTCCTTCTTGTCGTGCACGGGGCCGCCGTTCCAGGTGCCCCGCGACGACCGCAGCGCCTCCGTGGTGCCCGGAAGGTCCGTGTCGTCCCGGTGCGCCGCTTCGTAGTCCCCGGAGCGCGCCGCGCGCAGCTTGATCTGGTCCTTGCGGCGGCGTGGGTCGTCCGACAGCGGCGCGGCCGGGTCCATGGCGGCGTCCACCGAAGCGAGCCCGTCGTTCTGTTTCGCCTCGGACAGCTTCTTCTGTCCCGAGTTGGAGGAGTACCGCAGTCCCTCGCCGGGGACATGCGCGACCGCCACGTGCGGCGTCTTCCGGGCGTTCGGTGCGTGCGCCTCCCGTGCCAGCCGGTCCTGCATCCGCAGGTTCGCCGACCTGGTGCCCTCCTCGCTCGGCTTCACCTGCCGGTAGCGCGGCCCGTCGTACTCCTTGTGGCCCGTGTGATCCTTGTCGTCCGCCGCCCGCTGCACCTGTGGCGCCTCGGCCTCGGTCGTCGCCTGCGGTCCGGGTGCCGCCTCGACCACCGGCGGGGCCTGCGCCATCACCCGGGCAGCGTTCTCCTCGGCCTCGCGCTCGAAGCGGTCGCCGGGGTCCGACACCCGCAGCCCCGTGCCGTTGTCGGTGCCCGCCACCGGGCCCTGCCGCTGTTGGATCACATGCGTCAGTTCGTGCGCCAGGGTGTGCCTGTCGCCGCCGCCCTCACCGAGGACGACATGGTTGCCCGAGGTGTACGCGCGGGCCCCGATCTCCCCGGCCGAACGCCGCGCCGCCGCGTCCCGGTGCACCCGTACATCGGAGAAGTCGGCGCCCAGCCTCGCCTCCATCTCCTGCCGCAGCGGGCCCTCCAGCGGGCTGCCGGCCCCCCGCAGCACCTCGTGGACGGCCGACCGCTGCACCGTGTCCTGCTGCACCGTGTCCTGCTGCACCGCGTCCTGACGTTCGGGCTGGTGGCCGCACCCGGGGCCGTGCGTGTGTCGCTCCTGCTCCATTGCTCGGAGTACGGCGGCGTTGCCTGCGGCACGCTGCAACGCCAGCAGCGCCGCGGTCCCGGAACCGGCGGCGGCCGGCCTGCCGGACCCCGGTCCGGCGCTCTGTGGGCGCCGGACCGGGGTCCGCCGCCGGCTCTCCGCCGACGACCGCTCCGGCTCGTGTGCGTGCATGGCTTCCTCATTCCGTACGACTCGCCGCCTCCGCCGGGCACGGTGCCACGCCCAGCGCCCGGCGGGAAGGGACGGAAGGGCAGCCCCGGGGGCAGCTCTGAGGGCAGCTCCGAGGAGGCGGTTCGCGCGGGATTTCCCGAGCACCACGGCCAGGGCTGCCCTGCTGCGAAACCGCGGACTCGCAGCCCCGCCAGGCATCCCCACCGGCTCGCACGCAAGAAGCGCAAGAAGACAGACATGAGGTACCCAGCCCGGGAAGGCACCTCCCCCAGCACGTGCGTGGGCCCCCGGTCGTGCTTGAGTTCCAGTGATCGGGGGTCCACGCCGTCTCTACCTCTGCCTGCCGCTCACGCCCGACGCAGCGCCGAGCGGCCCGCGAAGCGCGCCGATTCGCCCAGCTCCTCCTCGATGCGGATCAGTTGGTTGTACTTCGCCGTGCGGTCGGAGCGGGAGAGCGAGCCGGTCTTGATCTGACCGCAGCCGGTCGCCACCGCCAGGTCCGCGATGGTGGTGTCCTCGGTCTCGCCCGAGCGGTGCGACATGACGGCCGTCCAGCCCGCCTGGTGGGCCGTGGCCACCGCGGACAGCGCCTCGGTCAGGGTTCCGATCTGGTTGACCTTGACCAGGATCGAGTTGCCGGCACCGGTGCGGATACCTTCGCGCAGCAGCGTCTCGTTGGTGCAGAACACGTCGTCGCCGGTGAGCTGGCAGCGGTCGCCGACGCGGGCGGTCAGCTCGCGCCAGCCGTCCAGGTCGTTCTCCGCCATCGGGTCCTCGATGGAGACGACCGGGTAGGTGTCGATGAGCCTGGCCAGGTAGTCGGCCTGTTCGGAGGGGGTACGGCGCACCCCTTCGCCCGCGTAGTCGTACACCCCGTCGCGGAAGAACTCCGACGACGCCGGGTCCATGACCAGGCCGATGTCCGTGCCGGGCCGGTAGCCGGTGCGCTCGATGGCGGTCATCACGAAGTCGAGCGCCTCCTCGGCAGTGCGCAGTGCGGGCGCGAAGCCGCCCTCGTCGCCGACGCCCGTGGAGTGCCCGGCGGCCAAGAGGTCGCGGCGCAGGGTGTGGAAGATCTCGCTGCCCATGCGGACGGCTTCGGCGAAGGTGTCCGCGCCCACCGGCGCGATCATGAACTCCTGGAAGTCCAGCGGATTGTCGGCATGGGCACCGCCGTTGACGATGTTCATCATCGGCAGCGGCAGGAGGCGGGCACCGGCGCCGCCGAGGTAGCGGTAGAGGGGCTGGCGGTGCGCCGCCGCGGCGGCCTTGGCGGCGGCGAGGGAGACGCCGAGTATCGCGTTGGCCCCGAGCCGGGACTTCGTGGTGGTGCCGTCGAGGGCGACCAGCGCGGCGTCGAGACCCGCCTGGTCCGCCGCGTCCCGGCCGCGTACGGATGCCGCGATCTCCCCGTTGACGTGGGCCACCGCGCGGTCGACACCCTTGCCGTGCCAGCGCGCGGAGTCTCCGTCGCGCAGTTCCACGGCCTCCCGGGCGCCGGTGGAGGCGCCGGAGGGGACAGCCGCGCGCCCCAGGGACCCGTCCGTCAGGACGACGTCGACCTCGACCGTGGGGTTGCCCCGGCTGTCGATGACGCGGCGCGCGGTGACGGTCTCGATGGCGGCGTTGACGCGTCCGGCTGCGTACGCGGACATGGGAGGTCCTTCCCGTTGTCGTGTGCCGTGGCCCCGGCTGCGGCAACGTTGGCGCTGAGCCCGACAAGGAAAAACCATACAGCAATGCTGCTCAGTTTACCTGAGCAGCTTGGCTGTGCAGTTTTGCTGTGCAGCATTGCTGTAGAGTGGTGCCGCGTAGCGCTGCCGTGCAGGTCAGGTGCGCGGCTTTGCTGGTCAACGAGGTAAAGTGCCCTATGCCCACCCCGGAAGCCGCCGCTGTCGCCGCCGAACTGCGTACCGCGATGAGCAAGCTCACCCGACGCGTCAAGCACGAGGACCGCATCCCCCTCGGGCAGATCGCCGTGCTCGGCACTCTCGACCGCGAGGGCGCCATGACCACCAGCGACCTCGCCGCCGATCAGCGCGTACGCCCCCAGTCGATGGCCCGGGCGGTCGGGCTGCTCATGGAACAGAACCTGATCACGCGCCGGGCGCACCCCACGGACGGCCGCAAGTCACTGGTCGAGCTGTCGGACGAGGGCCGGGCCGCGCTCGAAGCGGAACGCGGCCGCAGGGCAGGCTGGCTCGCGCAGGCCATCGAGGCTGAACTCACAGACGAGGAACGGGCGTTGCTGTCACGCAGCGCCGCGCTGCTGGAGCGGCTCGCCACACGCTAGACGAGCCATTCCCCTGTGGATCAGTGATCGTGGTCCTGACGAGATCGGCGCGTCTCGCCGCAGGCCCTGTGCGTGTGTGTAGGGGCGTGCGCGTGAGGAGGGTGGCAAGTATCGGCCATACCCGTACGTACCTCCTCACGGCAACCGTCGCATGACTTACGGTACTGCCCCAAGCGTCTCCTGGAAGCCCACGGGCAGCATGCCCCACTCGGCAGCCACCGGACGCGTGCCAGTCCTCATGCGCACACTTCCTCCGATCCGAGCCGTTCGAGCTGTCCGAGATCCGAGCCACCTCTCCGGCGCCGCCGCGCGACAGCCGACAGGCCGAGTTCGGCCGTCCGACCGCCCGGCCGACTGGCCGCCGTCCCGCGACGCCTCACGTGCGCTGAAGGTCCTCCGCAGCGTGGAGCAGAAAGGGAACCGGAACTGCGGACAACCAGCCTGGCGCACCGGATCACCGGCGCCACCTCGCTCGCCGCGCGGGCCGCCCCCGGTGCCTTCGCGGCCCACGCACTGCTGACGCTCGTCACGGGCGCGGCGCCGGTGGCCACGGCATGGCTGATGAAACTCGTCGTTGACAACCTCGTCCAGCGCGGGCCGCTGAGCACGCTGCTCGGCCTCGTGTCGGGACTGGCCGCAGTCGGCGTCGCTACGGCGATGCTTCCCCAATTCGTCCAGTACTTGCGAGGTGAACTGGACCGCAAGGTCGGCCTGTTGACGCAGGAACGGCTGTTCACCGCCACCGGCTCCTTCATCGGGCTGGGCCGCTTCGAGGACCCGCGCTTCCTCGACCGCCTGCGGCTCGCCCAGCCATCCGTCGGCATGAATCCGAACGACGTCGTGGCCGGGGTGCTGAGTGTGGTGCGCTCGGCCCTCACCTTGACCGGCTTTCTCGGCTCGCTCTTCCTGTTGGGCCCGGTCATGGCCGTACTGCTCCTGCTCTCGGGCCTTCTGGTACTGGCCGCCGAGTTCTCGCTGTCGCGGCGGCGGGCGCGCATGATCTGGGAGGTCGGGCCGGTCGAACGGCGCGAATTCTTCTACAACGACCTGCTGTCCAGCGTGGCAGCGGCGAAGGAGATACGGCTCTTCGGCAGCGGCGGGTTCCTGCGCGCACGGATGCTGACCGAGCGGCGTACCGCCAACGCGGCCAAGCGGGCGATGGACCGCCGCGACATCACCGTCCAGGCCGGACTGGCGACGCTGGCCGCGGCCGTGTCCGGTGCAGGGCTGGTGTGGGCGGTCGTCGCGGCCCAGCGCGGGGCACTGTCGGTCGGTGACGTCACGGTTTTCGTGGCGGCGGTCGGCGGTACGCAGGGCGCGCTGGCGACGATCGCGGGCGAGCTGGCCCGCTCCCACCAGGCACTGGAACTCTTCGACCACTACCTCGCCGTCACCACCGCCCGCCCCGACCTGCCCGTCGCCGCCGAACCGCGCCCTCTGCCGGTACTGCGCCGCGGCATCACCCTGCAGGACGTATGGTTCCGCTACTCCCCCGGCCACCCCTGGGTGCTCCAGGGCGTCACCCTGCACATTCCGCACGGGAAGGCGCTGGCACTGGTGGGCCTCAACGGCGCCGGCAAGTCCACGCTGGTGAAGTTGCTGTGCCGGTTCTACGACCCGACGCGCGGCGCGATCCTATGGGACGGAGTGGACATCCGCGAGACCGACGCGGCGGAACTGCGGCAGCGGATCGGGGCGGTGTTCCAGGACTACATGCACTACGACATGACGGCAGCCGAGAACATCGCCCTCGGCGACCTCACGGCGCTCCACGACACACCACGCCTGCGAGCGGCCGCCGTACGGGCGGGAATCCACGCCGCGATCAGCAAGCTGCCACGGGGGTACGACACGTTGTTGTCGCGGACCTTCTTCATGACGTCGGACTCGGGGCCAGGGCCGGGGCCGGGACCGGATTCAGAGCCAGGGCATGACTCCGGGCCGGATTCAGAAACGCTTCCGCAAGCGCCTTCGCAACGGGACACAAGCCCAGCCGCTCCGGACTCCGGCGTCGAATTCTCCGGCGGCCAGCGGCAGCGACTCGCTCTGGCACGCGCCTTTCTCCGCGACCGCTGCGAACTGATGATCCTCGACGAGCCCTCGGCGGGCCTCGACGCCGCGGCGGAGCACGAGATCCACGTCTCTCTACGCCGGCACCGCCAGGGCCGGACGAGCCTGCTCATCTCCCACCGCCTGGGCGCGGTACGAGACGCCGACCTCATCGTCGTCCTGTCCGATGGGCAGATCGTGGAACAAGGCAACCACGCCGCCCTGCTGGCTTCCGACGGCGCGTACGCCCGCTTGTTCGCTCTCCAGGCAGCCGGCTACCGCGACGAACCTCAGGACCCACCTGCTCCGCTACGCCCGCTACGCACCGAAGCCGACACCGGCACCGGCGTCGAGCCCCTCCCCTCCACACCGACAGGAGACCGATGACCGCCGGACTCCTCTTCGTACTCGGCGCGGCCTCCACGGCCGTCCTGCTGCGCCGCGCGCTGGTGTCGGTGACGGTACGCGGTACGAGCATGGAGCCCGCCTACCACGACGGTGACCGGGTCGTGGCGCTGCGCGGCCGCGCCCCGGCCGCGGGCCACGTGATCGTCCTGGAACGGCCCGGGCCCGGTCGCCTGTGGTCGCGGCCGCCGCTGCCGCCGTGGGCGGGAGCCGCCGCGGTGTCCGGCCGGCAGTGGATGATCAAACGTGTGCGCGCGGCGCCGGGAGACATCCTTACGCCCCAGGACGCCGCCGGGTTCCCCCTGCTGCGACCGGGCCTCGTACCCTCCGGCCACCTCGTGCTCCTCGGTGACAACCACCGTTCCAGCCTCGACTCCCGACAGGTGGGCTACTTTCCCACCAGCCGCGTTCTCGGCATCGCCCTCCTCGCCCGACCGGGGCAGGCAGCGACGGCACCAGCAACGGGCAGCAACCACGGAGCCAGCCCAAGGGTGTGAAGGCTGCCCCTCATGCCGGTAGCCACGGCTCCCGAATGCGGTACACCCTCGGTACACCCACCGAAGACCGTCCGAAGACCGACCGAAGTCCGTCAGCCTGCGTCGCGCTTGCCTTTCCTGACACCCATCCCCTTGGCCAGGAAAACGGTACGCATCGCCGGGAGCATTCCCCTGCCTCCGTTGCCCTTGTCGGCGGAAGCGGCGGGGCCGCCGCGGGTCTCCTCGGCGGCGACGAGGGCGTATGCGCGGGCGAGGTCCTTCAGGGCCTTGCAGGATCGTCCCCTGCGTTTGGCCTTGCTGATGGCAGTGGCCTCGCCGGCGATGGCTTTGAGGAGTTTCTTGCGGGCCAAGATCGCGGGCGCCTGGGGAGCCGCGGCCGGCACGCCGCCCGCTTCGGCCGCCCCAGACGGACGGCCGACGCCGATACCGACGCTTTCGTCGGCCTGTTCCGTGAGCGGCTTGTCCTTGGCCCCGGTCTTCTTCTTGGTCATACTGGTTCCTGTTCTTTTCACCTGGCGGTGCTCGACTCGTCGCCTGTCCCGTCCTGCTCGGCCGTGCGGCGGGCGCGGAGTACTGCCCTGTCGGCACCGCCGCCTGAGCGAAGGGGCGTCAACTACGTCGTCCACTGAGGGGCGACCGTACGGCTTCGGCACAACACCGCTCGTCGATTCAGCGGGCGCCGCCGAGAGAGAAGCGTCGATTACGGGGAGAAATGCGTGGCGATCCGGTCGGTCACGGTCGCGTCGCCGCCAACTGGAACACGGCTCGGACGCGCTCTCCGTACCTTCGAAATCGCTAACGCCATCAGCAGTTTCCCCATACACAGGGGCTCTTATGCATTCTTGCGCATTCCGTCCCCACCGGAATCGAGCTCCGTCGCCTGGGACGCGCCTCTCAGGTCTGCCTCGGCCGGAGCAATCCGAACAACACACCTAGGAATTCTTGTTTGAATCACGGTCCGTACGAGTCGAACGCAGCACGTCCGCCGGGGCACGACGCTGAGCGCCGGCCCCCGCGGTTCGCCCCCGGGAGCGTTCGCGCAGGCGCAGGACACCGAGGGCGATAAGGCCCTAGAAGCACGCTCTCAAGGGCGTTGAAGACCAAGGTGCCGATCATGCCGGGTTGCCGGGTACCGAAGGCATCTCAGCGCTAGAAGACGGCACAGACCACAAAAAGGCGAACAGCTTGGTCAGACGCGCGACACGACGCCGGTCCGAAGTCCTGGACGGCGCGGCGCTCCGCGCTCGTCCGGTCCAGGCCCGCCGGCGCGAACGCCTCTGCGGCATCGCTCAGCCCGTCCCGTGCCTCGGTCAGCGGATCGGCCTTGGCCGCACGCGGTCCGGTCAGGGCCTTGGCGAGTTCCGCGACCTAGTGGTCGATCAAAGGCCCGGAGCAGCGCTTCTCTCAGAAAGCCGAGACCACGCGGCCGGCGGGGCTGATCGGCCCCGCACCGGCCGACGGAAGCCTTACCCGCTGGCTGAGCTCTGCGATTCCAGCGGCCCTCGCGCCGCCGACGCCTGGGGCTCCGGGGCCGCCGATGGCTGGGGCTTCGGGACCACCGGTGACTGAGGCTCCGGGGCGGTGACCGACGGCTCCCTCGGTACGAGGCCCTGTTCCACAGCCATCTCCTTGGCCACCCGCGGAGCGGTCCAGAGAGTCGGAAGCATGATGAAGCCGACGGGCACGGCCGTCACGACGATGAAGGACTGCAGCGCGGTGATACCGCCGTCCCCGACAAGGATCAGCACGGCCGCCGCAGCCCCCATGAGCAGAGCCCAGAAGGCACGTACCGCACGGGTGGGTTCGCCGGTCTTCGTCCCGGCGGCAGCGATGCTGTACGACATCGAGTCGGTGGTGGTCACCACGAAGGTGATGGTCAGCAGGAGCAGCGCCACCGCGACGACGGCACCCATCGGAAGCTGCTCGGCCATGGAGATGACCGCGGCGTCCATACCGACGGCCTTGAGTGGGCCGGAGATGGTCCCGGGGTTCTGCTGTTCGAGGAAGATGCCGGTGCCGCCGAAGACGGTGAACCAGAACATGGTGGCCAGCGGCGGAATGATCGCGGTGGAGACGACGAGGTCGCGCACGGTACGGCCCTTGGAGATACGTGCCACGAAGATCGACATCAAAGGTCCGTAGCCCAGGAACCAACCGAAGAAGAAGACCGTCCAGGAACCGAGCCACGCGTGATCGCCCCGGTTGAGGGCCAGCGGCACGAAGTCCTTCGCGTACTGGCCGAGCCCGCCGAGGAAGGAGTCGAGCACGAAACCGAGGGAGCCGAGTACGACGAAGACGGCCATCAGGGCGACGGCGAGCCAGATGTTGGCCCTGCTGAAGAACTGGATGCCGCGGTCGATGCCACTGGCGACGGACAGTACGGCGACGACGGTCAGCAGGACGATGACGCCGAGCTGTACGGGGTACCCACCGGAGATGCCGAACACCTCGGAGAGGCCGTAGGAGACCTGAAGCCCGAGGAACCCGATCGGCCCGACGGTTCCGGCCACCACGGCGATGACGCAGACGATGTCGACGGCGGCGCCCAGCCGGGAATGCCGGATGCGCTCACCGAGCAACGGGTACAGCAGGGTCCTCGGGCGCAGCGGCATGCCGCGCTCCTGGCCCCGGATCATCACGATCGAGGCGAGAGTCCCCAGGACGGCCCAGGCGAGGAAGCCCCAGTGCGCGAAGCTCTGGGAAAGCGCCGCGTCGGCCGCCTGCTGGGTACCGCTCTCGACACCTTCGTAGAAGGGAGGTGTCTCGACGTAGTGCTGTACGGGCTCGCCCGCCGCGAAGAAGACCCCGCCGCCCGCGAGCAACGTCGACATGATCATCGCGACCCACTGGAACCTGCCGTACTCCGGGCGCGCCCCGGCGCCGCCCAGCCGCACCTTCCCGTACCGGGAGAAGCCCAGCCACAGCGCGACACCGAACGTCGCCAGCAGCAGCACCTGCCACAGCGGGCCGAACCAGCGCGCGACGAAGGTGAAGACTGCGTTGACGGCGTCGCCCGTGGCCGTGGGCGCGATCAACGCGGCCAGGACGAACGCGATGAGCAGCCCGCCACTGACAGCGAGCACCGGTATGTCGGTGCGCCTAGGCTCTCTGGATGGCGGCGCGGCCGTCGTATGGCACGCGTCGTCACCATCCGTGGTCGGCTCCGTCCGGGTGGGGACGGCCGCGCTGGTGGCGGTTCGGGCGTGGGGAGTCGGCATGAGGTTCCTTGCTGGCGGGGTCATTCGCACCCGGGGCATGACGCACCGCAAGGACGCACGCGCTCACGAGACGCAGGACCGCTCGGTGCGCGGGTCAACAGGGAAGGCTGCTATCCACGAGGCGATGCGGTCAAATTCGGGAGAGTCGTCCCAAAGGGGCCGGTGCCTTGATGGTGGGGGTTTTCGCGTCGGGAGGGGTGCCGTGGTTGACGAAGATCACCCTTGAGCTGTGAGGCGGGTACGGCCCGTGAGGTACGTTCGGCCCGTGAGCCTCGTCACGTGCCCGCGGTCAGCTGTATCGCCGGGAGCCGGTTCGGCTCGGACCGAACCGGACCGACCCGGACCGACCCGGACTGGCTCGGACCGAACCGGACCGACCCGGACCGACCCGGACTGGCTCGGACCGGCCCGGACGGGTCCGACCCGTCGGTCAGCGGCTGTCGATGGCTACGAGGTGAAGGAGCGGCGCCGCCGGCGGGCGCACGGGCTACGGGCTACGGGCTACGGGCTACGGGCTACGGGCTACGGGCTACGGGCTACGGGCTACGGGCTACGGGCGGATTATCGCCGCCCAACCAAGCAGCACGCCGCTCTATGCCTTGCCCGTCGCCGCCCCAGGTTCCACACCGCGAAAGGCCCGCACGGCACCCGGATGCCACTGCCCCCGATCCGACGGCAGCACTTCAGCCGACCACCCCAGAGACTGCGCCACCCCGACGGCGTGCTCCGCGCCCACTCCGCGGAAGAACCGCACGGGAAGAACGACCGACACCTCCCGCTGCTTCCCTTCCGAGGGGTGGCCGACGTAGAGCGCCTGGTTGTTCTCCGCCTTCCGCAGGCGTCCCCGCAACCTGTCATCCGCGTACGAACGCCAGACTTCAGGGTCACGCGACCACTCAGCCTTCAGCCGGGACCAGCTCAACAACCCGCGAACCGGATTGAACCAGCTCTTGGGCGGATTCAGCCCCGCTGAAGCCAGCGCGACCACCGCGCACAGCGCCAGCGACGTCGCGGCCCAGAGAGGCAGATACACCCACTGCGCAACGTATTGGACAAGCAGGCTCGCCCTGCCCCGCCGACGGCTGGTACCCACAGGTTTGGTCATCCGCACACTTCCATACTGTGCTGCGCCCGAAAGTCCCGCCCAGCACACTCCCGTTCCGGGCCACTCCGGCAGACTCCCGACATTGACGCGCAGGGAACGATTACGTCAGTTCGTCTCCAGGATCTCCCGCCCGGCCGCCACCCGGGCATTCAGGCGCTGCACCCACCAGTTGTCAGCATCCTGCAGATAGCGTGCCGTCCTCGCCCCTGGGGCTGTTTCGATCGTGTGCATCAAGCCTGACGCCAGTCCGTAGCACCCATCGGGCCCGAACGCCGTTGCCAGCATCTGCGCCTCTTCGTCGGTGACTGGAGGGATGATGCTCTCAAGGAGGCGCTCCGCCTTTTCAATCTCCTCCTGCGAGGCGTCCTCCGACGGCATTCCCTCGTTGACCAATTCCTCAACTTCCCTACGGGCAGTCAATGCTCTTTCCCCTCCCCAGCTCGCGAAAACGTCAGCAACCGTACTGGTTGAGGCGTGCACCTGTCCGGTCAGCCGGGCGAGACCATTGACCACCCACCAGGGAACCCACCTCACGACACGCTCTAGCCGGAATCCCTGAAGGCTCAGGTTCTGAGCGGCTGCCCCGCGGTCGGCCAGGCGCGGTCGTCCACCGTCAGGAAGGGCTCGTTCAGCACGGCGGCCGGGGTGGTGCCGGTGAACTCCAGGACGTCCCGATGCAGATGCGACTGGTCACAGTAGCCGCCGTCCGCCGCCACTCGGGCTGCGCCTTCGCCCGCGACCAGGCGGTGCGCGGCGTGGTCGAAGCGGATCAGCTTCGCGGCGCTCTTCGGCGGCATGCCGATCTGCGAGCGGAACCGTGTCCATAGGCGCTTGCGGCTCCAGCCGAGTTCGGCCGCCAGGCGGTCGACCCGGACGAGGCCCTGGCTGCCCACGATCCGCCGCCAGGCCCGGGCCACCTCCGGGTCCGCCGGCGACCACGCCGCCAGTCGGCGTGCGAGCAGGGCGTCCGTGAACGCGAATCGGGCCTCCCACGTGGGGATCGCGGCCAGTTGTTCGCGGATCCGTGATGCCTCCCCGCCCCACAGGTCGTCGAGAGGCACCAGCGAACCTGCCAGTTCAGCCGGACCGGCGCCCAGCACCGCGCCGGCGACCACCGGGGACAGACGCACCTGCACGCACTCGGCATCTCCGCCCCACGCCCGAAGCCCGCCCCCTGAGCCGGCCCCCGGCCCGGCGACGAAGCTTCCCCGATGCCGCTGCCCGGCGCCGTCCTCCACGGTGGAAGGGCTCGTCCCGAACTCCAGGATGAGCATCACCGCCGGATGCGGAATCACCCGCAGGCCTTCGACCGGCACGCCGGGGACCCGGAATCCGGCCATGTCGACGCCGGCCACCCGGCTGGGCCGCTGCGGACGTGCGACGTCCCATACAGCGGGATCATCACGTTCACTCGTGGTGCACCCCATCTCCCGATGCTACGCGGGCATGGACGGAACATTTGTCCAATCCGCCGGTACGCACCGGCGCCGACAGTGGTCTCATGACTCCTCCCGACCACCTTCACGAAAACGGCGACGTTCGTGCCACCGGCGACGTACGCGCCCGTGCCGACGAGGAATTGTTCCTCAGCCTGGAGCACGGCGATCTCCACGTCCACCAGGACGGCCCCCGCGACGCCCCGGCACTCCTCCTCATCCATGGATCAGCCGCTTCGATCCGCTCATGGGACGCGCTGGTTCCGCTGCTGACCCCGCTCCACCGCGTCATCCGGATCGATCTGCCGGGCCACGGCCGCTCGGCCGAACCGACCGACGGCGAGTACGCGGTACCCGAGCAGGGGCGCAGGATCGGTACGGCACTGGACCGGCTGGGCGTCCGGCGCGCCACCGTCGTCGGCCACTCCAGCGGAGGCTACGCCGCCACCACGCTCGCCGAGCAACGCCCTGACCTGGTGACCGCGCTCGTACTCATCAGCACGGGCCCCAGCATGGACGCCTTCATCGCACCGGGGTCCACCGCGTTCGACCCTGCACAGTGGCCACCGACCGACGATCAGGTCCGCCAGTTCGCCAGCACCGTTTTCCGCTCTGGTTACCACGTGCCACAAGTACTCATCGACGAACTGCGCGGCATGTCCTACCGTGCGCTCACCGCAGCAACGCAGGCATCCACCGCCTACCTGACCGAGCGGCCGCTCCCGGATCGGCTGACCGCCCTCGGCAAACCGCTACAAGTGATATTCGGCGACCAGGACCGCAGGTGGCGGCCTTCGTCCGCGATCGACTACCGCGTCGTCCCCGGCGCAGAAGTCGAGTTGCTGCCCGGCTGCGGACACTCGCCCATCCTGGAGGAACCGCTGCGGACCGCCGCACTTCTCCTCTCGTTCGTCAAACTCCACACTCCTCCATCAGGCGGGGCTGTCTGAGGTTTCCACGCGACACGACAGGTCGGCGCATGCTGCCCGCAGCATGCGCGTCCCAGCTTCACTTCGCGGCAGACGCGTGCCCCCAGGCCGTCGCCGGTGCGCGCCACAGTCGCCGACGCAACGGTCCGCCGCCGCTCCGGTACGCCACGGAGCTACGAATGCTGCTCGCCGGCCAGTGGCTGGTCCAGAACACGTTGTCGGTCCAGTCCGTGGCGCAACGCCTCGGCTACACCTCCCAGGCCGCCTTCAGCCGCGCCTTCAAACGCGTCACCGGCCGGCCGCAGGGCTCCAGCAGGGCCGCCCGCGCTCAAACACCGCTCTCACGGACTGCTGGTGAGGGGAACTGACGCAAGGGGCATGCGGTGCGTGCCGTTCCTGTCGCTGGCCACGGCAACGAACCGGTCGTCTTCGGCGGCAGGTCGGTGAAGATCGCGACCAGGGGCTGCGGTTTTCCGGGTCCGGCCTTGAACCAGGCGTTCTCGCTCTGTTCCTCGGCTTCGGCGCCCTTTCCCGTGCATTGCCGGCGGTGAGGGGGATCTTCCGGTCGGCCAGGAGGCCGAAGGAGGTTCCGTACCGCTGGTGGTGCTGTGGGGCAGGGGCCGACCTGGGGTGGGTGGTCCTGAACGGTGAAGGTGAGGGTGACGGGTGTGGCGGACGTACCCTGCATGCTGGGACCTCGAAGCACGGGGGGCCGAGGCCGTCCATGCCGGAGAAGCCGAGCAAGGACTCGTCCAGCACCACACCACCCGTGACGCCGGCTGTCAGTTGCTTCTTCCGGGGGCCCAGCGGCATCTCGACCCTGAGCGCGGGCTGCTCAACCGTGCCGGTGATGCAGGTCATCAGCAGCACACGTCTTGCGGAAGCGGCTTCGCTCCTTTCTTCTCGTTCGGCAACGGCAACACGCCCGGCGTCCCGAAAATGGTCAGCAGCTTCCAGGGTCTTCTCGAACCCCAGCGGGCAACTGACCGCACCGTTCGGTGCCGGCTTCAGCTCCGCGTGCTGAAGTTTGTAGTCCCAGCCCTCGGACAGCTTCCGGAACCGACACCGCGTCGCCCTGCCCATGGAGGCGTCGCGCCGGCACCGGCCGGACGGGCCGGGCGTCCGCAACCGTTCCCTCGCGGGCAAAGAGGCCGATGCGCCAGTCTGGTCCCCCCGGCGACGCCAGAATGACCGGGGAGCCGGACCAGGCACCGTTGGCTACCGCTCCGGCACGTATGTCCCGCAACGCAGGTATCGGAGTCGTCCAGAACAGGAGGTGGACCGGCCCGTTCACGGATGCGCGGACACGTCACCCCCGGTGACGGCGCGCACCGCTCCCCGGGCCTCACCCCAGGCCAGACCGTTGATGCGCTCCTTGCCGCCGGCGGAGTCCGCGACGTACCGCCGGCAGGGAACGGATCTCTCGTCGAAGGAGGGCCCCTCGTGGTCCCGCTCACGTTCCACGGCTACGACGACAGCGAACCGGGGAGGGCCTGTGCCCCTGTGAAGCGGTACGTCCGCCTCGTCTTCGCCTGGTCACCCCGTACGTCACCGGCCGGAGGTGCCCGATGACTGCCGCCTATCTCCGGTACCCGCACCTGCACGGTGACCTGGTCACGTGCACGGCGGAGGACGATGTCTGGATCGCACCGCTCGACGGCGGCCGGGCCTGGCGGCTGAGTGCCGACAATCGTCCTGTCACCCGTCCGCGGATATCCCCTGAGGGAACCCACATCGCCTGGGCCTCGACCCGCAACGGCGCGCCCGAGGTGCTCGCGGCGTCGATCGAGGGCGGGCCGGCCGCCCAACTCACCTACTGGGGCAGCCGGGTCACGGTGTGCGGCTGGACACCGGGCGGCGACGTCGTCGCCATCAGCGCGCACGGGCAGCCCTCTTGGTGCCGCAGATGGGCCCATGCCGTGCCGCTCGACGCCGGGCCGGCCCGCAGGCTGCCCTACGGTCCGGTCGGGGACGTGGCCCACGGGCCCGTCGGTCAAGTGCTGCTGCGCTCCGCCGGGTTCGGCGGGGACGCCTCGTCGTGGAAGCGCTACCGGGGCGGCACGGCGGGCAAACTGTGGATCGATCTTGCGGGCGACGGCGAGTTCGTACGTTGTCACCAAGACTTGGCCGGGAACCTCGAATACCCCCTCTGGGCCGGGGAGCGCATCGCCTTCCTCTCCGACCACGAGGGGACCGGCGCGCTGTACTCTTCACGCCCGGACGGCACGGACCTGCGCCGGCACACCCCGCTCGGCGGGTTCTACGCCCGCCACGCCGCGACCGACGGTACCCGCGTCGTCTACATGTCCGCCGGCGACCTGTGGCTGCTGGAGGATCTCGACGGGGCCGAGCCCAGGCTCCTGGACATCCGGCTCGGCGGCCAGCGCACCGACCTCACACCTCGCCCCGTCACCACCGAGCACAACCTCACCGCGGTGTCCCCCGACCACACCGGGCGCGGCAGCGCCGTCACCGTCCGCGGGACCATTCACTGGATCACCCACCGCGACGGCCCGGCCCGCGCGCTCGCCGCACAGCCCGGCGTACGGGCCCGGCTGCCCCAGACCTTCCGCCTGGACGGTGAGGAGCACGTGGTGTGGGTGTCGGATGCCGACGGCGAGGATGCCCTGGAGGTCGCGCCCGCCGGCGGCATGGCGGACAGCGTGACGCCGCGCCGCCTGGGCAGCGGGGAACTGGGCCGGGTACTCGACCTCACCGTCGCCCCTGACGGCAGCCATGCCGCTGTCTGTGCGCATGACGGGCGCGTCCTGCTGCTGGAGCTGGCGTCCGGGCACATACGGGAGCTCGACCGCAGCGAGCACGGCGCGGTCACCGGGCCGGTCTTCTCGCCGGACTCGTCCTGGCTCGCCTGGTCCCACCCCGGCCCCGTGCCGCTACGGCATCTCAAGCTCGCCAACACCTCCGACCTGATGGTCTGTGACGCGACGCCGCTACGTTTCCGGGACTTCTCCCCCGCCTTCACGCTCGACGGCAAACACCTCGCCTTCCTCTCCGAACGTTCCTTCGACCCGGTCTACGACGCACACGTCTTCGACCTCGCCTTCGTCGGCGCGTGCCGCCCGCATCTGATCACCCTGGCCGCGACCACTCCGTCGCCCTTCGGCCCGCAGCGCGCCGGCCGCGCCGTCGAGGCCGAGAAGAAGAACGCGGCGGAGGGGGACGGCGCGCCGCCCGTCACCGCTGTCGACCTCGAAGGGCTCAGCGACCGGATCATTCCCTTCCCCGTGGAGGCCGCCCGGTATTCCGCGCTCCGTGCGGCCACGGACGGCCTTCTCTGGCTGCGCCATCCGGTGCGCGGGGTGCTCGGCGCGGCCCGGGCCACCCCCGATGCCGCCGATCCGAAGAGCACCCTGGAGCGGTACGACTTCGAGAAACAGAAACGCGAGGAACTCGGTTCCGACATCGACTCCTTCGCGGTCACCGGCGACGGCAAGCGACTGCTGCTGCGCTCGGACGGCACACTGCGCCTCGTACCGGCCGACCGCCGCCCCTCGAAGGAGGAGAGCGACACCAACATCACCGTCGACCTCGCCCGTGTCCGGCACACCCTCGCCCCGGCCGCCGAATGGCGCCAGATGTACGACGAGGCGGGCCGGTTGATGCGCGACAACTTCTGGCGCCCCGACCTCGGCGGCAACGACTGGACCGCCGTCCTGGACCGCTACCGCCCGCTGCTGGAGCGCATCGCCACCCACGACGACCTCATCGACCTCCTCTGGGAGGTCCAGGGCGAACTAGGCACCTCGCACGCCTATGTCTCCCCGACCGGCGGTTACAACAAAGCCACCCGGCAGGGGTTGCTGGGCGCCGACCTCTCCCGCCACGAGGACGGTGCCTGGCGCATCGACCGCGTCCTGCCTTCCGAGACCTCCGACCCCGACGCCCGGTCCCCCCTGGCCGCGCCCGGTGTCGCCGTGCGCGCGGGCGACGCGGTCGTCGCCGTCGGCGGCAGGCCCGTCGATCCCACCACCGGGCCGGGCCCGCTCCTGGTCGGCTCCGCGGGACAGCCCGTCGAACTGACGGTCCGCCCGGCGGGCGGCGGTGGCCTTCGCCACGCCGTCGTCATCCCGGTCGCCGACGAAAGGCCGCTGCGCTACCACGCCTGGGTCGCCGACCGGCGGGCCCACGTCCACGAGGCATCCGGCGGCCGGCTCGGCTACCTCCACGTCCCCGACATGGTCGGCTCGGGCTGGGCCCAGCTCCATCGCGATCTGCGGGTCGAAGTCGCCCGCGAGGGGCTGGTGTTGGACGTACGGGAGAACAGCGGCGGCCACACCTCTCAACTCGTCGTCGAGAAACTGGCCCGCCGCGTCATCGGCTGGACACTGCCGCGCGGAGCCCAGCCGTACAGCTATCCGCGTGACGCCCCGCGCGGTCCGATCGTCGCCGTCGCCAACGAATTCTCCGGATCCGACGGCGACATCGTGAACGCCGTCATCAAGGCGCTCGGCATCGGCCCGGTCGTCGGCACCCGCACCTGGGGCGGCGTCATCGGCATCGACTCGCGTTACCACCTCGTCGACGGCACCCTGGTCACGCAGCCCAAGTACGCCTCCTGGTTCGAAGGGCACGAGTGGGGCGTCGAGAACTACGGCGTCGAACCGGACGTCGAGGTCCCCCAGACCCCGCAGGACCACGCCGCGGGACGCGACCCCCAGCTCGACGAGGCGATCAGGATCACCCTGGCTGCGCTGCGCGGGAACCCGGCGAAATCTCCGCCCTCGCTGCCTTCACTGCCCCCGCTGCCGGACCGCCCCTGACAGGGCTTCGGTCCGTCGCCCGCACCGTACGGGGCCGCGACGCGAGGTGTCGGCCGGGCGGCCGCAAGGCGTGCTTTTGAAGACCAGGAGGCGGGGTTCGGGTGCGGAACGTCCAGCAGGCCGCGGGGCATTGGTATGGACCTGAGTCGGTACGACTCGGGCACCCTGTCCCGGTATACGGGCGCCGCACCCGGCAGTAACGCCCGCCCCGCCCTTCCCACCTGCCTCTACCAGTTTTGCCGTGCCACATTCCCGGGCCCCGAAGGAGATCATCGGGTTCACACGACGGCGACTTTAGCCGCCGTTTACACGTGCCTGGTGGACACGCGCGAGCACTGTGTAAGAATTGTCGACGCACATCTCACCTCCCCACGTGGACATGCGCGAAGACGAAAAAACCCTGTGTGCAAACGCGGCCCAGCGGGTGGCAATACTTCCCGGACGGCTGTTCTGTTCCACCAGCTCCCAGGTGAAGGGTTGTTATGAACGACATGAACCGCGGGTTTCCCACGGCCGGCGTTCGCCATTCTCCCGTCATCCCGTCGGCCTGCGATCCGGCAGAGCGGACGATGCGGAACATCTTCGGCGCACTTTATGCCAGCGACTCCTGGAAGCTGTTTCCCGGCGGCGACGGCAAGCACGAGAACCTGTCACGTTCGGGCAGCGGATCCGACCTCGTACAGACCGCATCCCTCCGTCGGGCACTTCCCGAGCTGATCTCGCAGCTCGGCGTCCGCAGCTTCCTCGACATGCCGTGCGGGGACTTCTACTGGATGTCCCAGGTGGAACTGGGGGTGGATTCGTACCTCGGCGCCGACATCGTTCCTGAAGTCGTAGAAGAGAATGAACGGAAGTTCGGACGGCCGGGCCGTGGTTTCCGCGTGCTCGACATCACGCGCAGCCGGATTCCCCAGGTCGACATGATTTTTTCCCGGGACTGTCTGGTGCACTTCAGCAATGCCGATGTACGGGCGGCGCTGCAGAACGTCAAACGCAGCCGCTCCACCTACTTCGCGACGACCACCTTCACCGGCCGGACCGGTAACGCCGACGACATCGAAACCGGCGGCTGGCGCTCCCTCAACCTGTGCCGGGCGCCGTTCTCGCTCCCCGCTCCCCTGCACCTCATCGACGAGAACTGCACAGAGGTCTACGAGTCGGAGAAAGACGGAGCAAGGATCGAGCATCGCTTCGCCGACAAATCGATCGGTGTCTGGCGGACCGCCGACCTGCAGGTCCTCCCGGCCACGGGAGGTCTGTAAGCATTACCGGTACGGGATGTCACGACAGTAACCAGAGGCCCGGAGTCCATGAACGTACGCTCATGTGATGCGCGAATGGCCGGAATACTCGTAGTCGACGAGAGGTACTTCCCGGAGAGCGAGCTGGAGCCGGCGCAGGTCGGAGCCACCTCGTTCGCCCGCTCCGCACTGCGCTGCCTGCGGAACGCCGGGCTCTCCGCCGGGGTGATCCTCTACAAACGGGATGAAGAACTGACGGAGCCCCAGGTCGCTCTCGTACACCGGTCGGCCTTCCGCTGCGCCACGCTCCTCTTCCACTTCGACATGGACGCAGCCGCCGTGAGCCGCGCTGTCGCCGAAGCGGCGCATGTTCGTGCTCCAGCACTCACGACTGCAACGGGAATACCTGGTCAGCCGAGGCGTCGACGAACGACGGATCCGCGCGGTGCGGCCGCCGACAACGCCGTCCACGGTGCCGGAGCCGCTCCGGGACGGTCGGCTGAGATCGTTCGTCGAGGACGCCGAGCTGCTCGTCTTCACCGCCGTCGCACGGCTGGACTACTTCAAGAACGTCGAACTCCTCATCAGCGGCTGCGTCCAAGCGCGCAAGCGAGGGGGCCCCTGCGGTTTCTGATCGCCGGGGACAGCCCTGATGACGCCGTCGCGCGCGAGGCGCTGCGTGCTCGCGTACCGAGGGAGCGCCGCGCGGAATTCCTAACAATCGGAAAACTCTCCAAGACACAGCTCCACGCCCTGTTCAGCCTGGCACGGCCCGACGGAATCTTCGTCTGCTCCTCACAGTACGAGACGTGGGGCATCACGCCGCTCGAAGCCGCACTCTCGGGTGTCTGCACCTTGATGCCCGAAACCGACAAGGTGGAGGCAGACAGGTTCTTTCCGGTCGCGCACCGATTTCCGCCCAGCAGCGACGGCCTGGCCGAGGCGATCGAGTTCCTGTACGCGGGCTCTTCGGGCGCCCAGCACCTCGGCGAAGAACTGCGGGAGCACGTCGCGGCCGAGGTCTCCGAGGAGAACTTCCAACGGGACACGCTCAGCGCCCGGGCCCACTTCTCACGAGTCGCCCGGCAGACGGACAGGTGAGTCCGGACTCCGGACCGGTGGAGCGCGTATCGCCGCCGCCTGTGCCCGACGGCGGCGACCGTTCGCCGCGGCCTGCCGACCGACTGGGGTGAACGGGCCCTGAACGCTCCACGTGAGGACATGCGATCAAGGTACCGGCCGAGTAACCCGGTGCCGGAACCGTAGGCGCCAGGCCGCGGCCCCGCCACGGGCGCCGGCGGTTCATGGTCCTGCGTGCCGGGTCCGAGGCACCAGGGAGCCGCCTCACACCGGACCGGCCGTCACCATTGCGTCGGCGTGGCCGCGCCTCCTATATTCTGAACATGTTCGCTGAACACGTTCAGCCAACCCGCGCTGAACAGAAACGACGTACCGCTGCCCGCATCACCGACGCTGCCGCGCGACTCTTCACCGAGCAGGGCTTCCAGGGCACGACGGTGCGCCAGATCGCCGCCGCGGCGGGGGTTTCCGTAGGGGCGGTCATGGCGGTCGGGGACAAGGAGTCGCTGCTGAGCCTGGTCTACGACCGGGCCATCGCCGCCCGTGTCCCCGCGCCGCCGACGGCGGGGTCCACCACTTCCGCGGTCGAC
Source organism: Streptomyces sp. NPDC026394 (assembly GCF_055567735.1). NCBI lineage: Bacteria > Bacillati > Actinomycetota > Actinomycetes > Kitasatosporales > Streptomycetaceae > Streptomyces > Streptomyces sp. NPDC026394. The sequence continues at coordinate 114,192 of NZ_JBVHPX010000018.1, forward strand.
TACCTGTCCCACTACTTCGCCCCCTTCCTCGACCTGTTCACCGAGAACGAGGAGCTGGCGCGCGCCTACTTCCGGGCCCTGACCCGCGGACGCCCCGAGAACGCGGCCAACGCGGCCCTCGGCACACTGCGCACGCTGACCGAGAGCAACCTGACCACCGCGATGGTGAACGCGGGCACGCAGGACGCGCACGCGCGACTCGGCGCGCAGGTCATGTTCGCCAGCTACCTGGGTGAGCTGATGCTCCTCGCCGCGGGAACCACCGATCCCCGGCAAACGGCTTCCAGAATCCGGGCCACCGCCGAATTCATCACCTCGCAAGGCAGGAACTGAGCGATGACTCTCTCCGAACTCCCCTCCCCGGTCTGGCCGATCCTGGTCCTCCTCGTGATCCAGGCCGGCGACACCCTGATGATGGTCCGTCCACCGAAGTTCATAGTCGACTGCCTGGAAGGCGTAGGGTTCCCGCGTGACTGGTGGTGGGTGCTGATCACTGCCAAAGCGGCCTCGGTCGCAGGGCTCGTCGTGGGGCTCCGGGTGCCGGGTGTCGCCATGACGACCACCGCGGCGATCGTGGTCTACTTCCTCGCGGCCGGCGCATCCCATGTGCGCGCCAGAGCCCTCAACTCCACCTTCTGGGTCAACTGTCTCGGCATGTTCCTGCTGTCCCTGGCCGTACTCGTGGTGAGCTTCGTGCGCTGGTGACGCGCGGCACGTCGGCTGTGGAACCGCTCGGAGTTCATCGGCAAGAACCGTCGGCCGGGGTTCCGGCCGACGGTCTGAGGGGTGCATGGGGCGCGGGCCGGTACGGTCCGGGCCCAGTCCGGCCTCTAGTGGAACAGGCGGTCTCCGCTGTTGGCCATCCGGTGGGAGCCGCTGTGACGGTTCACCCAGTCACGGATGAGGTTGATGGCGTTGGCGCACTGCCAGCTGTTGTCGTACTCGCGCTCTCCGGTGAAGGCGGCGTAGCCCGCGATGATGCCGTCCACCCGTGCGTCGCCCAGCAGTTTGTCGACGTACCACGGGTCGTTGTAGGTGGCCGTCCAGGAAAGGGTGGCCGCGAGCTGTCCGGCGGCGCGGTCGGCGGCGCCCTTCTTCAGTTCGGCGCACGTGTTCCACGTGGCTTCCGTGCAGTTGCCGAATCCGTTGGTGATGTTGGTGTCGCCGTAGTCCATCACCCGGCGGCCGGTCGGGAATCCGGAACCGGACTGGTTGAAGGCGTTGCGGACCTTGTCGCGGCTCCCGGTCGTGGTGATGCCCTCCAGCTTGCCGAGCTTGCCCTCCAGGCTCTTCCAGCCCCTGCCGCCGACGTCCGGCGTGTTGCCGCCGTGGTACTCGAAGAAGCCGTAGAGCACCTGGATTCCGGCAGCCGTCAGCCGCTGTGCCTTGTCGCGCAGTCCGGCGACACTGCACGTACGGTTCTCCGCTTCTCCGCAGTAGTTCGGGTCCTTGATGTCCAGCCAGACCAGCGACAGTCGGCGCCCCGCGTTGGCGTTGGAGATGATGCGGTCGAGCATGCTGTCGAAGCTGGGGCCCCGCCGGTTGTCACCGGCCGAGGAACAGTCGTGCCAAGCACGCCATTCGTTCGGGTTCCACCAGGCACAGACATCGATCTCGATGGCGTTGGCACCATGGTTGATCGCGGCGTCCACGCCGTCCACGGTGTTGACCCGGTGCGCGATGGCGTAGATCGCGTGACGTTGGTCGGCTGCTGCCGCCGGGGTCGCGCTGAGCGCGGTGGCACCGAGGATTCCGCACAGTGCCGCTATCAGGGCCCGTACGATCCGCGGGCCGACGCCTTTTCTACGGTGAGTGGTCAAGAAGGGTGCTCCTCATGTCGGTCTGCAGAAGCGGAGAGCTGCCGGCAGCGCGGCAGACAGGGGACGTTACGGTGCGTCGACGCGTCCGGTAGGGGTGGCTCGGGACCTCGGCCGAGCTTCAGATGTGCGGGGCGCGGCCGCCGTCGCGACAGTGCTCGGGGCCGTGTCTCCTCGCCCCGGTGGGCGTGGGCCCGGCAGGTGTCGCGCAGGGTGTCCGCGCCACTTCGGCGCCGTCTCCGTCCTTGTGCCGGACGGGATGCCGCCTCCTCGCGCGTCGGTTTGGCCGCCGCTGTCCCCACGGCGCTCCTCTTCTGTACAACGTGACGGCGACAAGCCGTCTTTCCGCCGCGAAAGTATCGCGCCCGGCACCCTTTTCGTGACTGGTTATCAGCCGGTTTCCAGCAGCAAATGGCCATTATGCCGTTCCCGTGGGATCTGGCGGACCGGATGCTTCCACCAGGTCCGTGCATGCTGAAACTGACGCCCCCGTGCAGCGGCCACCGTTGCGAGGCCGTACGGCGCGGGCCCGAACCTCGGCGCCGCCTGCCACGCTGTGACGTCGCTGGACGACAACCACCCAGGGGCCGGGATCGGTACCGGCAAAGGAAAACGGAAGGATCAGCGCGCGCTCGGTCACCCTCGACTCCTGCCTGCGCCCGAAATACGGAAATGCAGACGTGCCCCCGCAGTCGACCGCCTCGATCGGCACCCCGCACCTGCTCCTCGATCGCATCGGACACCCCGATGAACACCACCTTCCGGCATACGGCAGGAGGACTTCCGCGAGCGCGTGGACGGCGGCCGCGATACACGGCTCCGCGTGGCTCACCCGGTGACAGGTGAGGGCGAAAAGCGCGGCCTCGACCACGGTTTCGTCGCTCATCGAGACGACGGGGTCCTGCTTTCCCGTCCAGGGATTCTCGTAGGAAGGGAACCGCAGTATGTGACGCACCGCGAATTCGAGGATGGCGCCCGTCCGGCCACGGAGGTACGTCCCGTCCGCGGCGGTGCCCGCCGGCGAACCGGCGGGCACCTGGACCTGGCTGGGCAAGGTCGCCCCAGACGCTCTCCGCGGCCGACTCGGTGTCCGAGTCCGACGCGTTCGACCAGTGCGCTGAGATGATCACGGGATGCCTGCCGTGGTCGGTCGAGCTGTCCGCCGAGCAGGCCGATCAGGCCGGTCGATGACAGCGTGAGTCGTTCTTTGGAGTGATGATGACCGAAGCGCGAGCTCTTAATGTCGGGCGCATGGGAGTACTCGATGGCGTGTGGCCCCGATGGAGTGCTGACGTCGGGCTGGTCGCGCTGACATGTCTGCCACCGCTGCTGTCGCAGCCGTACGTGGACACGTCAGGGGTGGCGTGGTGGTCGCTCGTCGGCTGCGAAGCGGTGACCGTGGCGGTGCTGGTACTGCGTCGGCGGCTGCCGGTCACGGCCTTTGTGGCGGGCCTGGGAGCACTCGTGGCGGCGCTGGTGGGAAGCGCCGGTCAGGACGCCAAACTGACCCCGCTGATCTTCCTGCCGCTCGCCGTACTCCTCTACAACCTGGGCAGCTACCGCACGAGCTGGGTACGCACCGTGCTGGCGATGCTCGGCGGCGGCGCGCTGATCGCGATCGGCCTGGGGGTGAACCAGCTGACCGCGGACGCCGGTGAGTTCCGGGGCGGCCTGGACATTCTCGCCTCCCTGGCTCCGATGCCGCTGTCGTGGGTGATGGGTTTCGCCGCACGTACCCGCCGTGTACTGCTCGCCGCGGCCGAGCAGCGGGTGGCCGACGCGGACCGCGCACAGCGTCTGCAGGCGGCGCAGGCCGCGCAGCGGGAGCGGGCACGGATCGCCCGCGAGATGCACGACGTGGTCGCGCACTCCCTCACCCTGCTCGTCGTACACGCGGAAACCCTGCGCGCTCGGGGTGACGAGCTGCCCGACTGGGCCCGTACCCAGATCGACGGGCTGGCGGCGGCGGGCCGCCAGACCGGTGGTGAGCTGCGCGATCTGCTCCGGATGCTGCGCGATCCCGCCGAAGCGGCCCCGCTCCAGCCGGTGCCCGGCCTCGGAGAGCTGGATGTGTTGTTGGACAGCCACCGTGCCGCGGGAGGCTCGGTCGAGGTGCATGTGGGAACGGAGCTGGAAAGGTTGCCGCATCCGGTGCAGTTGGCGGGGTACCGCATCGTGCAGGAATCACTGGCCAACGCCCGCCGCCACGCGCCCGGAGCGCCGGTCCGGCTCACCCTCGACGCCGCCGCCGGACAACTGCGCTTCGAGGTGGTGAACGGCCGCGCGGCGCGGCGCGGCACAGCGGGCGCGGGGGTCGGGCTCGGTCTGGTCAGCATGCGGGAGCGGGTGGACGCGCTGGGCGGGGAACTCACCGCCGGCCCGACCGGCGACGGCGGATTCCGTGTCGAGGCCACGATGCCGCTGGAGACCGCCGATGTCTGAGCGGATCAGTGTGCTCGTGGTGGACGACGAGCCGGTCATCCGCGCCGGCCTGAGCGCGATCCTGGACAGTCAGGCGGATCTCACCGTGGCCGGCACCGCGGGCAACGGGGAGGAGGCCGTCGAGGAGTGCGCGCGGCTGAGGCCGCGCGTACTGCTGCTGGACGTCCGCATGCCCCGCCGGGACGGGCTGTGGGCGCTGGCCGAGCTGGGCCGCCGGCAGCTGCTCGGGCCGGGGCGGAGCCAGGTGCTCATGCTGACGACGTTCGATCTGGACGAGTACGTGGACGAGGCGCTGGCCGCCGGGGCGGCCGGGTTCCTGTTGAAGAACAGTTCGTACGAGGAGCTGACCGGGGCGGTGCGGGCGGCCGCGGCCGGGCACAGTGCGCTGAGTCCGGCGGTGACCCGGCGGATCATCGAGGGGCATCTGAGCACCCGGCGTCAGCCGGACGGCCATGAGCTGGCCCGGCTGAGGGACCTCACCGAGCGGGAGCACGCCGTACTGCGGCTGGTCGGGGACGGGCTGAGCAACGCCGAAATAGCGGACCGGCTCGTGGTGAGCCTGCACACGGTGAAGACGCACGTCAGCCGGATGCTCGCGAAGACCGGCTGCCAGAGCCGGGCGCAGGCGGCGGTACTGGCCAGGAACACACTGTCCTGACCGCCCCGAGCGGACGGGACACCGGCCCTCCCTGGCGCTGCTCGTCACTCCTCCGAGTGACCCGGAGCCCACAGAAGGCCCGCCAACGAGCGATGTGCCGGGTGGCCGGCGCTGGCTGAATGGTTGCTGTGCGGCGGGCCCGCCATGAAGCCCCTCAGGGGAGGAATTCCGGCCCTCGACGCACGCGACCACCTGTCATGCGCCGAAGGGAACTGTCATGTCCGCACTCTCAACGTCTCGCCGCCGGATTCTGCACGGGGCGCTGACCATGACCTTGGTGACCGGTATGGGCGGAGCGCTCACGGCCTGCTCGGAGACGGACACGGATGCGGGTGCGGGTGCGGCGAAGACGTCGGCCAGGCAGGAGACGTCGGGCGCGCAGGCCGACAAGCGCCTGGCCGATCTCGCGCAGAAGGCGGCGGACGGGGGCTCCGCCGGGGTGATCGTCCGGGTCGTTCGCGGGAGTGGGGCACCCGTGGACATCGCACGGCAGGCCGCCTGGACGAAAGCCGATCACCGCCTCGCCGCCGACGACCAGTTCAGGGTCGGGTCCAACACCAAGACGGTCACCGCCACTCTCGTCCTGCAACTGGTCGCCGACGGCAAGGTCGGCCTGGACGACACGGTGGAGAAGTGGCTGCCCGGACTCGTGCGGGGCGGCAAGGACATCACCGTACGCATGCTCCTCAACCACACCAGCGGCCTGGGCGACTTCCTGCTGACGCCGGAATTCCTGCCCTCCCTCACGGGCCAGGAGCGGCGCACCTGGCGAGCGGAGGACCTCCTCGCCATCACTCCCCCGCAGGATCCGCCGGCCGCGCCCGGCAAGAAGCACTTCTACAGCAACGCCAACTACGCGGCTCTGGGTCTGATTCTCCAGAAGGCCACCGGGAAGAGCCTCACCGAGCTGATCGAGCGAAGGATCACCAAGCCACTGGGCATGAAGGACTCATTCCTGGCCACGGACGCGGGCTGGAGCGCCGGCAAGCAGCACGTGACCGGTTACGAGCCGGGCGCCAAGCAGCTCAAGAGCCTTCTCGCACCGACCGTGGACCTGCCCGAAGGCATTGGCTTTGCCGGCCCTGGACGTCCCGGGGGCACCATCGACACCTCCCGTATCGACCCGAGCTGGTCCGGCGCGGCAGGCGGCATGGTCTCCACCGCACGGGACTGGCAGCGCTTCCTGACCGCGCTCATGTCCGGCAAGCTGCTGCCCGAGGCCCAAATGAAGCAGATGCGCACCACCGTTCCCGCCGCCGAGGAAGGCGGCGGCTACGGTCTGGGCCTGATGAAGGTGGACACCCCCTGCGGCACCGTCTGGGGTCACACCGGCGGCCTGCCCGGCTACTCCAGCGAGATCTACACCGACGCGGACGGCCACCGGAGCGTCGCGGTCCTGACGAGCACGAACTTCGGCATCAAGGAGAAGGCGGCCGCAGGCACGAACAAGGCCCTCGTCGATGAGGCAGCCTGCTCCATGCTGGGCACGTCGCGCCCTTCCGCGAGCCCGGCCGGATAGCCGGTGCGGACATCGCCGTCGCCTGCGACCAGGCCGGTGGCAGCCGAGACCGCGGGCGTCGGCTGCCGAGGGCCCCGGACCGTGCCGGCAGGCCCCGAGGCCCCAAAGGCCCCGGCCCCATACGGACCACGTGCAATGATCCGCTCATGGCAAGGAACCACTCCGACACCGAATACCTCGTGGACAACCGACAGGCCGAGGCGGGTGAGCGGTTCGCCGAGCTGTCGGCGCTCTTCGACCCGTCGACGTGCCGGCACTTCGAGACGGTCGGGGTCGGTGCGGGGTGGCAGTGTTGGGAGGTCGGTGCCGGTGAGCCCACGGTTCCTGCCTGACTGGCCGAGCGTGTCGGCCCGGCCGGGTACGTGGGTGCCACCAACATCGACACCTCCTGGATGCGCGCGGCCGCGGGTTACGAGGTACTGCGCCACGACGTGGCGGTCCAGGCCCGGCCCGAGGGAGGCCCTTTCGACCTGGTCCATGCCCGGCTCGTGCTGGTCCACGTCGCCGAGCGGCACCAGGCCCTGCGGTCCATGGCCGAGGCGCTGCACCCCGGTGGTTGGCTGGTGGTGGAGGACGGTGACCCGGCGTTGCAGCCTCTGATCTGTCCCGACGAGTACGGGCCCGGGCAGGAGCTGGCGAACCGCCTGCGCCGCGGCTTCCGCGAGCTGCTGCGGCAGCGCGGCGCGGACCTGGCGTACGGGCGCAAGCTGCCGCGGCTGTTGCGTGCGGCCGGACTGGCCGAAATCGGGGCCGGCGCCTACTTCCCCCTCACTTCCCCCGCGTGCGCCGAGCTGGAGCGGGCCACCGTCCACCAGGTCCGCGACAAGCTCGTCGCGGCGGGGGCGGCCACTGAAGAAGAGATCGACCGGCACCTGGCGAACATCGCCGCCGGCGGGCTCGACCTGGCCACCGCGCCGATGGTCTCCGCTCGGGGCCGCCGCCCGGTGTCGGCGGCCGGAGTCGACCCCTGAGGTTCACTCCCCACTGCGGCGGTCCCCACTGAATGCGCTCGCGCCCGTTTCCTTGTTCATTCCGCCGAACCATTCCGCTACGTTGGATTCCGCGAGCATGGAAAGTGTCCGTGTGTTCACGCTCGTTCAGCTTCTTTCGGTCGGGGTGTCGAGGTGGTTCGGCGATGGGTGAAGAGCTGGCGCTGAGGGTCGGCCCGTCGCGGATGGAGATGGCGTACGAATGCTTCGGTGACGATCACGCGCCGCCCGTGTTGTTGGTGATGGGCGGCGGTGCGCAGATGATCGCCTGGCCGGAGGAGTTCTGTGCCGAGCTGGTCCGCAGCGGCCTGCGAGTGATCCGGTTCGACAATCGGGACGCCGGCCGGTCGTCGCGCTTCCCCGACCTGACGGGCCCCGATCTGCCGGACCCGGACCCGCAGGACCTCGACCTGCCGGGCCCGGACGTGCGGACGGTGCTGACCGGCGACTCCTCCCTGGCGCCTTACACGTTGTCCGACATGGCCGATGACATCGTCGGACTGCTCGACGTGCTGCAGGTGCGGAGCGCCCATCTGGTGGGCGCGTCGCTGGGCGGGATGATCGCCCAGACCATGGCCGTCGAGCACCCCGAGCGCACCCGCTCACTGACGTCGATGATGTCCAGCACCGGTGACCGCGCCGTCGGCCGCCCCGACGCCACGGCGCTCGCCGGGCTGGGAACGCCTCCGCAGGACCGCCGGAGTTTCATCGCCTGGCAGGTCCGGGCCCTACGGGCCGTGGCGTCGCCGGGATTCGCGTTCGACGAAGCCGCGGCCACGGAGCGGGCCGAGCGTGCCTACGACCGGGGGCACGACCCTGCCGGCATGGTGCGTCAGTTCGCCGCGGCCAGGGCCTCCGGCGACCGTACGGCACGGCTGCGGTCGGTACGGGTTCCGGCGCTCGTCATCCACGGGACCGACGACGTGCTGATCGACATGAACGGCGGGCGAGCCACCGCCGCGGCCATTCCCGGCGCCGAGCTGGCCATCATCGACGGCATGGGACACAGCATCCCGCGCGAACTGTGTCCGCAACTCGTCATGCTCATCGCCCACCTGATCCACCGCGTGGAGACGACGCCGCGACGGTGCGCCCAAGGACCTCTCCGGGTCGGTTGACCGCTGTCACCGCGCCGAACCGCGCTGCGGGGCACAGCGGGCGGATAGATGCCGATTTGTTAGCGAAGTGGCAGCGCTTGATGATCTGTGGCGCCAAGTGATAATTCTTCTGCGGGGCGCGCTTTGCTCCCTTCAGCGCCTCATCAACCGAAAGGTGAGTCATCGATGCGGATGCCTCTGTGCCCGCCGACCGCCGTCGGCTCGCCCGGCAGCGCCCTCACCGCTGACGCCTTTGCGCTGTTCGGAGCGACCGACGGGCGCCCCCGGGCTGCTCGACGGCGCGGGGCTTCTGCCTCCACGGCACCGGGTACGGGAGCGATGGCCACCTCGCCCCGCAGCCTCTCGCGATCGGACGCCTGGAAGGGAATCGACGCGGAATACGCCGTCGCCCTCGTGTAACGGAAACACACGGCGCAACGGAAACACGCTGTGCTCGACATCACTGTGGGCAAGAAGGCCCGCCGGGCCCCGGACATTTCTCCATCCCTTCCCTTTTTCCCTCCCTCTCAAGAATTGAGGAAACACGAGTGCTTGGCAGACGTCCACGCGCCATATGGGTCACCGGGCTGGCCGCGACCACCGTCGCGGTGAGCATGCTGACCGGTGTCCCCGCACACGCAGTCGTCGGTGACGCCGCCAAGAACGGGGCATACCCGTTCACCGCGAAGCTCGACATCGGCAGCGGCCAGCGCGCCTGCACCGGTGTGCTGGTCGATCCCCAGTGGGTACTCACGGCCGTCAGCTGCTTCGCCGACAAGCCCGGTCAGGACAAGGTCGCCGCCGGCAAGCCGAAGTCGGCGACCTCGGTGACCGTCGGCCGCACCGACCTGTCCGGCAAGGACGGGCAGGTACGCACCGTCACCGAACTCGTGCCCCGTACGGACCGTGACCTGGTGATGGCGAAGCTGTCGGCACCGGTCGAGGACATCACCCCGGTCCCGGTCGCCTCCACCGCTCCTGCCCAGGGTGACACGCTGCGCGTCGCCGGTTACGGCCGCACCAAGGACGAGTGGGTTCCCGACCGCCTGCACAGCGGTGGCTTCTCCGTCGACGCGGTGGAGAAGACGACGCTCGCCGTCACCGGCAAGGACGGTGCGAGTGTCTGCATGGGCGACTCCGGTGGCCCGGCCCTGCGTGAGACGGAGGCCGGCGGTTACGAGCTGGTCGCGGTCAACAGCACTTCGTGGCAGGGCGGTTGCTTCGGCTCCGAGGAGACCCGTACGGGCGCCGTCGAGGCCCGGGTCGACGACGTGCACCGCTGGGTCCAGCAGATCCGCCTGACGACCATGTACCGCCATGTCACCGACGTCGTCGCCAGCGCGGACTTCAACGGTGACGGCCGTCCCGACGTCGCAGCCGTCCTCGACGACCACAACCTGCACGTCTTCTACACCGGCCCGGACGGCAAGCTCGAATACGGCCGTGAGCTGTGGAACCACGACGGTTCCTGGGGCCGTAAGCGCGCGATGGTCGCCGGTGACTTCAACGGCGACGGTCTGACCGACATCGCCGCGATCAACCTCGACGGCTACCTCGACCTGTATCCGGGCACCAAGAGCGGCAAGCTGGGCTCTCCCCGCTCGATGTCCAACGACAACAGCTGGAAGATCGTCTCCAAGTTCGCCCGTTACAAGGCCGACGACTCCGGCCGCGACGGCTTGGTGGCCATCTGGAACGACGGCTCGCTGTACGCCTACACCACTGCTGCGGACGGTCGCCTCTCCGGCTTCAAGCGCCAGGTCTGGCACGACAAGACCTGGTCCAAGAAGCACCTCACCAGCGCGGACTTCAACGGCGACCACCGCGACGACATCGCGGCGGTCTCCCAGACCGGTGGCCTGGGCCTGTACACCGGCAACGCCAAGGGCACGTTCGACTACGACAAGGCGATGTGGCCCGACGAGAGCTGGGGCGGTTTCCGGGCCGTCATGGGTGGCGACTTCAACGGCGACGGCAAGGCCGACGTCGCCGCCATCAACAGCTCCGGCGACCTGTTCCTCTACCCGGGTAACGGGAAGGGCACCCTCGGTTCGCGCTCTGCGATGTGGCCCAGCACGTCCTGACGTCGGTACGACGGCGTCGGCACGGCGCAGGACAGCGCGGCGACCCGACGCTGTGACGAGCGTGGTGTGAGGGGCATCCGGCCGGACGGCCGGGTGCCCCTCTGTTGCGTCTGATCGCCGACGCGCCTCCGGCACCCGGGCCCGCGCGCGGCGAAGCCGATGTGACATCAAGCTCCGCCGTCCCTCACGCCAGCGCCTCTATCGCCCATGTGGGTGAAAGCTCGCCCGGCGGCTGTCCTCGGTCGGCGGTTTGCAGTCTCCTGGTCCGAGGCGACCGGCCGCCCCGACGGAGTCCCGTCGTCCCTGGCGTCGGACACGTTCCCGGCACCGGACACGCCGACAACGTCGAACGCGTCCGCGGCATCGGACACGTCGGCGGCCCGCGGGCAGTCCCGTTTCACCCGGCCACCGCGCACCCGGAGGAGCCCATGGAAACAGCAACGGTCGCAGTCGACGTCCAGGCCGGGGACGTGCTCTGCTCCGCGCTGGCTCCGGACGATGCCACGAGGCTGACCAGGGCGACGTCCGCCGCGCTCACCGCGGGAACGATGGTCACCGGGATCGCGGCCACCGCGGCCGCGGCCGACACGAAGGTGAGCTACTACGAACAGCCGGAGGTCGCGCCGGCGCGAACCACCGGGCTCGGAGCCGGGCAGCCGTCCGCCGTGGTCGTCGACGGGCAGGGCCGGTGCGCGCCAACTACCGCTGCTCGAAGGCGCGTTCGTCGTCGGCGAGTGCGATGCGCAGGGGAACGTGACCGTGGTACCGAAGCACGACTTCGCGAACGTCCTCGACTTCGGCGCGAAGGGCGACGACCAGAGCGACGACTGGGACGCCATCACCCGTGCCATGCGCTCCCTGCACCCGCTCCGCCCCGGCGTGGTCTATTTCCCGGCGGGCTACTACCGCATCCGCCGCCCGCTGGTCGTCGGCCGCGAGCAGGGGAAGATCGAGCTGCGCGGCGAGAGCGAACACACCACCATCATCAGGTTCTTCGGCGCGCACGGCCCCGCGCTGTGCATCTCGCCGAAGTCGCTGGGCCACCTGCCCACGTCGGACGCCCTGCTCACCGGAGCGGGCCGGGCCGGCGTTCTCAGCGCGAAGAACCGGAGCACCGTCAACCTCCGTGACAGCCCGGCGCTCGACATGGACGGCGCGGCATCGTTCTCGGTCTCCTGCACGGTGCGCCCCGACGTCCTTCCGGGCGGAGGCGGGGAGCCGGTCCTCTCCAGTTCGGGCCGCCGGCTGAACAGCGAAGCGGCCACCTGCGCTTTCGGTATCTTCCTCGGCGGCACGACAGGCCAGGTCACCGTCACCGCCACCGCCCGGCTCGACGGCGTGGACCACGTCATCTCCCACCCCGGCAGCTTCCCGGTCGGGCAGCCGCTCCACCTCTCCCTGGTCTGGGACGGCACCCACCTCGACCTCTACGCCGGGCCGCCCGGGACGGTACTGACACCCGCCGAGCCACGGGAGGGACAGCGTCCCCGGGCCGGGGCGAAGCTGACCCAGCCCGTCGAAGAAGGCGTGTACCTCGGCGCCAGGAGTCAGCAGCGCTGGCCGGAATACCACGATTTCACGCGGCCGTTCACCGGGCGCATCGACTCCGTCCGCATCAGCGACTTCGTGATCGACCGGGACGCCGGTACACGTACCTTCACCGCGCCGACCGCGAAGTTCGCCTCCGACTTCGCCACCAACGTCAGGCCCGACCCCGTCCACGCGGACCAGCGGCTGGTCACCCGGATACTGATCAACTTCGACCGCGACGTCGACGCCTTCACCGTCGGGTCGACGTGGATCCGACGGACTCCGGACCCCGACCCCGTCTACGTGATGTACCAGTGGGGCGGGCCTCCGGTCGCGGCCGCGCTCACCACGGTCCGGCGGCTGGAGTTCCAGTGTCCCTCGGGCGCGGGTGTCCACGGCCAGCTCTCGAACAGCTCGGTGTTCAGCCACCTCCGCGTCACCGCCGCACGCGACGGGATGAGGCTGCGGAACAACTCGTACCTCTCCGAGGTCGAACATCTCTTCGTCAGCGCCTCCAGGCTCGGCCTCACCCTGGGCGGCAGCGGGCTGGCCAGGGTCAACCGGTTGCAGACCGTCGGAACCCAGTACGACTTCGTGGCGACCGACGTCGTCGGCGTCACCGCTCGCGACTGGTACATCGGCAGCCACCGCTCCGTCGTGCCGCTCCTGCTGACCACAGCGGCGCCGTACGGGTCCTTCCACGGCATCGGAATCGCCATCAGTTCGGAGGCGACACAGGGCCATCCGGAGACCTGGCAGTGCGCGGTGGCCACCTCCGACCTGCACCATCTCGTCCTGGAGAGTTCGGTACTGGAGACCAGCTTCCTGAAGCGGACCGACTGCCCACCCGTGCGCATCGACAACTCCCTGCTCCTGCTCGGTCAGGAACCGCCCAGGCCCCCGCTGGAGATCCCCACCGCGTCGACGTTCGTGAACTGCGAGTTCCGCCCGAGCGCGAGCACCCGCGCGAACCTCGTGTTCACCGGCAGGCGGGGGCCGGCACCGGTCCGGATCCTCGGCAGCACCACCGATCCCGTGAAACCCTGGACCCTCCCCCGGGACGAGAACAGGGTGTCCCATCTCGGTGGCTGTGTGTCCGCGACCGACCTCGGCCAGACACAGTGGCAAGGCGGGCGGGACTGGGTGTTCGCCCTCGACACCACGACGGGACGGATCGGGGCCCGCGAGCGGGTGGCCCAGGGCTGCGGCATCGCGGCCGCGAATCCCCTCACCCTCGCCGCGGTGCCCCTGGCAGCCGGAGCGAGCCGCTACCGGGCCGAGGTCATGGCGACCGACCCGACGGGCCGGGCCGCGACGTGGGTCGTCGAACAGGGCCTGAGCAACGTCGGCGGTACGGTCACCGCCTGGGCGCCCGAAAGCCGGGTCCTCGACTCCTTCGGGTCCGCCGAGGGCTCGGTACCGGCCGGGTGGGACCCGCCACAGATCGTCTCCTTGGACGGTAACGCCGTGGTGAAGTGCTCGCCGCCGGGAGGGCTGACGCTGGCCTTCACGGTCAAGCTGCGGGCGACCGAAGGGCTGGCTGCCTCCTGACGGGACGCTGCGCGCCGACCAGGGGCGAGCCTGTCTTGTCTCGCCCTGGGCCGAGGCAGTCGGACACCGTCGGGCGTCACACCGTGCCTTGACGGGGGACGTATCCGCCGGCGGCGGTGCTGTACAGGGTGCGCCAAGTGGTGGGGGCCGTGCCGGTCTGGCGTTTGAAGAAGGCGGTGAAGTTCCCGGCGTCCTGGAAGCCGAGGCGTCGGGCGCAGTTGCCGACCGGCAGCTCGGTGTGGGCGAGCAGTCTTTTCGCTTCGAGCAGGACGCGCTGGTCGAGGAAGGTCTTGGCGCCGGTGCCGGTGGCGGCACGCGTCGCCCGGGTGAGGGTGCGTACGTCGTAACCGAGTGCCTGGGCGTAGTCGGCCACGTGATGCCAGTCGGTGAAGTGCTCTTCGACGGTGGTCCGGTAGGCGCGGAAGACGCCGGTGTGCCGACTTCCGGAACTCCTTGTCCCGGTCGGGGCCGGCGCGTCGGCGGTGGGGAGGGTGCGCAGGATCAGGGCCGCCAGCAGGTGGGAGAGGAGGGCGGGTGAGGCCAGGCTCGGGGTGTGGACTGCTGCGTCGTGCTCGCGTTCGAGGTGCCCGGCGGCGAGCAGGGCGAGGGACAGGCGCTGCTGGTCCAGGTGCCAGCAGGCCGGGGTACCGGCCTCCGGCACGGTGAAGCCGGGAAACGAACCGGGCCGGAAGAGGATCAGCGGACCGTCGCAGGCCTCGATGTCGCTCCAGCGGTGCACCATGCCCGGCCGGATCCACACGGCGCTGCCTTCTTCCAGCAGATGGCTGTGGAAGTCCGCTTCGTGCGTGCCGGTTCCGGAGCCGATCAGCGCGAAGACGTGGAAGTCGGGGCGCTGCGGCTGGGTACGTCGGCGGTGGACGTCCATCGAGCGCAGCGCGGCGAAATCGAGGACTTCCACCCCGTACGCCGATCCGACGGCCGGGAGATAGTGCACCTGCCGCACCGCACCGTGTCCGTTTTCCACAAGGAATGTGTTCCTTTCCGCCACTGGGTGAACGGTCTCGCGCCTACCGTCGCAGACAGGCCTGACAGCAGGCCAGGGTATGGGTTCACCGGTTCGGCGCGAGCGGCGGAGTCGCTTGCTGCCGACGGAAGGGAAGACGCGATGATGGCGGAGATGGCGGAAACCACAACCGGTGTTGCGGTGTCGGGCGGGTGTCTCGACGTGCTGACACGGGGCCGCACCGGGCCGGCACTGGTTTTCGTCCACTACTGGGGCGGCTCCGCCGCCACCTGGAACAGCGTGCTGGGCCTCCTGCCGCCCGGACAGGCGACGGTCCGCTTCGACCAGCGCGGCTGGGGCGCCTCCCGAGCCCTGCCCGGTCCCTATCACCTCGACCAGCTCACCGACGATCTCGCCCGGGTGGTCCGAGCCCGCGTGCCCGGGCCGTTCGTCCTCGTCGGCCACTCGATGGGCGCCAAGACGAGTCAGCTCCTCGCGGCCCGCCGGCCGTCCGCGCTGGTCGGCCTGGTGCTCGTGGCGCCCGCACCGCCGCAGCCGCCCGTCATGGTCACCGAGGAGTACCGGCAGGGCCTGGCGCACGCCTACGACTCGCCCGAGACGGTGCACCACGCCCTCGACCATGTCCTGACCGCCACTCCGCTGCCCCCGGCGGTGCGGGCCACCGCGGTACGGGACAGCCTCGCCTGCGGCGCCGAGGCCCGGCGCGAATGGCCCCTGCGCGGAATCGCGCGGGACATCACCCGCGCCGTACGGGACATCGAGGTACCGGTGGCCGTGCTGGCCGGGGAGAACGACGTGGTGGAGCCGCCGCACGTCCTGCGTGACTGCCTGCTGCCCCACATCCCGCACGCGACCCTGACAACGGTCCCCGGCGCCGGTCACTTGCTGCCCGTGGAAGCTCCCGATGCCGTCGCGTCAGCCCTTCGGGACTTCCTCGCGGACACAGCAGGGGGCGGGGGCAGGGGCACGGGCATACAGGGCTGACCTCGGGGGACGCGGGTCGCCCCGGTGTCCGCCCCGGCCGGCTGAGCACTGGATACGGCCTGGCCGCCGTCAACGCTGCGCGGTGGGCCGTACCACGATCTCGTTGACGTCGACCTGGTCCGGCTGGGCGACGGCGTAGGCGATGGCGTCCGCGATCGTTGCGGGGTCCAGTGCCATGGCGTCGCGGCGGGCCGGCAGCGCAGCGCGGGCCTCGGGGTCGGTGACCGCGTTGGCGAAGCCGGTGTGGACGAACCCCAGGGAGACGATGGTGACGCGGGGTCGCCCACCTCCTGCCGCAGCCCTTCGCAGACCGTACGGACGGCCGTTTCCGTCGCGGCGTAGACGGCTTGTCCGGGGACGGTGCGGTATGCGGCGGTCGACGCCACCGTGACGAAGTGCCCGGCTTCCTGCCGGCGGAAGACCGGCAGTGCGGCGGCGATACCGTGCAGGACGCCGCGCAGATTGACGTCGATCATGTCGTCCCATGCGTCGACGTGCAGGTCCTCCAGTGGGGAGACCGGCCTGATGCCGGCGTTGTCGACCAGCACGTCGAGGCGCCCGAATCGGGTGACCGCCGTGTCGACCAGGCGGACGAGGTCCGCACGCCGCCGTACGTCGGTCGGCACGCCGACGGCGCGGCCGCCGCTCTCCCGGATCTCGGCGGCGAGCTGCTCGACGCGATCGCCGCGCCTGGCGCCGAGGACGACCGTCGCACCGCGCCGCGCCAGGGCGAGCGCGGTGGCTCGGCCTGTCCCGCTGCTCGCACCGGTGACGGCGATGACCTTGTTGCGGGTTCCGCCTGGTCCGAGTCCATGGCTGTGGCCGTGTCTGTGGTGATGCGTGCGGCCGTGGTTGTGGTGGGGGCCGTGGTCGCGGGGGTCGTGGTGGTGGGCATGAGTGCAGCGACAGCCGGACCAACGCGGTGAGCTGGGGGGCCTTCCTTCGCAGCCGCAGGCAGCGCATCACACCGGACCAGGTGGGGCTGCCGCACTCCGGCCGCCGCCGGACGCCGGGGCTGCGCCGGGAGGAGCTCGCGCTGCTCGCCGGGATGAGCGCGCCACCTGGTGCACGTACCTGGAGCAGGGCCGGGACATCCGCGTCTCGGACCAGGTGCTCGCGGCCCTCGCCTCGGCGCTGCGGCTCGACCGCCACGAGCGCGACCACCTCTTCCGGCTCGCCGGTCGTACCCCCGAGCCCGGGGCCGGGGAACCTGAACCGCTGGCCGCCGAGGTGGCGGCTACCCCCTGCTGCTCCAGCCGCGACCGGCCTACATCATCGGGAGCAACTACGACGTCCTCGGCTGCAATCAGGCAGCCGACGAGCTGTTCCCGAACCTCACCACGCCGACGGGCCGCCCGGCGAACTTCGTCCGCTGGGTGTTCCTCGCCCCGGTGGCCCGGGACGTCGTGGTCGACTGGGAGCCGGAGGCTCGCGGTCTGCTCGCCCGGCTGCGGACGCTGGCCGGACGCCACCCGGTTCACGGAGCTGATCGACGAGTTGAACACGGCCAGCGCAGGCGCGTGCCTGGTGGGCGCAGTACGAAGTTCAGGTCCGGCGCGGCGGACGTAAACGGCTGCGGCGCGGAGGCGGCGAGGAGGCCGAGTTCGTCTACACGGCGTTCCGCCTGGCCGAGCAGCCGGAACTGACGCTGGTGATCTATACCGAGGGCGGGGAGCCGACGGCCTGACGCAGCCGACATTTTCCGTATCGGGCGGTACAGATGTGCTACGTTCTCATTGAGTACCGATCGGTACTGAAGTTCGCCACCTCGTGGAGGTCATTCCTGTGGGACAGCTAGCGGGCAAGATCGCCGTCATCACCGGCGGCAGCACCGGGATCGGCCTGGCCGCCGCCGTACGGCTGGCGGCCGAAGGCGCGCACGTGTTCGTCACCGGCCGGCGCAAGGCCGAACTGGACGCGGCCGTCGAAACCATCGGCCCGGCGCGGGCCACCGCCGTGGCGGGTGACATAGCGAACCTGGCCGACCTGGACCGTCTCTACGACGCGGTCCGTGCCCGGGGCCTGGGTCTGGACGTGCTCTTCGCGAACGCGGCGAGCGCCTCGTTCGCGACGCTGCAGGAGACCACCGAGGAGCACTTCGACCAGACTTTCGATGTCAACGTGCGGGGCACCCTGTTCACCGTGCAGAAGGCGTTGCCGCTGCTCAACGACGGCGCCTCGGTGATCCTGAACTCCTCGGTGCGGGCCGATGACGGTGTCGCGGCCTTCGGCACGTACGCGGCCTCCAAGGCGGCGGTCCGGTCCTTCGCCCGTACCTGGGCCAACGAGCTCAAGGACCGCGGCATCCGGGTCAACGCGATCTCGCCGGGCACCATCGACACTCCCGGACTCGACGGCGTGGCCGCCACCGCGGACGCACCCGTCACCAAGTCGCAATTCGCCGCGGCTGTGCCACTCGGCCGGATCGGGCGTGCGGACGAGGTCGCCAATGTGGTGGCGTTTCTCGCTTCCGAACAGAGCAGCTTCGTCCTCGGTGCCAATCTGTACATCGATGGCGGCGAGAACCAGTTCTGACCTGCGGGCGGCACCCGTTGCGCGAGCCAGAGCCAGGCACGGTCGGCGGGCGGGCGGAGCTCAGACAGTTGCCTGCGGATGTGCCGGGCCGAGGTAGTGGATCGCGGTCTGCTCGGCGTGCGGGGTGAGCAGGTCCCGCAGTTCCTCCGCGGCGGTCTTGAGGAGGTGGCCGTCGCGGGTGGCGTGGAGGGTTTCGAGGGCGAAGACGACGTGGGCGGAGTCCTCGGTGACGCGGGTGCGGTGGGCGTCGCGGTGGTTCCAGTGGCGGGTCAGGACGCCGGTGGTGTCCGCATAGATGATCTCGCCGGGCCTGGGGTTCTCGACGGTGTCGGGTTCGCCGAGCGGCGTGAACTCCTCGGCGCCGTCCGCGTGGCGGACGGTGATGTCACCGGTGACGTGGTCCACGTCGAAGGCGCCGGCGGGCAGGCCGTGCCGTACGGATACGCAGTTGTAGGAGTCGACGGGCGGGTTGACGCGCGGCAGGGCGCCCTTCTTGGCGAAGCGGCGGCCGAGTGCGTCGACGCTGGGGCGGATGCGGCGGGGATTGGTGCCGAAGGACCGGTAGGCGGTGTGCCAGGCCTCGATACGAGGGTCACTCTCGTCGGCGGGCTGCCAGGTGCCGTCGGCGAACTGCCGCTCCAGACCGTCCAGAGCGGCAGCGGTGTCGGGCCAGGGCTCGCGGCCCCGCAGTCCGGTGGCGGTGACCAGGGCGATGAGGGTGTCGGGGAAGGCGTCGGCGACGGCAGGGGCGATGCGGATGTCGGGCATGGGGTCCGTTTCCTGTTCCTGTGCGCGTGCGGGGAGGGAGGGGGCGACTGCGGCGATCGGCGACGGGCGGGCCGCGCACCGCGCAAGGCCGGTCGCTCAGGTCAGGGCGAGGAGGCTGACGGCGACTGCGGCGGTGCCCAGGCCGACCAGTTGGCCGCGGTGCATGCGTTCGGCGAGGACACCGCGGGCCAGCAGGACCGTGCCGGCCGGGTAGAGGGCGGTGAGCACGGCGACGACGGTCAGGTCGCCGCTCCGTGCGGCGAGCAGGAACATCAGGTTGGCCAGGGAGTCCAGCACACCCGCGGCGGCCGACATCGCGTAGGCGGGCCGCTCGGAGCCGAGCTTGCGGCGCATCAGCGCGGCGGCGGTCAGGGTGACGGCCGAGGAGACCGTACGGCCGATGACCAGCGGGGCCACCCCGCTGTCGGACGGCGCCTGGTGCAGGAAGACGAGCTGGAGGGCGATGGCGGCTCCCGCGCCGAAGGCCAGCAGCAACGCCGTACGGGAGGGGCGCACCGCCCCGGTGCCGTGTCCGGCGCTGACGAGCACCACCGCCACCAGCGCGAGGGGCAGGCCGATCAGTCCGGCGGTGGCCAGGCGCTCGCCCTGGAGCAGGCCCACGCCGACGGGCAGGGCGGCGGACATCAGCGCGGTCACGGGCGAGAGCACGTTCATCGGGCCGATCGCCAGGGTCTTGTAGAGCAGCGCGAACGCGGTGGCCGAGGCAATTCCGGAAGCCGCGCCCCAGCCCAGGGCCGCGGCGCCGAACGAGGCGCCGAGCACCGGCCACAGCAGGAGTTCGACCGCGAGACTGGCCGGCGCCGCGATCATCACGGTGCGCAGCACGTGTGCCTTACGGGCGCCGAGGCCGCCGAGGAAGTCGGCACATCCGTAGGCGAGGGAGCTACCGAGAGCCAGCAGTAGAGCGATCACAGCGACAATCCCTTACGATTCAACGGAACGACCAGACCGTACAACACAATGACCGGTCGGCGTCAACCGAACGACCGCACGGTGCATTCGATTGGTCCGCTGTCCAGCGACCGGCGACCGGAGACCGGAGACCGGCGACCAGCCATGGAAGGTGATCAGATGGCCGAGACGGCCGCAGCCCTGCGGACGCTCGCGCAGAACGTCAAGGCGGCCCGCTCCCGTGCGGGCCTGTCCCTGGAGGAGCTGAGCCGACGCGCCCAGGTCAGCAAGGGGGCGCTGGTGGGGCTGGAGAGAGCCCAGGGCAACCCCAATTTCTCGACCCTGGTCCGGCTGGCCGACACCCTGGGCGTCTCCGTCTCCGCCCTGATGCAGGGATCGCCCGAAGGCCGCGTACGCATCGTGGACGCCGATGCCGTGGCGCCGTTGTGGACCGGAGAGCGGGGCAGCGAAGCCCGGCTCATGCTGACGACCTCGGGCCCGGCCCCCACCGAGATCTGGCGCTGGCGGCTGGAGCCGGGCGAGGAATATCCCAGCCACCCGCACCAGGCCGGAGTCGTGGAAACCGTCAACGTCACCGCCGGCCGCATGGTCCTGGTCGTCGACGGCACCGAGCACACCGTGGAAGCCGGCCGGACCGCCACCTTCGACGGCGACAAGCCCCACACCTACCGCGGTACGGGCGACGCGACCTGCCACTTGATCATGACGGTCCACCTGCCGCCGGGACCCGCCGCGACGGGCTGACGGCTCGACCGGCGTCCGTGGCGCGCCGAAGCCGGGCGAGGACGACGCCGGGCAGGAACGAGTGGGGCACGGTGAGGTCGGGACGTGACGGCCTTCTCGGGGGTGGGGCCGGCCACGGACGCGTGCCGGGAAGAGGGATAGCGGCGGACGGACAGGGCCATCACCACGATGGTGATCAGGCCGGCGACGCAGGCGACCACCAGGACGCCGACGCCGCCGGAGGTGTTGACCGCGCCGCCGCCGGCGGTACCGGCCAGGGCGATGCCGACGTAGAGTCCGCTGGTGTTCAGCGCCACCGCCTCGGTGGCGGCATCGCCGCCCATCTGCATGGCGCGGGCGTTCATCGGGGGGTTGTTGGCCCAGCCTGGCACCCCCACAGCACCAACACGAGGCAGACCAGCCACACCGGTGCCGTTTCCTGCCCGATACCGCCGACCACCAGCAGCGCCAAGGCGGCCGCCGCCACCCCGCCGAACGCGGCCAGCAGCGTGCGGTCCACGCCCCACCGGTCGGTCAACCGTCCGCCGAGTACGGTGCCCACCGCGCCCGAGACACCCACGATCGCGACGAAGACGCCCACGTACCGGCCGCCTACGCCGGTGAGGTCGTGGGTGACGGAAGCCATGTAGATATAGGGCATCAGGCCGCCGCAGGCCGCGAGCATCGTGCCCAGTACGCACAGCAGCAACGAGGGCCGCCGCAGCAGAAGCAGCCGCTCGGCCACTCCGGCCACCGGAGTCCGCGGCATGCGGGGCAGCGTCAGCGCCGTCAGCACCCGAAGGGCCATCAGTGTTCCGAAGGAAGGTGCCAGCGCTGTGGCGAAGTTGACCACCGCGAACACCGCGAGTCCGCCCACGATCAGCATTTTGCGTGGCACCCGCCCGGTGGCCACCGCGAGGATCGGACAGGCAATCGCCTAGGTGATCGAGAACACCGTCACCAACTGGCCCGCGGTGCCCTCGCTCACCTCCAGGTCGACGGAGACCGCCGGAAGGGTCCCGGCGATGACGAAGTCATCGGTGCCGATGACGAAGGTCGTCAACAGCAGGCCGATGCTGCCGTGATCGGCGAGCACCCGTCCGGTGTCCAACTGCCGTTGCGTGTACGCAAGAAGCTGCGCACACGTCAGGCGCTCGTCGACGCGGCGCTGGAACTGTTCACGGAACGCGGCTTCGACAGCGTCACGCTGGATACGCTGTGCGACGCCGTCGACGTCTCGAAGCGCACGTTCTTCCGCACCTTCAGCAGCAAGGAGGACGTGGCGCTGGCGCCCGTCCACGACCTGTGGGCCGTTTTCATGGAAGAGCTGGAGACCGCGGAGCCCACGGGCGGCCCGGCCTTCGAACTGCTGGAGGGCGTGCTGCTCGCGACGCTCGGCCGCATGGGCGCGGACGGCTGGGCCGAGCGCCTGCGGCTCAGTCGCCGGCTGTCGGCGCGGACACCGTCGACGGAGGCGCACCACCTTGCCTTCTGCGACCGGACCGGCGCGGCGATCGTCACCGTCATGCAGCGCGGGTTCGACATGACCATGCAGCCGGATCCGTACGGCCTGCGGCCGCGGCTGGCCGTCGACCTGCTGGCGGCGGCCTTCCGCCGGGCCCTGGAACGCTGGGTCGCCGACCCTTCGGAAACCGGCCACGAAGGGCTCGCCGACGCCCTGCGGGACGCCTGCGCGGCCGTGCCGGAAAGCCTCGTACTGCCCGCGCGTCCACACTGACGCACGCCTCCCGGCCCAGCGGCCCCTCGTCGGAAGCGAGCCTCGCCGGCCCCAGAGCGCGAAAGCGGCCTCCGCAACATGTCCAGGCACTCTGGTGCCTCTCGTCGGCACGGGCTACTTTCATCTGCGATGGCCCGCACCGGGGCATCACGACCCAAGGGGGAACATTGCGCAAGATGGCTGTATCTGCCGCGAGCCTGACTCTCGCCGCGGGGGCCCTCGGGCTCACCGTGGCGCCCAGCGCCAATGCGGCGACACCCTGCCCGTCCGGAGCTGTCTGCATCCGCGAGACGAACGGCAGCATCCTGAACAAGAACATCTTCTACAGCTACGGCGCCCACAACCTGTCGAACGTCACCGGCAACCGGGTGATCGTCAACAACCAGACGGGCGGCGCCGGGTTCCAGTTCTGCTACGGGTACAACGGGACCGGTGGCTGCTCCGTCGTGATGCGCGGCGTGGGCGAGTCGGCGCCGTACAACATGACGCCGATCAACTCCGTCGTACTCGTACGCTGAGCACCACCGGAGGGCGTCCCGCCGGCCTTCCCGCCTCCCCAACCTGACGGCTGGAGAGGCGAGTTGCGGGCGGAGCGCTGGGCCTCACCCCTCGCGTGCGCTGTCGGCCGCGGCGAGTACGGCACAGACGCCGTCGCGGGCCGGGCGGGCGGCGTCCGCCCCGAGGAGTGCGGACGTCGCCATGGCCCCCTCGACCAGGATGTGGACCTGCTCGCCGACGCCGCGTACGTGGGTGTAGTCCTCGGCGAGTCCGGTCAAGTAGTCGCGGAGCAGGCTCTTGTGTTCCTGGACGGCTTCGGCCACGAGCGGGTGACGCTCGTGGCCGGGGCCGCCGGCTTCGGCCCAGGCGTTGACGAAGGCGCAGCCCCGGAACCCCGGTGCGGTGATGGTGTGCTGCATGTGGTCGAACGCCGCGAGGAGGCGGGCCCGTGAGCCGGCCGGGGCCGGGGCGGACCGCTCGACGGACCCGGCCAGGTCCGCACGCAGTCGCTGCCCGTGCGCCCGCAGGTAGGCGGCCACGAGGTGGTGCTTGGAGGGGTAGAGCTTGTACAGCCGCGCGAGCGACACCCCGGCGTGGTCCCGGACCTGGGTCATCCGCACCGCGTGGATGCCGTACTCGTAGAAGAGCTCTTCGGCGGCCTGCAGTACGCGTGTCCGCCCCTCATCGCCGTCCGCCGCCGTCAACCCCGGGCCTCCTCATGCGCTAGAACGTTGGTTCTAGTGTACGGGTGCGACCGACGGATCGAACCACTCGCCGTACGGTACGGCCAGGGGCGTGATGCCGAGTTTCCTCGCGCGCCCCTCGAAACGTTCGACCGCCCGCGGAGTCTCGATGTAGATCGGCGGCTTGTCGAGCGTGCCGTAGTGCATGGGGACCGCGATGCGGGCGCCCAGGATGTGCGCCGCGACCGCCGCCTCCTCCGGCAGCATGACGGCGTTGAAGGGGCTCGGCGGCTGGAGGTGCGGGAGCTCGACCACCGCCCCGTTGATGGGGACGAAGGCGATGTCCACCGGGCCGAACCGGCGCGCGATCGACCACCAGTGGCCGTGGAAGACGGTGTCCCCGCCGTGAAAGACGCGCAGGCCGTCGCATTCGACGACCCAGGAGAGCTGCGGTTCCCCCAGCCCGTCGAGGGAGGGCCCCGCGCCGATGCGGAACGGGCCGGCGCCGCGCTCCTCCCACGGCCGCACGACCTCGGTCGCGACGCCGTGTTCACGGAAGGACGCCTCCGCCCCGCAGGTCCACTTGAGGTCGTCGTCCGGTCCGGTGACCGGCTCGGGCCGGTACACGGGAGCGCCGGGAGCGAGCGCCTTGCGGATCGCCACCGGGTCGGCGTGGTCGGTGTGCAGGTGCGTCACCAGCGCCGCCACCGTCTCCCCCGGGCGGGAGGCCGCGGGGAACTTCTCGTCCGAGTACAGCGGCGAGGTGTCCTCGACGAGGTCGATGACCAGTGTCCGACCGGCGTGTTCGAGCTCGGCGCCGGCCCATCCCAGACGTCGTAATCGCACAGCGTCTCCTTCGCTCTCATGGTCAGGCAGCCGACGTCGACATGCCGGACGGGCCGCTAGAACCAGTATTCTTAGAACGGGCATTCTCACCGTAGCAGAATGGGCGTTCTAGGTTGGCCGGGTGGGGTGTTCGGCATGGGAGCGGGGGTGTCGGCGCCGGCAGGACGCCGTTGGGGGACCGAACTACGGTCCTCCCGGGCAGACTTCGGGGCCGCCACAGCGGCCCCGCTGCTCACCTGCGCGCAGCCACCGCGCCAGTCGGCCGGGGGGTTCCGGCCGGCCCGGACGGCCGAAACGGCAGACAGGTTTCCCACTTCCGGCGAATGTCCAAAAAGGACCGCCCCTCCACACTCGTACCCGACCGGACTGAACCGGCCGGTCCTGAATCACATATTCCACAGTGCGGCGCCCAGCAGGGCGCCCGTCGGCTCACGGGGGGGGACGCGGCGGCAGACGCGCTCTGCCGCGGCGCATCGGCAGGCGCCGCCAGGACGGCCGACGAGCACACCGGCCGCCGGTGGCCGGGCTCGTGGACCGGACCACGCGGCTGGTGCCGGGCCGGCCCGTACACGGCACGGACGGTCCGGCTGCTGTCCGGGAGAGACGGGTGCTTCTGGAAGGACGGTCGCACGGGGGCAGCGCCACCTCGCGGCCCGGCAACCGTGTCGGCGACGCCTGCTCGTACGACGGGGGAGGAAGGGAAAAGTGCTGATCGGACACGCTGTTCAGATGCAGGGCACGGGCCCGGAACTGGTGGAGCGGGAGACCGTTCTCGCCACTCTGCGCCACCTCCTCGGCTCCCTGTCCCGCAGACGAGGCCATACCGTCCTGGTGACGGGGCCCACGGCGTCGGGCCGGTCCGCGCTGCTCCGGGCGTTCGCCGAGGAGGCCGCGGCAGCCGGCGCCTCGGTACTCACCTCGGCGGGCTCACCCGCCGAGAGCCGGCTGCCGTTCGAGCTGGTCAACCAGTTGCTGCCGGGGTTGCGTCCGACGGACGGCGCGGCGGAGCACCCGATGCCCGCGCAGCCGGCCGGCACTTCCGGTGCCGACGCCGCCCGCGAGGTGCACCGTTCGGTGGCGCGGCTCGCCCGGACGGCGCCGGTCGTCCTGGTCGTCGACGATGTCCAGCACGGTGACCGGGAGTCGCTCGACTGCCTGCTGTACGCCGTGCGCAGGCTGGAGCGGGCGCCGGTCATGATCGTCGTCTCCGAGCCGGAGCAGCCCGTCCCTGGTGTTCCTTCGGTCAGTTCCGCGCTGCTGCCGCACCGGCGCTGCACCCGGCTGCGCGTCGGTCCACTGTCCGTGGACGGCATCCGGACGCTGGCCACCCACCGTGTCGGCGCTGTCGAGGCGCGGCGGCTGGCCCCTCGGCTGAAGCTTTCACCGGTGGGAACCCGCTGCTGGTGCACGCCCTGCTCGACGACGGCGGCGGGTGCGGGGAAGCGGACAGAGCCGGAGCCGGGGACGAGTGCGGGGACGGGGACGGTGCTGCGGGCAGGGCCGGCACCGGGGAGACGGCCGGCTCCGGGGAGGGGTGCGCCGGCACCCGTTTCCACGACGCCGTACTGACCTGCCTGGACCGCTGCGGTCCGGGCGCGGCGGACGTCGCGCGGGCGCTCGCCCTGGTCGACACACCGGCCACGGCGCAGTTGATCGGCGAGATCACCCGGATGACCCCGGAGTCCGTCGGGCAGGCCGTCACGGCCCTGCGCACGAGCGGCGTCATCGAGAATTTCCGTTTCCGGCATCCGGGGGCCCGCTCCGCCGTACTGGCTTCGGTGCCCTACGAACGGCACCGCGCGCTGCGGTTACGTGTGGCGGAACTGCTGCACCGGCGCGGCGCCCGCCCGGCCGAGGTCGCCCGGCATCTGCTGCGCTGCGGTGAGGTGGGCGCGCCCTGGGCCTGCCAGGTGCTGGAGTCCGCCGCCGAGGCGGCCATGGCCGACGACGACATCGGCCATGCGGTGAACTGCCTGCGGCACGCCCATCTGTCGGCGGTCGACACCGTCCGGCGGACGACGTCGCGGATCGAGACGGTGCAGGCCGAATGGTGCCGTGATCCCGAGCCGTCGCAGCGGCATCTGAAGACCTGATCGGCCAGGTACGGCAGGGCGGTGTCGCCGAGGAGGCACTGCCGTCACTGGTCAAGCAGATGATCTGGCACGGCATTCCGGGGATCGCGGAAGAACTGCTCGACCGGTTGCGCCTCGACACGGGCGCGGTCTGCCCGAGTGAGGCCGCCGAGCGGCAGTTCACGCACCTGTGGGCCGCCTCCGTCTACCCGTCCCTGCTGCGGACGGTGCCACAGACGCCGGTGGGCCGGCGGCGGGACAGCGGGCCGCTGCTCGGCCGGATGGACCGGCCGCTGCGGGCCGCCGGGGCCCTGCTCGACGTACTGAAGCCGGGCGGCCACGACGCGGCGGTGGCCGACGCCGACCAGTTGCTGGTGTATCCGGCCGGCCGGGAACGGGAGGTCTTCCGGGTCGCCGTCCTGGCACTGGAGACGCTGCTGTACGCGGGCCGGGCCGAGCGTGCGGCGCGGTGGAGCGAGCGGCTGCTGGACTCCAGCGGTGACAGCCCGCCAACGTCCTGCTCAGCCAGGCGGCCATCCCCTGGGACCGGCTGTCCGAGGCGGACTTCCGCCGGCTGCTCCTGAACTACGGTGCCTGGAGCGAACAGAACAGCGCGCCGGGCTCGCCGGGCGCGGAAGTCTCCAGTGTCCTGGTGCTCAACCACCGCGCCAGCGGCCCGGTGGCACTGGTCAGCCAGATCGACGCGGAGCGGCCCGGTGCGCGCGACCGGCTGCGCGCCTTCCTCACCGCGCTGGTCGAGGGCACCGCCGTCCAAGGTGATCCGGCCGTCACCGAAGCCGTCCAGGAACTGACCTGGCTCCAGGCCAACCGGCACCTGGTCACCGTCATCGGCAACCAGCCGATCCCCTCGGTCCGTGGCGCCACCAAGTCCGCGACCTGCGCACCAACTACTCCGGCGACCAGGCCGCCACGATGTACCGGCACCTGAACCGGCCCGATGTGCACAGTCCCGGCGCGATCGTGATGCTGATGCCCTTCGGCGGGCAGATCAACGCGGTGCCCCCCCCGGCCGCCACCGCCTCCGCGCAGCGCGACTCGGTCATCAAGATGCGGATCGAGAACTGGTGGGTGAACCCGGCGGACGACGCGTCGAACATCGGCTGGACCCGGGAGATCTTCCAGGATCTGTTCGCGGACACCGGCGGCGTGTCCGTACCGGACTCCGCCACCGACGGCTGCTACATCAACTACGCGGACGCCGACATGACCGACCCGGAGTTCAACCGCTCCGGCATCCCCTGGCCGACTCTCTACTACAAGGACAACTATCCGCGTCTGCGCAAGGCCAAGGGACGCTGAGACCCGCGCAACGTGTTCCGGCACCGGATGAGCATCGAACCTCCGGTCGCGGAGAGCTAGTGCCGCATCGGGCGATGTCCGCCCTGTTGGACGAACGTTGCCCTGGTGCGGCACTGGAGAGTGAACACGATCTTTCCCCGGGCGTGGCCGGTCTCGCTCAACTGGTGTGCCGCGGCCGCGTTCTCGATGGGGAAGGTGGCCGCGACCGGTACGGTGAAGCGGCCCTGCCCGGCGAGAGCGGCGGCCACGGCAAGTCCTTCGACCGCCTGCGGGTCCGCTCCCGGGCCCGCCGAGCGTGTCTGGTGGACTCCGTACTTCGCGGCGTTCATGTCGGCGATGGTCACCACCCGGTCCGGGCTTCCGGTGAGGTCCACCAGATCGGGCAGCGAGCCGGATCCGGCGCAGTCCAGGACGACGTCGACTCCGTCCGGTGCGAGGGCGGTGACCCGCTCGGCCAGCCCGGGGCCGTAGGCGGTCGGTGTCGCCCCCAACCCCGCGACGAACGTGTGGTTGTGCGCGCTGGCTGTACCGATGACGGTCGCGCCGCGGGCTGCCGCGAGTTGGACGGCGACCGTGCCGACCCCGCCGGCCGCGCCCTCGATCAGCAAGGTCGTGCCGGTGCCGATCTCCAGCCGGTCGAGGGCCCGCGTGGCGGTCTCGACGTTCCCGGCCGCGCCGCCGGCCTGCTCCCAGCTCAGCGCGTCCGGCTTCGGCGCCCAGGCCGCCAGGACAGCGTACTCGGCGTTCGCACCGCCGAGCTGTGCGACCTCGACGATGCCGAAGACCTCGTCGCCCGGCCGGATACCGGTCACCCCTGGGCCGACCTCGTCGACCACACCCGCGGCATCCATGCCGAGCACGTGGGGCAGGCGCAGCGGTGCCATGGCGCGGAACCGGCCCGACCGGAGGTGGCAGTCGGCGGGAGTGAGGCCCGATGCCCGCACGCCCACCCGGATGTGGCCCGGTCCCGCGTGCGGTTCCGGTACGTCGGCGACTTCCAGGACGCTTGCGGGACCGTACTCGGAGAATGTCAGTGCTCTCATGGCGTCGGACGCTAGCGGAACACCCCGTCCGTTTGGCTAAAGTGAGAGCGGTGACAAACCTTTTGCCTCACTCCCTGCGCTCCGACGCCCGGGACAACCGGGAGCGCATCCTGGCCGTGGCCCGCACGACATTCGCAGAGCAGGGGCTGGACGTGGCGATGCGCGAGATCGCGCGGCGTGCCGAGGTCGGGCCCGCGACCCTCTACCGGCACTTTCCGACCAAGGAGGCGCTGGTCACCGAGGCCTTCCGCGAGCAGATGACGGCCTGCACGGCCATCGTCGACGAGGCACTGGCAGATCCGGACCCGTGGCGCGGCTTCTGCCTGGTGATCGAGGCGGTGTGTGCAATGCAGGCACGGGACCGGGGCTTCACCGCGGCGTTCGTCTCGGCCTTCCCCCGCGCGATCGACTTCGCCGCGGACCGGGAGCGGGCACTGGACAAGGTCGCCGAACTCGCCCGCCGCGCCAAGGCGGGCGGCAAGCTGCGTCCGGACTTCGTCCTGGACGACCTGATCATGGTGCTCATGGCCAACGGCGGCATCCGGACCACCTCGCCGGCCACCGCGGTGGCCGCCGCACGACGCTTCGCCGCACTGCTGATCCAGGGCCTGCGGGCCGAGCCGGCCATCCCGCCGCTGCCCCCGCCGGTCCGGCTGCCGTTGGCGGTGGTGACTTAGAGGGCGGA
The DNA here is from genome assembly GCF_055567735.1 of Streptomyces sp. NPDC026394. Lineage (NCBI taxonomy): Bacteria > Bacillati > Actinomycetota > Actinomycetes > Kitasatosporales > Streptomycetaceae > Streptomyces > Streptomyces sp. NPDC026394. Next base: position 143,692 of record NZ_JBVHPX010000018.1, read on the forward strand.
GGTGAACGTCCGTCCGTCACGCAGCAGCGCCCGGAGCACACTCGCTCGTCGTCGGGCCAGGGCGATGACGGCCTGGACGTGCTTGCAGTCGTCGCTGCGCTTTTGAGTAGAAGTCCCGGTTCGGTCCGTCGCGGATGATGCCGGTCCGTGCGGACATGTAGAGCACCCGTCGCAGGCGGTGGCTGTAGCGCTTGGGCCGGTGGAGGTTGCCGGCGCGGCGGCCGGAGTCACGCGGGACGGGCACCAGCCCCGCCGCCGAGGCCAGATGGCCGGCGTCCACGTAGGCCGACAGGTCCCCGGCCGCGACGAGGAACTCAGCGCCGAGTATCGGCCCCATGCCGGGCGGGGACTCGATAGTTTCCGCCTGCGGATGGCTGCGGAACGTCTCGCGGATCTGCCTGTCGAGCCGCTTCAGCCCGGTCGTCCAGGGCCAGGATCTGTGTGGCCAGGTCGGCGACGACCTGCGCGGCAACGTCCTCACCAGGCAGCGCGGTCTGCTGGGCCCGGGCCGCATCCAGCGCGGTCGCAGCGGCCGGTCTCACGGATCTGTAACGACCTGCATACCTTGCGGCTGTCCGGTGTGCTGGACCGGATCGCGGGCATGGTGGTCGGCATCCCGACCGAGGTCACGCCCCACGACGGCGGCGGCGGGCGCGCAACTCTACGCGACGTGGTGCTCGATGTTCTGGGGCAGCGTGACGGTCCTCGCCCAGGTCGACTTCGGCCACACCTCGCCGAACCTGCCACTGCCTGTCGGCGTCCGCGCACACGTGGACGCCGACAACCGGACGCTGTCGGAGGTCCGGAGGGCTGCGCCCGTCGTGTTCCGCTTCTCCGAGCGGCCTGCCTGTCATGCCCGTTGCTCCGGCTTGCCCGATCGTCCTGACCGCCGCCGAGTGTTCGAGTGAGCGGGGGCTTGTGGCCACGAGACCGGCCTGCGTCCGCTCCGTCCCCGGATGCCGGGGAGCCGGGCGGCCGGGCGGCCAGGCGGCCAGACGGCCAGGCGGCCAGGGACGGAGATTCGCGCGAAGCCGGGCAGCGGCAAGACGGTCAGCAGCGAACCGGTCAGCAAGAGCCGAGGTTCTGCCAGACGCCCCACTCGCCGGTGGTGCCGGGCTCTTCGCCCTTCGTCCACCACTTGGCCTTCCAGGTGTGCCCGCGGTGCGCGACCTGCTGGTCGGTGGTGTAGACCGTTCCGGGGGCCCAGGGTGCGGCCGTGCACTGGCCGCCGCTGCCGCCGGTGACGGTCAGGGCGTATGTCGCCGTGCGGCTGCCGGAAGGGCCGGTTCCGGTGACGGTGATGCGGTGGGTGCCGGACGGCGTGGCGGCGGTCGTGGCGAGGGTCAGGGTGGAGGAGCCGCCCGCCGTGACGGAATCGGGGCTGAGCGAGGCGGTGACGCCCGCGGGGGCGCCGCCGACCTTCAGGTCCACCTTCTGGGCCGCGCCCGCGGTCACCGCGGTGCGCACCGTGGTGGTGGCCGTGCCACCGGCGGCCACCGATCCGGAGACGGGTGCCGCGGTCACCGCGAAGTCGTTCTGCGGGGTGCCGGAGCCGCTGGTGAAGGGCGCGAAGATCCGGGTGAAGTCCCAGGTCTGCTGCTCGATGCCGGAGCAGTTGTCCGCGGCCGGGCCGCCGGGGCAGCTTCCGTTGTCGCGTTGCAGGGCCCAGAAGGACAGCGTGTTGATCTTCTTGGCCTTGGCCCAGTCGTAGACCTGCCGGGCGTTGGCCAGGGTGAAGGTCTCGGCCGGGCCGAAGTCGTCGGCGCCGGGCATCTCGGTGACGCCGATCATGCCCCAGAGCTGGGCGTCGCTCTTGTCCGGGTAGAGGCGCGCGAGCTGGTCGCGCAGGCCCTGGGCGGCGGTCTCGGTGTCGCGTGCCATGTCGTGGGCGGCGTTGTCGTAGTAGTCGAACGTCATCAGGTTGACCACGTCGACCCGGGCGCCGTTCTGCACCGCGTTCTTCAGCAGGGCGACGGCGTTGGCCGCCGGGCCGCGGGTGGTCGTCGGCAGGGTGTAGGAGATCTCCAGCTTCCGGCCGTTGGCCGCCGCCCAGTCCTGTAGGAGTCTGATCGCCTTGTTGCGCCGGTCGATGCCCGCCGCGTTGTCGAGCGCGTCGACTTCGATGTCCATGTCGAGCCGGCTGACGTCGTAGGCCGTGACGGCCTTCTGGTAGGCGGCGGTGATCTGCTGGACGTCGGTGCAACTGTCGGCGATCTCGGTGCCGGTGGTGTCGGCGGTGTACCCGCCGAAGGAGGGGATGGCGTCACCGCCCCTGGCCCGCAGGGTCTTGATGTCGTCGCCGAAGGTGGCCGGGGAGATCGGCATGCTGGTGCTGCCGTTCCACAGGGGCGTGCAGGAACCCTTGGCGGCCGTCTGGATGAACGCCATCGTCAGGTGCTTGGCACCCGACTCGGCGGACATCGCGGCGGGGCTCTGGCCGGTCCAGGATTCGAAGTAGGGGGCGAAGACCTGGGCCGGGAGGGGGGTGGCCGCCGCCGCGGTGCCGGTGCCGGTTCCGGCGAAGCCGAGCGCGGTGGCGGCGGTGACCGCGGCGACGAGGGCCACGCGTAAGGGGTGCTTGCGTCTCATGTCTGTTCCGTCCAGCCGATGAGGGGTGTCCAGCTCGTCCCGTGCGTGCGGTACAGGGACGGGGAAGAAAGTCCCCCCAAGAGCAGGAACATGTCAATGGTCTGGACCAAACGAGGACTGGACCAATTGGGGCGAGGGGGCATCGGCGCGCCCCCGGGAACGTCTGTTCTTCCGCACCCGGAGGCCCCATAGTGGGGCTGGTCCGGTGCGCTCCCGCCGAAGGCGGGCGGCCGGGGCCCGGACCGGCATTCCGCGAATCCGTCGGGCGGCGGAGCGAACGCCCGTCGCCTCCGTGCACGGCGAGGAGTGATCATGACCGGTGCGGACGAACCCGGTACGGCTCGGCGTGAGTTGTTCGCGCTGCTGGAGAACGTGGACACGGTCGACGAGTTCTTCGGCCGGCTCGCCGACGACGTGCGGTGGAGGCTGTTCGGCAAACACCCGCTGGCCGGGTCCTACCGGGGACGGGAGGAATTCGTCCCCGCCACGATCGGCAAGGTGCGGCCGCTGTTCGACGGTGGACTGTGCTTCCGTATCCGGGGGCTGTACGGCGGCGGGGCGGTGACCGTGGTCGAGATGGACGGGGTCGCCACGGCGAAGGACGGAGTCCCCTACGACCCGTTCTACGTCTGGGTGTGCCGCTTCGAGGGCGAGACCATCGTCGAGGTGAACGCGTACATCGACTCCGCGGCGGTCAACGACATCCTGGAGCGGCTGTCTCCCGGATGACCCGTCAGCGGCGTACCGCCCCGGTGATCAGGCGCACGGTGTCGTGGGGCCGGGTGAAACAGACGAAGTGATCGCCGGACACCGTGGCCAGGGTGACGTCGTCCACCGCGTAGTCCTGCCATGCCGCGGCGGCCGCCGCGTCGAGGTCCGGGTCCTGGGCGGCGCGGATCACGGTGACGGGCCAGGGGACCCGCCAGGCGGGGCCGGGACGGTAGCCGGCGAGCATGCGCAGGTCGGCTGCCAGGGTCTTGGCCGCCAGGTCGTCGTACTGCTCGTCGTGCTGCTCACTGTCCGGACCGGCCCCGGTCCCCGTCCCGGTCCGGTGCTCGTACCCGTGCATCCGGGGCGGCACGCTGTCGGTGTCCGCCGGAGCCGCGGCGACCCGGTGAGGCGGCGGGCTGCCGGAGACGAAGAGGCGGTCCGGCGCCGTGACACCGAGGTGGTCGAGCCGACGGCAGGTCTCGTAGGCGAGCAGGGCTCCCATGCTGTGGCCGAACACGAGGTACGGGCGGTCCGCCAGCCACTGCGCCGCGATGGCGGCCTGCCGTGCCGTACGGGTGAGGTCGGTGGCTGGCGGTTCGCCGACCCGGTCCTCGTGGCCGGGGTACTGGACCGCCCACAGGTCGCACTCGGGTGGCAGAAGGCCCCGCCAAGGACGGAAGGCGCTGGCGCCGCCCGCGGCGTGGGGGAAGCACAGGAGCCGGACGGAGGGCTCACCCGCTCCGCGGGGCGGCGTGGTGAGGTTCCTGAGCCACTGCCCCGCCGGGCCCGGCGCGCGGGTGCCGTCGGGGTGCGTGCCGGTCATCCGCCCGCCGTCCCGTCGTCCGATGCCGACCGCCCCGGCCGCCCCGGCCGCCCCGGCTGCGACGGTCCGCGTATCCGCTCCGCCATCGCGGCCACGGTGGAGGCTTCCAGGAGCGTACGCAAAGGAACGCGCCGGCCGAAGCGGGCGCGGAGGGCGGAGGCGAGCCGCATGGCGCGCAGGCTGTCGCCGCCCAGGTCGACGAAGCGCTGGTGCCGGGAGGACACCTCACGGCCGAGGACGGCCGACCACTCCTCCGCGACGGCCTGTTCACCCGCGCCGCTCGGGGGCTCGTCGGGTACGGGGGCAGGTTCCGGGGCGCCCCAAGCGGCGAGGCGTCCTCGGTCCACCTTGCCGTTGCCGCCGAGCGGGAGTTCGTCCAGCAGCAGGTAGTGCTCGGGCCGGGCGTAGGAGGGCAGCCGGGTGCGGGCGTGCTCCCGTACGGACGCCTGGTCGAGGGTGTCGGCGAGGGGCAGGAGGTAGGCGATCAGCCGGCGGGCCGGGCCCTGTCCGGTGACGACGGCGACGGCGCGGGCGACCTGGTGGTGGGAGGCGAGGGCGGCCTCGATCTCGCCGAGTTCGACGCGATAGCCGTTGATCTTCACTTGGTGGTCGGTGCGGCCCAGGAACTCCAGGACGGCTCCCGGCCGGTAGCGCCCCAGGTCCCCGGTGCGGTACCAGCGGGCCCCGGCGTGGTGGACGAAGCGCCGGGCGGTCTGTTCGGGGTCGGCCCGGTAGCCGCGGGCGACTCCCACACCGCCGATCCACAGTTCACCGGTCACCCAGTCCGGGCAGTCGCGCCCCTGGCCGTCCACGACACGGTAGCGCTGGTTGCCCAGCGGGCGCCCGTACGGCAGGGAGGGCCAGCCGTCCTCGGCACCGTCCGTCTCGAAGTAGTTGGAGTAGACGCTGCCTTCGGTGGCGCCCCCGCAGGCGACGAAGCGGCAGCCGGGCACCAGGGCGCGCAGCCGCGCGGGCAGGTCGGTGCCGATCCAGTCCCCGCCGGTGAGCACCAGCCGCAGCGTGTCCGGCGGCGGGCCGTCCTCCGCGGCGGTGATCAGCGCGTCCAGCAGGACCGGCACCGAGTCCCAGACCGTGACGCGGTGGCCGCGGACCAGGCGCAGCCACGCCTGTGGGTCGCGGGCCTCCCCGGGGGCGGGTACGACGACGGCTCCGCCGGCCGTCAGCGGCCCGAAGATCTCGTAGACGGAGAGGTCGAAGTCGAGTGCGGAGATGGCGATGCCGCGGTCGTGGGGGCCGACGGACCAGCGGTGGTTGATGTCGTCGACGGTGTTGACCGCCGAACGGTGGGTGATCTCGACGCCCTTGGGGCAGCCGGTGGAGCCGGAGGTGAAGACGATGTAGGCGAGAGCGGAGACGCCGGTGGTCACGGGGCGGCGCAACGGTGCCGTCGCATGAGCCTCCTGCCAGGTCAACTGATCGACAGGGGGCGACTGGCCGGCGGAGGGCCGCGGATCGACGGGAAGTCGCGGCCCGACGGGCTGCCGCGGGTCGACGGACCGCTGCGGATCGACGGACCGCTGCGGATCGACGGACTGCTGTGGGCCGACGGACTGCCGCGGGCCGGACGGCGGCGAGCCCGGCGCGTCGGTGATCTCCTTGCGCACACCGGCGATACGGAGGATGTCGGTACGGCGCTGCTCGGGCTGATCGGTGCCGACGGGCACGTAGCAGCCTCCCGCGGCGAGGACGGCGAGCGCCGCGCGGATCTGGTCGGGCACGCTCTTCAGGGAGACGGCGACCGGCTCACCGGGGTCGAGGCCGCGGTGCCGCAGCAGGGCGGCCATGCGCAGCGCGTCGTCGGCGAGGGCGCCACGGGTGACGGTGCCCTCGGCGCAGAGCAGCGCGGGGCGTCCGGGGTCGGCGGCGGCGAGTTCGAAGAAGCGCTGGTGCAGCAGGTGGCCGCTCTCCGCCCGGTAGGTGGCGTTGGCCAGGTTGCGGGTCTGCTGCTGGGCGGCCGGCAGGTGGGCCGGGGGCGGCTGGTTCCAGTCCTGGTCGCACAGGGCGGTCAGCAGGTCGCCGCCCAGCTCGGTCATGGCCGCCGGGAGTTCGTCGGGGAAGAGTTCCTCGGCCAGGTCCCAAGCGAGGCAGACTCCGCCGAAGTGTTTGACGGCCAGACAGTCCAGCCAGACCTGAGGGGTCTGGGTGATCATCCAGACGGGCGGGCCGAAGCAGCGCTCGAAGCACGCCGGAATCAGGTCCACGTCCAGCAGGTTGGTGTAGACGGCTCCGGTGGGCGGGAGCCCTTCACCGCGTGCGCGGGCCAGTTCCCTGAGCCCGGCCGGCCCGGCGGCGAACTGCGGCCGACGGGCCGTACGCCGTTCCTGGTCGACGGTGTGCACCAGTTCCCGGAGCGTGGCTGCCCCGGAGATGTCGATACTGGCCGGACGCAGGCGGGTGAAGTCGCCGACCACGGGCGCGGTACCGGAGCGGGACGCCGGGGACGGGAACTCCGGCAGCGTGATGATGAAGTCGTCGTTGGTACTGAAGCGGCCCAGGGTGTGTACGAAGGCAGCCAGGAGTACGGAGTCGGGTTCGAGGCCCTCGGCGCGCGCTCTGGCGCTCATCCGCCGCCATCTCGGGGCCGGGACGGTCAGCACCCGCCGGCTGAAGCGCGCGCCGGACACCGTCTCCGGGTCGGCGGTCAGGGGCAGTGCGGGGGGAGCCAGGCTGCGCCCGTCCAGCCGCTGCCGCCAGGCGCCCAGGTCCACGTCCGGCGGGGCGTGGGCCTCATGGCGCTGCCGGGCGGAGACGTCGTAGCGCGGCGCCGGCGGGGCGGCTCCGCGGTAGAGGCGCGCGAGGTCGGTCAGCAGGGTGCCGATACTGGGCGGGTCGGCGACCAGCAGGTCCACGTCGACGTGCAGGCGGCTGTCCGTGCCGGACAGCAATGTCAGCCGCACGTCGAGCACCTGTCCCCGGGCCACGTCCAGCCGCTGGCCCGACATCTGTTCACGCACGGCGGCCACTGCCCGTGCCTGCTCCTCGGCGTCCGAGGCGGTGAGGTCCCGGACCAGGAGACGGGCGGTGGGGACGCCGAGCAGGGTGGCGGTCTCGTCGTCGCCGGGGAAGGCGGTACGCAACGGCGGGTGCCGGTCCTGGAGGCGGGTGACGGCGTCCCGCAGCCGTGCCGGGTCCACCGCCGTACCGTCGAACTCGAAGTACATGTGGCAGGCCACACCGCCCAGCGGTGCGGTGTCCTCGCGGCCGAGGCGGTAGGCGGACTGGACGGGGGTCAGCGGGACCTTCCGGACCGTCCCCGGACCGTGCTCCTCCCTTCCCCGCGGCGCGCTGCTCCTGTTGCCGGTTGCCATCGGTGGCCTTCTCCCTCCGTGCTGCTCGCTCGCGTAGCGGGGTGGGTGTACCGGGGCCGTGCCGGGGTCAGCCGCGGGCTTCCCGGGTCGCGGCCGTGATGATCTGCGTGGCCTGTACCGCCTGCTCGTCCGAGATGGTCAGCGGCGGCGAGATGCGCAGGCAGTTGCCGAAGCTGCCGCCCACACCGACCAGCAGCGCCAGCACGCGGCACTCTTCTTGAACCTTCGCGGCCATCTCCGGGGCCGGTTCGAGCGTGCCGGGGCGGGTGTACTCCACGGCCAGCAGCAGGCCCTGGCCGCGTACCTCGCACACCCATGGTTCGTCCGCCAGGGACTTGCGCAGGCCGTCCAGCAGCAGAGCGCCCACCTGTCCGGCGCGTGCGGGCAGGTCGTAGGTGTCGATGTGGTCGAGCGTGGCCAGGGCGGCGGTCAGCGACAGCGGGTTGCCGCCGAAGGAGGATATGGAGGGGACGGTGAGAGCGGACATGATGGCGCGGCGGCCCACCAGCCCTCCCATGGCGAAGCCGTTGCCGACGCCCTTGGCGAAGACCAGCACATCGGGGGCGACATCGTGCCACTGGTGGCCCCAGTACCGGCCCGTGCGTCCCCATCCGGTCTGGACCTCGTCGATGATCAGCGGGATGTCGTACCGCCGCAGCACCTCCTGGTAGGCGGCCAGTTGGCCGGGGGCCGACGGGACGGCGCCCGCGATGCCCTGCACCGGTTCGGCGATCATGGCCGCCGTGCGTTCGGGGGTGCAGGTCGCGATGGTCTCCTCCAGGTCCCTGGCGCACGCCCGGACGTAGTCCTCGTCCCCGAGGCCCGCCAGGGCGCCGTGGCGGCGCTCGCCCCCGTGCGCGTACGCGACCCGCAGCGGGGACAGGCCCCGGCCCTGCCAGGACCGGTCACCGGTCACGGCGAGGGAGCCGAAGGACCGGCCGTGGTAGCCGTAGCGCAGCGCGATGACCTGGTGGCTGCCGCGGTACTGGGTCGTCAGCAGCAGCGCGGTCTCCACGGCCTCGGTTCCCGAGGAGGTGAAGAACACCACGGGGTCGGGGATGCCGGACGCGTCGGCGATGCGCTCCGCCAGTTCCACCTGTTCGCGGATCAGGTAGAAGGTCGAGGTGTGCACGACGCCGGTGCGCAGCCTCTCCCGCACCGCCTCCTCGATGCCGGGGACGCCATAGCCCACGGTGTTGGTCGCGATGCCGGAGTAGAACTCCATGTACGTCTTGTCACGGGAGTCGGTGACGATGCAGCCGTCCCCGCGCACGATCTCCAGGGGCTCTTCGTAGAAGAGCGGCAGCCACGGGGGCATGATCTTCTTGTGGCGGCTGAGCAGGCTCCCGTCCCGGGCGCCGTCGTGTGTCACGGTCTCCTCCGCTGGCTCAGTTCCGCGACGTGGTCCGCGCGCCGCGGCACTGGTCGCGGGCAGGGGGCGTGGCACCCCGGCTGGAGCGGCCGTCCCCTGCCCTCGGCGGGCCTGGCGGCGCCGAAACGCCCTGCGGCTACTGGAGCTTGGCCAGGCTCGGCCACTCGTCCAGCGACCCGGGACCGCGGACGACGGTGTCCTCGTGCGGCTCACCGCCGGTGATGCGGATGCGGACGTAGCGGTCGCCCGAGAGCATCCAGAACTGACTGTGCTGGTCGGGTACCGGCACCACCGCGTCGATACGGTCGAAGCCCGCCAGACTCGGCCAGTCCTCGAACGTGCCCGGCCCACGCACCACCGAGTCCTCGTGCGGCTCGCCGTCGGCCAGTCGGACGCGGACGTAGCGGTTGCCGGAGAGGAACCAGAACTGGCCGTACTGGTCGGGGACCGGCACCACCGCGTCGATACGGTCGAAGCCCGCCAGGCTCGGCCACTCGTCCAGCGACCCGGGACCGCGGACCACGGTGTCCTCGTGCGGCTCACCGTCGGCGATGCGGATGCGGACGTAGCGGTCACCGGACAGGAACCAGAACTGACTGTGCTGGTCCGGTACCGGCACCACCGCGTCGATACGGTCGAAGCCCGCCAGACTCGGCCAGTCCTCGAACGTGCCCGGCCCACGCACCACCGAGTCCTCGTGCGGCTCGCCGCCGGCGAGGTGGATCCGCACGTACTTGTTGCCGTACAGCAGCCAGAACTGACCGTGCTGGTCCGGGACCGGGACCGCCGCGTCGATGCGGACGGACATGAGGGTCTCCTTTCTGAGAGGGGTGCGCCTGTGCTTCGGTCTCCGCCCGCGGGCGACGAACGGCACAGGTCGCGGCAGCGCCGCGGAGGATGTCCGCCGGGCGTGCGCCACGTCGGTGAGCAGACGTCTCCCGATTCACCCGGCGCGGGCACTGTTGCCGGCGCGCCGGGCGACGGCGTCGGCAGGAAGTAAGGCACGGTCGGCCGTGTGCCGCGGCGTTGTTCGCCACGCCGGGGTACGGCACGCGGATTCTTGGCGCCCCTGTCGCCGCTGCCCGAAGACCGCGGACGGTGCGAGCGATCCGGAGGAGTGGGAAGAGGAGACTCCGGCTCTGTTCCGCCATCATCTTCAGCCGTTCCGGCAGTTGTCCAGGCAGGGCGGAGGGTGTTCCATGCGATGTGTTTTTCACACACATGAAACCTGGCCAATCCCTGCCGCCCCCTCAGGGAGAACCCTTTCCCCTCAGCACCCGGCGGGCTCAGTTCTTCGCCCGTATGCCGACCGCTGCACGGAGAACCTTTCAACTGCCATACACCGGCGGCAGTTACCACGGAGCAGAATTGGCCGACATTCTGCCCCGGCCGTCCCGCCCGGCGGCGCCGCAGATCACTTTCGCCGCCCGACGCGCACGTCCGGTACCGGATCGGAGCGCCGACTCGTTTTCGGCATCAGCAACCTCGTGCCCCACAGCGAACGAAAGACGGGGAATTTCCTGCGCCCGGAAAAACTCTCCGTGTCCGCTGTGGCGTCTTTTTGCGGACAAGAGGAAGCCGCACGTGGTGTTCAAGGTTTTCGGGGGTACGCCACCCTTGTCCCCGGACAGAACGAAGGGGCATGACTCCGGCGTCCGACTTTTCTTCGGCGCCGGCGGCCGTCACCCTCACAAACGTTTCCGATCTTCGCGCGCCGCGAACCGCACGGCGCGAAAAAACATCCGATGTCACGAAGGGAAATTACCGGCCATGGTCGATTCGTCCTCCGTCACGTCCCGGCACCTCGTCGACGAACTCACCGCACGACGCGAGAAGGAACCGGTGGGCAACGCCCTGCTCGACGCCGCCGCCGACGGACGCCTGTCCGTCGACGCGTTGCGCCGCCTGGTCAGCACGGAAGCCCAGTGCCACCTGGCCGAACTCGGCGCCTACGGGACGGTGCTGTCCCGGTTCCCGCGCCGCCCGGCGGCGGACCTGAGCATCCGGCTCGCCCGGCTGGTCCACGACGCCCAGCCCAAGCTCCAGCAGTGCGCGCAGGCGCTCGGCCTCGACGACCTGCACGGCAGCGACCGGCCGACGGAGCGCGCCGCCTACACGTTCAACGGCACCCTGAGCTGGCTGGCGGCACAGGGCAGTCAGGCCGCGTTCGCGCTGGCCTCCGCCACCGACCTGCGGGTGTACTTCTCGGGCTGCGCCGAACTCGTCCGGCACATCAGGCGGTCCGGCTTCGAGGCCCCGCAGTCCTTCCTCACCTACTACGAGGACGAGACGCCGCAGGAGCTGGAACAACTGGCCCTGGACGTGGTGCAGGACGGGCTCGACCGGGGCGACGACCCGCGCGACGCCGTGTTCTGCGCCCGGCTGCTGGAGGAGTCCATCGGCGACTTCTGGCGCGCCGCCGCCGGGCCCGCCTGAGGGACCGGCCACCGGAACCCCACCCGAGACCGAGGAGGCAGCATGCGGGTCGGCATCGCCGGAGCGGGAGCCGCTGGGCTGGCCACCGCCTGGCTGTTGGACGGTGTCCACGACACGCTGGTGCTCGAAGCGCGCAAGGACGTCGGGGGCAATCTGCGGTCGGTCCACCTGCCCGACGATGCCGGGTCCCCCACCGCCCTGGACCTCGGTGTCCAGGAGGTGCCCGGCGACGGGGTGACCACGCGGCTGGCCGAGGCCCTCGGCCTGGACGGCGCACAGTGGGCCGAGATGCCCACCGGCCGCACCGTCGTCCGCGACGGCGCCCGCGCGGCGAGACCGGCCGACGGCCGTCCGTCCGCGCCGATCCGCGCCACGGAGGACGCGGCGGAACTGCTGGCCGCGCACGCCGCCGCCTGGCAGCGGGACGCGCTTGCCTGGACCGTCCCGCTGGAGGCGATGGTGGAGCCCTGGGACCTGCCGCGGCACGTCAAGGACGCGGGGGTGTACGCCCTGCCCGCCTCGGTGTTCGGCTGCACGCTCCACGACGCCCGGTGCCTGTCGGCCCGCGCCGTCGGGATGTTCTACGCCGACCCCGGCGACGGTGCCGATGCCCGTACCTACCGGCTGCGCGGCGGAATGCAGGCACTGGCCTGGCAGTTGGCCCGACGTTCCCGGTCGGCCCGGCTGCTGACCGGGACCTCCGTGCGGCGGATCCGCCGTACGGCGGGCCACTTGGAAATGATCGACGCGCGCGGTGCCCGGCACGCGGTGGACGCCGTGGTGCTGGCCCTGCCCGCCGAAGCGGCGCGGTGCGTGCTCGGCTCCCTCGGGGGCACCGGCCGGGCCCGGGCACTGCTGACCGCGTACCCGTACAACGACCTGGTCTACGGCGTGCACACCGACCCCTGCTACCTGCCTGCCGTGCGGGAGCACTGGTCACCGTCGACCGTCACCGTGCACGGCCCGTGGGCGGAGACCACCGCATGGCAGCGGCGCCCGGACGGTGATCTGTTCGTCAGTCAGCTCACGCACCGCGACACGCTCCCCCGCTCCGTCCTGGCCTCCACCGTCTTCCGGACGCTGCAACCGACCCCGGAGATGCTCTCCGCCCAGGCCGAGCTGCTGTCCCTGCAAGGTGACGGCGGCGTGTACTTCGCCGGCCATGTCGCCACCCGGTCCGACGACCTGGACAGCGTCCTGGCGTCCGCGGCCGAAGTGGCCCGCCTGCTGGCGCCCCGCAGTCCCCGCCCGGCGCACCTGCTGCGCACCACCGGAAAGGAAACCCCGTGAACCAGCCTGTCTTCCATGACCAGCGCGCTCATGTCGCCGACCTCGTGATCCCCTGCGTGGACGTGGCCGCCGGGCGCACCACCGAGCCGAGCGGTATCCACGGTCTCGACGACCCCGGTGACGTCGCGTCCGTCGTCGCGGCGTACGCCGAGGGCAACGCCCGGAAGGTGTTCCTGGACGTCTTCGACCCGTGGGACGCCGTCGACTACCTCCCGTCGCTGCTGCGCGAACTCCGGCAGACCGGCGTCAGCCTGCTGGTGTCCGTGGGGCACGGGCAACTGCCCTCCCTCCTGCACACCGGCGGCCTCTTCGAAGCCGGCGCGGACGTGCTGTCCGTGAGCACCGGCCTGATCGAGAAACCGGAGACCGTCCAGGCAGCCGCCCGGGAGTTCGGGGCCGAACGGCTGATGGGCGTCATCAACTGCCGCCGGACCGCGCCCGGCCGGTGGGGTGCCTACACCCACGACGGCGAGCAGGACGCGGGCACCGGCGCCGTCGACGTGGCCAGGCAACTGGCCGGCCTGGACGTCGGAGCCGTCCTCGCCAACAGCGTCGACCGCGAGGGCACCGGCCGGGGCTTCGACCTCGACCTGTGCCACGCCGTCGCCACTGCCTCGGGCCTGCCCGTCATCGCCTCCGGCGGCTGCGGCAGCCTGGACCACCTGCACGAGGCCCTCGACGCGGGCGACACGACGTACGTCCTGGTCAACAACATGCTGCACAAGGGGCAGCACAGCATGGCAGAGATCCGCGACCACCTGCTGGCGCACTCCTCGTTCCGCGCGACCGGCACATGAGCGCCGCGACCATGCGCCGGCTGGTCTTCGGCCGGTACGGCGACCCCGCCGAGGTGCTGCTCCTGCATCGCGGCCCGGTGCCCGAGCCGGGGCCGGGCGAAGTCCGGGTCCGGATGCGGGTCAGCCCCGTCAACCCCTCCGACCTGCTCCTGGTGCAGGGGCGTTACGGGCGGCCCGCCGCCTTCTCCCCCGGGCTGCGGCCGGACGGGAACGGTTCGGCGTCCCCCGTGGGGTTCGAGGGCGTCGGTGTCGTCGACGCCGCGGGCCCCGGCGTGCCGTACGCGACGGGCACGCGGGTGGCGGTGTCGGCGCTGGGCACCTGGGCCGAGTACCTCACCACGGACGCGGACGACGTCCTGCCCGTGCCCGCGGAACTCTCCGACGAGGCGGCCTGCCAGCTGACGATCAATCCCGTCACCGCCCATCTCCTCCTCGACGACCTCGGTCTGGAGGAGGGCGAGCTGCTCCTGCTCACCGCCGCCGCGTCCGCCGTCGGCCGGATGGTGCTCCAGCTCGCCGGCGGGCGGGGGCTGCGCTGCCTGTGTGTGGTACGCGACGAACGTCACCGTCCGGCGCTGAGGGAAGCGGGTGCCGAAGCGGTCCTGGTCCAAGGGGAGGAACGTTTCCCGGAACAGTTGGCGGCCCTCGCCGAGGGGCGCGGCATCGCCGCCGTGCTGGACGCCGTGGGCGGCCCCACCGGGACGCTCGCGCTGCGGTCGCTGCGCGACGGGGGACAGTTCGTCAGTTACGGCCTGCTGTCCGGTGAGGCCCTCACCGTCGCGCCGGAGGACCTGATCTTCCGTGGCATCGCGATGACCGGCTTCTGGCTGCCCGAACGCCTCGGCCGGTGGGCCGCCCACCGCACCGACCGGCTGATGCGCCAGGTCACCGGGCAGTTCCTCGACGGCCGCCTCACCGTCCCCGCGGTCGAACCCTACGACCTGGCCGACGCGGCTCGCGCCGTACGCCACGCGCAGTGCCCCGGCCGTACGGGCAAAGCCGTACTGACCAGCTGACCGGCCCCCACCCCTTCGCTCTCTCCTCCCCCGCCCCGCCTCTTCCTGGCCCCTCGCCCCCGCATCCCTTCACTCCCGTACTGGACGAGCCATGAGCCGCGACCTCCACCACAGCCCCGACACCGTCCCCGACACCGTCCGCGCCTGGAACGACACCGCCACCGACTACCCCCGCGACGCCACCGTTCCCCAACTCTTCGCCGAGCAGGCCCGCGCGCACTCCGATCGAGCAGCCGTGGAGTGGAACAGCGGCTGCTGGAGCTACCACGAGCTGTACGCACGGGTCCGCCGCGCCGCCGCTCACCTGCGCTCCCGGGGCGTGCAGGACGGCGACACCGTGGCCGTCCTGCTGCGCCGCTCACCGAAGGCGGTCGTCGCGGTCCTCGCCGTGCTGGAAGCCGGCTGCGCCTACCTCCCCCTGGACCCCGGCGACCCGGCGGACCGGCTGGAGACGGTGCTGACCGGCGCGGGAGTACGGCACTGCGTCACCGCACCGGGCACCGCTCCGGAACCGGTGCACGACCACTGCACGCAGATCACCACGGACGGCCTGAGCGGCCACCCGCCGCCGGACCCCGGCGACCGCTGGGGGCGAGACCGGCGCGCCACCGACCCGGCGTACGTGATCTACACGTCCGGCTCCACCGGTACGCCCAAGGGCGTCGTCTGTCCGCACCGCGGACCGGTCCGTCTGGTGCGGAACACCGACTGGCTCCAACTGGAACACACCGACCGGCTGCTGGCGACCACAGCGCTGACCTTCGACATCTCTTGCCTGGAGTTGTTCGGCCCGCTGCTGAACGGTGCCTGTCTGGTCCTGCCCGAACCCGAGACCCTGCTGTCCGCCGACGCGCTGGAAACAGTACTGCGGGAGCGGCGCATCAGTGTGCTGTGGCTCAGCGCGGGCCTGTTCCACCAACACGCGGAGGACAACCCCCGCATGTTCGGCTCGTTGCGCGCCCTGATCGCCGGAGGCGACGCGCTCAACCCCTCCGCGGTACGCGCCGTCCTGCGCCACGGCCGCCCCGAACTGCTGATCAACGGCTACGGGCCGACCGAGGCGTCCTCCCTCGTCACCGCCCACCGCGTCGAGGACCTGGCCCCGCACGCCGAGACCGTGCCGATCGGCCGGCCGATCGCCAACGCCACCGCCTACGTCGTACGGGAGGACGGCCGCCTGGCCGCCCCTTGCGAGGACGGGGAGCTGTGGGTCGGCGGTGACGGTATCGCCTGCGGCTACCTGGGCGACGCCGACCGGACCGCCGAGGTGTTCGTGCCGGACCGGTTCGGCGGTGACCCGGACGCCCGGCTCTACCGCACCGGCGACGTCACCCGCCGGCGCCGCGACGGCGTCCTGGAGTACCGCGGGCGCCGCGACCGGCAGGTCAAGATCCGCGGCTACCGGGTGGAACTGGACGAGATCGAACTGACGCTGGCCCGCCATCACGAGGTCCGCGAGGCGGCCGTGGACGTCCTGGGCGACGGGCCGGGCCGGCACCTGGCCGCTGCCGCCGTGCCCGCCCCGGACGTACAGACCGGGGGACTGCCCCGACGGCTCACCGCCTACGCCCGCGACCGGCTGCCCCCGTACATGGTGCCCACCCGGATCGCCACCGTCACGGAGATCCCCCTCAAGCCGAGCGGAAAGATCGACCGCGACCGGTTCCTGGAACTGATGGAGCATCAGAACGACCGGCCGCGCACCGGCGGCGAGCCACCCCGCGGCGCCGCCGAGGAAGCCGTCGCCGACATCTGGACGCACCTGCTCGGCCTCGACCAGGTCGGGCGCGAGGACGAATTCTTCGCGCTGGGCGGTACGTCGCTGCACGCCACCCAGGTCGTCACCGCCGTACGGGACCGCCTGGGCCTGCCCCCGGGATCGGGCCGCGCCCTCATCGGCCGTCTGCTGGACGGCCCTTCCCTGTCCGCCTTCGCCGCCCGCGCCACGGCACTGCGTGACGACGACGGGGCGGAGGCCACCGTGGATTTCGCCGCGGAGTCCCGCCTCGACGACCGGCTGCGCTTCGACGCCCGGCCCGCCGCGACAGCCACCCCGCCCCGCTCGGTCCTGCTGACCGGCGCAACCGGCTTCCTCGGCGTCCACCTGATCGACCAGCTCGTCGACGCCGGAGTGCGGCGGGTGCACTGCCTGACCCGCGCCGGCGACCGGGACACCGCCCACGCGCGCCTCGCCGCCCGGATGCGCCTCTACGCTCTCGACCCCTCCTGCTGCGACGACCGTCTCGTACCCGTACCCGGCAGCCTGGAGGCTCCCCGCTTCGGTCTCACACCCGCGGCCTGGGACGAACTGGCCCGCGAGACGGACCTCGTCGTGCACGCCGGAGCCCAGGTCAACTTCGCCTACCCGTACGAGGCCCTGGCACCGGCCAACGTCACGGGCACCCGCACCGTCATCGAACTGGCCGCCGCCCACCACCTCAAACCGGTCCACCACATCTCCACCGTCGCCGTCCTCGCCGGGTCCGGCGCCGCGGGCGTACGGCACCTCGGCGAGGACGCGCCCCTCGCCCACCCCGACAAGCTCTCCCAGGGCTACCCGGAGACCAAGTGGGTCGCCGAACGCCTCCTGACCCGGGCCGCCGAACGCGGGCTGCCGGTCACCGTGCACCGTCCCCACGAAGTCACCGGCACCCGCCGGCGCGGGGTGTGGAACACCGGCACCCTGATGTGCGCGCTGTTCCGCACCATCGCCGAGACCGGCACCGCCCCGGACCTCCCCCTGCCGCTGGACTTCGTACCGGTCGACTACACCGCCCAGGCCATCGTCCACATCCTCACCCACGAGAAGCCGGACGGCCGTACGTACCACCTGACCAACCCCCGCCCCGCGCGGCTACCGCTCCTGACCAGCCGACTGCGCGCCATGGGATATCCGGTGGAGACCCTGAGCCACGCCACCTGGCTCCGCCGCATCGGCGCCCTGGTCGCCCGCCACCCCGACCACCCCATGGCTCCCTACCTCCCGATGTCCGCCGACGTCCCCGACACTCCGGAGCACGCGGTCAGGAGCCTGTACCTCACGGGCGCCGTCCCCGCGCTCGACCGCACCAACACCGCCCGGGCCGTGGACGACAGCGGCATCGACTGCCCCCCGGTGGACGCCGGCCTGATCGACCTCTACCTGAGCTACTTCCGCGACAGCGGCTTCCTCGAACCGCCGCGACGGGAGGAGTGACACCGTGGACACCCGCAACCCCCGCACACCGGCCGTCGGTCTACAGGCCGGCTTCCCTTTCGACTACGCGGCCCACCTCGACGGCGACCGCCGCGTCGGACGCCTGCCAGCGACGGCACCCGGCACACCGGTGGCGGTCGTCGGGACCGGCCGCAGCGGCCTGACCGCCGTGTACGAACTCCTGCGCGCCGACTGCCGCCCGGTGGTCCACGAGGCCGAGACCGATCCGGCGGGCCCGGGCGGCCGCTGCCTGGGCGGCCGGATGTTCTCACTGCGCCTCGCCGGGGCCGACAGCGCCGTCGACGAACTGGGCTGTAGGCGCTTCCCCGACTCCGCCGCCCTGCTGCACCACTACGCACGGCGCTTCGGACTCCGCCGGCAGCCCTGCCGCGACAACTCCCCTCCCGACAGCACTCCGCCGACCGTGCTCGACATCGACGGTATACGCCGCCCGGCCCGGCGGATCACCGACGTCTGCCCCCTCGACGAGGAATTCCGGCAGGCCCGCACCCGCTGGCCCGACGCACCGGAGGGCATCAGCACCCTCGCCGAAGGGTTCTGGACCCACCGAGCCACCGGCCCCACCGGCCGGACCACGAGCCTGGAACAGTGCGACCGCGGAACCCTCCGACCGGCTGTGACCGCCGTGGAGGCCGAGCGCGACCCGGCCCGCGGCGTGGTCGTGCACAGCGACGACGGAGCCCGCGAACGCTTCGCCGCTGTCGTCTTCACCCCGCGGCTCCACCTGCCGGAGACCAACGTCGAACTGCGCTGCCGGGGCACCACCGCCTCTCCCTTCGGTCCGCGCCTGTGGCGCGCCGTGCGGCGGCTCAGTTGCCGGCAGGCGTCCAGGACCGCGCTGGTCACCGAGCGGCCGTTCTGCAAGGGCACCAGTCTCGACGGCGTCGCCCTCACCTACCGGCTGCCGCGCAACCCGTACACCGTCGACTACGGTGCGCCCCGGGCAGCGGGCGGCCGGACGGCCGTCCCCGACCTCAGCTCTGCCTGGGGCATCGACGCCATGAAAGGGGCGGCCTCCAGCCTTGACGAGCGGGTACGCCTGTCCGTCCGCGGCATGTGCCTCTCCTGCCCGCCCGGCGAACACCCCTGCCGACGCGGCCTGTTCAGCCACTTCATGAAGGACTTCAACGGCGAGCCGGCCGTCCCGGGCGAGCCGCCGCACGCCCTGTCCCTGGCCGGGGACGACACCTCCTGGTCCCCCGGCCGACTCGATCACGCGCCGGCCACCGGCCTCGACACGGCCCGGGGCGTACTGCACCACCTCGGCGGCGCCTACGATCCGGACACCCCCGGTCCGGCAGATGTCTGGCGCCGCTTCGAGACCGGCAACCGTAACCGGCCGACCACCGTTCCACGGGAGCGCCATGAGTGAGACCGTCGTGCTGACCGCCGCCCGCTGGTGGGACGGCAGCAGCGACCGCACCCGTCCCCACGCACGCGTCCTGGTCCGCGACGGACACATCGCCCGAGCGCACGTCCGGGGCACCGCACCCGGCGTCCGGACCGTCGACCTGGGAGACCGCACCCTGCTGCCCGGCCTGATCGACTGCCACATCCACCTGTCCGAGGCGCCGCCGACCGAACTCGCCGACACCGTCAGCGGCCGGACCCTCGCCGCTCTCCGGCCGCTGCGCCTGCTGCTGCAAGCCGGCTTCACCTCGGCCCGGGACCTGGGCAGTACGGCGGAAGAGCCGTTGACCGTGCACTTGCGCAACGCTCAGGAGGCGGGGCTGATCGAAGGGCCGCGGCTGTTCGTGGCGCCGCACCTGATCTCCGCGCGTGCCGGTCACGGCGACCGCTCCACCTTGTCGGTGCCGCACGGCTCGGCGGAGGTCGGTGCGCTGGCCGACGGTGTCGGGGAAATCGTCCGCCGGGTCCGTGTCGACGCCCGGTACGGCGCCGACTGGATCAAGTTCGCCGCGACCGGCGGCCTGACCAGCCCCAGCGACGACCCCGGCCACAGCAGCTACACCGAACACGAGGTCCGGGCCTTGGTCGCGGCGGCCGACGACCTCGGCCTGCCCTGTGCCACCCACGCCTTCTCCGACGAGGGCATCCGCCGCGCCGTCGGCGCCGGCGTCCGCTCCGTGGAGCACGCCTGCCTCGCCTCCCCCGAGACCCTCGACCTGATCGCCGAGCGCGGCATCCACCTGGTGCCCACCCTGTACGCCGCCGAGCTGTTCCTCGGCAAGCTCGACGACGACGCCTTCAGGACGGCGGGCGAACAGCGCATCCGGGAGAAGCTGGTGCGGCACCGGGCGACGATGCGCGGGCACGGGGGCCGGGTCGCGGCCGGCCGGGCCCGTATCGCCTTCGGCACCGACGCTGGCGTGTTTCCGCACGCCGACAACTGGCGCGAGTTCCCCGCCATGACCTCGGCCGGCCTCTCTCCCCACCGCGCCCTGCTCGCCGCCACCAGTACGGCCGCCGACCTGCTGCGCCGCCCGGACCTCGGACGCATCGCCGACGGAGCGACCGCCGACCTCGTCGCCGTACCGGCCGACCCCTTCCACGACATCGAAGCCCTCCACCACGTCGACTTCGTCATGCAGGGCGGAACCGTTCACCGCAGTCCGTGACCGGCCCCCGACGGCCGCGCGCACCGCGCCCTGAGCGCCGCCGCCCGCCGGGGTCACCGGCAGGCCGACACGCTCCCGTGCGAGACTGGGGCGGACAGACACCCGGACGGGCCGGACCGAAGGCCGGCTGCGGTCGAAGGCCGTCCGGTCACGAACCGCCCAGTCAGGCGACATGCCGTTCTCGCCCCGGCGACCCTCCGCGTCGCCGGGGCGAGGTGGTGTCCGGCATCCGCCCGCACCGGCGGTCCGGTGGTCAGTGCGGCGTGCCACGCCGGCCGGCGCCGTGACGAGCGTCACGTCATTTCCTCGTCCTGCGTGTCGACCGCACAGCGCCCGCGGGGCGTATGGCAGGTGAAGCGAGAGATCCGGGAGTGGCTGTTGACCGTCGAGGAGTTCGAAGAGTTCTACGCCCAGACGGTCGCGCGGCTCACGGGGCAGTTGTACGTGATGCTCGGCGACCTGCACGAGGCGCAGGACGTGGTGCAGGAGGCGTTCGCCAGAGGCTGGAGCCGGCGCCGGCAGCTCGACCGGAGCGGGCAGCCGGAGGCGTGGATCCGCACGGTCGCCTGGCGGCTGGCGGTCAGCCGGTGGCGGCGGCTGCGCCGCAGCGCCGACGCGTGGAAGCGCAGCGGTGCCCCGCCCCATGTCGAGGGGCCGGGACCGGCGCAGGTCGCGCTGGTCGGCGCGCTGCGGGAACTGCCTGCCCAGCAGCGTCGCACCCTCACCCTGCACTACCTGTGCGATCTGTCCGTCGAACAGATCACGGGCGAGACAGGGCTGTCGGCGAGCACCGTCAAGACCCATCTGAGCCGCGGCCGCAAGGCACTCGCTGACCGTCTGGACGACCCGCACATCGAGGAGGCGCCCGGTGCCTGAGCCCCAGGACCCGTTGCGGTCCCTGTTCCAGGAAGCGGCCGACGCCGGACGGGACGGCCTCGTCACCGTACCGGCGGGCGAGATCGCCGCGCGGGGGCGGCGGGCGCGCCGGCGACGCGTCGCCGCGGTGGTGAGCGTGGTGTGTCTGGCCTTCGGTGGCGGCGCCGCGACCACGGTCGCGCTGCTCTCCCGTACACCGGCCCCGGCGGGCCCGGCCGGCACGCCTCCGCCCGCCCGGCCGGCTCCGGACCGGCAGCCGGCTCCCGTGGACACGGCGCCCGGTTCCACGTCCTCGCCCACTCCGGAGTCCACGGTCGACGCCTCCATGCCCCCGGAATCGACGGCCACTCCCTCCGGGCCCCCGGAGGCCACGGCCACCGCTGCGGCCTCGGACGCCTCCCGGGGAACGGCCACCGAGCCGCCCTGATCCGGCCCGCTCCGTCGTCCGGTACCCGGCGGACCGCCGCCGGGCGTCCAGGTCTGCCTGTCCACACCTTCAAGGAAACGTTTATGCCCCCTTCGTCGATCGACGCGCGCGAGCACTCCCACCCGCCGGCCACGCCGCCCGGGCGCCTTCCGCGTCTGCCCGGCCCCGCCGTACGGACCGGCCGTGCGCGCTGGGGCAGACGCGGTCCCGCGACCTGGCGCCTCAGCGCCGCGGACCGGGACATCCTGTGGCTGTACCTGTCGACGCGCGTGGGGATCTGGCTGACGGCCTACTGCGCCCGGTGGCTGTTCCCCTCCGACCCGGGCACCCAGGACCCCGGCCCGCTCCTCGCCCCGTTCCAGCACTGGGACTGGGACCACTTCCGGCACATCGCCCAGCAGGGCTACTTTCCCGGGCAGGCCGGACCGTGGCAGGCCGACTGGGACAACCGGGAAGCCTTCTTCCCCGGCTTTCCCCTCGTCCTGCGCGCGGTCCACGTCGTCGTGCCGGACTGGGGTCTGGCCGGGCTGACGGTCTCCTTCGTCTCGGGAGCCGTCGCCGTCCTGGCGCTGGCCCGCATCGCCCGGCACTACCTGTACGACACGGAGGCGGGCCGGCGTACCGTCCTGTTCTTCCTGATATCCCCCTGCGCCGTGTTCCTGGCCGTCGGATACACCGAGGCCCTGTTCCTGGCCCTGGCCCTGCCCGCCTGGCTCGCGGCCCAACGCCACAACTGGCCCCTGGCCATGACGCTGACCGCCGCGGCCACCGCCGTACGCGTCAGCGGCCTCTTCCTCGCCGCGGCCCTGGCCACCCACTTCCTGCTCACTCTCCGCAGCACCCGCAACCTGCGCCCGCTCCCCTGGCTGGCCCTCCCCGCGCTGCCCCTGTTCCTCTTCAGCTGGTTCCTCCAGTCCCGCACCGGTGACTGGATGGCCTGGAAGCACGCCCAGGAACGCGGCTGGTACCGCGTCTTCCACTCGCCCTGGGAAGCCTGGATCAACACCTGGCACAACGCCTTCGACCGCACCCAGAGCACCGGTTACGCCTTCATGTTCCAGGCCGAACTCGTGGTCATGGCCGTCGGTCTGGCGCTGCTCGTCGTCCTGGCGCGCAAGCGCCGCTGGCCTGAGACCGTCTACGTCGCCCTCAGCCTGTGCGCCCTGGGAACCTCGTACTGGTACGTCTCCATCCCCCGCGCCGCCCTCCTGTGGTGGCCCCTGTGGGTCAGCCTGGCCGCCTGGAGCCTGCGCAGCCCCCGGTTCAGGACCGCGTACCTGTGCCTGGCCGCCCCCGTGAGCACGGTGTTCGCGCTGACCTTCCTCACCGGACGCTGGGCCGGGTGATCTGACCCGTCCGCAGACGCACTCGCCCCCGGCCGTACAAGCCGGGGGCGAGTGCGTGGGCCCGCCGGTGGCCGGGCGCCGGTGCCGTCAGCCGCCGCCTGTCGGTTCCAGCGCGGCGAATGCCCAGTCCGCCCAGATCCGGCGGGACGTCTCCTCCGGGTACGGCACCGTGGCGGAGTCCGCGCCGAACACACGGGTCAGCCGGTCCTCGGGCCGGTACGGGGCCCAGCCGGGCGTGCCCGTTCGGGCGAAGGCGGTCCAGGCCGCCGCCATCGACTCCGAGAGCGCCACAGCCTCGCGGGAGGGTTCCGCCCCCAGGAGCAGCTCCGCGACCTCTCCGCCGAAGTTGCCGAAGACCAGCGGGACGTCGAGCCCGTGGCAGGCGCCGAGCGCACCGTCCATCGCCGGGCTCGGCCAGGCCATTTCGTACAGGTACGCGGTGCCGCCGCCGGCGGTGTGGGCCTCGGCCAGGTGGAGGCTGGGCATCCGGAACAGCCAGTCGGACAGCACCAGGTCCTGCAGGTCGGTGGGGTTCGCGTCCGGGTGGCCCGTCCGGTAGGCACGTGCTCCGGCGGCGTCGGGCGCGCACCACTCAAGGGTGGCGGCGGCCTCTTCCTCGGTGACCTTTCCGCGCAGCCCCGAGAGCGCGGTGAATCCCCGGCATTCGTCCCGGGTGTGTCCCACCACGAGATCGATGCCGGCACTCCGGCCCGCTCGCAGCGCCTCCCAGGGAGCCTGCGGCAGTACGTCGCCGTCGACCACCGGGGCGAACGGCATCCGGGCCCGGGCCGCCCGGCCCCACCGCTTCCCGTGGTCCGCCATCGTGTTCAGGACGGTGTCCGCCGCGTCCCGCAGGGCGTCGGGAGCCACCGGCGCCAGAGCGGCGCGCGTCGGGGCCACGCCCAGTTCGGCGGCGACGGCCGTACCGATGTCCGCGGCCAGCGGCAGGCTGAAGAAGGGGCCCGGCACGCTCTGCGCCACGGCACGGTGGAAGAGCCCGGCCGCGCGGGGCATCGCCATCAGCGCGGCCACCGCGCCCGCGCCCGCCGACTCGCCGAAGACGGTCACCCGGTCCGGGTCCCCGCCGAAGGCTGCGATGTTCTCGCGGACCCACTCCAGCGCGGCGATCTGGTCCAGCAGGGCCCGGTTGGGCGGCGCGTCCGCGAACTGTCCGTAGCCTTCCGCGCCCACCCGATGGTTGAACGTCACCAGTACGCTGTCCCGGCGCGCCAGAGCCGTACCGTCGTAGCCGGGCCCGTCCGAGGAACCGATCATGTACATGCCGCCGTAGAGCCAGACCATGACCGCCAGCCCCGCCGCGCCGGGATCGGGGCTGAAGACGTTGACCGTCAGCCAGTCGTCCGCGCCCTCCGTACTCTGCCGCCCGGTGCCGTAACCGAGCGCGAGGGACTGCGGTGGCACCGGCCCGAAGGCGTCGGCTTCGCGAACGCCGTCCCAGGGCAACGCGGGCACAGGCCCGGCCAGATGCAGGTCGCCGACGGGCGGCCGGGCGTACGGCACGCCCCGGAAAACAGCCACGCCGTTCCGCCACCGGCCCCGGACGACGCCGGACGCGGTACGGATCTCGGGCGCTCGGTCAGATCGGGTCATACGATCCCCTTCCCCTGCAACGGCGCACGCCACATTACCGAGTTCCGTCCCGTCGCCGAGCGTCGGCTACCGGCCGCCCGGCGACGGACGGGCTTCCGGCGCGGCAGGCCAGGAGCCGCCCGACGTCAGCGGCCCCCGAGGACCCGCGTGAACTCCTCGGCCAGTCGGCGGGTGTCGACGCTCTCCACGCTGCGCCCGGACAGGATGTGGAAGAAGGGCGGGCCGACGAGAAGTGCCGTCGCCTGTTCCACCGAGAGTTCGCTGTCGCCCGCGCCGAGCGCCGGTTCCACGACCCTCGCGGCGCTCTCACCGAGGATGTCACCGGAGGAGAGCAGCGCCGCGACGGCCGTGTCGTGCTGGGCTTCCCCGATGAGTGCCCGGTAGACGGCTCCGGCGAGGGAGTGCGCGAGGAAACTCACGAGCGCGTCCAGGTAGGCCGTGAGGTCTCGTACCGGGTCGCCGCTCAGCAGGACGCCGGCGCGCACTTCGCAATCGTCGGCAGCTTCTTCACCAGGACCATGACCGCCTTACGCGCACCGACCCGCGAGATGCTCTCCTGGACCCCCACCGGACCGGCCCCGGCCTCGGCCTTACGTCATTGGCACGGAGATACCGACACCACTGGTTAATGGTGTTAGCTTTATGGTTATGAGCATTAACCGGGAAGAGCACACGACGGAAGTCCTGACGGTGGACGGCCGGCACCTGGCGTACGACGTGACCGGCGAGGGTCCGCTGATCGTCCTCGCGCACGGCATGGGTGAGAACAGGACGGCCTACCGCGAGGTGGCCACCCGGCTCTCGGCGGCCGGTTTCCGCGTGGCGCGGACGGACCTGCGCGGCCACGGGGAGTCCAGCACGGGCTGGGCCTCGTACACCCGTACCGATGTGGCCGGCGACCTCCTCGCCCTGATCAGGCACCTGGGCGGCCCCGCCGTCATCGTCGGCCACTCCTTCAGCGGGGGCGCCGCCACCATCGCCGCGGCCGAGGCACCGGACCTGGTCCGCGCCCTCGTCGAGATCAGCCCGTTCACCCGCGCGCAGCAGGTCAGCCTGGGTGACCTGCTGACCCACGCCCGCTACCGCACCGGCGCGACCCTGCTCATGGGCGCCGCCCTCCTGCGCAGCGTCCCGTTGTGGCTGCGCTACCTCGACCACGCCTGCCCGGGTGCCCGGCCCGCCGGTTTCGGCGGCTACCTCGCCGCGGTCGAGGCGGACTTGCGCCGGCCGGGCCGGATGGCCGTCGTCGGCAAGCTGGGCCGGTCCGCACCGACCGATGCCGGCGCCCGGCTCGCCGATGTCCGGTGCCCGGTTCTCGTCCTCATGGGCACGCTCGATCCCGACTGGCCCGATCCCGTGGCGGAAGGCGAAGGCATCGTGGCGGAACTGCCTGCCGGACTCGGCCGGCTCGAACTGATCGAGGGGGCCGGGCACTACGCACACGTCCAGTTCCCCGCCGAAGTCGCCGCCGCCGTCCTGAGGTTCGTCAAGGCTGGCGGCGCGCGTGGCTAGAGCGGCGCTGTCCACGAGCGCGGTGGTCGATCTCGCGCTGCAGGTCCTGGACGAGGGCGGCCCCGAGGCGCTCACCCTGTCGGCGGTGTCCGGCCGGGCGGGGGTCACCACCCCGTCCCTGTACAAGCACGTGCGCCATCTCGCCGACCTGCGGGCACTCGTATCGGCCCGCGTCCTGAACGACATCGCGGACCAGGCCGGACGAGCCGTGCTCGGCCGTTCCGCCGACGAGGCGATCCGCGCGTTCATGACGGCGTGGCGGCGCTACGCGCAGCACCACCCGCACCGCTACTCGGCCGTGCTCCAGAGCCCCGACCCGCGGACGGCCGAGGCCGGGACGCGCCTGGTCGACATCATCACCGCGACCCTCCGCGCCTACGGAATGGAGGACTCCGCCGCCGTCCACGCCGCCCGATGCCTGCGTGCGGCCGTCCACGGCTTCGCCGTCCTGGAAACTCAGGACGCCTTCGGCCTGCCCGAAAACCTGGACGACAGCTACGAGTTGCTGATCCGCATGACGATCGCCGGCCTGCGGGCGCCGCACTGACCGGCGCGCCGCCGGCCGCTGCGCCGACGCGGCGTCACTCCCCTGCCCCAGCTCTCGCGGCCTGCTCCGCCCCGGGCTTCTCGTCCTCCGCCCGCTCCGTCTCCGTATCGCCGGGGCGCCCGCGCAGGGTGGCGGTGGCGATGTCCAGGAAGTCCCGTACGAGGTCCGTGCAACCGCTCTCCGGTACGGCCAGGCAGGTCCCGACCGGCGCGGAGTCGGTCACGTGCAGATAGACGAGGTCGGGGCGGGAGTACGAGCCCGCGACGCTGAGCGGGACGAGCGCGATGCCCTGCCCGGAGGCGATGAGCTCGAACTTCTCCTCCAGTGAGGATGTCCGCCGCGTCCTGACGTCGAGGATCGGCTCACCGGCGAGATCGGCCGAGGTGAGGGTGCGGCGGTCCGCCAGCGGATGGGTCACGGGCAGGCACGCGACCTTGGTCTCCTGGCCGATGGGGACGGTGCGCAGCCCCGCGTCGTCGAAGGGGCGCCGGAGGAATCCGACGTGCGCCCGGCCGTCGCGGAGCGGCGCGTCCTGCTCCCACCAGCGCAGCGGGAAGACGTCGATCTCGACCTCCGGGTGGCTCGCCGTGAACGTCCGGATCGCCTCCGACACGTGCAGGCCGGTCGAGAAGGCGACGATCAGCCGCTGCTCGCCCCGCGCGGCCTCGTGCACGCGCCGCAGCGCCGCGGACACCACCGTGGTGATGGTGCGCGCCTCGTCGAAGAGCTGCCGTCCCGCCGAGGTCAGTTCGACGCTGCGGGTGGTCCGCGTGAGCAGGCGGCAGCCCAGCTCCTGCTCGAACGCGCGGATCTGCCGGCTGAGGACCGGCTGCGCGATGAACAGTGCCCGGGCCGCCCTGCCGAAGTGCTGATGCTCGGCCACCGCGACGAAATAGCGGAGCTTGCGCAGATCCAGGTCCAGATCCATGCCGTAACGAGATCAATGCGGTCGCAAGAGTATTGGACGCCCGAACGGGTCGCTCGGAGAATGGAGTCATGATCGTCGCCACCGTCGCGGCGGGCGGCATCGGCAGTCAGGTACCGCGCATCCCGCTGGAGACCGCCACCGCCGACCGCCGCGAGACCACCGGGACTTCGAGGCATCCGGGCTGAAAGCCGCCCGCTCCGCGTCCACATGGACCGGACGCGGCCGCTTTCACCTCGACCGCTGCCGGAGTCGCCTTCCGGTGCCTTCCGGTGCGAGCGCCCGTCGGCGAACGGTCGCCGGCCGGCGACGGCCGCGAACGACGATCCCTCATCACGACGTGCACCACCCGCCCTCGGCGCACCGACCCGCCGACCCACGACAGGATTCACATGACCGACACCCGCAAGACCGCTCTCGTCGTCGGGGCCTCCCGGACGCTGGGCCTCGGGCTCGCCGCCGAGTTCCTCCGCCGCGGCTGGGACGTCATCGGTACGGTGCGCGGCAGCCGGCGCACCGGCCTGCACGAACTGGCCGAGACCTCCGAGGGACGGCTGACCGTCGAGTCGCTGGAGATGACCGACCCTGACCAGATAACGGCACTGCGCGACCGGCTGGCGGGGCGCCCCCTCGACCTGCTCTTCGTCAACGCCGCCATCACCCGCGGCGACCTCCCGATCGGCGAGGTGCCGACGGACATGTTCACCGAGGTCATGGTCACCAACGCGCTCAGCCCGATGCGCGTCGTGGAGTTCCTGCGCCCGCTGGTCGTGCCGGACGGGACCATCGGCGTGATGTCCTCCGACCAGGGGAGCATCACGCTGAACACCGACGGCGGTCAGGACCTGTACCGGGCGAGCAAGTCCGCGCTGAACCAGCTGATGCGCTGCTACGCCGCCCGGCACGCCGGGGACTCGCGCACCCTGCTCCTGATGGACCCGGGCTGGGTGCGCACCGAACTCGGCGGCATGGAAGCCGATCTCAGTGTGGAAGAGAGCGTTCCCGGGGTGGCGGAGACGATCGAGAGCCACCGGGGGAAGCCCGGCCTCCACTTCGTCGACCACCAGGGGCGGACCGTGCTCTGGTAGCCGCCGCGCCGCCCTCCGTCGAGCGGCCGGTGAGCGACACCGGCCGCTGCCCCGCCGGCCCGCGCGTGCCCCGGAGTCAGGTCGCGTCGGACCGGCGGCGTTCGCCGGGCGGCGGCGTGCGGTCCGCTTCGTCCTGGACGAGCAGGGAGAGCAGCGAAGCCACCGTCAGACCGGCCTCGGCCGGATGGCGCAGGATCTTGCCGGGTTCGGTCCGGTACGTGTTGGACCGCCCCTCCCGGATGTGCGAGAGGTAACCGTCGCTCTCCAGGTCGGCGATGATCTTCTGAACGGCGCGTTCGGTCAGTCGGCAGTGGACCGCGATGTCGCGGATGCGGGCATGGTGATCGTCGGCGATGGCGGCGAGCACCCGGGCGCGGCTGGTCACGAACGTCCACCCACTGTACGGCTCGGGCACGTCATTCATGCGCTGATTCTACCGATGGACGATTCACGCACCCAGATGCACGTAAAATTCTTCATGTATCGGTTGACGTGTATGGGCGGCGGGGTCGAGCCTGGGTGCGGAGGCAGGTGAGCCGACAAGGAAGAGGAAGGCCATGCCGGAGCCTGCGCGTTGCGCATCCCCCTTCGCCCAGCAGGACCCCGAACGCGCCCTCGCCCGCGGCACCGCGGCATCAGCGGTCCTTGAACCGTGTCTCGTGGCCCTGGAGGTCACCCCGGACGGCGGCCGCACACGCGTCGCGATCCGGGGAGACCTCGACCTGGCCACCGGGCGGCACGTCGAACCGGGCCTGCACGCGGCCCTCGGCCACTCCGTCCACGGCCTCGACCTGCACCTCGACGCCCTGCACTTCTGCGACTGCGCGGGCCTCGGCACACTGCTGCGCCTGCGCAGCCGGGCGCAGCTCCAGAACAAGACCGTCACCATCCGCGCCGGCAACCGCGCCGTCGATCAGCTCCTGGAACTGACCGGCACGCGCGGCCTGTTCGCCGCCCCCGAGAAGCGCTGAGGGGCGCCACGGAGGAGGCGGCGGCCCGGACACCGCCGCTCCCCGGCCCCTTGCCGGGTCCGTGAGGAACGGAGCCGGACTACTCGCCGACGCCGGCGACCTGGTCGAGAAGACCCTCGCCGACTTGCTGAGCCAAGTCACCTTCCAGCACGCCGACTCCACGTACCTGGGTCTGCTGGGCGCGCTCGCCGTCCCCTCCGGGCCGTTGGTGACCACGGTGAGCCCGAGCACCGGTGAGGCGGGACCACGGCTGTCATCGACGGCAGCGGCTTCGACGCCGCGCCGTCGTCGATTTCGGCCCGCCCCCGGGGCGTCGAGGTCGTACGCGACCTGAGCGGTACGCAGATCACCGCGACCGTGCCCGACGGGGTGGGGATCGTCGGCGTCCGCGTCACCACCGTGTTCGGCACGTCACCTGCCGTTCCGCTGGGCCAGTTCGCCTACGGCGGTCCCGCGCCCGTGGTCGTCAGCGCCGTCACTCCGCGCAGCGGGGAAGCCGGCACCCAGCAGGTCGTCATCGGCGGCTCGGGGTTCGCCGACGGGGCCACCGTGTGGTGCAAGGACGTCGCGGCGACCGTGGAAGTGTCCGGCCCCCGTCCCGGATCACGGTGACGGCACCGCACCGGCTCCTCGACGACAAGGGCACCGCGGACGTCACCGTGACGGCCGGCGCGGCCACCTCGCCGACCAGCCCGGCCGACGCATTCACGTACACACGGCGAGACCGTTTCCGAGGGAGGCGGCCGGGGCGCTGTCCGGGAGCCCCGGCCGCACTGAAGTCCGTCCGCTGCACCTCCCGAGGCCCTTCCGGCAGCTCAGCTTCCGCGCCACGGCCGCGGCCGCTACCGTGGCCCCAATGCTCCGGAGGGCGCAGGGTGTGCCGGGAAGTCTGGTCGGCGTTCGATGGGCCATGTCCTGGGCCCGCCCGACGGCCGACCTGGAGGGACCGATGCGCGGCAGCTCGCCCCTCACGGCCTCGCTTCTCCGGCTCCCGCTGATCGAGCCACCCGATCTCCGGCTGACCGTCAGCGCCCGCCGTGCGGCCGGCGGCGCCACCGAACTGGGGGTCGCCGGCGAACTCGACGTGCGTACGGTGCGCCTGCTGTGCGAAGCCACCGTCGCCCACCTGAAGTCCGGCCACCGCCGGCTGCGGCTCGATCTGTCCGGCATCACCTGGTGCGACAACGCCAGCCTCTACACGCTCCTGGGCATCCGCGGTGCCGTACAGGCCGCACAGGGCAGCCTGGAACTGGCGGTGGCGAGCGAAACGGTTGAGCAGGCTCTGGTCCGTACCGGTGTGGGCCCCCGGCTGACGCCCTGCCCCGGCACGTCGTCGTGCCGCATGACGGCGCACCACCCTGCGGGGAAGCAGCTCCCGCGTCCCGACGGGCCCCGCCCGCACCGGACGTTCTGGCGGGGCTCGTGCGGTGACCTGCTGTGCTGGGAGCCGAAGGGGCCCGGGCCGGGCGCCCCTTCGACGGCCTGACCCGGGGCTCCGGCCCCGCCGAGGGGGCCGGAGAGCACAGCTCGGGCCGGCCCCTCCCCCCTTCCCGGCAATCAGTTGACCGCGGCAGCCAGCATGCCGGGCTCGTACGTACCTCCCTGCTGGTGGGTGATCACGGCGAGCCGGTTGGCCGCGTTGATCAGGGCGACCACGGCGATCAGCGCGGCGGTCTGGTCGTCGTCGTAGTGCTTGCGCACCTGGGCCCACGTCTCGTCGGAGACCCCCTGGTTGGCGTCGGCGAGCCGGGTGCCTTCCTCCGTGAACGCCAGCGCCGCCCGCTCGGCCTCGGTGAACACGGTGGACTCGCGCCAGGCGACGACCAGGTTGAGCCGGACCGCGGTCTCACCGGAGGCCGCGGCCTCCTTGGTGTGCACGTCGATGCACCAGCCGCAGCCGTTGATCTGACTGGCGCGGAGTGCCATCAGTTCCTGCGTCGCCTTCGGCAGCGACGACTGCTGGACGATCAGGCCGGCGTTGGCGAACCGCTTGGCGAACTTAGCACCGAGCTCGTTCTCGAACAGGTTGAACCGGGTCGCGTTCATGGCTTCGTCCTCACTCGTGGTGTGCTCTGAACGACCACAAGACGCCGGTGCCCCGCCCTCTGTGACAGGGCGGTCGCGTGACGTATGCCACTGTCCACGGATGTCACAACGCGGCGGCGCCCGGCGTCTTGTGCGCGTAGCACGGTCGAAAAAGAAAAGACAGGAGCAGCCCGTGAACCCGGTGAACAGTGAGTGCAGCGAGCCCACAGCGGACACGGCGGGACGGCTCGCCGACGGCGGAAGCACGGACCTCGCCACCGAGCTGTTCGTCGCCCACCGCAATCTGTTGTTCACCGTCGCCTACGAGTTGCTCGGCTCGGCCGCCGACGCGGAGGACGTCCTGCAGGAGACCTGGCTGCGGTGGGTGGGCGTCGATCTCGCCACGGTACGGGAGCAGCGCGCGTACCTGGTCCGGATCACCACACGCCAGGCGCTGGGCCGGCTGCGTACGCTCGGCCGCCGCAAGGAGTCCTACGTCGGCTCCTGGCTGCCCGAACCGCTGCTCACCACGCCCGACGTGGCCGAGGACGTCGAACTGGCCGACAGCGTCTCGACGGCGATGCTGCTGGTGCTGGAGACGCTCACGCCGACCGAACGGGCGGTGTTCGTGCTGCGTGAGGTGTTCGACCTCGGGTACGACGAGATCGCCGAAGCCGTCGACAAGAGCCCGGCCACGGTCCGCCAGATCGCGCACCGGGCACGGGCCCACGTCGCGGCGCGCCGGCCGCGCGGAACCGTTTCCCCGGCCGAGACGCGTGACGCGCTCGACGCCTTCCGACGGGCGGTCGAAACGGGCGATCTGCAGACCCTGGTCGACATCCTCGCGCCGGACGTCGTCCTCCTGGGCGACGGCGGCGGGGTCAAGCAAGCCGTCCTGCGACCGGTCGTCGGGGTCGACAAGGTGGCCCGCCTGCTGGTCGGCGGGCTGCGCAAGACCGGGGCGATCACGCTGCGGCCGGCCCAGATCAATGCCGGCCCGGCGCTGCTCATCCACCTCGACGGCGAACTGGACACCGTCGTGACGGCGCACGTCGACAACGGGCGCATCACCGGACTCTACGCCGTACGCAACCCCGAGAAGCTGTCGCGCATGGAGCGGGAGACCGTCCTGCGTCGCTGAGGCGAGCCCTGTCCTGGTACCTGTCCGGGAGCGCGAAGCCCGAGCCCTCGTACGGTGGCGGGGGGGGGGGGTGGGGCACACCCCCCCCCCCCCCCGCCCGGGGGGCCCCCCCCCCCGGGGGGGGGGGCCCGCCCCCCCCCCGCCCCGCCCCCGGCCCCCCCCCCCCAAACGGGCCCGTGGAACCCCCCCC